>JAJFFJ010000001.1 GCA_021776685.1 Alphaproteobacteria bacterium
GAGGCCTTCTACCGGGAAGAGGGTCTCGCGCACGCGACCGATGCCGTCGCGAAAAACCTGCCTGGGCTGATCGACCGGGACGATACAGCTTGCTTCGTGGCCGAGGCTATTAACGGCGCCGGGGGCGAGATCGCCGGAGCGGCGGCACTCAGCACCAGTTATGGTTTGGAAGTTGGCCTGTATGCCGAGTTGGAGGACATCTATGTCGCGCCTGCCTGGCGGGGCCGGGGTGTTGCATCCTCGCTGGTCGACGCAATATTGAAAGAAGCTCGGGCTCGCGGCTGCGCCGACGTGCAGGTGGTGCTGACCGGCCACGCCCAGGCCAACACGAACCTGGCCAAATGGTACGCCCGTCGCGGGTTTGCTGCCACGGGCCGCACCCTTCTTGAACACCCACTCACATCGAAAGACGTCACATGACCGAGAAAACCGCCATCATCACCGCCGCAGGCAGCGGCATGGGCGCAGCTAGCGCACGGGAACTGGCCAGCCGTGGCTACAATGTGGCGATCCTGTCCTCCTCAGGCAAAGGCGAGGCGCTGGCAGAGGAACTCGGTGGCCTGGGCGTTACCGGCTCTAACCTGGATGTGGCCGATCTCAAGCGCCTTGTGGATGGTACCCTGGACCGGTGGGGCCGCATCGATGCGGTGGTCAACAGCGCCGGTCACGGACCCAAGGGCGCGGTGCTGGAAATCAGCGACGAAGACTGGCATCTGGGCATGGACTATTACCTGATGCCGGCCGTGCGCATGGCGCGCCTGGTGACGCCTACCATGATTGCCCAGGGCGGCGGCGTCATCGTCAACATCTCCACATTTGCCGCCTTCGAGCCGGATCCGCGCTTCCCTACTTCGGGTGTCTTCCGCGCGGGTCTTGCGGCTTACACCAAGTTGTTCTGCGACGCACATGCTGAACAGAATGTACGCATGAACAATGTGCTGCCGGGCTTTATCCACAGTCTGCCGACGAAAGATGAGATCGCGGCAAGTGTGCCTATGAAGCGCTATGGCACTGAGGCGGAGATTGCGGCAACGGTGGCCTTTCTCGTCTCCGACGAAGCGGGCTATATCACCGGCCAGAACATCCGGGTCGATGGTGGCCTGACACGGGCGGTGTAATCCGGTGCGGATATCCTGATGAGAACGATCAAAGGCGAAACGGGCGAGTGGGAAATTGTGGTGGGCCTTGAGGTCCATGCGCAGGTGGTCTCGGACGCCAAGCTGTTCTCGGGCGCGTCCACTGCATTCGGCGCGGCGCCCAACAGCCAGGTCTCCCTGGTGGACGCGGCGATGCCGGGCATGCTGCCGGTGATCAACCAGAAATGCGTGGAGCAGGCGGTGCGGACAGGCCTCGGCCTGAATGCGAAGATCAACGAACGCTCGGTCTTCGACCGCAAGAATTATTTTTATCCGGATCTGCCCTTTGGCTACCAGATCAGCCAATTCAAGGATCCGATTGTGGGGGAGGGCATCCTGACCCTCGACATGCCTGATGGCTCGACCCGCGAGATTGGCATCGAGCGTCTGCATCTGGAGCAGGATGCGGGAAAGTCGATCCACGACATGGACCCGCACCGCACTTATGTGGACCTGAACCGCGCTGGCGTGGCGCTGATGGAGATTGTCTCCCGCCCGGATATCCGCGGCTCGGAAGAAGCCGGGCTCTATGTCACCAAGATGCGCTCGATCCTGCGCTACCTCGGCACCTGTGACGGCAACATGGAGCAAGGCTCCCTGCGTGCAGACGTGAACGTGTCCGTGCGGCTCCTGGGCGATACTGACCTCGGTACCCGCTGCGAGATCAAGAACGTCAATTCCATCCGCTCCGTCCGCCAGGCTGTTGAAGTTGAAGCCCGCCGCCAGGTGGAAATTCTGGAAGCAGGCGGTGAGATCGAGCAGCAGACCCGCCTGTTCGATGCCGACCGCGGTGAGACCCGCGCCATGCGTTCCAAGGAAGAGGCCCACGACTACCGCTATTTCCCCGACCCGGACCTGTTGCCGCTGGAGCTTGACCCCGACTGGATCGCGGAGATCAAGGCGTCCCTGCCGGAATTGCCGGACGCGAAAAAAGCGCGCTTCGAGGGCGACTATGGCCTGAATGCGGAAGACGCAGCCGTCCTGGTGGCGGACAAGGAGGACGCCGCCTATTTCGAGACCGTGGCGGAGAAGCGGAAGGACCCGAAGCTGGCCGCCAACTGGGTGATCAACGAACTGGCAGGCCGCCTGAAAGATCTTGATCTGGAGATCCACAATTCACCGGTTCCTGCCGCGGCGCTTGGCGGGCTGCTCGATCTGATCGAGGACAACACCATTTCCGGCCGCATCGCCAAGGATGTGCTCGACGACATGTTCGCCACCGGCAAGGACGCGGACGCCCTGGTGGAAGAGAAGGGCCTGACGCAAATCACCGACACCGGCGAGATCGAGGCGATCCTCGATCAGATCATCGCCGACAATCCCGACCAGGTCGCCCAGGCCAAGGAAACGCCCAAGGTCGCCGGCTGGTTCGTCGGCCAGGTGATGAAGGCCAGCGGCGGCAAGGCCAACCCGGCGGTCGTCAATCAACTGCTGGCGAAGAAGCTGGCGGAGTGAACGCGTTCGGGAAAATTCGGTGTAAGTCCCGCATTGGGCGAGGGCGAACGGTGCTTCTGGCAGCGCGCCCATGCTGATCCTCGGTATCTTTACCGGTGGGCATGATGCCAATGCCGCGCTGTTCGACGACTACCGGATGGTGGCTGCCGTGCAGCTTGAGCGGATGACGCGCATCAAGACTGACGGCGGGCGGATTCCGCAGGAGGCAATTGACGAATGTCTCTCGATCGCCGGCGTCACACGGAAAGATGTGGACGTGGTCATGCTCGGTCGCGGCAATTATCCAGCCCAGTATTATTCGCACCTGCCATGGGACCGGGCGTTGGAGGACAAGCTGCGCCGTGCGGTCGGCCGGGAGAAGCACAAGTCCATGGAGCGGGAGATGGTGCGCTACGGGCGCAGCGAGTCAGCGCCGATGTTCCGCGCCGAGAAGTTTCTGGCAGATGAAGGGTTTCGCGCCGACGCCACGCTGCGCTTCTTCAATCACCATGAGGCGCACGCACTGCCCTGCCTGTTTCACACGGACTGGGACGACGCGCTGCTCTACACGGCGGACGGCGGCGGCGACAATGTCCAGTATAGCCATCGGCTGTTCCGCGCCAATGGCCAGGGGGGCGTCATCGACACGCTCTATGGCGGCGACGAGGCGTTTCTCACGCCGGAGCGGGCGGACAGTGTCGGCGTCGCCTACGCCATGGCCACACGTGCACTCGGTTTTACGCCCAATCGTCACGAAGGCAAGCTGACCGGGCTGGCAGCCTGGGGTGAGCCGGATATCGCGGATCTGATTGCGGCGCATTTCAGCGTCACCGACCAGGGCCAGGTGCTGACTGATTTCCCGGACCGGCGGACCATGCGGGAAGAGCTGTTGACGCTGTTCGAGGGGCACGGACGAGAGACGGTGGCCGCGTCGATCCAGCATTTTCTGGAGGAGACCATGCTGGTCTCCGTCGGCCGCCTGCTGGAGAAATCCGGCAGCCGGCACCTGGGCGTTTCCGGCGGCGTCTTCGCCAATGTGCGCCTGAACCAGCGCTTGGCGGAAGAACTGCCGGTAGACGAGATTTTTATCTATCCGGCCATGAGCGATGCGGGGCTGGCCGCCGGCGGCGCCCTCCGCTTTCTGCTCGAGCGGGATGGGCTCGACGTCTGGCTGGAGAACCGCTGGCGGCTCGACGCGCTCTCCTATGGCCGAGACTATGGCGAGGGTATCGATACCTGCCTTTCCGGCAATGCTGATGTTCAGACGGTTGAAGGCGATCAGGTCGTAGAAAGCGCGCGGCTGCTGGAAGACGGCGCCATCGTCGCGATCTTCAGCCAGGGTATGGAATATGGCCCGCGCGCGCTGGGCGCCCGCACGATTATGGCTTCCCCCGCCGACGCGGGCGTCAACGACCGGCTTAATACACGCCTGGCGCGCACCGAATTCATGCCCTTCGCGCCTGTCATCGCCGAAGAAGATGCGGACACGGTTTTCGACCTTGGTTCCGTAAACAATTATGCCGCCCGTTTCATGACCATAACCTGTGGCGTCCGGGACGGGTGGCGGGAACGCATCCCGGCAGTGGTCCATGTGGACGGCACCGCCCGGCCACAAACCATTCGCCGGGACGCGAACCCGACCTACTACGATGTTCTGGCTGCCTTCAAAGCGTGCACTGGTCTGCCTGCACTGGTCAATACCAGCTTCAATGTGCACGAGGAGCCCATCGTCAACCGACCGGAAGAATGCCTGCAGGCGCTACTCGACCGGCGCGTGGACTATGTGGTGACGGATCGCGGCCTCTATGGCCTGAAAGAAACTGTGCAGGCGGCGGGCTAATCTGTCCGCGGTATTCATTGAGGAGCAATGCATGAATTCACTCCGGCACATGTGCGCTGCCGGCCTGCTTCTGGCGGGTCTGGGTATTTCAGCCGCATCGGCGCAGACCCTGCGCCCCTTTGACCGGGCCAGCCGCGATGCGTCTTTCCTCAAATTCCGGACTGCGCTAATCGCGGCGCTCAAGCGCGGTGATATCAAATATGTGATCGCCCAAGCTTCGCCCCGCATCATGCTTGGATTTGGCGGCGCCAACGGCCGCGCCAACTTCCGCAAGAATTTGATGGGGGACAAGCATATCCATGGCCCCGGGATGAAAGAGGAAGCTGCCGACTATCGCCGCGCGCTGTTGCGCGTGCTGCGGCTGGGCGGCGCATTTGTGCGCGACAAGCGCGGACTGTCCTTTCTGGCGCCCTATGTGGAAGCCTATGGCACGCTGATTGCCCAAGCCAAGCGGCAGGGGCGAAAGATCAAGGATCCCACTGCCGGCTGGGACGCTTTCGAGACCGCCTTCATCATCCGCGCGAACGTTCCCGTGCATGCCTACCCGAATCGCTACAGCAAGGTGCTGACGCGTCTCAGCTATCGCATTGTGCGGTTGGGCAAGCCGACGATCCTTCGCCGCTTGCCAAATAATCGGTCAAAACGCTTGTGGCAGTCGATCAGGCTCGGTAAGGGTCGTCTCGGCTGGATACGCCCCACCGACTATCATCAGCCGGTTGGCTATCGGGCTGTATTCCGCAAGATGGGCGGCCGCTGGCAGATGACGCGTTTTCTGGCCGGCGACTAGTACCTGACTGGCACCCGACTGGCACCAAGCTGGCACACGACACGAGCGAACAGGGCAAAAGGCCGATGACCGAAACCCGCCGCAACAAACCGCAGCCAATGCAGGAACTGATCCGCGAGACGCTGGCGGAGATAGACCGGCTGAAAGCGGATGGTGTGGTCCAGAACGAGGAAATTGCCGTTGCCCTTAACCGCAGCGGATTTCCGGACCCGCGCGGCCATCAATGGACGGGCACATCGCTGCTCACCTTCATGTCGGACCCGGATGTGGAGTTTGAGCGCCTGCTGGTCAGCAAGCGCCGCAAGTAACCCTATCCCGTCGCGAGCAGCAGGTTGCCCCATTCATTCATGGATGCGGGGCGGTCGTCGATGTGCAGTTCCAGGCCTGCGCTGATGAATTTCAACAGCTGCTCGCTATAGGCGCCGCCGGCGGACTCAAAAACGCTGGGCATATTGCCGTGGCGCGCACGTGCAGTCGCGTGCAGGGGCGCTTCGCCGGTCACCACATGATAGAGCAGCCCGGCCAGGCCGTAGATATCGGAGGCAGGGTCTGCGGGCTCCGACAAGGTCGAAAGCTCAAGCGCGGCGTAGGTACTGGGCGGCATTCGGGTCACTTCGTTGCCGAGCCGACGATAAAGCGCCGTGCGGGCCATGGCGAAGCCAACCAGAATTGGCTGGCCGCCGGGGTCGAAGGCGACATTCTGCGGGCGCAGATTGAGGTGCAGGGAGCCATTGTCGTGCAAATCACCCAGGGCGCCCAGGAGCGGTAGCAACATGGCGCGGATTTCGGCCTCATCGGGATGGGAGGGGGCATCGATCCTGTCTGCCAGGGTCTCGCCGCCGGCCAGGTCCATGACCCAGAATCCGCCGCCGCGTTCCTCAAAGCTGCTACGCAAATTGATAATGCTGTGATGGTTGCAGCGGCTCAGGCAGTCGGCCTCGCGCATGAACTGGCGTAGTCCAAATTCGTAAGCTTCGACAAAGTCGCTGCGGCCAGCGGCCTGCCAGCCCTGGTCATCCTGGGTGGCGAAGGCCGGCTGATAGGCTTTCAGCACCACGGGTTCGCCGTTCTCCAGATCCACCGCTTCATAGACGGTGCCCACGCCCCGGCCGCTGATTTCACGGCTGAGCGAATAGCGATCCAGGCCGGCGGGCTGGCCGGTGTTTTTTGCGTCTTCGGACAACGCGTTTCCTCTGACAGTTGCGTCTTTGGTTTATGCTTCCTACAAAGCGTATACGGTCCTTGTGGACAATCCCTTAATCTTGGAGCTGGTTAATGCCCGATTCTTCGCTGGCGGCCACCGTTGAAGCGCGTCTGTTCCAGCCGCTCACGGTGCGCGGCGTAACCTTCAAAAATCGTATCGTTATCGCGCCGATGTGCCAGTACTCGGCGGAGGACGGCTTGGCGACGGATTGGCACTTCGCCCATCACAGCGGCTTCGCCATCGGCGGTGCGGCCTGCATCTTCTTCGAGGCGGCAGCCGTCGAACCGCGCGGCCGCATCAGCTATGGGGATCTGGGCATCTGGTCGGATGCGCACCGGGATGCCCTCAAGCCCATAATCCGCTTCATCAAGGACCAGGGTGCCGCGCCCGCAATCCAGATTGCCCATGCCGGGCGGAAAGCCAGCATACAGCGCCCCTGGGACGGCAATGGCCCCATGGACGGCAGTGACGCCTCACGGGGGGAACTGCCCTGGGAAGTGGTGGCGCCCAGCTCTGTGCCCACGGCAGATGGCTGGTTGATGCCGGCAGAGCTGACGCCTGCGGAGATGGCGGAGATCAAGAGCCGCTTTGTGGACGCCGCCCGTCGGTCCCATGAGGCGGGATTTGAGGTACTGGAAGTTCACGGAGCCCATGGCTATCTGCTGCACTCCTTCCTGTCGCCGATTTCCAATTTCCGCACCGATGATTTCGGTGGCGACCGGGTCAACCGCATGCGCTTCCCCCTCGAGGTCGCCGCGGCGGTGCGAGAGGCGTGGCCGGCGGACAAACCGCTTTTCTACCGTATCTCCAGCACCGATTCGGTGGAGGAGGGTGGCTGGCAGCTGGAAGATTCGGTGGCGTTCGCCCACGAACTCAAGGCTCGGGGCATTGATGTGGTGGACTGCTCGTCGGGTGGTATCGGCGGGTCGGCGACAGCGTTACGGATTCCCCGGGAGCCCGGATTCCAAGTGCCCTTTGCCGAAGCGATACGCCGGGACGCAGACATCGCGACCATGGCTGTGGGACTGATCCTGACGCCAAAGCAGGCGGAAGCTATTCTTGAAGCCGGTCAGGCGGATCTGATCGCGATCGCCCGCGAAGCGCTTTACGACCCCTTCTGGCCCCGGCACGCCGCCTATGCGCTGGATGCTGATCCCGGTTTCGAGGATTGGCCTGACCAGTATGGCTGGTGGCTGGCCCGCCGCGAAAAGGGCTTGGTCCGTCCGGACTAGCCATTCCAATCACCTGTCAGTCGTGACGCGGGCACTGCCTAGCGCCAGATATCTTCTACCCGGTCATAGCTGTTGGCGGTCAGATCATCGCTATTGGCGATCAGCACCTGTTTGGCGACCCGTTCTGACGGTGTGCGGGGCAGGCTGTCGATAAACGCCCAGTAACGTGGCACTTTGAAATTTGCAAGGCGGGCGCCGCACCATTCCACAAGCTCGGCCGGGTCCGGTTTCTCTGTTGCATTGCTCGCGACCAGGTAGACTTTGATTTCTTCACCGCGGATGTCATCTGGCACCGGGACGCAGGCGGCGCTTCCGATCGCGGCATGTCCTTCGATCACCTGTTCGACTTCGGCGGCGGCGATATTTTCCCCAGCGCGGCGGATCATGTCCTTCTTGCGGCCTACATAATAAAATCGACCTTCCTCGTCCCTGCGTGCGAGGTCGCCGGTGTAAAGCCAGCCGTCGCGCAGGGTTTCAGCCGTTGCTTCCGGGTTTTTGAAGTAGCCGTCCATCAGCCACGTGCCACCCACCACCAGCTCACCGACGTCACCCACCGGCGCGGGCTGATCGTTATGGTCGAGTACGTCTGCCCGGCGCCCGTGCATGGGGCGGCCAATGCATCCTGTCCCGACCAGGTCGGTGTGTTCATCGGCAGTGACGGCGATATCCGCCCCGGATTCCGTCATACCGAATGCTTCGATCCAGGGTGTGCCCCAACGTTCTTCCAGGGCTGCGTGGATGTTCGGCGGAATTGCCGAGCACATGACCCGGCGAACCATGTGGTTTTTGTCACCTGGGTCTGGCGGCATTTTAAGCAGCAGCGTCGGCATCGAGCCGAGGCAGTAGAAGAAGGTGACGCCGTAGTCGCGGATTTTCTGCCACATGGATGACGGGTGAAAGCCGTCGAGAACCACCAGCTTTGCGCCGGATAGCAGTACAGTCATCACGTTCCATTGCGGGTCAATGTAGAAAAAAGGCTGCGCCGTCAGCACCACCTGGCCCGGTTCCAGATAGGGTGCACCGTCCAGCCAGACCCGCCGCCCCATGGCCAACCAGTAGCCGTGAGGCAGCATGCAGCCTTTCGGAAATCCCGTGGTGCCAGAGGTGTACTGGATGTTGGCCAGGGTCGTTGCTTCGAGCGTAGGCAATTCTGCGGCGCCATCGAAGGGATCCAGATCAGCCAGATGGCCGTGACCAACGACTTTAACGAACGCAGGAACATCGTCACGGGCCGTTACCGTGTCCAACAGCGGCTTGAACTCGGACTGTGCCAGAACCAACCGGGCTTCGCTGTGACTGAGGATGTAGTGAGCGTCGTCCGATCGGTATCCCACATTCATGGGCACCATGGCTGCGCCCGCCCGCGCGATGCCCAGCCACAGAATGGGAAAGGCCGGCCGGTTTCGTACCATCACCGCCACCCGGTCGCCTGTTTCAATGCCCTGATTGCGAAGCCATCGGGCAACGGCCGCCGTGCGCCGGTCGAGATCGGCGAAGGTAATTGTCTCGCCTGTTTCATCGAAATGCAGGCAAGGGGCGTCGTCCCATAGGCGGGCCGCCTGCTCGATCAGCGCTCCCAGATGGGGGATACCTTCCAATTCTGGACGGTCAGCCATTGCCCGGGTAACCACCGTGCAGTCAGGCGACCTTCTCTTCCGGGTAAAACATGCCGAGCCATTCCGCCACCATCGTCGGCTTCTCGCGGCCCTCCACATCGATAGTTGCATCGGTGGTCATGACAAATCCGCCAGAGGAATGAGGCTCGAACGCCTTCAGGGTGAAGCGGCCACGGATACGGCTGTTCACGGGCGCCTCCGCGATCCAGCGCACCCGGTTGAGGCCGTAGTTGACCCCCATCGCCACCCCAGCCGGCCACAGTTCGACCTCGTAGGAGAAGTGGGTCAGCATGGAAAGGGTGCCGAACCCATGTGCGATTGTGTTCTTGTAGGGGCTTTCCTGGGCCGCTCGAGCAGGGTCCGTATGAATCCAGTAGGTGTCCTGGGTCGCGTCCCCGAAACGGTTGATCCATTCCTGGGTCACGTCGAACCAGTCGCTGACGGCGATTTCATCGCCGATAAAATCCTGTGCCGTGTCGAAGGTGAACTCGGCCTTTTTCAAGCTCATGCCGCACTCCCTGATAAGGTGTTACCTACCATGCCAACGCGGGGCGGTGCCGCCAAGTGGACTTTCCCGGCCCGCGACCCCATGTTCGCTGACCTCATATTTTCGATTTTGTCCTGCAAGGAGGAATATCACGTGGCCGATCTGTCCAGTTTCATGATCACCAACCGGTGGCCGGCGCAGCACCCGGACCGTATCCAGCTCTATTCGTTGCCCACACCCAACGGGGTCAAGGCGTCGATCGCGCTTGAGGAAATGGAACTGTCCTACGAGCCGCATCTGGTCTCCTTCGGCACGGACGACCAGATGACGCCTGAGTTCATGTCGCTCAATCCCAACAACAAGATCCCTGCGATCATCGATCCGGACGGGCCCGGTGGCAAACCGCTGCCGCTGTTTGAAAGCGGCGCGATCCTGATTTACCTGGCGGAAAAGTCCGGCAAGCTGATGCCGGCAGATCCTGCCGCGCGTTACGAGACGATCCAGTGGCTGATGTTCCAGATGGGCGGCGTCGGGCCGATGTTCGGCCAATACGGTCATTTCTTCAAATTCGCAGCGGACAAGGTAACCGAGAGCTATTCCGTGGACCGCTACCGGGCCGAAACCCAGCGCCTGTTGAAGGTGATTGAGGCCCGGCTGGAGGATCGCGATTATATAATGGGCGACTTCACCATCGCGGATATCGCCACCTTCCCCTGGATTCGGGTCCTGGGCGGGTTCTACGAGGGGGCCGATGACCTCGGCCTCGATAGCTACCCCAACACGATGGCCTATGTTGCCCGCTGCGAGGCGCGTCCAGCAGTGCAGCGGGGACTTGTGCAACCGCCAAGGGATTGATCCCCGGCAATCCAATCTGCCCGGTGCTCCGTAGAAAACCCCGTTAGGGAGGACCAACAATGCCGCGGATTGGCGAGACGCTTGAGGTGAACGACAGCATGCAGCGGGACTACCGCTATGTGCTGTCGGCGCCTCCGGGCAAAGAGTTCGATGCAGGATTTACGCCGCATGCCTCGCCGCAGAAGATGCTCGAAATGGGCGTTTTCGAGGGCAAATATCTGAATGACTGCCGAGAGGAATTTCCAGCGAGTTGGTACGCGAAGGCGAAGCTCAGCGACGAGCCCGATCCCAAGGTCAACTATTTTGGCATCAAGAGTCGCAAGCCGCTCAGCTATTGGCGAGAAAAGGGCTGGATCTACGGCCCCGACCCGCGTGGCTGGTTCCAATGGTACTGCCGCTACTGGCTCGGCCGCCGGTTGCCTGACATCGACGCAATTCAGATCAAACGCTGGCGCGCCTTTGCCCGCCATGCGGCGCAGGTCCGCAAGAACTGTATGCCGGCAGACATCGCCTGCCGGCCCCGGCAACGGCAGGGATTGTTGCAGTGGGCCTACGACCCGTTCATCTGACGGCTCAGTTGCCGGGTTGGTCCCGTACGTTCATTTCGGCGAGACGTCCGGCCAGTTCCCGGCTGAGGTTGAGCAGGATCTTTGAGGCAATCACAGGTTCCTGCCTGAGAAATTTCTCCAGGAACTCGCCCGACAGCACCAGAATTTCGCCGTGGGTCCGCGCAATCACATCGGCTGTACGTGGTACGCCCGCCAGAAAGCCGATTTCGCCAAAGGTGTCGCCCGATCCGAAGACCGCGAGCGGCGGCCCCTCGCCAGGATTGGCCACTTCCGCGATACCGGACATGACCGCGTAGAGTGTGTTGTCCCGCTCCCCCCGGCCGACGATCCGGTCGCCGGGATTGACCCGCAAGGTGGTCGCGCTACCAAGGAACTTCTGTTGCTCCTGCGGCTCGAGGCCGGTGAGGAGCGTCATATGGTGCGCCGGGTCGCCGGCAATGCGGTCGGCCAGGAACTCCAAAAATGTATCCTCGGCCATGAAGCTGGCCGTGGGCGGCGATACATAGAGAGGATAGTTCTGGGTGAACCACCCGCGCGCCTCTGGATCGTCCGCCGACTCATCAACCAGCCGCAGCAGGGGTGAACGGGCCGTCTTCAGATAATCCCGGTCGCGCAACACCATCATGATCGGCAGTTTGAAGCCGTAAGCGGTGTCATTATAGCCGGCGGTATAGCGGCGATAGCCCATCTGTTCGTAGAAAGGCAGCAGGTGCGGACTGCAATCGCCATAGTTCACGCGCACGCCGCGGCCGACGGCGTCGCGAAACACTTCCTGCATCAGGCGGAAGATACCTGTCCCCAGCCGATGGCGGGGTGACAGAATAAATCGGCCGGTGGTGACGATGCCCTCCGCGCCAAACTTTTCGATGGCTGGGCGCAATTCGAACTTCGCCATCAGCTCGTTGGGATTGGGCAATTCGGAAATCACCATGGCCCGCAGCGAGCCGACGATCTCGTCGCCGTCAAACAGCGCATAATTGTGCGCATGATCATCCCACTCGTCGCGTAGTTGACGCGCGTCGTGGTCGCCTTCCGCGGTCATGCCGAATTCTTCCACATAAACCTCGTAACGGAGGCGCATGAGGGCGTCTGTTTCGGCGCCCGGCTCGACCAACCGGGCCACAAGTTTGCTCATTTCCCGTCCCCGATTTCCTGGAACATCCGGACATAGAGATCGGCCACAACTTCGGCGACGTGGATCACGTCAGGCATGTCCGCTGCCGGTATGTTGGTCTTGATCTGCTTGATAATTTCGCGGGTGTGGTCTTCGTCCGCTTCGCCGTGGCCGGCGAGGAAGTTGACACCATCAGGGAGCGACAGGCTCGCCGCCACTTTTTCCGACACCAGATGGCCCAGGTCATCGCCCATGGCCTCCAGCACATAAAGCCAGCCGAACAGACCGGCCGGATTGGCATGACCGGCGGTGTAATATTCAAACCCGATCATGGCGGCGCAGGCAGGCACTGGCCGGGAGGCATGGACTGCCGCCATGTCCGCGCCCAAGGCGGCAAGGTCTTGCAGCGCCCATTCGTCGTGGCCGAGTTCTTCGAGGGCATGATGCAGCAGATATTCGGCGAGGGCAGGGTGGGAATTTACGCAGCGGCTGCCGGCCAGTCCGATGACGACCGAGCTGTGCTGTGCATAATGCCAGGCATTTTCCAGATATCGCCGATAAAAGGACGGGTCTGTATTGCCGGCGACGACGGCCTGGATGCCGTCGAGGCCCATTAGTCCGGCGCGCACCTGGTCGCGCAATTGCTCAAGGCGTTCCATTGTCCCCCCTGCCAACTGACCGCCACGCCGATAAGGGTCGCGGATGCAGAAGGGATCATATCAGGCAGCGAGGTACCGCAGAAGACACCGCGTCCGCATAAATGCCGGACCAGCAACGGGCTGCATCATCGGACCACCCCCGCGGTGCGTTCCAGATGCTCAGGGCGCCTCGTTGATTGGTGGCAGCGGCTAGGCGAGCGCCATTGCTTCCGGGGTCGGCAATGCACGGCGCACCATCGAGCGGCCCGACAGAAGGCTCAGTTCCTTCAGGCAACCCTGCAGGTCGCGCACGGCGCGGCGGTCGTCACGGTCGAAGATTTCCATGCAGCCGAGCTTGATCTCGACCAGGTCAATGAGGGTCTCGATCGACTGTTTTGAAAGCGATGTAGCCATTGTTTCCTCCAGTGTGTGTGCGGTCGTCCAATTGGCGGGCGGCCGCTCTCCCAACCCGCATGGTGAATGAAAGGCCCTTGAAATTTGGTAAAGGATCCGTTGCCGGGCGGTTAACGGGCGCGGAGAAACCGTGCTGGCCATTAACCGAATTTCAAACATCCATCGCCATTGTTGTTGGCAACCGGGATGGAAATGCCCGCCATAGTTGCCTGAAGGCCGGTGAGTCCGGCCTGACGATTGCAGGATCTTTGCAATGGAAACACAGACCCAAACCAACGTTCTGATGGCGTCTGAACTGTTTTCAGACAGCTCCAACAACACCTCGATGCTGGAGCTGGGTCAGCCGCGCTATAGCCGCCGGATTACCGATAAGGTGCTGGCTGCTTTCAACCACGCCTATGTGCTTGAAGAGATAGAGCTGGCGCAAAAACTGTGGGAAGCCCTTGTGCTGGCCGAGGAAGTGAGCCTGCGTCAACACTCCCGCCGCCGCCCCAACCAGGCTATCGAACTGGCGGAAAGATGGGTGGAGTTGGTGGATTCCCGCAGCAAATACCAGAAGCTCTCAAAGGACCCCGCCCTGGCCGCGAGCCCGGAAGCGGAAGAGGCATATGCGGATATGCGCATGGCCTACCGTGCCTGGATGGAGCAGTTCGACCAGTCCTAGATTCGGTCCGCGGCCCTTCCAATTTATCGACCAAAAAGCCATCCCTGCGCCCGGTGCGCGCGGCGAAGTTGCGCTTGCCATCGCCCGAGCCGGTGATTAGAAGTTGCCCCGGTTTGGAGAGGTGGCAGAGTGGTAATGCAGCGGGTTGCTAACCCGTCTACCCGATAGGGTAGCGGGGGTTCGAATCCCCCCCTCTCCGCCAGATCCCTGCAAAACAGGTAGAAAAACGGGGGTCATCGGCGATGCTGTGTTTTGGCCGTGCCAGAGTGTGTCAGAGATTTTTTTGGCAAGTTTAGGCATGACACAACGTCCGCAAGTAAGACCGGAATGGACGCCGCCGCCCACGCCTCGACCCATCACCATTTCAATTTGCAGCGCCATCTAATCCGCCGTGACATATTTAAAAATGATGGCTCAGTCGCAAGGGCTGAGTGGCGGCAACTGGCTGCCTAGGATACCAGGCTGATCCGGCTATGTTTGCACTGGCTGTCTTGGCCTGACGATGCCCTTTTAGTCTCGCCTGCCTCACACCTCACCGGCTGACGAAATCCGACGGCTGGCGGCGGCGGCGTTGGTGGGATATCGATGGAGCTGTAATTGATTGGCTCGGGAGGTGGGGGCGATGTCGCTTCATTCTTCCGCATTGAAATATTTTGATGCGGTCGCGGAACAGGGAAGTATCCGCCGGGCGGCGCGAATGCTCAATGTCTCGTCGTCATCCGTAAATCGCCAGATCCTGGCGCTCGAGGCGGAGTTCGGGACGCCCTTGTTCGAGCGTCTGGCCAAAGGCGTCAGGCTATCCAACGCCGGCGAAATCCTGTTGACCCACGTGCGTCGCACCATCAGGGATCTCGACCACGTGCGATCCGACATCGACGCGCTCAAGGGGCTTCGCTCAGGGCGTATCGCAATCGCTACGGTGGCGAGCGTCGGCACGACCCTGCTGTCCAACGTGGTCGCCGATTTCAGGGAGACCTATCCCGGGATTGATTTCGATATTGTCACGACAAATTCTGTCACCGTCGCGGACCTTGTCACCCGCGGTGATGTCGACCTCGGCTTTTCATTCGACCCTGGTGGCCGGTCTCACTTGCGCGAGTTTTTTGGCATCGATTTACCGTTGGGCGCCATCATGGCAGCCGGGCATCCGTTGGCGGAAAAGAAGCGGCTTTCCCTCGCACAATGCCTGGTGCACGACCTGATATTGCCCAGCCCGACCCTTTCGATTCGTGACATTATCGACACCTATTTGTCGGGTCATGCAGCGAACCCACGAATATGTCTTGAGGCGGATTCTCTGTCGATTGTCAAATCCCTGGTCGTCCGCGGCGCGGGAATTTCCTTTCAAACCGTCATCGGTCTGGATCCGGAGCTTTCCCAAGGGCATCTGGTCTTCAAAAGGCTTCGCGATGCAGATCTTGAAAGCGACCGATTCGCCGTGATTGGCAGCAGTACCCGAATATTGCCGGTGCCATCGCAGGTCTTCATCGAACATGCCGCGGGCAAGTTGGCCGCCTATTTCTCAACTATCCACTGATGCCTTTTTTGCAGCGCTTTGTGTGATTTTTACTTCTATGGAGCATCGGTCCCCCGTGCGATAATTTGTCGAGTTTCGTTTCGCATCGGCTCACCTGCGGGCCTGCCGATGAGTTGCGATTCTGAAATGTGTGTCTGACGATATAATCGGTTCGGCAGTTTCGACCGCCCTATTGTCTGACAGGGGACTGAGAGGGCAACCGTGAGCCAGTCATCGGAGGTAGCGGCCGAACCGATTCAGATCGGAGATCCGATCAAGTTGACGGTCGAGAAATTCGACCCCAGTCGGGATTCCGAACCCCAGTTCGAAACCTATACAGTGCCGTACACCAAGGAGATGCGCGTCCTTGAAGCGCTCGACTATGTGGTCGAGGAACTAGGCGAAAGCCTGTCCTATCAGTGGTTTTGCGGCGTCAAGAAGTGCGGCATGTGCGGTGTCATGGTGAATGGCCGCCAGACCTTGGGGTGCTGGGAACCTGTTCAAGCTGAGATGACGTTGAGCCCGTTGGCGGGCTTCCCTGTAATTCGCGACCTGGTGATTGATCGTTCGCGCTATTTCGAGGATGTCCAGAAACTCGGCCCGTTGTTTGAACGACGGGATGCCTACAGCGGATTTCCGGAAGACATCACCGGCGCTCAGCTCGAGTCCGCGGCTGAAAACATGCACTGCATTGAGTGCATGCTGTGCGTGTCTGCCTGCCCGGCGAACGGCGATATGTTCATGGGACCGGCGCCCATGGTCCAGTTGGCGAAATTCGCCCTGGATCCCCGCGATGGTGGCGATCGGGGCGCCGCCGCGAGGGATATAGGCGGCCTCGACCATTGCGTCGGCTGCCTGCAATGTACCCGTGTCTGCCCGGCCGAGATCAGCATTTTCGACACCGCGATTGAGGGCCTAAAGCGCCGGGCCAAGCCAAAGGGGCGGCCGACGCGTCGCTCCAGGTTCTTTGCAGATATCCATAGTGTGGCGCGGCGCGGCAGCCGCTTTGCATCGCTGGCGAATTGGGCCGGCGGCTCCCGCCTGATGCGGCGTATCATTGAAAAAGTGTTGCAGATTGACCGCCGCCGCGCGTTGCCGAAGTTCGCCAAAGTGCCGTTCGACCGCTGGTTCGCAAAGCGTGATTCCGGCCCATCTGAAGGCACTGAGGTCGTCCTGTTCCACGATACCTTTGTCACCTACTTCGAACCTGAGGTCGGGCAGGCGGCGACCGGGTTATTGGAGGCCGCGGGCTACAGGGTCAGTTTGGCCGATGGTCGAAAATGTTGCGGCCGGCCGATGCTCTCTGAAGGCAATGAGGAAAAGGCCCGCGTGGTGGCGGCGCATAATGTGCAACTGCTCGCGCCGATCGCCCGGCAGGGGGTGCCGATTGTTGGGCTTGAGCCCAGTTGCGTTTTGACCATCCGCAATGATTATCCAGGCCTCATCGCCACTGAAGACGCCCGCCTGGTCGCTGGTCATGTCCTGACCTTCGAGGAATTCATCGCCGGGGAAGCGCGGGCGGGACGGTTCAAGCTTTCGCCGTCGAATCCTCCGGACGAGATTCTGCTTCACGGCCACTGTCACCAGAAGACGATGATTGGCACCGGCCCTGCGATCGAGGCCCTGGGACTCACTGGCGCGCAACGGGTCGCGGAAATTCCGACGACCTGTTGCGGCATGGCTGGGTCAAACGGCTACGAATGTGAGCACTATGATCGCTCCATCGAGGCGGCGGAAGTGACGTTACTGCCGGCTGTGCGTGCCGCGTTACCGTCCACTGAAATTGCGGCGGCAGGTGTAAGCTGTCGGCAGCAAATCAAATCCGGAACAAGCCGCGTCGCGCGCCATCCAGCGGAAATTTTGTACGCATCGCTGGTCGGGGGCTCAGCCGATAAGGGACATAAAGCGGGGCAAGGTTCATGAGCAACGTGATCCCCCTGGAAACCGATGTTCTGGTGATTGGCGGTGGGGTTGCTGGCGCCAGGGCGGCATATGACGCCAGTCAGGCGGGCCTGTCGGTCACCATGGTGGTCAAAGGGTTGCTGGGCAAAAGCGGCTGTTCGATTTTCGCCGGCAACCTGAATTATTTCGCGCCGCCAAAAGACGAGGATGGCGCCGCGCCGGCCCAGGCGGCAGACGGAGAGGAAGCGCTCCGGGTCAAGCGGACGATGGCGTTCTTGGCCAAATACACCCACTATCTGGGTGATCAGGAATATATGCGAAACGCGTCTGCGTGGAGCCAGAGCGAGTTCTTCGACTGGATCGAGTCGAGGGGGATCTATCTGCTTCGCAAGGATGATGGCGAGATCGTTACCGATCTTCCGCGGCGGACCCAAGCCTGGGCGGTACAAATGGGCATGTCCGGCACGGTCGTCATGGACATGATGCGCAAGCTGATCTTCGGCACAAATATCAGGGTGCTTGAACAGACCACCGCAACCCGCCTGATGACACAAGGGGATCAGGTCGTTGGCGCCACAGCACTCGATTTCGTAAACGGCCGCTTTTACGGGATCCGTGCGAAATCGGTCATTCTGGCGACGGGCCATTCCAACTACATGTCGCTGCGGTCGACTGGCACCCGGGACGGATCTGCAAGTGGTTGGGTCCTGGCCTATGAGGCGGGCGCCAAGGTCCAGAACATTGAGATGCAGTGGCATCACGCATCCGACGTTGCCTATCCGGCGTCGTGGATGCGCCTGCATCTATATCCAAACCCGTTGCCGGGCACGGAGCATCGAAGCCAGCTCTTCAACAAGAATGGCGATATGTTCTTCGACAGCAACTGGATGCCGGAAAACCCAGTGCCTTACATCATGCAGCTCAAATACCTGGCGAAGGAGGTCGCCGCCGGACGGGCAAGCCTGGATGGCGGCTTTTTTTCGAACTTCACCCATGTGGAGCGCCAGAGCCTGGAGAAATACATCTACCAGACTCAGTTCGCCAAAAAGATCGATATCGACCTTGGCGAAGAGATGTACGAAAACGCCGTCACCTGGCACATGAATGTCGGCGGTGTCCGGGTTAATGGCCTGACGATGGAGACGGATGTTGACGGTTTGCTTGCGGCAGGTTCGGTCGCGGCACTTGTGACCGGCGGCCTCGCGAATTCGATGTTTGAGGGCCTGACCGCGGCCAGGACCGCAGAGCAGCGGGTTGCCGCCAATGACGCCCTGCCTGAACTCGACGGCTCGAAGGTGGCCGATGAAGAAGCACGGGTCTTTGGCATGTTGCGAAAAGAGCCCCGGGATGGCCTGCTTCCGGGTCAGGTGAAAAAACGCATTCGACGCGCGATGTGGGATCATATGAACTACATCAAGACCGAGGCGTCGATGCGCACGGCACAGGCCGAACTGGATCGCATCGAGGCGGAGGATCTTCCGCGCATGCGGATGAATACCGACACCCATCAGTTCAACTATGATTGGGTAGACGCGCTCGATGCAGTCGATATGGTGAAAGCGCTCCAGATGCAGGTCCAGTTTTCGCTGCACCGCAAGGAAAGTCGGGGTGGATTCTATCGTGAGGATTATCCCGTCACCGATAATACGAACTGGCTGAAACATCTGGTTGGCCGGCAGAAAGACTCCGGAGAACTTGAGCTGGAGATGCAGCCTGTGGATCTGCCCTATGCAGTGCCAGAGGAGAAAATCGCGAGTTTCTTTGACGTCGATTATTGAACCGGGCACTGGAAGGATTTGGTCCAATTCCAGAGCCATCACATGCGGCATAGACCGCCAGTTGAGAGGGAACAGCCATGGCGACCAATAAAACCAGACGGAGTTTTCTAAAGACCGGTGCTGCGGGCGTTATCGGCGCCGGCGCGGGTGCGTTCGCCGCACCGTCAATTGTATTGGGTCAAACCCGTACCCTGACGATTTCGACCTGGGGCGGTGACACCGAGAAAGCCATCAAAAGCTTTGTGCTGCCGAAATTTGAGAAAGAGCATAAGGCGAAGTTGGTTTTTGACATCGGCAGCATGGGGGCGCGATACAACAAGATCCGCGCCCAGAAGGGCCTCTCGACCGTTGACGTATTCTTTTCGACGGACGAACCAGTCTACAACGGCATGCGTACCGGACTGTTTGCCGAGGTCAACAAGGGCAATATCCCAAACATGGCCGATCTCCATGACTGGGCGACGCCGACCGATGGATTCGGTGTGGGCTATGGCCTGATCACGTTCGGCCTGGCCTACCACACCGGTCTCGTCAAGAACCCACCCACGAAATGGGCCGACATGTGGCGGAAGGACATTCGCTCCAAACTGGCGCTGCCCGCGCTGTTCCACAGCCTGATGCCGGCATTGTTGATTCGGTCTGCGGAACTTGGCGGTGGGAGTGCATCTAACCTGGCACCGGGTCTGGCGCAGCTTTCGAAGTTGAAGCCGAAAAAGCTCAGCTACTTCTGGACCGCCTGGGCACCGTTGCTGAAGTCGGGTGATGTCCACGTCGCGGCAGATTTCGATTATTATATCGAGGGCATGAAGGACAAGGGCTACCCGGTCGCCTGGAACAATCCCACCGACAAGGGCTTCGCGACCTACCAGCACCTCAGCATCCCGAAAGCGTCGAAGAACAAGGGGCTGGCTGAGGCCTTCCTCAATGCGATGCTCGATCCGGGCGTACAGGAAGCTATCGCCAACAAGACCTATCAGGGACCGACCAACAAGAAGGTCAAGCTGAAGCCGGCAGTGGCCGCGCGGTCGACCTATGGAGACCGGCTGAAGAACATCCGTTTCTTCGACGGTCGCTCGATCGACAAGAAGCGGGTGGCCATCAGCGAGATGCTGAAGACCAAGGTCCTGCCAAACTGGTCGTAGGATTCAGTGCGGGCGGGATACCGCTGTGACTGGTCATGACTGAGCATGACTGAATCGACAGCCAAGCTGGCGTCCGCCATCTCCAAGCCTTCGGGCCGGAGGTGGCGCCGCCGCCGCTCGGGCACCTGGGGCACCGGGCAGGCACGGCTTCTGCTTTTGCCCGCGCTGGCCTTTCTCACCCTGTTTCTCGTGCTCCCACTGGGGATCACGCTCTACAACAGCTTTTTGGCGAGCCCGGTTCTGGCGAAGCCGGATGGCTATTTCGGGGCGGCCAACTACGTCTACATTTCCGGCACCGGTATCTATATCGACATCATCATCCGCACCCTGCGGATTTGTGCCTTCGTGGTGATCTTCACGATTCTGTTCAGCTATCCGACAGCCTTCATCTTTCGGCGCTATGCCCGGTTGGGCAGTGGATCGGCGATTCTGATTTTGAGTTTTCCGATGCTGGCCGGCCCCCTGGTGGTGGTGCTGGGCTGGATGATACTTTTGGCGGATGGTGGCCCCGTAAACAGCTGGCTGATGTGGCTGGGCATCACCAGTTCACCGATCGAAATCCTCCGCAGTGAAGCGGCAATCATTATTGCCCTGGTTCAATTCACGCTCCCCTTTGCCGTGCTGAATATCTTCAACGCGCTTTCGCAGGTCGAACATCACCTGATTGAGGCGGCCAGAAGTCTTGGCGCGTCTCCTCTTCGCCGGTTCTGGCACGTTATCCTGCCGCTGAGCTTGCCTGGCGTTCTCTCGGCAGCAGTCATTACATTTTCTTTGGCCATCAGCTCTTTTATCGCGCCAGCCTATCTTGGTGGCGGCACCAAGCTGGTCATGACCACGCTTATCAGCGAAACGATCCTGGGATCCTATGACCTGGCAATGGCCTCAACGATCGCGGTCGTGTTGCTGGTGTTCTCGCTTACAGTTGTCATCGCGATGAACTCGGCGCTGACGCGACACGCGGCACGTCGATGAGTGCGCGGATTTCATTGGGGAGCGCCGGCGCGATCGCCTGGCTCGTGCTCATCTACCTCTTTGTCCTGGGTCCGGCAGCGGTCGTGATCATCGGCTCATTCAATACCGCGACCAGTTTTCCAAGCGATTTTGAGGGCTTCACCTTCGGTTGGTACGCGCAATTGGGAGAACATCCTGAGTTCCTCGACGCGCTTTTTGTCAGCATTCAAATTGGAGCGATTGCGGCCTTCGTCGGCAGCGTGATTGGAATTCCTGTCGCCTTGGCGCTCGCGCGGTACGACTTCAGGTTCAAAGGCATGATTACTGCCTTCATCATGGCGCCACTGATCTTGCCTCAGATCGTGCTGGGCATGGCCATGCTGCAGCTTCTGACTGCGTTGCAGCTTCCCGCCACTTTCCTGGGGTTGGCGCTGATCCACGCGGTCTTCGTCATGCCTTATGTGGTGCGCGCCATGCTGTCCTGCCTGACGGGACTGAGCCCATCGGTCAGTGAGGCGGCGGCCAGTCTCGGCGCCAATGCCTGGCAGCGCTTTTTGTTGATCACCCTGCCGATCACCCGCGCCGGGATCATGGCGGGATTCATCTTTGCCTTCATCATGTCGTTCATCAATTTGCCGCTGTCGCTTTTTCTCACCACCCCCACATCAACGACGCTGCCGATCAGAATGTTTGCCTATATGGAATCGCAGATCGACCCATTCATCGCGGCGGTCGGATCGCTTACGGTCATCGCCGTCATCGCGGGAAGCTTCTTTATCGAGAAGATTCTCAAAGTCCGGCTGCTGGCCTAGAAAGGGCGCATCTTGAATTGGCTTGAATTTCGCAACGTCAGCAAACAGTTCAGCGGGCATCTGGCCGTCGACGACGCATCGTTTTCCGCTCAGGAAGGTGAGATTATCTGCCTCGTCGGGCCGAGCGGCTGCGGCAAGACCACTGCGCTCAGGATGATTGCCGGCTTCGAAACGCCAACATCAGGCGAGATCTGGCTGGGCGGGCATGAGGTTTCAACGCTTCCGGCCCACAAACGCAATATCGGCATCACGTTCCAGAACTATGCGCTTTTCCCGCACATGACTGTTGCAGCAAATGTCGGCTTCGGCTTGCGGATGCGGAAATTTGGCAGGGAGGAATCCCGGGCCAAGGTTGCGGCTGCCCTGGCGATGGTCAGGTTGGATGGGCTCGATGCCCGTTACCCAAGCCAGTTGAGCGGCGGCCAGCAACAGAGAGTGGCGCTGGCGCGCGCGATCGTCATCGAACCGGTTATGCTGTTGCTGGATGAGCCGCTGAGCAACCTCGACGCGATGCTCCGTGAAGAAATGAGGGTGGAAATCAAGGAAATCCAAAGCCGTCTCAAAATCACGACGGTATTTGTAACCCACGACCAGGAAGAAGCATTGACGATATCCGACCGGATCGCCGTCATGCAGGCAGGGCAGGTGGTCCAGGAGGGCACCCCGGTCGAAGTGTTCGAAAGACCACAACACAGCTTCGTGGCCAGTTTCATCGGCCAGTCCAATCTGTTGCGTGGTGTGGCGGCAGCCGAAGTCGACGGCCATGTGGGGATGCGGACCCATAGCGGCATCGACCTGCACGGACGCCCGATAAAGCCAATCGAGCCGGGCACACCGGCACTTGCCGTGATCCGCCACTCCCGCGTGCGGGTCGAAAAACCGGACAGCCCAGATTCCGACGGCTCGGACAAGGCAGGGCCCAATGTGTTTTCAGGCCGGGTTGAGCTGATCAACTATCTCGGCGATTCCGTTCAATATGTTTGTTCGCTGGGCGACGCGGAAAGAATTATCGCGACAGTAGCAATTGCCAACGCTGCCGACATTGCGCTGGCTGCCGGCGACGACGTCCGGATTTCATGGCCGGCCGGTGACTGCCTGGTCGTGGCGGACGCGTCAATGCCGGATCAGGACGATGATTGACACCGATCTCCTGATTGCCGGCGGCACTGTCGTCACGATGGATGCCGACCGCCGTATTCTGCCGACCGGGTCGGTCGCGATAACCGGCAACCGGATTGTGGCGGTCGGAACCACAGAGGAGCTGGACTCCAATTTCCGACCGAAGCAGCGGGTCGATGCCACGGGAACGATCGTCATGCCCGGGCTCGTGAGCTGCCACGGACACGCCTGCAACAGCCTGGTGCGGGGTATGGCCGAGGACCGGACCCTGCACGATTGGCTGCACGAAGTCTTGTGGCCGGCCATGTCTCACGCCGGCCCAGACGAGGTCTATTGGGGCTCGCTCCTCAGTGCCGTTGAAATGCTGTGTGCAGGGGTGACGTGTTTCGCCGATATGTGGACTGAGGTGCCTGCCACCGCGCGCGCGGTTGATGAGGTCGGATTGCGCGCGCTCCTCGCCCATAATCTGCGGGACTTTGGCGATACAGAGAAAACGGAAACTGAAATAGACAAGTCCGTTCAGGCTTGGCGCGATTGCGACGGCATGGGGGGCGGCCGGATCAGGGTCGGCCTGGCGCCCCATTCGATCTACGCCTGCACGCCGGGCATGCTGCACCGCGCGCGTGAGCTTGCAAGCGAGCATGATTTACTCCTGCAAATTCATCTTTCGGAGACCTCTCAGGAATTCGACAACAGTGTCGAGGCGCACGGTCTCACGCCCATTGCGTATTTGGACAGCATGGGCTTTCTGGCGCCGGATGTGATTGCGGCCCATGTGGTTTGGCTGGGCGAGGGCGACCTCGACATCTTGCGGGACCGCGAGATCAGCGTCGCCCATTGCGTCGCCAGCAACCTGAAACTCGGATCCGGTGTGGCGCCGGTTACCACCCTCAGGGACGCCGGGTTGACGGTGGGCCTCGGGACCGATGGACCGGCCAGCAACAATTCACTGGATATCATGGCCGATATGAAGATCGCCGCGTTGCTGCAGAAAGGCGTGGGACACGTTCCGAAAGCCATGCCGGCTGCAGAAGTGGTCGCCATGGCGACCAGCGCCGGCGCAGACGTATTGGGCTTGGGCGACGAGCT
>JAJFFJ010000002.1 GCA_021776685.1 Alphaproteobacteria bacterium
GGTCCGGCGCGTCGGAAGATATTCCGCGCCGACCCAGCCGCCGTAGCCCATGGCATCCAGCGCCGCGAAGAGCGCCGGGAAATTCAGCCCTCCGGTGCCCGGCTCGTGGCGCCCGGGATGGTCGGCAAACTGGATGTGGCCGATACGCGGCAGCAGCCTCTCCATGGTGGCGGGGATGTCTCCTTCCATGATCGCCATGTGATAGATGTCGTACTGGATGCCCAGGTTCTCATGGGCGGCGAGGTCGATGGCTTCAATCGCCTGGTCGGAGCGGTCGAGGAAGAAGCCGGGCCGGTCCACGGTATTGACCGGCTCCACCACCACACCGGCGCCCAGGGGCGCAAGCTGATCCGCTGCGTGATGCAGGTTGCGCGCCAGCACTGCCATGCATGCGTCCCGGTCCAACTCTGGCGGCGGCGTGCCCGGCAGCACATTCACATGCCCCGGCCGCAGCGCCTGCACATAGGGCAGCGCGGAGGCGACCGCGGCGTCGAAGCCAGCTTCGCGTCCCGGCATCGCCGCCAGCCCCGGCCCACCGTCCAGCATGTCGCCCACCGGAAAGTTGAAGAGCGCCAGATCCACCCCGGCCTCTGCGAGAGCCGTGGCCCAGTCGGCCGGTGTGTGGTCGTAGGGGAACTGCACCTCGATGCCCAGGAACCCCGCATCCGCCGCCGCGCGCGGCCGGTCGAGCATGCCGACCTCTGTGAACAGCATCGAGATATTGGCGGAGAACCGGGGCATTGCTACCCCTCAATCCCCTGGTCGTTGTAGAGGCGGTTGAGGCTGGTGAGGTCGGCGTCGTCGTAGCCCTTGGCCGAGAGCATGCGGAACAGGTCCAGCGCACGGGTCGCCATGGGTACCGGCTGCTTGGCGATGCGCGCCATGTCGGTGATGGTGTCGAGGTCTTTCACGATGGTCTCGATGGCGCCCATCTTGGGTTCGTACTGGTCGGCGGCAAAACGTGGCCCGAAGAGCTGCATGGGAATCGAATCGGCAAACCCGCCTTTCAGCGCCTCCGGGATCTTGGCCGCATCGACCCCGCTGGCCCGGGCAAAGTTGATGCACTCACAGACCACAGTGAAAAGACAGCCGGCGACGATCTGGTTGGCGAGTTTGGTGGACTGCCCGGCGCCATTGGATCCCATCAGCGTGTAACGCTGGGAGAGGCAGGCGACAACGGGCGCGACGCGGTCGAAGTCTGCCTGGTTGCCACCGGCCATGATAGCGAGGGTACCCTGCTCCGCACCCGGCACGCCGCCGGAGACCGGCGAGTCGACCCAGCCCATGCCGGTCTTCTCGCGCAGCTCGACGGCCCATTCGGCGGTGCTGTCCGGACGCATGGAGGAGAAGTCGACCAATACCTTGTCCGCACTGCCGGCCTCAGCAACACCATTCGCGCCGAAGATCACCTCGCGGACCGCAGGCGCCGCAGTCAGGCACATCATGACGATGTCCGACGCCTCCGCCACGCCGCGGGGGTTGTCGGCAGCCACCGCACCCGCTTCCACAAGTGGCGTCATCTTCTCTGCCGACCGGTTCCAGATGGTAACCTGATAGCCCGCGTCCAGCAGCCGCCGGGTCATCGGCCCACCCATCAGCCCGATGCCGATATAGCCTACGGTTGGTTTCTCGTTGCTCATGTTGGTCTCCGGTTTCCTGTTCTGGGCGTCACTCTGCTACGGGCTCCATTCAAATGCCACTTCCCTGTAAGTTGCCGCTAACAGCACAACGAAGGAGGCTCCATCCATGACCGATTCCATGACCGATTCCACGACCGAATCTGGGGCAAAATCCATTCGCCGGGTCGTGACGGGGCATGACACAGACGGGAAGGCGATTGTCGTCTCTGACCAGACTGCCACCTGCATTCTGGAGCGGCCCAACCGGCCAGGCGTGACCCTGACCAATCTGTGGCAGACGGACCAGACACCGGCGCCGATCCATGGCCCGGAAGAAACCGTGGACGGCCCGCTGATCCTGCAGCCGCCGGCGAATGGCTCGGTCTGCCGCATTGTCGAGTTCCAGCCGGAGGATCCGGCGGTGCTGGCGACCCTGGACGGGGCCAGCGCGTTTGCGGAGATGGGCGCCGCCGGGACGGTGGTGGAAAACACCCGCCACCCGTTCATGCACCGGACCGAGACCGTGGACTATGCCATCGTGCTGGAGGGCGAGATCACCATGCTGTTGGATGACAGCGAGGTGCAGGTGCGCGCCGGCGACGTTCTGATCCAGCGGGGCACCAACCATGCCTGGTCCAACCGCACCGATGCGCCCTGCCGTATCGCCTTCATTCTGATCGACGGGGCGTGATCCCCAGAGTTTGTTGGACGGAGTCCGATTGGCGAAATTTGTTGGGGCCGGAATTTTTTTTGAAACGTTGCGATATGTTGCCTTTTGTTGCGGTGTGTTGCGATTCCGGGGCCCCGCCTTCCTCATCCCGAGTGATCCGTGCAGCGGATCGTATCGAGGGATGGGCCATCGCCCTGCCCGCCGCACACCCTTCGATAAAGCCCCTTCGGGACCACTCAGGGTGAGGATGTGCGGATTTTAGAGGATTTGCGCCCGACACTGGTCCCCGGATCGCCTGCGGCGTCCGGGGTGGTGGGAAAAAGAACACCATCCCGGCCGACCGGAGGGAGAGCCGGGAACCAGAAACCTTCCCGGATGTGGGGGAATGTGGGGGAATGTAGGGGAGTCTGATATTTCACGCTGTGGAGGCAGCCTTTTCGCTGATTTCCAGGGCACTCAGATATAGGAATTATTTCAGGAAACTCAACCCGTCACCCCAGCCCAATACGGCGCATATTCTCCGGATCGCGCAGGCGGAAGTCGTCGCCGGCGCAATCCGCCGCCGCGTCCGTACAGAGCCAGGCAATCGCCCGCGCCGGCCATTCGACCGGGGCATGGGCTGACGGGTCCATCTCGCTGACCGGATTGATGCCAGACGCCTTGATGGCCACCTGCATTTCCGTCGCGACGGTGCCCGGGCTGAGCCCGACTACGCGAATACCCTGGCTGGCATACTCCACGTGCGCGCAGCGGGTGAGCATCAGCACCGCCGCCTTGCTGGCGCAATAGTGGCTCCACCCCTCCAGCGGGCTCACCGCCGCGCCCGACGAGATGTTGACCACCACGCCGCCGCTACCATCACCGTCATTTCCCAGCATCACCGGGATAGCCGCCCGCAGGCCGTGGTAGACGCCCTTCAGATTGATATCGACCACCTGGGACCAGGCGCCGGGGTCGGTGTCCGCCAGATGGGCGATGGGCTCGATCGCGCCGGCATTATTGACCAGAATATCCAGCCCGCCGAAGCCGTCGAGGGCGCGGGCAACCACCGCCGCCACATCGTCATACCGGGTGATATCGCCGGTGACCGCGAGCGCTTGCCCTCCGCCGGCCGTGATCTCATCCGCGACCTCGCCGATTTCGTCTGCCGACCGGGCAGTCAGCACCACTGCCGCACCCTGCCGCGCCAGTTCCCGCGCTGTCGCCGCGCCGATACCGCGGCTGGCGCCGGTGACGATCGCGACCTTGCCCGCCAATTCACCCACTTGATCACTCATATGCGCCTCATCTGTTTGATCGCCGGGCCCAAGGGCCCCCAATACTATCAGCGGTAACATTGTGGGAGGCTTGCCTCCTGCTGGCTGCCCCCCTGGCCTGTCTATCTACGCCTGCGGAGCCGGTGGCCAAGGCCGGTAATGTCGCGGTTTTCCGGCGGGCCGGGCCGCGCTATGCTGGGCGCAGGTATTTTGGGGGGAGCAATGCCACATGCGCGTCCGTGACTGGGATGAGGTTCTTGCGCCGGACTGGACCACCGGTCCGCTGATCGAGCACACGCTGGAAATCGAAACGCCCGACGGCGAGATGGAAACCTTCAATTGCCGGCCGGAGGGTGCGGGGCCGTTTCCTGCGGTGTTCCTGCTGATGGATGCGCCGGGCATTCGCCCCGAGCTGCTTGATATGGCGCGGCGGGTGGCGGACGCCGGTTTCTACGTGCTGATGCCGAACCTTTATTACCGCGCAGGGCCGGACACCCAGTATGGCCCCCACGTGCTGGACGCAGGTCACCCGGACTACAAGGCCATGCGCGCCATCCGCACCAAGATGACGATCCCGCCCGTGATGGACGATGTGGCCGTGCTGCTGGCCTATGTGGACGCAGATCCCGCCGCTGACAGCGATGCCGTCGGCTGCCACGGCTATTGCATGAGCGGCCCTTATGCGCTCGCCGCCGCGGCGCGGTATCCGGATCGGATCAAGGCCGCCGCATCCTTCTATGGTACCTGGCTGGTCAACGACGCGGAGGAAAGCCCGCACCTCAACCTCGGCAAGACCAAGGGCGAGCTTTACATCGCCTGCGCGGAGCATGACGAGCTGGCGCCCCTGGACATGGTTGCCGAACTGCAGTCCTTGTTCGACGCCTCAGGCGCCCGGGGCGAGTTGGAGATCTACCCCGATGTGCACCACGGCTTCGCCTTCCCGTCCCGTTGGTGCTTTGACCAACCCGCCGCAGAACGCCATTGGGAAAAACTGATCGCGCTTTACCGCCGGATGACTGCCTGAACCGGATAACCTGAGACAAGTTCCAAGTGAACGGCCCGCAAAGACGGGTGAGGAGGAGGAAACCATGCCGACATATACTTGCACCACAGCCGAAGGCCGGCTGACCGCTGAGCAGAAGGCCGCCGTTGCCGCCGCTGTCACCGCCGCACATGCGGAAATCACCGGCGCACCACCCTATTTTGCCCAGGTCATGTTCAACACCGTCGCCGACGGCGACCATTTCATGGGCGGCAAGCCGCTGGGCCATGACAGCATCTTCGTCTATGGCCGCATCCGTGCCGGCCGCGCCACGGTGGACCGCAAGGCGCTGATGAAGCGGCTGGTAGCAGACGTGGCCGCGGCTGCGGGCGCGGACACTTTCTCAGTCTGGGTCTACCTGCTCGAGCTGCCACCAGCGGCCATGGCGGAGTTCGGCCACATCCTGCCGGAAGCCGGCGACGAACCGATCTGGGCCGCCGCCCTCCCGGACGCCGACCGCGACCGGATGAACGCGATTTAGAGCGTAGCGCCTAGGCCTCGGCCTGCCGCACCCGCTCAATCTCGCGGATTGGTTTGCCGGCGGCGTCGAAGAAGGGCGAGCGTTTGCCGTCGCCGCGCAGCTTCCAGGACATGAGCAGGCGGAGAATGCGGAACATCATCCGTTTCTGGGCCCAGTTCTTGCCCTGTTGCATCTCCGGCGGCAGGAAGATGCGGGCGCGGATGGGGCCCACCACCTTTGTCAGCGCGTCGCCCTCCGGCGCCGTGACGGCCCGGCGCACCACGCCCACGAAGGGCATCTTGGTCGAGCCTGCCGTGTTGGCGATGGGCGTGTTGCAGCATTTGGCATACCAGCGGAGGGCGCCTTTGCCCGTCATGCGCAGGCAGGCGAGATTCTCTTCGCCGCCGGTAAAGCGGAAGTGGCGGGGTGAGAACTGCATGACCTCCGTCCCGCCCTCAGCGTCGAGCACGTCTTCCGCCTGCCCCAGGTGACGGGCATAGGCCTGGCAGAACTGGCAATAGCAGACACAGCGATTAGCGCCGCCGCGGCGAACGCCCGTAGCGGTCGCCGTCAGCTTGCCACAGGCGCAGGAGAGGGTGAGATCTTGGGGCATCTTAATCCTCCCATTCCCATATAACGCCGCCCGAATGGGTGACGGCACCCTTGTTCGTGGGGCCGACCAGGCGGGCGTATTTTTCGAGGGTGCCGCCGAGGTGGCCGGGGTCGGGTGGGGTCCAGGCGGCGCGGCGGGCGGCCAGTTCCTCGTCCGGGAGGTCGACACGAATGGTGCGGGCATCGCCGTCGATCTCGATCATGTCGCCATCCTGGATCAGCGCGATGGGGCCACCGTTTGCCGCCTCCGGGCTGGCATAGCCGATCATCATGACCCGGGTCGCGCCGGAGAAACGGCCGTCGGTCAGGAG
>JAJFFJ010000011.1 GCA_021776685.1 Alphaproteobacteria bacterium
TGGCCTGACCGACGCCAATCTGTTCCAGGGTAAGGACTCGATCCTCTCCGGCCCCGCAGGCGGCATTGTCGGCGCTGTGCGGACCGCGGAGATGGCCGGCTTCGACAAGCTGATCGGCTTCGACATGGGCGGCACGTCGACGGATGTCTCCCACTATGCCGGTGAGTATGAGCGGGCGTTTGAAACGTTGGTGGCTGGCGTGCGCATGCGTGCACCGATGATGCAGATTCACACGGTGGCGGCCGGCGGCGGCTCGATCCTGCATTTCGACGGCGCCAAATATCGCGTCGGTCCGGACAGTGCCGGCGCCAATCCCGGCCCCGCCTGCTATCGCCGCGGCGGCCCGCTGGCGGTCACCGACGCCAACGTGATGCTCGGCAAAATCCAGCCGGATTTCTTCCCCCACGTGTTTGGTCCCAACGGCGATGAACCGCTGGATGCGGACGTGGTGCGGGAGAAGTTTGCTGCCCTGTCCCAACAGATCGAAGAGACAACCGGCGACAAACGCTCACCCACGGATGTGGCCGAAGGCTTTCTCCGCATCGCCGTCGAGAATATGGCCAACGCGATCAAAGAAATCTCGATTCAGCGCGGCTATGACGTCACCGACTATACGCTGGCATGCTTCGGCGGCGCAGGCGGCCAGCATGCCTGCCTGATTGCCGACACGCTCGGCATGACCCGGGTGTTCATCCATCCCTATGCCGGTGTGTTGTCTGCCTATGGCATGGGCCTGGCGGACGTGCGGGCCATGCGCGAGCGGGCGGTGGAGGGCGAGTTGCACGCCGCCCACAGCGACCTGAGCGCCGACCTGGAGGAGATGGAAGCCAGTGCCCGTCAGGAACTGGTGGACCAGGGCATCCCTGCCGCGAGGATGGAGACGATCCATACCGTTCACGTCAAATACCTGGGAACCGATACGGCCCTGGTCATCACCCATGGCCCGGCGGCAGATATCGCGACCGCATTCGAGGACGCGCACCGCCAACGCTTCGGTTTCGCCATGACGGATAAGCCGCTGATCGTGGAGGCTGTGTCAGTCGAGATGATCGGCAAGACGGCGGAAGTAGATGACCCGGAAGTTATCCGCGAAAGCGAAGGCTCGGGCGCACCCGCGCCGCTGGCGACCGTCACCATGTCCAGTGGCGCCGCGAACCACGACACCCCTGTTTATGACCGGGACGCCATGCAGCCTGGCGACCGGGTGACCGGCCCGGCCATCCTGCGAGAGACGACCGCGACCACAATTGTTGAGCCCGGCTGGGCTGCCGAGGTGACACCGCGCAATCATCTTGTGATGGACCGGGTGGAAGAACTGGACCGCGGCCACGCCGTTGGCACTGAAGTGGACCCGGTGATGCTGGAGGTCTTCAACAATCTCTTCATGTCCATCGCCGAGCAGATGGGCCGGGTGCTGGAGAACACCGCCTACAGCGTCAACATCAAGGAGCGGCTGGACTTCTCCTGCGCGATCTTCGGCCCCACCGGCGACCTGATCGCCAACGCACCGCACATGCCCGTGCATCTGGGCTCCATGAGCGAGAGCGTGAAGGCAGTGATCCGCAACAACCAGGGCAAGATCCGCCCTGGCGATGTCTTCGTTCTGAATGCGCCTTATGCCGGCGGCACCCACCTGCCGGATATCACTGTCATCACCCCCGTTTATGACGACGAGGGGGATGAAATTCTTTTCTACGTCGGCTCCCGCGGCCACCACGCGGATGTGGGCGGCACCACGCCCGGCTCCATGCCACCGGACAGTACCACCGTGGAGGAGGAAGGCGTCCTCTTCGACAACTTCCTGCTGGTGGACCAGGGCGCTTTCCGCGAGGAGGCGCTGGTCGAACACTTCAAGTCCGGCAAGTATCCGGCGCGCAACCCGGCCCAGAATGTGGCTGACCTGAAGGCGCAGATCGCCTCCTGCGCCAAGGGCGTGGAAGAAGTGCGCCGGATGATCGACCATTTCGGCCTCGACGTGGTCCACGCCTATATGCGCCACGTGCAGGACAATGCAGAGGAGCAGGTGCGCCGCGTCCTCGAAGTGCTGCAGGACGGCACCTTCACCAGGTCGATTGATTCGGGCGGCGAGATCAAGGTCACCATCCGGCTCGATAAGGCCAACCGCACGGCGGACATCGACTTCACCGGCACGTCTGAGCAGCGGCCGACCAACTTCAACGCGCCCTCCGCCGTTTGCCGCGCCGCCTGCCTCTACGTCTTCCGCACGCTCGTGGACGACGAGATCCCCATGAATGAGGGGGTCTTGAAGCCCCTCAACATCATCATCCCGGACGGTTGCATGCTGAAGCCGGAATATCCGGCCGCTGTGGTCGCGGGCAACGTGGAGACCTCACAGCTCATTACCGACGCGCTCTATGGTGCGCTGGGCGTGCAGGCGGGCGCACAGGGGACCATGAACAACGTCACCTTCGGCAACGACCAGCACCAATATTACGAGACCGTGGCCGGTGGCTCCGGCGCGGGGGAGGGCTTCGACGGCGCGACCTGCGTGCAGACCCACATGACCAACAGCCGCCTGACCGACCCGGAAGTGCTGGAATGGCGCTTCCCGGTGCATCTGGTGGACTTCCGCATCCGCCCCGGTTCCGGCGGCGCGGGCCAGTGGCGCGGCGGCGACGGCGCCATCCGCCGGCTCAAGTTCCTCGAGGACATGACCGTCTCGATCCTCTCCTCCAGCCGCAAACACGCCCCCTTTGGCATGGCCGGCGGCCACGACGGCGAGAAAGGCCGCAACTGGGTCGAGCGCGCCGACGGCACCGTGGTCGCAATGACCGGCACCGACAAATGCGACATGCACCCGGGCGATGTGTTCGTGGTGGAGAGCCCCGGCGG
>JAJFFJ010000101.1 GCA_021776685.1 Alphaproteobacteria bacterium
GTCAGTTGAAGGTCAAGGTCTGTTGGAGGGGAAACCGGCAAAAATTTCCTGGTTTGAGAGCTTCAGGCCCCAGCCCGTGGTTCGCCGGATGAAATTGCAAAGCCGCTTCGCAGCCAAAGATCTCAAAAAGCTGGGCGTCGAACCGGGTATTGAGCTCAAGGGCACCTTCGGCACGACCTTGCATATGGAAGGGCGCTATGACGGCGCTACCCGCCTGACTGCGAAAATGAACATGACGAATGCCAGTATCCGGCTCCCGCTGGTTGCCGTCACCAAACCGAAGGGTCAGCCAGCGACCCTGTATTTGGGACTTCTTTTTCAAAACCAGCGCTTGATCTCAAGTCCCACCATTCAGTTGCAATCCAAAGCCATTTATCTGCAGGGCTATGCCCGTTTCTATCGCGCCAGTCGGCGGCTTCGAAAACTTGTGATCTCGCGGCTGAGGGCAGGGGTCACCGACATCGCCCTTCAAATCAATCAGCCGCCACGCGGCCCGCGAATTCTTACCATCAAAGGTAAGGCAATCGATTTGAGCAAGACTTTCGACATGCGGGGCAGATCCCCGGATGAGCCAATGCCGCCAACGATTATCCGTGCTTCCGTCGAGCGTCTGTATTTTGCCCCTGGTCTGCCGTTCAGGAATGTTAAGGGTGCCGCGGTGTTCGACGGTGGAAACTGGCGCTCGATTAACGTCACGGCGTTGGCTGGCAAGGGTGAGGTGAAGATTCGGCTGGTCGATGAAAGCCGCCGCAGGCGCCTGACCTTCGCGGCGGCAGATGCAGGCGCGACGCTGCGCGCGCTGAATGTCTATGACAAAATTCACGGCGGGTCGATTTCCGTGACCGCCGTCATCAACGACCTGACGGGCGACCAGCAATTTGTTGGCCGTGCAGTGATGCGCAAATTCCGCCTGCGCAATGCGCCGGCGGCGGCGCGCCTGCTGGCGCTGGCTTCCATCAGGGGGATCAGCAATCTGGGCGCGAAAGATGACGGCATCGCCATGGATGAGTTTGTGGCGCCCATCCGCTTCCAGCGGGGTTTGATCGAGGTGCGAAATGCCCGGGCGGTTGGTTCCCAAATCGGCGTGACGCTGAACGGCTCGATAAACCTGAAAACCGATTTTATCAATCTGCGGGGAACGATCGTTCCTGCCTATTCGATCAATTCGTTGCTTGGAAAGTTGGTGGCCTCGGAAAAAGGCAGCGGGCTTTTCGCGGCCACATATCGGGTGAAGGGCAAGTTCGACGACCCGAAAGTTACTGTGAATGCGCTGGCCGTGCTGACGCCGCGCATCCTGCGCCGGCTACGAAACAGTTATTCCCCACGCCGGAAAACGCCGCACAATTTCAATGACTCGCTGAAAGATGGACTGATCGCGCGATAGCGCCGCATGCCTAGACCCCACGGATCAGGGCGTGGCGTTTCTTTCCGGCGGATAGCTTGACGTGTCCTTCATTGCCGAGATCGGCGGCGCTGACGTTCTGCATGGCGTCGGTCGCAGGGACGTCATTGATCCGTCCGCCGCCGCCCTTAATAAGTCGCCGCGCCTCGCCGCCGCTTGCCGCCAATCCACATCGGCGGAAAAGTTCGAAGGCGGCAATCCCCTCTTCCAGTTCTGCCAGTGGCACGTCGAAGGTCGGCAAGTCGTCTCCCGCACCACCTTCCACGAATGTCTGGCGTGCGGTTTCCGCTGCTTCATCGGCAGCGGCGCGGCCATGCAGCATGGCGGTTGCTTCGGTGGCCAGGACGATCTTACCGTCGTTGATCTCCACGCCTTCCAGGGCATCTATACGTGCGATCTCATCCAACGGCATTTCGGTGAACAATTTCAGAAACCGGCCAACGTCGGCATCCTCGGTATTTCGCCAGAACTGCCAATAGTCATAGGGTGGTAGCTTGTCGGTATTGAGCCATACAGCACCCTGAGCTGACTTGCCCATCTTGGCGCCCGACGATGTCGTGATTAGGGGCGAGGTGACGCCATAGAGTTCGAACTGCTCCACCCGTCGTCCCAGCTCGATACCATTGATGATATTGCCCCATTGGTCCGAGCCGCCAAGTTGCAGGATGCATTCGTGCCGGCGCGCGAGCTCCACAAAGTCGTAGGCCTGCAAGATCATGTAGTTGAACTCGAGGAAGGTCAGCGGCTGCTCACGATCCAGCCGCAGCTTGACGCTGTCGAAGCTCAGCATCCGGTTGATCGTGAAGTGGCGGCCGACCTCGCGCAGGAAGGCGATATATTCCAGCCCATCGAGCCAGTCAGCATTATTGGCCATGAGCGCGTCTGTCGGCCCGTCGCCAAAAGTCAGAAAAGTCTCAAACACGCTGCGAATACTGGCAATATTGCTGTCGATTTGAGAATTGGTCAGAAGTTGGCGCGACTCGTCCTTGCCTGAAGGGTCGCCCACCTTTGTCGTCCCACCACCCATCAGTACAATTGGCCGGTGCCCGGTCTTCTGAAACCACCGCAACAACATGATCTGCAGCAGGCTGCCGACATGGAGGCTATCGGCAGTCGCATCAAATCCGATATAGGCAGTACAGGTATTCGCCAGTTTGGCGTCCAAGCCTGCTTCGTCGGTCAACTGGTGAATGAAGCCACGCTCTTGTAGAACGCGCAGGAAATCGGATTTAAACGCGCCCATCGGCGACTCCCAACTGTCAGGTGATTTTCGTGGAAGATCGGGCGTTTCGTTTATCACAGCAATCTGAAAGCGGCAATTGAGCCCGCCGGCGAAGACCGTGCACCGCCCCATTCGCACGGCCGTGGGACTGATGAGCGGCACATCCATGGATGGCGTCGATGCCGCGTTGATAAGGACCGATGGAGAATCGGTAATTGATGCAGGGCCAAGCCTGACCGTCAGTTATGACGGGGATCTTAGGGCGTCGCTGCAGGCAACCCTGGGCAAGCGTACAGCCTCTGACACGTTGATTTCCAGCCTGACCGATGCTCATGCGGTGGCGGTTAAGCAGCTTCTTGCGGAGGCAAAAATCGCGCCAGGGGATGTCGACGTGGTCGGATTTCACGGCCACACGATTTTGCATGAACCCTGGCTGGGTCGGACAATACAGATTGGTGACGGCGACCGCCTGGCGTCGGACCTGGGGATCGACGTCGTGTTCGATTTCAGGAGCGATGACGTGGCAGTGGGAGGGCAGGGTGCACCTTTAGTGCCCCTGTTCCATGCTGCGCTCTCGCAAGAGGTTGGAAGACCACTCGCGGTGCTGAATATCGGCGGCGTTGCCAATGTCACCTGGATCGGCGCAGGGTTTGATCCCGCGCGGCCCGCCGAGACAGCGCAGCATATTCTGGCCTTCGATTGTGGCCCCGGGAATGCCTTGCTTGATGATTGGGTGTTTCGCCACACGGGCCAACATTGGGATGAAGATGGCGCGTTGGCGGCGGCAGGCACTGCTGATCGGTCAGTGGTCGCGGGCTTCCTCGAAAATGACTATTTCGGAAAGGCACCACCCAAGAGCCTGGATCGGAACGACTTTCGCCTGGATGGCGTCGCGGATCTGACGCCAGAAGATGGCGCAGCGACGTTGGCCGAGTTCACCGCGGGTGCAATCGCTGCCGCGACCCGCTGGTTTCCGGAGCCGGCCGACCGTTGGCTGGCCTGTGGTGGCGGGCGGCGAAATCCTGTTCTGATGGCCAGAATCTCAGAGACATTAGAAGCATCCGTTGCGCCGGTGGAGTCTGTCGGCTGGGATGGTGACGCCCTGGAAGCGCAGGCCTTCGGATGGCTCGCCGTCCGGTCACTCGATGGACTGCCCCTGACCTTGCCGACTACTACAGGTGTTGCCGCACCCCAGACCGGGGGGCGACTTCGCCGGTTCCGATAATTTTTCTAGGCTTCGGCTCTAAGCTTCTGCGGCGGCCTTCTTCTCTTCGAGCCGCTGGTCCACATAACCTTCGACGGTCCCGATCATTTCTTCCAGATGCTCGCTGAAGAAATGGTCGGCGCCGGGAATCAGCGAATAGTCGATTTTGATTCCCCGTTGGGCGGAGAGCTTCTTCACCAATTTCTCGACCGAGTCGGCGGGGACGATCGTGTCTGCGTCGCCATGCACCATGATCCCGGAGGAGGGGCAGGGCGCGAGGAAGCTGAAGTCATAGAGGTTGGCGGGCGGCGCGATAGAGATAAAGCCTTCGATTTCAGGGCGCCGCATCAACAGTTGCATGCCGATCCAGGCGCCGAAGGAGAAGCCAGCGATCCAGCAGCCGGTTGAATTCTCGTTGTGGCTTTGCATCCAGTCGAGGGCAGCGGCCGCGTCCGACAGTTCGCCTTCGCCCCTGTCGTAGATGCCTTGCGAGCGTCCGACTCCCCGAAAATTGAACCGCAGGCAGGAAAAGCCGCGGCGCACATACACATGGTACAGGTGATAGACAATCTTGTTGTTCATCGACCCGCCATGTTCCGGGTGCGGGTGAAGAAACAAGGCGAGTGGCGCGTTCTCGATCTTGCTGTGATGGTATCGGCCTTCAAGGCGGCCTTCGGGTCCGGCAAAAATAACGTCGGGCATGTGGTGACCTGTTCTCTCTGCAATATTCGTGCCATCGGGCAAGACCGGGCCGGCCAAGTATGAAGGCACAATCAGCAATTTATTCGCGGACCACCCTTTACTTGTTCGCTATTGCGGACAATCTTTAGGGAAATCCACCGTCTTTCGGGCGGCGCGTTGGCTTAGCCCGATATGTGACAGGCTCGCAACATGTTCAAGAGACGGAGCGACCTTATAGCCTCGATTCGGGCCCGTGATCCCGCGGCCCGGTCGAATCTCGAGGTCATATTCAGCTATCCGGGCTATCACGCCCTGATTTTCCATCGCATTGCCAGCTGGTTTTGGCGTCGGCGAATGCGCTTTCTGGGCCGCTGGATCTCTCAGTGGGGCCGATTCTGGAGCGGCATCGAGATCCATCCGGGCGCACAAATTGGCCGTGGACTTTTCATCGACCACGGCATGGGTGTGGTTATTGGTGAAACGGCGGAGATTGCCGACGACGTCACCCTATATCATGGCGTTACGCTCGGCGGCGTCGCGCCCTCTGTTGATTCAGACAGCCAGCGTCAGGTCAAACGCCACCCGACCCTGGAGTCCGGCGTCATCGTTGGTTCCGGCGCGCAAATCCTGGGACCCATCACAGTGGGCGCTGGCGCTCGAGTAGGTGCGAATGCGGTGGTCGTAGGTGATGTGTTGCCAGGCATGACGGTGACCGGCATCCCGGCCCGGGCGGTCATGCCAAAGGACAAGCAGAAGCAGCGTGAGTTTATGGCCTATGGCACGCCAAGCGATCTGCCCGATCCGCTGGTGCCGGCGTTGGAGACCATGCGCTCACAGATCCAGCTTCTGGCGGACAAGGTCGATGCTATGGAGCGTGAAAAAAGCGCCCCATCGAATGACGACGAAGACGACGCGTCCCAGGGCCGGTCCGCCGAAAGCGCCTGACGCGTTATGCCCGGCGTGCACGCATACCTGGATTACAACGCCACGGCGCCGCTGCGGGCAGGCGCGCGTGCGGCAATGGTTGAGGTGTTGGATGTTGTGGGAAATCCATCGTCCGTCCATGGCCCGGGCCGCGCCGCGCGCAAGATCCTTGAAACCGCGCGAACCCAGGTCAGTGCATTGGCCTGTGCGGATCCGGCTGACCTGGTCTTTACCAGCGGTGCAACCGAAGCCAATGCACTTGCACTCCGTGGCGCTTCCCGGCGTTTGATTGCCAGCGCGGTCGAGCATCCCTCGGTTCTGGAGAATGCGGCCGGCGCGACGATCGTGCAGGTCGACGAGAATGGGGTCGTCGACCTTGCCAACCTGGAATTCGTTCTTGATGGCGATGATCGGCCTGCCCTCATCAGCGTCATGGCGGCGAACAATGAGACAGGGGCTATTCAGCCGGTCGCTGCCGTTGCTGATCTCGCCCGGCGTCATGGCACCTGGCTGCATGTGGATGCAGTTCAGTTGGCGGGGAAAGGTGACCTGCAGGACGTTTGGGCGTGCGCCGATCTCCTGTCCCTCTCTGCCCACAAGATTGGCGGGCCATCCGGAGTGGGTGCCTTGCTGACCAAGCCGGGGGTCGAGCTGAAATCATTGGTCGCAGGCGGCGGTCAGGAAAGGGGGCGGCGCTCCGGTACCGAAAATCTTATAGGCATTGCAGGCTTTGGTGCAGCGGCAGAGGCCGCAACGCGAGATTTGGCAGATATGGACCGAATTGCCGATTTGCGGGACCGGCTGGAATCGGGTGTGCGGTCACTCGATCAGGCTGCCCAGATTTATGGTGCCGCCGCCCGGCGATTGCCCAATACCTCCTGTATCGGCCTGCCCGGCATGCCGGCAGAGACGCAGGTCATGAATCTGGATCTGGCAGGTGTCGCTGTGAGCGCTGGAGCTGCCTGTTCTTCCGGTAAAGTACGCGCCTCTCATGTGCTCAGCGCCATGGGGTTCGACCAACATGCGGCATCATCGGCGATTCGGGTGAGCCTGGGTTGGGATTCCACGGAGAAGGACGTAGATATATTTTTGAATGCCTGGGCGGCCATGAGTGCCCGGCGACACGCAGCTTGACGAAGAAACAGCCCATCATGACCACCGAACTCCCGATCTATCTCGATTTTCAGGCGACCACGCCGGTTGATTCACGCGTGATGGACGCAATGGTGCCCTGGTTTGACGTGCACTTCGGCAATTCCGGCAGCATCCAGCATCAACACGGTCAGGAAGCGGAAGCGGCCGTGGAACACGCTCGTGGCCAGGTGGCGGCGCTGCTGAATGCTGATCCGCGCGAGATTGTTTTCACCTCAGGCGCCACGGAATCCAACAATCTGGCGATCAAAGGCGCATTGGCCTTTCATTTGAAACACCACGGCCGCGCCCATGTGGTGACCTGTACCACGGAGCACAAATGCGTCCTGGAAAGTGTGGCGGCGATGGAGGCGATGGGCGCGACTGCAACAGTACTGCCCGTCGGCGACGATGGTCTGCTCGATATTGGAGCGTTGTCGTCGGCGATCCGTGAGGAGACAGTTCTGGTCTCCATCATGGCGGCGAACAATGAAATCGGCGTTTTGCAACCGATCGAGGAAATAGGCGCGCTCTGCCGGGAACGGGGCGTCTGGTTCCACACCGATGCGGCCCAAGCCGTGGCAAAGGTGCCCGTGGATGTGGATGCCGCGAAAATCGACTTGCTCAGCATTTCGGGCCACAAGATTTACGGACCCAAAGGCATTGGCGTTTTGTATGTGCGCCGCCGGCCGCGGGTTAGGCTGGAGCCGTTGTTCTCGGGTGGCGGCCAGGAGCGCGGGCTGCGGTCTGGCACCCTTCCCGTACCGCTCTGCGTGGGATTGGGCGCGGCATGCGAGATTGCTGCGTATGAATTGCAGGAGGAGGGGGCGAAAGCAGCCGCCATGAGGGACCGGTTCCTGACAAAGATCAGGGCGGAAATCCCTTCGATGATCGTGAATGGATCGATGGAGCATCGCTTGCCTGGCAACCTGAACTTGAGTTTTCCCGGCGTGGATGGCGCGCGCCTCCTGGATTCGCTGACCCGTATATCTGTTTCTTCTGGCTCGGCCTGCCTGTCGGATGATGTGGAGCCGTCTTACGTTCTACGTGCTATCGGTGTGGCTGATCCGGTGGCTGCCGCCAGCGTACGAATGTCTATTGGCAGGACCACAACCGAAGCGGAAGTGGATGAAGCCGCCGCGCATTTGGCCCAGGTGGTTACCAGCCTGAGCGCCGCGGCGACGATGGCAGCCGAGTAGCAACGCTCCTTGCAAGTTCCCCAACAGATTCGAAATCTAGCGCCAACAATGGTCCTTGTTCTGGGGTCGACTGTGGGGTTGTGGTCTTGTGCCAACGTTCCGGATCGCTCCCTGGGCCTGACCGATTTTCGCCAACGGGTGGTGGCGGTGGCAGAGCGGGAATGGCGTCATTTCGGCCGGCATCAGCGGGGCCGTGTGCGCCGCAACGGGTATCGTGAAAATGAGCCGCGGCAGGCCGCCCGGATCCGGCGTTATTGGCAGAAGGGGGTGGGCCGTACCGTCGAGAGCCCGCGTGTTGCCTGGTCGGGGGCGTTCATTTCATACGTGATGAAGGCTGCGGGCGCGGGCCGGCGGTTTGTCTATTCCGGCTCGCACTCTCCCTATATTCGGCGATCAATCGGTGCGGCGCGGACCGGCGACGGCGGCGCATCTTTCACAGGGCATCGGCTCAGGGATTTCTCGCCCCGGCCGGGCGATCTGGTCTGCAATGCGTTGGTGGACGGTGTCGACTATGACAATCTTCCACGCTACTGGTCCGGTCATTGCGATGTCGTTGTCGCCGTGCGCCGCGGATCAATTGACGTGATAGGTGGCAACCTCAGTGACACGGTCGGTAAGCGAACTCTGATGACCGATCGGCGAGGCCGCCTTCTCCCCCACCAGCCACGACGGATTGACCCGTCCGTTAAACGGTGGTTCGTCATCATCGAAACCCGAATTTGATATCTGCCCGTACGGGGGTGGCGAAGAGACTGCGCCGGAAAAGCGCACCTAATTGGTCTTGATTTCCCACCGCGGGGCGTTAGGTAATCTGTACCGATTACGTCCGGAATAAATCCGGCGCATTTCCGGGAGAGATTCCTTGATCCGGCTCAATGCCTTGACCGACTACGCCGTTGTAATTTTGGCGCAGATGACGCGTGACCCTGCCAGGCTGGTGACCGCGACCCAGCTTGCCGAGGAAACCGCTGTGCCTGCGCCAACGGTCGCCAAAGTCCTGAAGGAGCTTGCCCGGGAGGGCGTGTTGAAATCCCACCGTGGGGTCAACGGCGGCTATGTGCTTGCAGGCCAGCCGGAAGAAATCACTGTGCTCCAGATTATCCGCGCACTGGAAGGGCCAGTGGCGCTGACGTCCTGTGTCGATGGTTCACTTAGCGACTGCGATGTAGAAAGCCTGTGCCCGATGCGGGGCAATTGGGACAAGGTCAATCTGGCGGTTCGCTCGGCGCTTGGCAGTGTGACCCTGGCGGATATGGCGATGCCGATGATGGCGTTCGATCCGCCGCCAAAGGCCGCCACCGCGCCGGTTTCAGGTTAGGGAGCGAGAGCTATGGCAATCGACATACAGACCATTGATCAGGTCGAAGATGTTGGCCGGTACAAGTACGGCTTTGAGACCGAGATCGAGATGGAGACGGCTCCCAAGGGCCTGGACGAAAGCACCGTCCGGTTCATCTCCGCCAAAAAGAATGAGCCTGAATGGATGCTTGAGTGGCGGCTCAAGGCGTATCGCTATTGGCTGACCATGGAGGAGCCCACCTGGGCGAAGGTCGACTATCCCAAGATCGACTTCCAGGACTCCTACTATTACGCAGCGCCGAAGAGCGATGCGGACCGTCCGGAAAGTCTGGATGATGTCGATCCAAAGCTCCTTGAGACCTACAAAAAACTTGGCATTCCCCTTGAAGAACAGAAGGTGCTGGCCGGCGTCGCCGTGGACGCCGTGTTCGACTCCGTCTCTGTCGCGACCACCTACAAGGCGCAACTGGAGGAGCAGGGCATCATTTTTTGCGCCATCTCCGAAGCGCTTCAGAAGTGCCCGGAAATTGTCCAGCAATATATCGGCTCGATCGTGCCGTTTACCGACAATTTCTATGCAGCCTTGAATGCGGCAGTCTTCTCTGACGGCTCCTTCGTCTACATCCCCAAGGGGGTGCGCTGTCCCCTTGAACTCAGCACCTATTTTCGCATCAACGCGAGAGAAACCGGTCAGTTCGAGCGCACTCTGATCGTCGTCGAAGATGACTCCTACGTGAGCTATCTCGAGGGCTGCACCGCCCCCCAGCGTGATGAGCACCAACTCCATGCGGCTGTTGTCGAACTGGTGGCGCTCGACAACGCCGAAATCAAATATTCCACCGTGCAGAACTGGTATCCGGGCGACGAGAACGGCAAGGGCGGCATCTACAACTTTGTGACCAAGCGGGGCGCCTGCCGCGGTGTCAACTCGAAGATCAGCTGGACCCAGGTGGAAACCGGCTCGGCGATTACGTGGAAATATCCGAGCTGCATCCTGCAGGGTGACAATTCAGTGGGTGAATTCTACTCGGTCGCTATTACCAACAATGCCCAGCAGGCCGACACCGGCACCAAGATGATCCATTTGGGCAAGAACACCACGTCGCGGATCATCGCCAAAGGCATCTCGGCGGGCCGCTCGCAGAGCACCTACCGAGGACTCGTTCGCATGGGGCCAAAGGCCGATAACGCCCGAAACTACACCCAGTGCGACTCGCTGCTGATTGGCGACAAATGCGGCGCTCACACGGTGCCCTATATCGAAGATAAAAACCGGACGGCCCAGGTGGAGCACGAAGCAACCACGTCAAAGATCAGCGATGACCAGCTGTTCTATTGCCGCCAGCGGGGCATCGGCGAAGAAGACGCTGTTGCCTTGATCGTAAATGGCTTTTGCCGGGATGTGTTGCAGGAATTGCCGATGGAGTTTGCGCTCGAGGCACAGCAGCTTGTTGGCATCAGCCTGGAAGGGAGCGTGGGATAGATGGGCGACCCCTGGTTCCGTGTTGAGAAGACCGGCCTAGCCGCACAGCCCACGAACTGGAAGGGCTGGGCGGTGATCGGCGTCTATATCGCTGCGCTGCTGGCTTGGATCGTTGTGGTCTTTGGGGTGCTGGGTCCGACCGGCCCCAATATTGCGATCTTCCTTGTTGGCGCAATTGCCATGACTGTTGTCCTGGTGGTGGTCGCCATGAAGAAAACCGAAGGCGAGTGGGCCTGGCGGCGCAATTCGTCCGCCAAAAATGACTGAGACCTGACAATGCTTGAAATCAAAGATCTGCACGCCGCCGTTGATGGCAAGGAGATCCTCACCGGACTGACGTTGTCTATTGGCCCCGGTGAGATACACGCCATCATGGGCCCCAATGGTTCCGGCAAAAGCACGCTCAGCTATGTGCTGGCCGGCCGCGATGGGTATGAAGTGACCGGTGGCGAAGTTCTGCTCCATGGCGAAAGCCTGCTCGAGATGACGCCCGAGGAACGGGCGGCGGCTGGCGTTTTTTTGGCCTTGCAGTATCCGGTCGAGATTCCGGGTGTCACCAATATGAGCTTCCTCAAACACGCCTTAAACGGCGTGCGCGTGCAACGCGGAGAGGAAGAACTGGACGCCGCTGCTTTTCTCAAGCTGGTTCGGGAGAAAACCAAAACCCTCGGCATTTCCGACGACATGCTCAAGCGCGCGGTCAATGTAGGCTTTTCCGGCGGTGAGAAGAAACGCAACGAGATCTTGCAGATGTCGGTGCTGGAGCCGAGCCTCGCCGTGCTCGACGAGACTGACAGCGGTCTCGACATTGACGCGCTCAAGGTGGTCGCAGAGGGGGTCAACGCGCTGCGTGGCCCGGCGCGTTCCATGCTGGTGATCACCCACTATCAGCGGCTTCTCGACTATATCGTGCCTGATTTTGTGCACGTGCTGGCGGGCGGACGGATTGTTGAATCGGGCGACAAGAACCTGGCCAAGGAGCTTGAAGCCAAGGGCTATGCCGAATTTGTGCCGGAGGCTGCCTGAGCGATGACCGTGCAAGTGCCAATGGATGACGCCAGCCGCTCCTACCTTGATCGGTTCGGAGAATTGCGGCCGCGGCTGCCGGGATCAGGGTTGCCGTGGCTCGCGGATGTGCGCGATGCGGGCGCTGCGGCTTTTGGTGAAACGGGATTTCCCGGACGGAAGACAGAGAGCTGGCGCTACACCAACCTGGCCAGCCTGAAAAAGGTCGACTTCTCGGCCGATGCCGATCCGATGCCGGTGGACCAAGCCAGCCTGCCGGCGTTGGTTTATGGGCGTGAATCCAGTTGCCGCCTTGTGTTCGTCAACGGCGGCTTTCGCCCTGATCTTTCTGCGATCGCCGATTTGCCGGGCGGGGCGACCCTGGTCAGCTTCCGTGAAGCACTGGCAGAATGGCCGGATCTGGTTGAACAGGGTATTCAGGCCTCAGCTCCCGACGCATCCGATCCGCTGGCGGCGCTGAATGCGGCCTTCATGAGCGATGGATTCGTCCTGCACCTGAAGGAGGGCGTGTCCCTCGAAGCGCCAGTGGAAATACTTGCGGTCGGTACGGGTGCGGCCCAGGCGCCCGTCTATCATACGCGTAACCTGGTGATTGCAGGGCGGAACAGCCGGGCCACCATCGTCGAGCATCATGTGGGCCTCTGCATCAGCAGCTATTTCTCCAACCAGGTGACTAACTTTCTCCTCGAGGAAGGTGCCTTGGTCCGTCACTGCAAGGTGCAGGATGAGAGCCGGGAAGCGTTTCACATCGCGCACAGCACCGCGCGTCTGGGGGGTGATGCCCAGTTTGACAGCTTCGCGTTTTCCCTGGGCGGTGCGCTCTCCCGCAACGAGATCCACGTGCGGCTCGAGGCGCCCGGCGCCACCTGCCGCCTGAACGGCGCCTATCTAATGAAAGGCCGCCAGCATTGCGACAACACAACTGTGGTCGATCATCTGAGCCCGGATACGTCGTGCCGGGAGCTCTACAAAGGCGTCCTGGATGGCGAGGCCCATGGCGTTTTCCAGGGTCGGATTACCGTGCATCCTGATGCCCAGCGGACCGATGGCCAGCAAATGAACCGCGCGTTGTTGTTGTCCGACAAAGCGGAAATGAGCAGCAAGCCCGAGCTGGAGATCTACGCGGACGATGTGAAATGTGCCCATGGCGCCACGGCCGGTGAGCTTGACGACATGGCGCTCTTCTACCTGCGCTCCCGCGGCGTCCCGGAAGAGGCGGCCCGGGGGCTGCTGGTAGAGGCGTTCCTCGGTGAAGTCATCGACGGGATGGCCCTGGCCGGCATGCGGCTGCCATTGCAGAAGAATATCAGCAAATGGATGGGGGACCGACGATGACCAACCCGGCCATGACGAATAATGTCGTCAATCTCGCCGGGCAGCGGCGCAACACCTATGACGTGGACGCGCTGCGTGCGGAATTCCCGATCCTCTCGCGTGAGGTCTATGGCAAGCCGCTGGTCTATCTGGACAATGGCGCCAGCGCGCAGAAGCCGCGCGCCGTAATTGACGCCGTCCGCCACGCCTACGAGCACGAATATGCCAACGTCCATCGTGGCGCGCACTACCTGAGCGGTGCCGCGACCGAAGCCTATGAAGGCGTCCGCGATAAGATCGCAACCTTCATCAACGCGCCTTCGCGGGATGAGATTGTCTTCGCAAAAAACGTGACCGAAGTAATTAACCTCGTGGCCTACAGCTGGGGTGTGGACAATCTGCATGCTGGGGACGAGGTGCTGATTACGGAGATGGAGCACCACGCCAATATCGTTCCCTGGCAGATGCTGGAGCAGCAGAAAGGGATCGTCCTCAAGGTGATCCCGATCGCTGATGACGGCAGCTTTCAACTGGATGCTTTCGAGGCGCAATTGAGCGACCGGACGAAGCTCGTCTCTGTCACACATGTTTCAAACGTGCTCGGCACTGTCGTGCCAGTAAAGCAGGTCGTAGAAATTGCTCATGGCCGTGGGATCAATGTGTTGCTGGATGGCGCCCAGGGCATCGTTCATGAATCGGTGGATGTGCAGGATATCGGCTGCGACTTCTATGCCTTTACCGGGCACAAGCTGTACGGGCCTTCAGGCATCGGCGTCTTATGGGCCCGGGCTGAGATTCTGGAGGCCATGCCGCCCTGGATCGGTGGCGGCGACATGATCGAAAAAGTGAGCTTCAGCGGCACCACCTTTGCCGAGCCGCCACACCGGTTCGAGGCAGGCACGCCGCCAATTGTTCAGGCGATCGGCCTGGGCGTCGCCGTGGATTATGTCTCCGCTATCGGCATGGATTTGATCGCGGCCCACGAACATGAACTGCTAACTTACGCCAGCAGTCAGATGTCGGAGATTGAAAAACTCCGCTTTATCGGTACCGCCGAGGGCAAGGCGGCGATTATTTCTTTCGTCATGGATGACATCCACGCCTATGACGTGGCGGCGATCCTGGATCGGGAAGGCGTGGCTGTACGGGTCGGTCATCATTGCGCCGAGCCGCTGATGGATCGGATGGGTGTGGAAGGTACCGTGCGCGCCTCGTTTGGCTTGTACAACAATCATGCGGACGTGGACGCGTTGATCGCAGCGCTCCATCGGGTGCGCGAGAAGCTGGGGTAGGCGATGGCGCTGGAACAGTATCAGGAATTCGTCGATGCCCTGGAGATGCTCGAAGAGGATATGCGCTTCGAATACATCCTGGACCTCGCAAAAAAACACAAAAGCGATCCGTTCCCGGAGGAATACAAGGACGACGCCCATCTGATGCATGGCTGCATGTCGAAGGTGTGGATCATCCATGAAGGCCGCGACGGGCGGCACTGGTTTCGGGGCAACAGTGACGCCGCGATTGTCAACGGTCTGGTCACCATGATGACCGAATCATTCAGCGGTCTGACGGCCGAGGAGATCGGTGGGCTTTCTCTGGATCATGTGCGTCGCCTAAATCTGGGCGCGCTAACCACCCAGCGGCAGGTGGGCATGATGGCGATGCTGAAGCACATTCAGACCCTTGCCGGGGTGCGGAGCTAACGTGAAATGAACACTGACGACCTCAAACTGGAAGACTTCATGCCCGGTGGCGCCGACGGTGTTAGTCGTGCCGGCACGCCACTTGCCGCCGGGATATCAGTCGCTGCGAAAGAGGCTGTCGTCGCGGCGGTCCAGGAAGTTTACGACCCGGAGATATCCGTCAATCTCTACGATCTGGGACTAATCTACGACTTGGTGGTGGAGGACAATGGAGATGTCCGTATTCGCATGACATTGACATCGCCCATGTGTCCGGTGGCGGGCATCCTGCCGCAACAGGTAGCCGATGCCGCCGCAGCGGTTGAAGGGGTCGGCGAAGTGGCAGTGAATCTGGTCTGGGACCCGCCCTGGACCAAGTACATGATGAGTGACGAAGCAAAAATCGCGCTCGACCTGTTTTGAGCGTATGTCGGCTGCAAATAGGCTGGAATTGGCCCTGCAGGCACACTAGGTAAAGGTCAGAGGAAAACGCACCATGATGCCGCAAGTCATTACATTGACAGACAAGGCCGCTGCCCGAGTCAAAACCCTTATGGACAGGGCGGATGAACCGGTCGAGGGCCTGCGCGTGGGTGTCAAAAACACCGGCTGCAACGGTATGAGCTACATCGTCGAATATGCGACTGAGAAGCAGCAGTTCGAAGACGTGGTCGAGGACAAAGGCGTCAAGATCTTCATCGCGCCCACCGCCACCATGTTCCTGCTCGGTAGCGAGATGGACTGGGTCGAGGACAAGTTCAACTCGCGCTTTGAATTCATCAATCCGAATGAAAAAGGCCGCTGCGGCTGCGGCGAGTCCTTCACCATCTAGCTTCAACTGCAACATGCGCCGGTGACCCAGGTGCGGTGGCCGGCCCTCTTGATCCGATGCCAAAAATCACTTTCATTGAACGAGACGGCAACCACAAGGAAGTCGACGCGCCTGTCGGCCACACTCTGCTTGACGTCGCCTGGGCCAATAAAATTGACATCGAGGGCGCCTGCGAAGGCTCGCTCGCCTGCTCCACCTGTCACCTGATCGTGGATCCGGCCTGGTTCCCGCGCCTGCGAGCGGCGGACGAGGACGAGGAAGACATGCTTGATCTCGCCTATGGCCTCACCAAGACGTCACGCCTCGGCTGCCAGATCAAGGTAACGGACGACATGGATGGCCTGGTCCTCAGTCTGCCCAAAGAAGTCCGCAACATGATGCTTTAGCGGGCAGCAGTGACCCAGCCCTACGCCAATCTTGGCAACCTTTTCAACCGCTTGCGCCAGGACTGTGCGGCTGAGTGGTCCGCCTATACCGATCATGCCTTTGTCCGCGGACTGGCTGACGGCTCGCTGCCCGAGGCCGCGTTCCGGCACTATCTGGGGCAGGACTATCTGTTCCTGATCCACTTTGCGCGCGCGTACGGGTTGGCGGCCTACAAGGCCGATGACCTGGACGACATCCGCGCTGCCGCCGCCACCATCTCCGCCATCGTCGATGTGGAGATGGCGCTCCACGTCGACTATTGCGCCGGCTGGGGGCTGACCGAGGCTGAAATGCGGGCCTTGCCTGAAGACCCCGCCTGTATGGCCTACACCCGTTACGTCCTGGAACGCGGCCAGGCCGGCGACCTGCTAGACCTGCAAATAGCACTGGCGCCCTGCGTGATTGGCTATGGCGAAATCGGCCTGCGCCTCGCCGCTGATCCGCTGACCGTCCGGGATGGCAATCCCTATGCTGCCTGGATCGAAATGTATGCCGGCGACGACTACCAGGAGGTGGCGCAGGCGGCCGTCGTCCAGCTTGACCGGCTGGCTGAACGCCGCGGTGGTGACGCCCGTTATGACAGCCTCCTCAAGACTTTCCGGGATGCAACCCGGCTGGAATCCGGCTTTTGGCAGATGGGGCTGGACACGGCCCGCTAGACCGGATCCGTCTAGACCTGTGCATCCACGTCAATCCGCCCGGCATCATTGATGGTTACCAGCAGACCCTGGGCGATGACCCGGGCAGTGTCATCCAGTTCCATGGCCCTTGCGGTGTCCAGTCCGGCGCTGACCGCAGTGCATTCACTCGATGCCATCAGCTGGTTGGTCTCCACATCCAGCATCCTATGGACAAAGCGCAGATGCTTGCGGCCGACTGCTACGAAGCCACTCTGGATCACGACCAGTTCGGTCCCCTTGAGCTCGCGCACAAACTGGAAGCTCTGCCGCAGAACGGCGATGCGCCGGCCCGATTGCTGCACCGTGCGTGGCGTCAGGCCAATGCGTGCAAGCAGGAACCAGGTCGCCTGGTCGAAGCGTGAGACATAGGCCTGCGTGTTCATGTGCGACGCCGGATCGTATTCCGCTGCTGGAATGACGCCCTTGAAGGTCTCTGTCCACTCGGCCATTTTGCTTTCTCCGAAGGTGCCCCGGTCGCTGAGACCCCGAGTCTAGAAGCCGGACCAGGCGCCAACAAGAGAAGTAAAGTGCAGCCCGGCCGTATATGCGTCGGGTTCGCGTCACTGGAGCGGTCCAACATGAACCATACTGCCGGTCACTCGCGCTCCCCGGAGCCAATCGTCACTTTCGCCGATGTCCAGGCCATCGCCACACAGCCCTATGAAGAGGCGGTGCCGGTCACCAACATGTATGACCTGTTCCGCCGCTCGGCAGAGCTCTGGGGCGAACGGCCGGCGATAACCTGGCTGCCAACCGGCGACCCGGATGGCCCGACCGTTACCTACAGCTACGCCGACCTGTTCAGACGCATTACCCAGGCGGCCAACATGTACCGCGACCTGGGTGTGGGCGACGATGATGCCGTGGCGCTTTTGCTGCCCAACATGGCGGAAGCTCACTTTGCCCTTTGGGGGGCTGAAGTGGCGGGCCGCGCCGCGCCTATCAACAACCTCCTTAACCCGGATCATCTGGCGCACCTGGTGGAAGCGTCCGGCGCCAAGGTGCTGGTTGCGCTCGGCCCTGACCCGGAGTTGGGAATACTGGAGCGTGCGCTCGACCTGCGTGAGCGCTGCCCGCAATTGAACGCAACCCTGCTGGTCGATGGCGAAAGCAATATCGACAGTTCCAACAGCATCCATGAATTCATGGCCTTGCTGGACCAGTATCCCGGCGACCACCTGACCTTCAACCGGCCGCTGGGCCGCGACTCCATGGCGGCCTACTTCCATACCGGCGGCACCACCGGCGCACCCAAGCTGGCCCAGCACCTGCACGGCAACCAGGTTCATACCTCCTGGTCCGGCGCGCTCATGTACGACCTCAGTGAACAGGACGTCATGATCAACGGCTTCCCGCTGTTCCACGTGGCCGGCACCTTCGTCTTCGCCAGTACCGGCTATATCGCCGGCGCCCATTTGGTGCTGCCCACCCGCACCGGCATGCGCAATGCCGATGTGGTGGCAAACTATTGGCGCATTATCGAGCGCTTTGGCGTGACCATGATGGCGGGCGTTCCCACGGTCCTGGCCGGACTGATGAACGTCCCCGTGGATGACGCCAACATCTCCAGCGTGCGTATCGCCCTGACAGGTGGCACGCCGCTGCCCACCGATCTGGCCGCCGCCTTCGAGGCGAAGTTCGACATTCCGATCCGCAACCTTTTCGGAATGACCGAATGCGCGGGCATCGTCAGCATCACGCCCACCCACGGCGAACGGCGGCCCAATGGCTGTGGCTTCCCGCTGCCTTATACCGAGGTCAAGGCGGTGCCCCTGGGCCCCGATGGGCCGGACCTCACCCGAACCTGCGCGCCGAACGAATCGGGCGTCATGGTCCTGCGCGGTCCCCACGTGAGCCCTGGCTATACCGATGCGGCGCGGAACCCCGGCATGTTCACCGACGACGGCTGGCTGATCTCCGGCGATCTTGGCCATGTGGACGAGCGGGGCGAGATCTTCCTCACCGGCCGCGCCAAGGACGTGATCATCCGTGGCGCCCACAATATCGATCCGGCCATGATCGAGGAGACCGTGGACGAGCACCCGGCGGTAGAGATCAGCGCCGCCATCGGCCAGCCCGACGGGTATGCCGGTGAGTTACCCGTGGTCTATGTGACCCTCAAGGCCGGCCAGACGACGACTGAGGAAGAGCTGCTGACCTTCCTTGCGCCCCGTATCGCCGAGCGGCCGGCCATGCCCAAGCGCGCCTATATCATTGACGCCATGCCGGTGACCCCCGTCGGCAAGATCTATAAGCCGGCGCTGCGTCTCCGCTCCATCGAGGAGACCTATGCGGCCGCACTGGCAGACCTGGAAGCCAGTGAGGGGGTCACCGTGCGGGTCGAAGGCCGCGATCAGGGCGGCAACCTGTCCACGTTGATACACGTGACCGGCGGCAGCGACTGCAAGGCCGTTGAGATGGCCATGAGCCAACGCCTGCGCGACTTCTCGATCCCCTGGCAGGCCGTCTGGGAATAGGACAGCCTTGCTGCCGTGGTGACCTTTTTTTGAAACGTTGCGAAATGTTGCCATTTGTTGCGGTTTGTTGCGATCAGGCTAACTTCAGTATCCACACGCCTTCGCGGGTATGACGGGAGGGGTAGCGGCAGAATCTCCCAAATGTGGGTTTATGTGGTGTTTTGTGGGGGTATGGCGGCGCCCCGCGCCAATCGTGAAGGCGTTCACCCAGGCAGAGGACGAGCCAGGCCGCGAAACTGCGTGCGATGATCTCCTTTTCCAAGAGCCAACCTCTGAATATAGGTAAATTATCCTCTATTTCAAGGAAGTCACCGGTGCGTCTGATCCATGTTCTTGCCGTCGCATGCCTGGCGACCGGAATTGTGCCCGCGGCCGCTGACACGGTTGCAAATATTCAGCAGGCCGGCGTGCTCCGCTGCGGTGTCAGCCAGGGCTATCCGGGGCTGTCGAACCCGGACAACCAGGGCCGTTGGACCGGCATTGATGTGGACTATTGCCGTGCGCTGGCGGCTGCCATCCTGGGCGACGGGCAAAAGGTCAAATTCATCCCACTCTCCGCCAAGGTGCGGTTTACGGCCCTGCAGTCCGGTGAGATCGACGTGCTGTCGCGCTACACGTCCTGGACCTTCAGCCGCGACGCCGGACTGGGGATCAACTTCGTTGGCGTACTCTATCACGACGGACAGGGCTTCATGGTGCGCAGGTCGCTCAAGATCAGAAGCGCGCGCCAACTCTCCGGCGCCAGCGTCTGTACGGCCACCGGCACCACCACGGAACTCAACGTTGCCGACTATTTCCGCCGTCACCGCATGAAGCTTCGTATCGTGGCGTTCGAGAAAGCATCGGAGGTGATTGCCGCCTATGATTCAGGGCGTTGCGATGCCTACACCACCGCTCGCTTGCTGCTGACCGCACAGCGCACCAAGCTCAAGCGGCCCGGCGACCATCTGGTGTTGCCGGAGACGATCTCAAAGGAACCCGTGGGCCCTGCCGTGCGTCAGGGCGATGACCGGTTTTTCAATGTCGCAAAATGGGTGCTGAATGCGCTGCTGGCGGCGGAAGAGCACAAAGTCACGAAATTCAACGCCCCAGTTATGGTCCGCAGCGCCAATCCTGCCGTCCGCCGGTTGTTGGGCGGGGAGGGTAACCTGGGCGCAAAACTGGGGCTCCATGCTGCCTGGGCATTTCGGGCCCTTCGTGCGGTCGGCAATTATGCGGAAATCTGGCGCCGCCACCTGGGCCCCCTTGGTATCCCCCGTGGACGCAACCGCCTGTGGCGCGAAGGCGGCCTGCTCTATTCGCCGCCATTCCGGTAGGTGTCCGGTAGGCTCTCAGCCCCCGGGCTTGTTCTTTCCAAGAAGGCACCCGAAGAAACCTCTTCGGGCGGTCGCGTGCATTTGGTCGGCACCGGCGTTTGCGCGAGCAAGATCAGCATAGAGATAGACAACCGATCCGGTTTCCATGCGCGCCAGCGCCGCCTCCGCCTTACGGCGGGCATCATCTGCCGTCTTCCGGTCGGCAAGGGCCTCGCGCCAATCCCGTGCAAGATCGCTGCGGTCGAAGCAGGGCCAGCAATAGCTGGCGCGGGTCCAAATCTCGCCGCGCTTCCGCCAGTGAATCCGTGCTTCCTGCCAGCGCGTTGATGGCGTAATTCCCAGCTTCCCGGCAGTCTTGTCCAATCGGCGTTCCTGCCTCCGTAGATAGGCCAGGTAGGGGAGCAGGTGGCGGAGGCACTGCTGCGTGCCTTTCGCAAATTTCATCCGCGGGAACATGCGCGAAAGGGATTGCCCATCGTGTTCCTGGCGGGTTTGACCGGCGACAGGGGCGACCGCTGTCACAAGAACTGCGAGGGCGAGGGTCAGGACCAATGAGGAGGGATATGTCTTCCGGCGCATGGCGGCGACGATAACTCTGTCTGTTCTGGATTGCCATGGCCCCGGATGGCCATGGGCCCGGATTACCATGGGATCGCGATATCGCTTTTGCTACCTTGACTGGAAGGGGCAAGGATCAATTGCAACTGACCGACAAGGAGGCCGCTGATGCCGGCTACCGACTACATCGTCACCGATGATGACCTTACCCGCCTCAAGGCCTGCTATCAGGCATGGCATGACAACAAAGGGCAGAATAACAGCCTGCAGAACTGGCTGGACCTGATGGCGGAAGACATCAACATCATCAACATCAACGAGGGCAATGACCCATCATTGGCCTTTGCAAAAGATCGCCAGGGACATGAAGAGGCGAAGGTCTACTTCACTGCGCTGTTTGACGGTTGGGAAATGCGCGACTGGAGCCCGGGCGTCTTCGTCAGGGAAGGCTGCTATGTCACCATGTTCGGCCAGTGCAGTTGGAAAAACAAATCCACAGGCAAGACAGCCAAGGGGCGGGTAGCCCATTTGTTCAAGTATGTGGATGGCTTGATCTCCGAATTTACCGAGGTGTTCGATTCGGCCGAGGTGATCCAGGCCGCGACACCGGACGCTTAGAAGAAGGCTCCTGGCAAAAAGCGGGGCGGACCTTTTCGGATCCGCCCCGGCCGGCGGCGCGTCAGGAGAGGGGACAGCCCCCGTGCCCCTGATGCGGGAGCGACGGGTTAGCCGCCGGTTGAGAATGGAATGATGAACCGCACCCCGCCGGTGAAGCTGTAGCCGCCCTGGTGGGTCAGGCTGGCAGCAGAGGTGTTGCCGGGGGAGGGGTGGCGGATGCCCGGCATGGCGCTGTTGTAATTGAAGGCGCCGGTCAGGGCGACGATCACAGGGCCGAGACGGTAGCGTACACCCGCGGTCACGCCGGTCACAAAGGCGACGGTGGAGGCGGTGTCAGACGCGCTGCCACGGGCCACCAGATTGCCGGTACAATTATTCAACGGTACGCCGTTTGCGCCCTGGCAGCTGGTGCCGTTGTAACGGCTCCGCTGATAGGCAAAGCCGGCATAGCCGCCCACATAAAGGCGCATGCCGTGGGTCACCTTCCAGACCAGATTGGCGCCGCCGCGGAGGCCCAGATGCCAGGTGCGCACGCTTTCAAACATCAGCGAGTCTTGGAAAACCGTGCCCGCAACCCGGGTGGCGACAAAGGAGCGGATGCGGCCGTCATAGTCGGTATTGGCCTGGCCGCCATGAATGCTGACAAAAGGTGAGATGATCCAGCTGGGCGCGACCTTGTAATCGCTGCGGGCGGTCAGTGAAAGCTGCCAGCGGTTGTGGTCGGCACTGAGCGCGCCTCGGGCACTGCCCGTGAGGCCAAAGCCGAATCCGGTGCTGGTGCCGTCCACCTGGAAGATGGTGCCCGCGCTGACGGACTGGTTGGTCTCAGTGCTGGTCTTTTTGCCGATACGATAGAGAAAGCCCAGCTCCAGCCGCACCTGACGTCCCATCCACGCCGGCATAGCGCCGTCGCGAAAGATATAGCCCAGCGTGGCGTCCGGGCCGCCGGAGAAAATCTTGGGCTCAAAGCTGAGGATTGGCGCGGCGTTGCCTGCGGTGAAGACATTGCCGTCGTAACGGGGCAGCTTCAGATAGTCGATGCCGCCTCCGCTGGATAGGTACCAGCTTCCGGCGCGGATCATGCTGGCGCCGGGCCAGCCGCCATCTGCGGGGTTGGCATGGCTGGGCGTGAGTGCGCCCGCGGTGATGAAGCCAGCAACGGCGATGCATCTGGCCGTGTGTTTGAAGTTAATCGTCATCTGTCTCTCCTGATTCTTCCTGCCGGGTAGGTCCCGATTGGGGCGCCAGAACCGTCCCGGCGTCTGAGGAGAGAGGTACAAGGCCCCGAATTCTCTTGCTTGAAGAGCAGGTGGAGAGTTTGTGGGGATGGGCGGGAGAAGTCTGAAGATTTCATTCCAGGGGCGCTTGTGGATCAAGATCGGCCTATGCGGCTCGACAAGCCCGGGATGCGCGCTAGTATTCCCGCCTGCCATGCCAACGGGGATACGACCCTTTTTCCATGATTTTTGCGTTCGGTGATTGGGAGCTCGATACCGGGCTCTATGAACTTCGATGCCAGGGCCAGCCGGCAAAGGTGGAGCCCCAGGTCTTCGATATGCTCGCTTTTCTGGTGCGTCACCGGGACCGGGTGGTCAGCCGGGACGAGATCATCGACGCCGTGTGGGAGGGCCGCATCGTCAGCGAAGCCACCATCTCGACCTGTCTGAAGGGTGCGCGCCAGGCGATTGGCGATGATGGCCGTCAGCAGCGGCTGATTAAAACCGTGCATGGCCGGGGCTTCCGGTTCGTCGGCGATGTGGCGAAAGAGGAAGCTGAGACACCCAGGCCCGAATCCTCTTCTGAACCACTGGCGGAAACGCCACCGGATGCTCCGCTGCCCGCTGCTGGTGTGTCGGCGAAGCCTGTTATTGCCGTGCTTCCCTTCGACAATCTGAGCGCGGAGGGAGACGCTTATTTTGCCGATGGCCTGACGGAAGACATCATCACCAATCTGTCGCGTTTTCGGGATCTGCTGATCATTGCCCGTACCGCCACCTTCCTGTTCCGGGGGCGAGGGCAGACGCCGGCCGAATTCTGTGCGGAGCTGAATGCCGGATATTTTGTTGAGGGCAGCGTCCGCCGGGCCGGGAACCGGGTTCGGGTTACCGTCCAGCTGATCGAAGCGGCCACCGGATTGCACTTGTGGGCCGACAACTTCGACCGCGACATGGAAGATATTTTCGCGGTTCAGGATGAGGTCACGCGCACCATTGCGGGCTCGCTCGGCGTCAAGATGCAGGGCGCCGTGCGGCAACGGACCCTGAAGAAAAGCGCCCAGGAACTGGATGCCTATGAATGCGTGTTGCTGGCGCGCCGGTTCACGGAAGTGCTGAATGCTGAATCCCATGCAGAGGCGCGGGATCTGCTCGAACGGGCGGTGGAGCTGGACCCCGAAAACGCGGACGCCCACGCGCTCCTGTCAAACGTCTACCTGGCAGAGCACCGCTTCGGGCTGAATACGCAGGACGAGCCGATTTCCCGGGCGTTGAAGCAGGCGGAAATCGCGACCGATCTTGACCCTCAGAATGCTTATGCGCGGTGTTGGCTGGCCGTCGTGCATTTCTTCCGGCACGAGAATGAAAAGTTTGAGGCGGAAGCCCGCCGCGCCCTTGAGCTCAATCCGAATGATCCGGAGATCCTCGCCGACATCGGGCACTTTATGGCTTTCATGGGCCAATTTGAGCGTGGCATCGAACTGTCCCGCCGGGCCATGGAGCTGAACCCTCTGCATCCTGACTGGTACAATTACAGTTTCGTCCGATACCACTATGACCGGCGGGAATATGACGAGGCGCTGGCAATTCTCGGGCAGATCGGCATGCCCGAGTTTTATTGGTGGAACATGTTCCGGGCGGCGGCTCTGGGACAGCTGGGCGCCCCGGGGGCGAAAGCGGCCTTGACCCAGGCCATGGAGACGTATCCGGATCTGTCTCCCGCGGCGGAATTCGCCAAGTGGAACGCTGCGCCAGATGATCTCGCCCACCTGGTAGAGGGATTGCGCAAGGCGGGGCTCGACGACTGACCGTCAGCCGCTTGCCCGCGCGGCCGGGCCGGCTGGGCGTCTGCCACCAGGGGCAGAAGGTTCAACAGGACCACCGCTGCGACCAGGGTTTTCAGAATTTTCATTGGTCGGCTCCTTTTTTGAAAAAAGAGAGGACGGTCAGCCTGCCCGGTAGGGGGAGGAGAGGGACCAGGCTGACCGTCCGGGCGTGCGGGGAGCGAACCGCATCGCCGGGGCATTCATGGCTTTCGCGTGGGAGGCCTTATTGGTGCGAAAGCCTTGAATACCGAGGGTTGGTGTGGGGCTGCGAGCCTCTTACGCAGCTTGCTTCTGCGGCTCGGCCGGAACCGTGTCGCTGATCGGGTCGAGGCCAAGGGCGATCCGTCCAGTGAAGCAATGCTGACGCTTCTCCGGCAGCGGGTGATAGCGCACGCCGTGGGCATCACGCAGCAACCGCTCCAGGCCGGTTTTACGGAAGAAGCCTGAGCCGCCGGCCGTTTCCATGGCCTTCTGCACGGTCGTCAGGATCGCCTCCGCCGCAAGGGTCTTGCGGATCAGGATGGCGTTGGCGCCGTCAACGGTGGGCGCGAAGTCCCAGTTGTTGGTGATCGCCACCATGCTGTCGACGGCCAGCTGCGCCGTGGTCAAGCGGTTCGTGAGTTCACCCAGCAGATAGGGCGTTTCCGGCTCATCAATGCGCTTCTGCGCTGCCTGGGTGGCGATTTCCACCGCCGCTTCGGCGACGCCCACATAGGCCGACATGATCATCGGCATGGCCACGGTCAACACCACATTCCACAGCGGGTGGTATTCGCCCTGGGGCCGCTTCAGCACGATTGCCTCTTCCGGCACGAAAACCTGGTCGAGAACCATGGTCTGCGAACCGGTCGCGCGCATGCCCATGGTCCGCCAGTCATCCATGCCCGAGACGCCGTCCGCGCTGATCGGCACCGGGAAATGAAACACCTGCGGCCCCTCGACCGGATCCAGATAGGGGGCGGAGGTCACCATGATGGCTCCGCGGGGTGAGCCGCTGGCGAAGGGCTTGTGCGCGCTGACCAGATAGCCGCCGTCCGTGCGGGTGATCTCGCCATTTGAGGCCATCCAGTCATTGGCGCCAGTGCTGACCAGGACCGCTTCGGTTGCAGCGACCTTTTCCAGAACCTTCCAGCCGGGCCGGTCGTTCAGATAGTTGAAAATAGCGGCCGCAATCAGGTGCTGGTGCATCGACAGCGCCAGCGCCGTGGAGCTGCAGTAACCCGCAAGGGTTCGGACGAAGCTCGCCATTTCCGTATAATTGGCGCCGCCGCCGCCCAGTTCCGTGGGGATCATGGCCGACAGGATGCGGTGCTCGGCAAGCACATCATAATTGTCGTCGATAAAGCTGTCGGTCTCGTCCCGCTCGGTGATCTTCGCGGCAAAGCCGGGGCCGATCTTGTGGACGATTGCTTTGAGGTCGATCGTGGCTGTCTTCAGGCTGGTCATCTTTCTGCTCCTTTGGTTTCAGATCCGCCTGTGGGGACAGGCGGGGAAATTTGGGGGTCGGTCTGCTCGGGGGGTGGCCCGAACGCCGACCTGCATCAGTGATGCTGTTGTGCCGGAGCTGGGTCTGAAGCGCTTGAAGACTGTCTGGGGATTGTCTGGGGATTTTCCGGGGATTGTATTTTCCCCGAATTTCCCGGCCTTTTTTCGGATTGACTGGCACCCAACCCCACCATGAACTAGGGTTTCGGCGCTGAAGGGGTGAGGCCCGAATGATCTATCGCTTCGACGAGTTCGAGCTCGATTTGGATAAATTTGAACTACGCCGCGCCGGGCAACCGCGCCACGTGGAGCCGATGGTCTTTGACCTGATCTGCTTTCTGTCCCGCAGCGTCGGCCGTGTGGTCAGCCGCGACGAAATCATCGACGGCGTCTGGGATGGGCGCATCGTCTCTGACGCAACCATCTCCAGCTGCATCAAGTCCGCCCGCAGGGCGCTGGACGACAGTGGCGACAACCAGACCTACATCCGCACCGTCCGGGGGCGTGGGTTCCAGTTTGTTGCGGATGTGGAAGGCGGGAATGCAGGCACTCTAGAAAAAGAGCCGATTGCTGCGCGGGAAAAGGCGCCTGCGTCGATCTCAGCACCGGTCGTTTCAAGCGGCACCAGCCTGGCATTGCTGCCCTTCGATGTGTTTTCGGGAGACACCAGCCTTCAGTATTTTGCCGACGGTCTGGTCGAAGACCTGACAACCATCCTCGCGCGGGTCCCGGCGCTGACGGTGATCTCCCGGTCGTCGAGTTTCAGTTACAAGGGCAAGAGCCCCAGCGTCGCCCAGGTCCGCGATGATCTGGGCGTCAGTCACCTGATTGAGGGCAGCGTCCGGCAACTGGGCGACATGGCGCGCATCAACGTGCAATTGATCGATACGGCGGACGGCGGCCATGTGTGGGCCGAGCGGTTCGACCGGCCCTTTGATGAGCTGATGAAGGTACAGGATGACATCATCCAGTCGATCAGCCGTGTGCTGGAGCCGCAACTGGTCAGGGTTTCCTATATTCGCGGTCAGTATCTGCAGCCGGAAGAGGATGCCGCGGCGGCCTTCAATCAGGCGAATGGCCTGCTGGCCATCAAGGGCTGGCACCCGGCGAGCTTTACCGAAGCGGCGCGCTTGCTCGAAAAATGCGTCGATATCCAACCCGACTTTGCGCGGGCGCACGCGTTCTTGTCTCTGATATTGGGTCTGGGCCAGCGGATCGGCTTTCTCTACGACCGTGACGCGGCGATAGAGGAAAGCCTGGCGGCGGCCGAACGGGCGCTCGCGCTTGACGATGTGGATTCGACGGTCCTGGGCTTCACCGGATGCGCCTTGGCGGACATCGGCCAGGCTCAGCGCGGCATTCCTTTGCTGGAAAAGGCGCTGGAGCAGGATCCCTCCAATGCCCAGGCGTGGGCGGCCCTGGGCGCGGCCAAGCTGGCGGACAGGCGGCCGGAGGAAGCGGCGCACGACCTGCGCGAGGGCATCCGCCTGAGCCCGCTCGACAACCGGCTGGCAATCTGGATGAATTTTCTCGCCACGGCGCTGCTCTACGGTGGCGATACCGACGGCGCGGTGGAGGAAATTTTGAAGGCCTGCCGTCAGGACACCCGGAATTTCATGCCGCGGGTGACCAAAGCGGCAATCCTGCTGTCCGCCAAACGTGCAGATGAAGCGAAAGCCGCGATGGCAGAGGCCTACAGCATTCGCCCGGAACTGAGCGAAATTGAGATTGCCGCCATCGTCGGCAAAAAGACCTGCAAAATCATGGGAAAGTTAGGCCTTCTGGCGGCCTAGGCGTCCATGCCAGGCTTTGGCAATGCCATAGGCCGAGAGCGCCAGCCAGACGGCCTCCATGAGAAAGGCCGGGAAATTGAATTCGACCACAAGGGATACAAGAATCAGCGTGGCGCCCAGGGCGTTAATCGCGGAATAGAACAGGCTTTCGGCCCGCATCAGGCTGAATTGCAGCCCACCATAGGCAATCACGATCAACAATACGCCGACCGTGCCGACGGCGTCGTGCCAGGCGATTTCCATATCTAAATCCTTGATTGAGGCGATGCCGCCTCAGGCGGCGTTCTGCTCCCAGATAACCGGGAACAGTTTGTCATCGGCTGGATAGGCGCCGATGGCGCAGTCTGGCTCCACCGGCAGTTTCACCGTAAAGGGCCGCGGATCATACTGCACATCTTCGCCGAAGAACCGGATCGACAGGCCGACCCGGCGCTGGGTCGCAGACCTGTTCGGTCCCGCGCCATGGACGGCCAGCGGGTGGTGACAGATACAGTCGCCGGGTGCGAGATCCCAGTCCAGGAACGTGAGATCGGGGTCATCCGTGCGTTCCGAGAAATTGGGGCAGGGCTCCAGGTTCGGGTCGTCGTAAGCAGGGTCTTCGTCTGGTGTGACAGGGCGGTAGAACTTGCCCCATTTATGGGAGCCTTTGAGATATTGCAGGCCACTGGATTCCGTGGTCACCGGTGTCAGTGCAACCCAGATAGAGACCAGATGCTCGCCCAGGAACGGCCAGAAAGGCAGGTCGTGATGCCACTGGGTCGGCGCGACCGTATTCGGCTCTTTGATGAACAGCTGGTCGTACCAGAATCGCGCCTTGTCGCAGCGCATCAGGGTGGCGCCGATTTCTGCGGCGGGTGACTGGTCGCGAAAGGCCTGAAATTCTGGGTCATACCCGGACATGAAAACCGTGGAATAGAACTTGCCGGTCTCATCCGGCCGGTCGACAACACGGGCGCGCCCGGCGCCGCTTTCCATATGAGCGATCGACGCATCGTGCATGCGTTGCACCCAGGCCTTGTCGAACAGGCCCCGCAGACAGACAACGCCGTCCTCCTCATAGGTGCGAATTTCGTCTTCGGTGATCGGGCGCAGCGGGTGGTCATTCATGGCTGTCGGCTCCTCCAGTCGGGAATGATCGTCGTTTCGGCGGTTTCGGTCAATCTGTGCGGCCCTTTAAGTGGCCCGCTCCGGTGCCCATGTGAGGGCAGGGACGGGAACATCTCCAACTAGCCCATGACAACACGCTTCGACTCAACCTTCAGTTCGCCCCCGGCGTCTGCTTCACGAACCCGACTTCGGGAGCGCCGCTGGCGCATACCCAATCCCCTCGCCATGCTATTGGGCAGCCGCATCATTGATGCACCTGTGACGCGCCTTGTGACCGGCCTGTTTTTCCCCTTGTCGCGTCTTCGGGCGGCTGCGGAAATTAGTGGTCGCGATGTGGCAGCCTTCGCGGCGGCTGTTCCCCTGGCGCGCTGCCCACAGGGTCTAAAGCGTCATTTGCGCCGGGTCCTGCCAAAGATCGATGCCGTCCGCCAATCCAGTGAAGATGCAGAGACCGCATGGCGGGCAGCCTTCTTTGCGCCGACAGCGCCGCCAGAGCATGAACTCCTGGATATTGAGAAAGCCCGGGTCAAAGCCGCACGGGCCTATGGTCTGCAGCGCTTCCGGTTGTTCTGGACGTTGATCCGGGGCGGGGCGCCTAAGCTACGGAGTCAGGTTCCGAGTGCCTCGCGGTTGGGGGATGCTTATGGCGCGTATCTGGATGACCCTGGCGCGGCCTTTGCCGTTCCGGACGTTTTGCCAAGGGTCGACTGCTCCCACGAGATACCGGGACGTGCCGGGCGGGACTACTGGATCCGGTTTGCCACGCCATCTACCCGCCTGGGCGACACTGTATGGGCGAGGGTCCGGGAACCGGAAGGTGTGGCCGAGCCGGCGACCCTTATATTCGTCGGCGGTGTGGCGTCAGAATTCGACCAGATCGACCTTCCACCAAAGCGGCTTCTGGACCTGGTGCGGCAGGGCATTCGGGTCATCGAAGTGGAGGCGCCGTTTCATGGCAGGCGCCGGCGGCCGGGCGAATTCAGCGGTGAGCCCTATTTTGCGGCAGCACCCCTGGGCAGTATCGACCTGCTCACCGGCATGGCGCGTGAATTGGGCGTAATCGCCAATTGGGCGCGTCAGCGGGGATCCGGGCCGGTTTGCTTCGGTGGCGTCAGTATGGGGGCCTTTGTCAGCCAGTTGGCTGGCGTCCATGCCGCGCGGTGGCCGGCGGCGTGCCGCCCGGATGCCTTGTTTCTGGGGGTTACCGTTGACCAGGTCCACCGGCTGGCTTTTGAAAGCCTGCTTGCCCACCAAACCGGGTTGGCGGAAACCCTCAAAGCTTCCGGCATCGATATTGACGACGCCCAGCAGTGGCGCGGATTCACGGATCCTGGAGGACCACCAGTAATGCCCGGCGAAAATATCATCGCCATCCTGGGCAGGCGCGACCGCATCACGCCGTTCGCCTATGGCCAGGCCCAGATGCAGCGCTGGGCTGTACCGCCGGAAAACCTGTTTGTCCGAAATGGCGGGCACTTTTCAACACCCATCGGCATGCTGAACGACGGCAAGGCGCTGCACCGCCTCGTGGACTTGCTGGCGGCCTGAATTATATTGGATGCATGATCGATCTGGAAACAAGCAAACCGCGGGCAGAGTCCCGCGTGGTGGTGGCAATGAGCGGCGGGGTGGACAGCTCCGTCACCGCAGCGCTGTGCGCTGAAGCCGGCTATGACGTGGTCGGCATCACGCTCCAGCTCTACGACCATGGCGCCGCTGTGGGACGCAAGGGCGCCTGTTGCGCCGGACAGGACATCCATGACGCCCGCCAGGTGGCCGATGCACTGGGCATCCCCCACTATGTGCTCGACTATGAAAGCCGCTTTCGCGAATCGGTGATGGATGACTTCGCGGACAGCTATCTGCGGGGAGAGACGCCGATCCCCTGCGTCCGCTGCAACCAGACGGTCAAGTTCCGCGACCTGCTGGCGACCGCGAAAGATCTGGGCGCGGATGCGCTGGCCACCGGCCATTATGTACAGCGGGTCGCAGGCGCCGCGGGGGCGGAGCTGCACCGGGCCGTGGACAAGGCCAAGGACCAGAGCTATTTCCTGTTCGCCACCACGGCGGCGCAACTGGACTTTTTACGCTTTCCCCTGGGTGGCATGGCCAAGGCCGAGACCCGTGCCCATGCGGCGCGCTTCGCCCTGCCGGTGGCGGAGAAACCCGAGAGCCAGGACATCTGCTTTGTGCCTGATGGCGACTATGCCCGGGTGGTGGAAAAGCTGCGTCCCGGCGCAATTGACCCCGGAGAGGTGGTGGACCTGGATGGCCAGGTGCTGGGGCACCATGACGGCGTCATCAATTTCACCGTTGGCCAGCGGCGCGGCCTGGGCGTTGCGGGTGGCGCAGAGCCCCTCTATGTCATTCGGATTGATCCGGCGGACAAGCGGGTGGTGGTCGGCCCCCGTGCAGCACTCGGCCAGCGCGACCTGAGTGTGGGCGGGATCAACTGGCTCGGCGCGGCGCCGGCGGCCGACGGCCAACCGGTGCAGGTCAGAATCCGGTCGACCGCACCGCCGGTGGCGGCAACCTTGCATCCCCTCGGCGGCGACCGGGCAGCCGTCCGTTTGGAAGAACCGGCGGAGGGCGTATCGCCGGGGCAGGCCGCCGTGATCTATGACGGCAGCCGGGTACTCGGGGGTGGCTGGATCGAACGGCCGGACAACCTGGAGGCAGCGGCATGAAGCGGATCGCAATGATGGTTGGCGCAATGGCGATGCTCGCTTCGCCGCCGGCACAGGCCCAGCCGGTGAGTGTCTACACGAAGATCGACGAAAAGAACTGCAAGACCATACGGCGCGCCAAAGACGGCGACGGCGAATGGACGATTTCCCGGTGCAAGGGGCGGAATGGCTGGCAGGTTTTCCTCGACTATGACGACGCACGGGAAGCGCTCAGGCTGATGCGGGGCACCCAGGAATATCGGCTGCCGCATGGGATCGGCACGTTCAATTCTCTGGGGTCAACTATCGAGTGGCGTGCACCGGCGAGAGGTGCACCTGCCAGCGTGCTGATTTTCCGTGTGCGCTGGAAGGACCTGCATACCAAGAAGCCCGGCGCGCGGCTCGTGGTGGTTCGGCTGGGGGCGGAAGGCGCCTGCGTTATCGGCACCGTGGATGCCCATATGACGGCTATAAATCTGCGTGCCCGACGGATGGCCGACCGCTACGCCGGCAAATTTCGCTGCGGTCGGGACAAGCCGATCAAGGTGCGCTAGGCCGGCGGTCCGCACGGCCTGTTTTGAGCGAAGCCGGTGTGCCACCCGCGGCCAGCGATCGAACACCCATCAATCAGTGTTGCAGACCAGCCGACGCCTGTGACCGTCCGGCCCTTGCGTTCTCGGCAACTTGCGTCTATATCGCCGCGTTCCTATCTGTTGGATGCAGGCAGGACGCTGGCGCAAAGCATTCTCCCGGGGTCTCCCCCAAGCATGCCAAAGCGCCCGGAAGACCCTGTGGCGGGGTAGCTCAGTTGGTTAGAGCAGCGGAATCATAATCCGCGTGTCGGGGGTTCAAGTCCCTCTCCCGCTACCAATTCAGAAGCCCTGCGGCACCACCTGCCGCGGGGCTTTTTGATTCCGCCGGGCTAACCGATATTGTCAGCTGGATAAAGGGAGGCGGACGGAAATTGAGCAGGTCACCCAGGTGTCAGCGATTGACCGAAAGCCCCCGTTGGCGAGTTCGGCACTCTCACGCTATGGTCCCCGGATACTAGGCCGAGTGGGGGAGGCCACGTGGAAACGGAAAGAGTCACGCGCAGACTTGCCGCAATCTTTGCTGCGGATATGGTTGGCTATTCACGCCTCATGGCCGCCGACGAGGAAGGCACCATAGCGCGCCAAAAAACCCATCGCAGGGAACTGATCGATCCCAAAATCGCCGAACACGGTGGGCGTATCGTCAAACTTATGGGGGACGGTATGCTGGTCGAATTTGCGTCTGTCGTCGATGCCGTCCGTTGTGGAGTCGAGGTTCAGCAGGCGATGGCTAAGCGCGAAGAAACGGTGGCTGAAGAGCAACGAATCCGATACCGGATCGGCATCAATCTCGGGGACATCGTGATCGACGGAGACGATATTCTGGGTGACGGCGTTAATGTTGCGGCGCGTCTGGAGGCTTTGGCTGATCAAGGTGGCATCGCAATTTCACGCGCGGCCAGGGATCAGGTTCGCGACAAGCTTGATTTTCCACTTGAGGATATGGGCGAGCACCAAGTCAAAAACATTGACCGTCCGGTGCATGTTTTCCGCGTAGGCCTTGAGGGGAAAATGGACAGCCCAAAGGCGGTTGCCGAAGGCCCGGCAGCCAAAGATGCGATCCCCGTGCCGGCGGACCGGCCGGCCATCGCTGTCTTGGCGTTTGAGAATATGAGCGGCGATCCCGAGCAGGAATATTTCGCCGACGGGATTGCTGAGGACATCATCACCGCCCTGTCGAAGTTTCGCGAGTTCATCGTTATCGCCCGGAATTCAAGCTTCACCTACAAGGGCAGTGCGGTCGACATCAAACGGGTCGCTGAAGAACTCGGTGTCCGCTATGTGCTGGAGGGCAGCGTGCGGAAGGCCGGCGGGCGCGTGCGCATCACGGGCCAGCTTATCGATGCCCGGAACGGCGCGCATATCTGGGCGGAACGCTACGACCGCGGCCTTGACGACATTTTTGCGGTTCAGGACGAAATCACCCAAAGCATCGTCGGTGCGATTGCCCCGGGGATCGTGTCGGCCGAGATTCAGACCGCCCAACGCAAGGATGCCGGTCAGCTTGGCGCATGGGATTGCGTGATGCGCGCGCACGCCCTCACCATGCAGTTTGCGCAGGAATATGTCGCCGAGGCCGGGCGTCTATTGGCTCAGGCGATTGAACTCGATCCGGAGAATGTCACCGCGCTCAGCGAGCTTGCGTTCATCCAGCATCTGGAAGGGGTCTGGGGCTGGAGCGATTCGCCAATGGACTCGATGGTGCGACTGGAGGAATTGGCACGAAAGGCGGTCGCGATAGATGATCGCGATGCCTCCGCCCATGTCGCGCTCGCGATCGCCGAAGTCTTCACTGGCCAGCATGACAAAGCGCAGCACCGGTTGGAACGTGCCATCCACCTCAATCCCAGCCTCGCATGGGCGCACGGCTATCTCGGTGTGGTCCACTCATTTTCGGCGGAACCGGAGGCAGCCGATTCCTGCATGGAGACCACCATTCGGCTTAGTCCTCACGACCCCTTGCTGGTAATTTGGTATGCAGCGCCGGCTTGGGGCGCTTTGTGCACTGAGCGCTTCGAAGATGCGGTCGCACATGCGAAAAAAGCGGTGTCCCATAATCCCGATTTCCCCGACACGTTTATCATTTTGGCGTCGGCCTGCGGACATACCGGGCGGATTGACGAAGCGAAGGCGGCGCTTGAGCAATTCCAGCAACACCTGCCGGGCCTGACGGTAAATGATCCCAGGTTGATTCGGCCTTTCAAACGGCCGGAGGACCAGGAACGGTTCCTCGACGGCCTTCGCAAAGCGGGTTTGCCTGAATAATCACGGATTATCGTCAATTGTCCGCTTCTGTCTTCTAGTCAGCATCGAGCGCCATTCTTGCGTCCTCGGGTACTCACCTGTATCAGCCGCCCAAGCCAATTGACGACCGTCAAGGCGCACGGGGGCGGAAAGCCGCAAAATGAGCCGTAGCATCCGCTATCTGCTGCGCCCCTGATGGTTTGGCGCAGCCGGCGGGGCGAGGAGATGCAATGGCTCTCATCGAATGGGTGGAGTCCTATAGCGTCGGCGTCGACCAACTCGATGCGGACCACAAGCGACTGATCGACATCATCAATCGCATCGATGCCGCCCAGGCGGCGAGCCGGTCGATCTCCTGGGCGATTGGCGAACTCGCGGACTACGCGCGCTATCACTTCGAGCGCGAAGAAAAGATGATGCAGGATGCGGCTTATTCCGACCTGGAAAAGCACCACCAACGTCACGGGGAATTCCTGGAGTGGCTGCACAGCGTTCAGGTCAGCCTCAGGATGGTGCCGGACGCCCAGTTTCACATCGGCTCGGATGTGCGCGATTATCTCGGCCGCTGGCTGACCAAACACATTTTGGTCGAAGACATGAGCTACAAGGGCGAACTGGCGTAAACCCTCCCTGCCTTCCCGCCCGTGCGGGCGTTCCCGAGAACCTCACCTTGCATGTCATCTTGCTTCACGATTGGCCTCTTGCATGAGGCCGCGAGTGGTACCGGATGGCCCAACAGGTTCATCGGCAAAAAGCCATTGAACGGGGCATGTATCCATGGCTGTTAGGCATCACGTATCCTGATGATTGGCCGCATCATCGGCCAGCGAAATGCTCACCTTGTCAAACAATGGAGTTCGTATGCTGCGGCTAATTCCAGGCCTGTTTCTGATGGCGGTTGCGTTTGCCCCGCACGCCTATGGTTTTGGGACGATCAACGGTCTCGGCCAATCATCGGAACATGGGAAAATCACACGGATCGCCTTGCGCCCGCTGGGACTTGGGCCGAGAACCATGGCGGAGATTGCGGGCAGCCGGGGCCGATTTGGCGCCGTCGGTGCACCCGATCACCCCAAGCGGCGGCTGTATAATAAATCCATCGCCCATTGTTCTGCCGCGGACCATCTCGCGACACCAGGCTATCCCCAAAGCCGGCAAGCCGCCGCTGCAATGTTACAGGCATGCCGGCGGTGGATCATCAGCCATCTAAACCGGGCTGTAGTGGAGGCGGGGAGGCTGGTCAACCCAGGCGGCCGGATCCAGACTTCAGAGATTCCGTCCTTCATCCGCTGCACCTATGCCGGTGGCCGGGGCCGGGCGAAATGCAATGTGCTCGGCGCCCTAGGGCTGGCCTTTCATGCGGCGCAGGATTTCTATGCCCATTCGAACTGGAGCGACAGGCCCGCGAGCGGTCCAATTCATACGGCTAATCCACCAGGATTGGGCAACAGCGCCCGCGCACCCTGGCTCGACCCGCGGCGCAACCTGGCGTTCCCCAAGGGCCTGATCAGTGGATGTTTCCAGGGGTTGCCTGAGAAGCGCTACTGCAAGGGCCGCGTTCGCCACGCTGACCTGAACAAGGACACCGGAGCCATCAATGTCGCCAACGGGACGGTTGGTGCGGGCAAAAGCCGGAGGGGCCGCATCAACGACAATTTTGCGCGCGCCGTTCGCGCTGCCATCTCCGATACTCGGGACAAGTGGGCGTATTTTGAAGAGCAGGTGCTCAAAAAATATGGTGCGCAGCGCGGGCGGAAAATTATCTGCGTAATGCGCCGCGACCGCTCCCGCGGGTGCTGAGGTTGGGACTGCGTTGCTTCCCTACGCCGGAGCCAGTTCAAGGCCGGTCCGGGGCAGGGCGGTCTCTCCCGTAGCGAGCAGGTCGGCAAGCAGGCGCGCGGAGCCTGCAGCCATTGTCCAGCCGAAGTTGCCTTGCCCGGCGTTCAGCCACAGCCCGTCAATCGGCGTTCGATCGATGATCGGCATTCCTGTGGGCGTCATGGGCCGCAAGCCAGCCCAACATGTGGGCTGGCCGTAGTCGGCGCCGGTCGGGAAAGCCAGTCGGGCGGTCGCATAGAGTTTGCGAAAGTCTGATGGCCGAAAGGATGTACGGTAGCCGTCAAAATGGAGGGTCCTCGTCATTCTGAGGCGGTCGCCAAAGGGGGCAAAGGCGAGGCCCCGGTCGATGTCGACTCCGCCAATCGCCGGGGGTGAGTCGTCCCTCCGCACCGGGAAAGTCGCTGAATAGCCTTTCACCGGATAGATCGGCAGGTCGAGACCGAACGGGCGGAGCAGGGGCCGGAGCAGCGCCTGGCTGAAGACTCCGAGGCAAACCACAAAAGCATCGGCCTCGATTCTTCCACCAGATGTCTGCGCCGCCACCACCCGGCCGCCCTCGATGATGAGTTGATCGACATTTGTGCCGAGGCGAATGTCAGCCCCGGCCTCGCGACAGCGTTCCGCCAGCGCCAGGGTGAACAGGCGCGCGTCGCCGCTTTCGTCCTCCGGCGCGAGAAGCCCGCCCGTAATATCATCATTGCCGGAGACGCCCAGAAGCGCCCTGACCCTGGCACCGTCCACATCCTCAATCCGGACGCCTGCGTCCTCCATGAACTGGCTGGCTGCAGACGCACGGGCGAGATTTTCACCGTCGCGGAAAAAATAGATCAGGCCGTCGGCGCGGCGGTTGAACTCCACGCGCGTCTCATCAATGACATCGCGCAGGACTCCCTGGGAGTAGGCGCACAGCCGTGCCATGGCGGTCGTATTGGCAGCCGCTCTTTCCGCGGTGCATTCGCGCCTGAAGCGCCGTACCCAACGCCAGAATTCCGGGCTCAAGGTGGGGCGCAAGCGGACGATATGATCCCGCCGGCGGAGCGACCGGCGCATGGTGGTAAAGGCGCGAGGCGAGCCCCAGGCCATGGCAAAGCCCGCACCCACGCATCCGGCATTGGCATGGCTGGAGAAGTTGGCGGCTTCCTGCCCCCGGTCGACGAGGATAACGTCGTGGCCATCTTTCAACAGCTGCCAGGCCGTCGACACGCCCACGACACCGGCACCCAGAACAGCCACCCGCATTCACAGCCTCATCAGATATGTCCGCGCCGAATATTTG
>JAJFFJ010000102.1 GCA_021776685.1 Alphaproteobacteria bacterium
ACGATCCGCCATAGTCGTCGGTCCGGCCATTTCCCAGCGGCGACAGAAACGAGTGCAGCAAATAGCCGTGGGCGCTGTGCACCTCCAACACGTCGAAGCCGGCGTCGAGCGACCGTCGGGCGGCAGCGGCCCAGGCCTCGATCAGCTCATCCAAATCCTCAAGGCTCAGCGCCTCGGGCTCGGGCCACCCGTCGGAGAAGGCGTCGGCACTGGGGCTGACCGCCTGCCAGATCTCGTCGCCACGGGCATCCACGTCATCCTGGCCCAGCGGGCCATTGCCGTGCCAAGGACGTTGGGCCGAGGCTTTGCGCCCGCCATGGGCGATCTGAATTCCGGAAAAGCTGCCCTGGCTGCGGATGAAGTCGGTGATGCGCTTGAAGGGGGCGATCTGCCCGTCATGCCAAAGGCCCGTACATCCGTTGGTGATGCGTCCTTCCCGGGTGACCCCTGTGGCTTCCACAACAATAAGACCCGCGCCACCCAGGGCAAACCGAGCCAGATGGGCAAAATGCCAATCCGACGCCATGCCCTCTTCCGCGGAATAGGTCGCCATGGGCGAAATGACGATGCGGTTGGGCAGGGTCATGCCGCGGATCGTCAACGGCTGGAACAGCAAGGGCGCGGCTGCGCCGGTCTCCTCGGACATCTGGATTTCTCCCAACAGTCAATCAGGCCTGTGGCCGGCCGGGCGCGATACTACCGAACAGCAAGTTGGGGCCACAATCCATCCGCCCCCTTTTGCGCGACCAGTGTCCCGAGGCGACGTTGCCAGTAGGCTTCGCTGCCGAACTGTTCGCGCCAGGCCCAGAGGCGCCGGGTCAGATGCTGCAAGCTGTATTCGCGGGTGAAGCCGATGGCCCCGTGGACTTGATGGGCGATGGCATTGGCGCGGCTGGCAGCCTCGCCCGCCTGGCTCTTGGCGGCGGCCACTTCAAAAAGCGCACCGGGGTCATCGAAATACTGCAACGCCGTGCGCGCAGCAGCTGTAGCCAGCGCAGCCTCTGCTGCAAGCTCCGCCAACTGCTGCTGGATCGCCTGAAACTTCGCCAGGGGCCGGCCGAACTGCACGCGCTCCTGGGCATAGCCGGCGGTGAGCGCAAGGACAGCGTCGAGCGCGCCGGCCATCTGCACCGCCCGGATGATGGCGCCCTGGCGCAACACCACTTCGCCGTCATTGGTTTCGGCAACTGCGTCAGCGGGCAGCGCCAGCCCGTCCAGGTCGATCCGCCCCACCGGGTCACCACTCAGGGACCGGGCGGGAGCAACGGCCAACCCGCCGCTGGCAATGCGGCACAGCAGATGCCGGCCTTCCGCTTTCGCCATCGCGACGCAAATCTGTGATTCGCCCAACGCCGGCGCTTCGACCTTGCCCGAAATCAGCCAGCCGTCGTCTGTCTTGCTTGCGGTTAGTTCCGGCCCATCGGTAAGCGCCACGGTGGCCGGTCCCTCCGGCAGCATCAGGCCATGATCCGCCAGCAGACGCCCGGCCAGCAGCGTCTCGGCAATCGGCGCGGGCGCTGCGTATTTACCGAGCGCCGCGAGCACGCCCCAGCAGTCACCGGGCGCGAGCCCCAGGCCGCCCGCGGCCTCCGGCAACAGCAGCAGCGGCAGCCCGGCCTCCTCCACCGTCTGCCACAACGCAGCATCCCACACGCCATCTTCCGGCCGCGACTCGTCCAGATGGTCGGCCAGCAGGCGCTCTGCGGTATCGGTCAGCAGTCGTGTGTCTTCATTCATCGCAGCCCCAGCCCGCGGGCGATAATGCCCCGCAACACTTCCCGTGTGCCGCCGCGAAGAGAAAATGACGGCGTGTGCAGGATGTCGTAGTCGAGCAACGCCTGGAACAGCACGGAGAGGTCCGCCCCCTCGCTCTCGGCGACCCGGCGCGCCACTTCCGGCACGGACTGTTCGAAGGTGGTGCCCAGATCCTTCACCAGCGCGGCCTCCACATTGGGCATTTGACCCTGCTCAAGCAGCCCGGCCACCTGCAGGGACATGCGCCGGATCGCCCAGATGCGGCCCGTGAGTTTGCCAATCGCCTCGGCCGCGTAACGGTCGGGTTCGGGGCCGGCGGCGCGCACCATTTCCACCATCAGGCGGAAGGTGCTGAGAAACCGGTCCGGGCCACTGCGCTCGAAGGCGAGTTCTGATATCACCTGGTGCCAGCCGCCGCCCACGTCGCCCACCACCGCGTCGTCGGCGACGAAATGGTCGTCGAACACCACCTCGTTGAAGTGATGATCGCCGGCCATGTTGATGATCGGGCTGATGCGCACGGTCTCGGCGGAAAGGTCGATCAAAAACTGGGTCAGGCCGGCATGTCGGTCGCTCTCGTCGACGGGCGAGGTGCGGCAGAGCGCAATCATCCAGTCCGCCAGATGGGCGTGGGTGGTCCAGACCTTGGTGCCGTTGATTGTCCAGCCGCCATCCACCTTGGTCGCCCGCGTGCGCAGGGCCGCCAGGTCCGAACCTGAATCCGGCTCGCTCATGCCGATGGCGAAGCAGAGATTGCCCGACGCGATGCCCGGCAACAGCGCCTGTTTCTGCGCTTCGGTGCCGAAGCGCAGCAGCAAGGGCGCGCTTTGCCGGTCGGAAATCCAGTTGCACGCCACCGGCGCGCCGGCCGCGAGCACTTCCTCCAGCACCACATAGCGCTTGAGCACGCCCCCAGGTCCATCGGGTGCGTGCCCGCCATAGGCTTTTGGGATCGCCATGCCCAGCCAGCCGCGCGCGCCCAGCGCCTCGCTGAATGATCGGTCAAAGCCTTCCCAGGAGCCGACCCAATGGTCGATGCCGCGCCGTGCCCGTTCTTCCTCCAGGAACCCGCGCACCTCCTCGCGCAGCGGCCCGTGGGCGGACAGATCCACCGGATCGTCAGCGAAGGGGGCGAGGAGGGTCATGGCTACTGGGATTTAACGAGGGTGGAGACGCTGTCATCCTTGCGGAAGATCCACTTGCCGCCAGACATCACAAACTGCCCAACCCCAGTCACCGTTCCCGTGAGCCGCTGGCCATTGAGGGTGAGGCTGAACCTGTAGCTGTAGGAGAGATTCTGCATTTCACCGGTCGACGCGGTGACTTTGACCGTCAGCCCGCGGACGTCGTAGTCCTTGTAGTTCGCATGGGCGAACTTCATCGCCTCAAGAAAGCTTTTCCTGTCGACCGTTACTGTGGTCCCGCCAAGTTTTTGCGTCGCCGTGTATTTCTCATGAAGCGCCGATGCATCCACACGCAGCAAATAGATGATGCGCAGCAGGATATTGTTCGGCGTCTGAGCCGATGCCGCCGCCGGAGCGGTCAGACAAAGAATGAAGGCAAACGCCCTTACCGATTTCACAATCATGCTTGTCCCTCTTGGACGACCCCCCGGTTGCTCCGGCGACCCGGCACCATAAACGCCTAGTCACGAAGCTCTTCGCGCAGGCGATAGAGCAGTTCCAACGCGTCCTTTGGCGATAACTCATCCGGGTTGGTGTCGGCAAGAATCTCTTCGACGCGGGAGGTTTCCGGCGGCGCCTCTGCCTGCACCACTGTGGCGCTGAAGAGCGGCAGGTCATCGGCGAGGCTCTTAAGATTGCCGGTCTGCTCACCTTCTTCCAACTTTTTGAGCACGTCGCCTGCGCGCTCGACCACGGCGGGTGGCAGGCCCGCCAGCTTGGCCACGTGAATACCATAGGAACGGTCGGCATTGCCGGGGCCGACTTCGTGCAAAAAGATCACCTCGCCGTCCCACTCCTTGACCCGCATGGTATGGCAGGCGAGCGCATCAAGGCGCGCCGCAAGCGCGGTCAATTCGTGATAGTGGGTGGCGAACAGCGCCCGACAGCGGTTGGCCTCATGCAGATGCTCAACAGTGGCCCAGGCAATGGACAATCCGTCGAAGGTGGCGGTGCCCCGGCCGATCTCGTCCAGGATCACCAGCGAGCGCTCGGTCGCGCGGTTGAGGATGGCTGCTGTCTCCACCATCTCGACCATGAAGGTTGAGCGGCCGCGGGCGAGATCGTCCGCCGCGCCAACCCGGGAGAAGAGCCGGTCGACAGCGCCGATATGGGCAGAGGCCGCGGGCACATAGCTGCCGATCTGCGCCAGGATGGCGATGAGCGCGTTCTGCCGGAGAAAGGTGCTCTTGCCCGCCATGTTGGGGCCGGTGACCAGCCACAGACGCTGGGCAGGATTGAGGTCGCAGTCGTTGGCGACAAAGGGCGCGGCCACCGCCGCCTCCACCACGGGATGGCGGCCGCCGGCAATCTCGAAGGCAGAGCTGTCGTCTACCAGCGGCCGGCAGAAGGCGCGGGCCACGGCAAGCTCGGCGAGAGCCGCCGCCACATCCAGGGCCGCAAGCGCCTGCGCGGCCTCGGCAATCGGCTCCGTGCGGGCGGCCACCTCGGTAACCAGATCTTCGAAAAGCGCCAGCTCAAGCGCCAACGCCTTGTCACCGGCGCGGCTGATCTTCGTCTCCATCTCCGACAGTTCGACCGTGGTGAAACGAGTGCCGCTCGCCATGGTCTGCCGGTGGATGAAGCCGGCTTCCGGGTCGTCCGGCATCTTGTCCCGTTGGGCCGCCGTCACCTCGATGAAAAAGCCGATGACATTGTTGTGCCGGATCTTGAGCGAGGTGATGCCGGTTTGCTCGCGATAGCGTGCTTCCAGCTCGGCGATGACCTTGCGGCCCTCGGTGGAAAGCTTCCGCTGTTCCGCCAGTTCCGGGGAATAGTCGTCGGCGATGAAGCCGCCGTCCCGCGCCTGCATCGGCAATTCATCCGCCAGCGCCCGGTCAAGGCGATCCACCAGAGGCCCATGTTCACCCAGGCCGCCCGCGCAATCCTGGATGCCGTCCGGCGGCGCGGCGAGGCCCTGCCCGGAGAGCGCCGCGCGCATCTCAGGTGTCAGCGCCAGCCCGTCACGCACGGCGGCGAGGTCGCGTGGCCCACCACGGCCAAGCAGCAGACGTGAGACTGCCCGCGCCATATCGGGCGCACCCTTGAGCAGATCCCGCACCCGCTCGCGGATATCCGGGGCATCGGCGAAGAACTGCACCATGTCGAGGCGGCTGTTCACGGCCGCGGCGTCGGTCAGGGGCGCGGCAAGACGGGCGGCCAGCAGGCGGGCGCCCGGGCCCGTGACCGTGCGATCGATGACGGCGAGGAGCGAACCCTTACGGTCGCCCGAAAGCGTGCGGGTCAGCTCAAGGCTGCGCCGGGTGGCGGCGTCGATTTCCAGAATACCGCCGGAGCCCGCGCGGGTCAGCCGGCCAAGGCGCGGCGCGCGGCCCACCTGGGTCAACTCCACATAGTCGAGCAGCGCACCGGCAGCGGCCACCTCCGCCCGGCCCAGCGGCCCGAAGGCGTCCAGCGCCTTGACCCCATAGTGATCCATGAGCCGGCGGCCGGCATTCTCGCTGTCGAAGCGGGCTGCGGGCTGGAGCGTCAGCGCCGCGCGCCAATCCCCCCAAAGTTCGAACAGGTCCGGCACTTCCGCCAGCTTGTCCGCCAGCAGAATTTCCTCCGGCTCCAGCCGGGCCAGCGCAGCGGCGAGCCCGTCACGGCCCACTTCCTCGGCAAAGAAGTCGCCGGTTGTCATGTCCAGCCAGGCGAGGCCGGTTTCTCCCGACGCCTCGGCCACAGCCGCCAGAAAGTTGTGCCGCCGGGCATCCAGCAGCGTGTCCTCGGTCAGCGTGCCCGGCGTCACGACGCGAACCACCTCGCGCTTGACCAGTGCCTTGCCGCCCCGCTTTTTCGCCTCGGCGGGGTCTTCCACCTGCTCGCAGACTGCGACCTTGAACCCCGCCTTGATCAGGCGCGCCAGGTAGGTCTCCGCCGCATGCACGGGAACCCCGCACATGGGCACGTCCTGGCCGGCCTGCTTGCCCCGTTTGGTCAGCGTGATGTCGAGGGCGCCCGCGGCGGCGACGGCGTCGTCGAAGAACAGCTCGTAGAAATCGCCCATGCGGTAGAAAACAAGACATTCCGGGTGGTCCGCCTTGACCTCAAGATAATGCATCAGCATGGGCGACAGCGCACGGGGAGCAGGATTCGCTGCGTCCGGGTCTGCCGTTTTGCTTGCCTTGTCCATATCGGTGGGCGGTGATTTCGGGTGGGCGTTCACGGAAAGCGAGGCTCAGCACGGGGTTTCGGGCGGTCGCAAGCCTATCACAGGCCTTCCGGTCAGCCAGCGGCGGGGGTGTGTAGACGCCAATCTATGCACAGGATGTCAACCGCTGGCACAGGACAACGACCGCCGCGCTCACGCCCATGTGACAGGTCCGCCTGTTTCACGCCTTGTTAACCAAGTTTATATACCTCTGATCCCGAGTTTTCCGGCCATTTTGGCCTTTTCCGCGGAACCCGCCGCCATGATCGACTTCGAAACCGCCGTCACCGACGAAGAAGCCCTGCTGATGCACGCCTCAGGGCGGCCCGGCAAAGTGGAGATCACCCCGACAAAACCGCTGACAACCCAGCGGGATCTGTCGCTTGCATACTCGCCGGGCGTCGCGGCGCCCGTCAGGCGCATCGCCGAGGATCCGTCGACGGCGTACGACTATACCGCCCGGGGAAACATGGTGGCGGTCATCTCCAACGGCACGGCCATCCTGGGGCTTGGCAACTTGGGCGCACTCGCGTCCAAGCCGGTGATGGAAGGCAAGGCCGTATTGTTCAAGCGCTTCGCCGATGTGGATTCCATCGATCTGGAAGTAGACACCGAGGACGTGGACGAGTTCGTCAACTGCGTCCGCTATCTGGGCCCGTCTTTCGGCGGCATCAATCTGGAAGATATCAAGGCGCCCGACTGTTTCGTCATCGAGCAGCAACTGCGCGAACTGCTGGACATTCCGGTATTCCATGATGACCAACATGGCACCGCCATCATCATGACCGCCGGGTTGATTAACGCGCTGGAGCTGACGGGCCGGTCCATGAAGGACGCCAAAATCGTGATCAACGGCGCCGGCGCATCGGGCATCGCCTGTGCGGAACTGGTCAAGGCCATGGGCGTGCCCCATGACCAGTTGATCCTCTGCGATACCAAGGGTGTCATTTACCAGGGCCGCGAGGAGGGCATGAACCAGTGGAAGTCCGCCCACGCCGCCAGCACCGATGCCCGCACCCTGGACGATGCGCTCAAAGGGGCGGATGTGGCGGTGGGTCTTTCGGTCGCCGGCGCCTTCACCCAGGATATGGTGAAGTCCATGGGCGCCAAGCCCATCGTCTTCGCGCTCGCCAACCCGGACCCTGAAATCACGCCGGAAGACGTGCGCGCGGTCCGCGCTGACGCCATCGTCGCCACCGGCCGGTCGGACTATCCGAACCAGGTCAACAATGTGCTGGGATTTCCCTACATCTTCCGCGGTGCGCTGGACGTACGCGCGTCCACCATCAATGAGGACATGAAGATCGCCGCCGCCCACGCACTGGCGGAGCTGGCGCGGGAGGACGTGCCGGACGAGGTGGACGCCGCATATTCCGGACGCCGTCTGCGTTATGGACCCGAATACATCATTCCCGTCCCCTTCGACCCGCGACTGATCGAGTCCGTGCCCGCCGCCGTTGCCAAGGCTGCAATGGATTCGGGGGTCGCGCGGCGGCCAATCATCGACGAAGTCAAATATCGCGGTGAGTTGCGCCAGCGCCTGGATCCGACCGCCTCTGCGCTGCAGGGCATCTATGACCGGGTGCGCGCCAATCCCAAGACGGTTGTATTTGCGGAAGGCGAAGAGGAACGCACCATTCGCGCTGCCATCGGCTACGTGAACGGCGGCTGTGGCCGCGCCATCCTGGTAGGCCGCGAAGACGAAGCCCTCAAGGCCATCGAGGAAGCCGGGCTGGAACTGCCGGCAGGGGTCGAAATTCACAACGCGCGGCTAGCGGACCGCAACCGCGATTACGCCGATTTTCTGTACCAGCGCAAACAGCGCGAAGGCTGGTTGTTCCGCGACTGCCAGCGGCAGGTGAACACCGACCGCAACATGTTCGCCGCTTGCATGGTGGCGCTGGGCGATGCGGACGCCATGGTCACCGGCCTGACCCGCCGCTTCACCGTCGCCTACGAGCAGGCGCGGCACGTTATTGACAATCAGCAGGGCCAGCGGGTTTTCGGCCTCACACTCGTTCTTGCCAAGGGGCGCACCGTGTTTATCGCCGACACCACGGTGAACGAGGATCCCACCTCCGTCATGCTCGCCGATATTGCCGAACAGGCGGCGGCCACAGCGCGGTCTCTCGGGCATGAACCACGGGTGGCCTTTGTGAGCTTCTCCAACTTTGGCAATCCACCGTCGGCGCGAGGCAACAAGATTCGCGATGCCGTACAACTGCTCGATGCGCGGCGGCTGGACTTTGAATATGACGGCGACATGTCTGCTGACACGGCCCTCGACCCGGCGCTGATGGAGCTCTACCCCTTCTGCCGCCTGTCTGCGCCGGCGAATGTGCTGATCATGCCTGAGCTGCACTCAGCCAACATCTCAGCAAAGTTGTTGCAGAATCTGGGCGGCGGCACCGCCATCGGGCCGATTTTGACGGGCCTGGCCAAGCCGGTGCAGATCGTTTCACCGGGATCCACCGTATCGGACCTGATGAATATGGCCGCTTTTGCCGCCGTCGCCGCGAACAGCTGATCTACTGACGTACCAGGGTCCCGGTAAATCTGCCGGCGGTGCCTGACGCGGTCACGGGCACGCGCGCTGGATTGCCGGTCACCATGCTGACCCGGAAGCAGGCCCGGGCCCCATCGTTCCAGCGAGTGAGGCGGATGCAGAGCCGGTTGTCGCGGGCAATCCAGCGGCCGCGTTCGGTAATTTCCTCGCCGGTTTCATCAGACAGGGTGGTCACCGCCGTCAGCGTGCCGCCCTTGTTGCCACCGCGGTTGAAGGTCATCAGGGTCAGGGTCCGCCTGCCGGGCAGCCGCGTGGTCAGGCGACGGTCTGCAAAGACCCGCACCATGAAACGACGCCGCCGTTCCCGCAGGGCCCGCGCCGCAGCCAGCCGGCGCTTTTCCTCAGCTTTGCGTTTGGCTTCTTCCTCGCTCTCCTCGCCCGCTTTGCCGTCCGTGCCCGCACCATCGCCGTCATTGTCACCAGCGCCGGCTTTGGGCGGGGACACGCCAAGACGGGCGCTCTGCCCAACATCGTTGTTTTCGGGCGCGCTTGCGAGATAGGCGCCAGTGACGCCAAGGCCACCCAAGATCAAAAGGATCGCCAGCGCCGCCACCCAGCGAGCGGGCGCCGCCTGCTGTTGTCGTTCTGCTTTTTTTGCGGCGCGCTTTGCCTTGCGTCCGGGCAGGGGAGTGGCGGCGGGATGTTCCCTGTGGGTCGCCACCGCCGCCGAGCCAGCAGCAGGTCGTTTCGGAATTTTCTGTTTACGCTTTTGACGTCGATGCTGCGCCGTCGCCGCCGCGTTCGCCAGCCGGGTCGTGCCCTCGCGCAAGGGTGCGGGTGCGGCGGCGCCGGTAGCGGTCGCCAGGGCCGGGTCGATGGCCGACGGCAACGCATTTCGCCAGTCCGCAACGGTTTGCGGCCGGTCTTCCGGCGCAAAGGCAAGCGCCCAGTCAATCGCTGCCAGAAATTCAGGACGGTATCGCCCCTCGCCCGCGTCGGTGGCACGCTTCATCGTATCCTTGGCAACCCGGGCCGGCGCTTCCGGCGGTGGTTCACCGGCCACGCCCTCATACATGACCGCGGCCAAGGCATAGAGATCGGTCCAAGGCCCCAGCCGACCCTCGGAATAATATTGTTCATAGGGGGCGTAATTTGGCGTGACGATGCGCGTAACCGATTTGCCGCGCTGGCCCATCGCCGCCCGAGCGGCACCGAAGTCGAGCAACACCGGCGACCCGTCCGCCAGGCGAATATAGACATTCTCCGGCTTGATATCGCGGTGCAGCACACCGACGCCATGAACGACGTCCAAGCCACTCAGCAGAGGATAAAGGATTTCCTCAAGCTCAGATTCCTGAAGGCGTGGCGTCGCGTCGAGGATACGGTCGAGGCTCTCACCTTCCTGATACCCCATCACCATATAAATCGTGCCGTTGGCAGCAAATCGGCGCAACACCGGCACGATGTTGGGATGTTCGAACTGCGCAAGCAACTGCGCTTCGCGTTCAAACCGCTCAAGACCCCATTTGAAGTCGTTTTCCGCCCCCGGCCGCGGGCGCACCAGATCCGGTCCTTCCCGCCCGGCAAAGCTTTCCGGCAGGAATTCCTTGATCGCCACCCATTTGGACAGGTGGCTGTCGTGCGCCTTGTAGGTAATGCCAAACCCGCCCTGCCCCAGGACAGAGTCAATCCGGTACTCATAAAGCGAGTAGCCGAACGGCAAGGCATCGAAGTAACCGCTGCTGGACATGGGCCTCTG
>JAJFFJ010000103.1 GCA_021776685.1 Alphaproteobacteria bacterium
TGCGCCTGATCGACCGGCTGGACCGGCCGTCGGACGGCTACTGTTTCGATGTGCTGGGGGTGGGCAGCAACCTCAGGACCGAACTGCCGCTGTTCGCACACAACTGCAAGCCACGGCTGACCCCGGATAGCGCCGTCGAATTCACCAGGCAGGGCCACATCCGGTTCGTCGCCTTGAACCTCTGCGTGACGGCGATGGGTGTGAACTCGCGGGCGCTGCCTGGCGTGGCGCTGTTGTTGCGCCGGTGCGGGCGCTCTGTCCCCTTCATGGACGCAGGGGCGCTGCAGATCTTCGCGCTCGCCAAGGACGGCCGCCTGTCGCTGCGTGGCACCGGTCTCTGCGTGCGTGTCGGCGCGGTATCTGCGCGGACCTACTCGGCGGCCGACCGCTGGCGCGCGCTCTATCTCGACCGCTGCGATACGGCGCCCGCGGCCATGTCCCGCTGGGAATTCGCCGACGCGCCGCGGTAGTCAGACGACGTCCGCCTGATCGACCGTTGGGACCGGGCGGCAGCTATTTCTTGGCCGGCGGGCAGGTTCCAGCGCGCTTGGCCACCACATCCCGCTTGAGATTGATGTGGCGCACCGTGACGCGGGATTGCAGTCCGCGCCGGCATGCCAGGTAGAGCAGTTCATAGGTGCAGCTCCCCAGATTTCGGATGCGGGCGACGAACCGGATGTTGCGCCAGCCGGCTTTTGTCAGGCGCAGACGCTCCTGCGCGATGGCCGCGTCGGCATTTTTGAGCAGCGGCGGATGGGTGCAGTGGTTGTGGGCGAGCAACTGCATCCGGGATACGGCTGCAGCTTTCGGTTGGCCGAAGGCGGTCACCGGTTCGGCGGCGCCCGCCGCCGGGGGCAGAAGGGCGCCAGCGAGGAGGCCAGCGAAGGAAACGGCCATAAGGTTTCTCATATTGATGTCTCCAGTTCACAGCCGCAGGCGGCTATCCAGTTTCACTTTATACGGTGATCCGCAGGCTGATCGGTATCCGCCGACCAAGCCGCGTTCGGTGACCGGTAATCCCGCCGGCGACGATTACTTAGACGCAGGCCAGCGCTATACGCCGAGGTAGACGGCGGGGGTGGCTTCGTGCAGTGATTCGGGGCGCGCCGTCACCACTGGCGGCTTGGTGCGAGGACCCCGTGCAACTCATCAACGGCCTGCATTTTCGCAATCTCAAGGGCGACATCTATGGTGGCGTGACCGCCGCGGTGGTCGCGTTGCCCCTGGCGCTTGCCTTTGGCGTGACGTCAGGCGCGGGGGCGATTGCCGGGCTCTATGGCGCGATCTTTGTGGGCTTCTTCGCGGCGCTGTTCGGCGGCACGCCGGGGCAGGTCTCCGGGCCGACCGGGCCCATGACCGTGGTGATGGCCGTGATCATCACCCAGTATGCAGGCAACCCGGCCATGGCCTTCACGGTGGTGATGATGGGCGGGGCATGCCAGATCGTCTTCGGCCTGGCCCGGGTCGGTCGATTCATCGATCTCGTGCCCTACTCCGTGCTGTCCGGCTTCATGTCCGGCATCGGCTGTATCATCATCCTGCTGCAGATCGGGCCCTTGCTGGGCCATGCCGCGCCGTCGACCACCCTCGGCGCCGTCGCAGAAATGCCGGATTATTTTTCGGCGCCGGTGATGCATGCGATGGCTGTGGCCGCAGTCTGTCTGGTCATTGTCTTCCTGACGCCCAAGCGTGTAGGCGCAATCGTGCCGCCGACGCTGATTGCGCTGCTGGCCGGCACGGCGCTGGTCGCCTTCTGGCTGGGCGGCGCTTCGACCATCGGCGCGATCCCCACCGGCCTGCCCGAGCCGATTGTCCCCATGCTCACCATCGACGCCTTGCCCGGCATGGTCCGGAGCGCGCTGATCCTGGGGGCGCTCGGCGCTATCGACAGCCTGCTCACCTCATTGGTGCACGACCACGCCACCCATACCTATCACCGGCCCAACCGGGAACTGATCGGCCAGGGCATCGGCAACATGGTGGCCGGGCTGTTCGGCGGCATCCCGGGCGCAGGCGCCACCATGCGCACCATGGTGAATATCCGCGCCGGCGGGCGCACGCCGATTTCCGGCGCGCTCCATGCCCTGATCCTGCTGGCGCTGGTGGCGGGGCTGGCGCCGCTGGCGGCCTGGATTCCCCACGCGGTGCTTGCGGCAATCCTGATCAAGGTGGGGGTCGACATTATCGACTGGCGGTTCATCCGCCGCCTGCACCGGGCCCCCTTTGACGCGGTCTTCAAGATGCTGGTGGTGCTGGCGCTGACCGTCTTTGTCGACCTGATCCTGGCGGTTGCCGTGGGCATCGTGCTCGCTGCCCTGCTGCACATCAACTACATGTCCAAGCTGCAGACCAGCACGCTCCACATCACCCATAACGGCCACGAGGCGCAGCTGTCCGAGATCGAGGCGCAACTGGTGGACACCCTGCATGGCGAGCTGCTGCTGGTGCAGCCCGATGGACCGGTCACTTTCGTCAGCGCCACGGAGCTGGCGCGGCGGGTCTCCCAGGCCGAAGCCTACAGCGTTCTGGTGATCGACCTGTCCCGTGTCCCCCGGGTGGACAAGAGCGGCGCGGTGGCACTGGAGGACATTATCGACACAGCCGCCGAGGACGAAAAGCCGGTCTTCGTCTGTGGCATGACAGAGGAAGTCTCCCGGACGCTCGACCGCCTGCGCATCCTCGACAAGGTACGCGCCGACCCGCGCAGCCCCGACCGCCTGTCGATCCTCCGCCAGGCCGCCGCCACGCTCATGGAAGCTGGATAACCCGGACCGTCCCGCACCCCCCTGCCTAAGGTCATGCTCATGTCTTCCCCCATCGACACCATCCACACGCTTGCTGAACGCTGTATTGCGGGCTGGTGTGCCCACGACCCTGCGGCGGTGGCAGCGGTCTTCGAGCCGACTGGCGTGATGTCCATCAATGGCGCACCACCTCTGGCCGGCAGAGCAGCAATCGCGGAAATGGTCGCGGGCTTCTGTGCCGACTTTCCCGACCTTGTGCTGCATCTGGACGGATGCCGCGCGGCCGGCAACAGCGCGATTTATCTCTGGACCTTTGATGGCACCCACGCCGCCACCGGCAACCAGGTCCATTTCAGCGGTTGGGAGGCGTGGACCCTCTCGGGCAACATCCTCGTCCATCGTTCATCCGGCCGCTACGACGCCGATGACTATGAACGTCAACTGGCGGCCATTGTTGGGTGATTTTCTTGTGTGTGCAAATCCAACAGCTACCCCGAGTTGCGCCGAAATCAATATAACCATTTGAAATATCATGGTAAAATTGAAAATCCACAAACCCTTGATTTAATCAGTACTATGCGCATAATACTGATCAATAATGACAACATCGCAACAGGGAGGCCGTAGCCATGACCACCAACTCCATCCTCATCGCCGGCGGCGGCATTGGCGGACTGGCCGCTGCCCTTGGCATCGCCAGCAAGGGCCACAAGGTCATCGTTCTGGAGAAAGCGCCGGAGCTGGGCGAAATCGGCGCCGGCATCCAGATCGGCCCCAACGCCTTCCACGCATTCGACTATCTGGGCGTCGGCGATGCAGCACGGGGCGAGGCGGTCTACGTGGACATGCTGCGCTTCATGGATGCGATGACCGGTGACGAGATCACCAACATTCCGCTGGGTGACGACTTTCGCAAACGGTTCGGCAACCCCTACGCCGTGATCCACCGGGCAGACCTGCACGGTGTGCTGCTGAAGGGCTGCCGCGCCAATGACCTCATCGACCTGCGGGTCAACAGCGAAGTCACCGGCTATGACCAGGACGGCACATCCGTCACTGCCCACCTGGCCAGCGGTGAAAGCGTCACCGGGTCGATGCTGGTGGGCGCGGACGGGCTGCGCTCCGCCGTGCGCGCGAAACTCGTGGGCGACGGCGAACCGCGGGTGTCCGGCCATTCCACCTATCGTTCCGTCATCCCCGTGGACGCCATGCCGGAGGATTTGCGCTGGAACGCGGCGACGCTCTGGGCCGGACCGCTGGTCCACCTGGTGCACTATCCGCTGAGCGACTGGAAGGTCTTCAATCTGGTGATCACCCGCGACAACGGGGCGACCGAACCAGTGACGGGTCAGCCGGTCGAAAAGGACATCATCCGCGAGGAATTCGCCCACCTGCACGACACCCCGCGGCAGCTGATCGAGCATGGCCAGGACTGGAAGGTCTGGGTGCTGTGCGACCGTGACCCCATCGAAAACTGGGTCGACGGCCGGGTGACACTGCTTGGCGACGCCGCCCACCCGACCCTGCAATATCACGCCCAGGGCGCCTGCATGGCGCTGGAAGACGCGGTCTGCCTGGCCCACACGCTTGAGGCGGAAGGCGCCGATCTGGACCGCACATTGGCCACCTATCACGGCCAGCGCCTGCTGCGCACTGCGCGCATCCAGTTGAGCTCCCGCGCGATCGGCGAACACATCTGCCACCCCGACGGGGTTCACGCCAAGCTGCGCAATGCGATGATGGGGTCGCTGTCAACGGAGGACTATTACGACCGGCTTGAATGGCTCTACGGCCGCACCGGTATAACTTCGGCGGCGGCATGACGAAAAAGCCCAACTCGCCGGCGTATGAAACCGACCCGCGCCATGTGCTGGACCACATGCGCGGCACGCCCGGCCACCTGATGCGCCGCTGCCAGCAGATCGCCGTGTCCGTGTTTCTGGACGAATGCCGGGCGCTCGACCTGACGCCCCTGCAATATGCAGTGCTGGCCGCACTGACCAAGGACGGGCCGGAAGATCAGGCGCGCCTCGGCGGCTCGCTGGCTCTCGACCGCACCACGATCAGCGTTGTGGTCAAAAAGCTGGAGGGCCGCGGCCTGGTCCGGCGCAAACTCTCGGAAAAGGATCGCCGCGCCAAGCTGATCTCAATCACGCCTGCGGGACGAAAGCTGGTCGATCAGGGCCTGCCGGCCGTCGCCGCCGCCCAGGACCGGATGCTGGCGCCGCTGACATCCACCGAACGCACGCGCTTTCTCGACCTTCTGAAAAAGGTCGCCGACGGCAACAACCAGGAAAGCCGTGCGCCCCTCAGATCTTAGCTGGGCCTAAATGGGCCTCAGGGTACTGGCGTCAGGTGTGGCTACCCGTTCGCCTATGTGTTCTGGGCCAGCCAGGCCTGTGCCGGGGCAAAGAAGGTGCAGCCGGTGACCGCGCGGCTGAAATCCATCAGGTGGTCATAGTTGCCGTCGCTGTCGGCGACGATCATCGCCTCCAGCATGCGCGGGAAGGTATCCGCCCGGCCGGTATAGGCGGCGAACAGGAGGCCGTATTCGTCCGCCGTGCCATAGGGCATGGAATGGCGCAGCATCTCGAGCGACGTCATCTCCCCAGACGGGCCCTCTTCCTTGATCGACACCCGCTTGATGTGGGCGAAGGGGGGCTTGTCCGCGGTGGCATATTCCACATTGTCCGCTTTCGTCCGCGCGATGATGTCTTCCTGTGCTTTGGTCTCCAGCGCGTCCCACTTCGGCAGGTCATGGATGTAGCGCTGGATGTTGACGAAGCTGCCGCCCGCGAAAGGACCGTCGGCGACCAGCGCCACTTCTATGCGGTCATCGGTTCCCTGCGGATTTTCGGTGCCGTCGACAAAGCCGGTCAGGTCGCGGCTGTCCAGATAACGGAAGCCCTGGACCTCCTCCACCGTCGTAACGGCATCGCCGAGTGCGGCCCGCATCCGCTTCGACAGTTCGAAGACAAGATCCCGCCGGTCGCCCCGGATGTGCAGGAAGATGTCGGCGTCGGTCGCCGGCGCCAACCTGCCGCCATCGGCGAAGCTCTGGAACGGCGCCAGACCGTCAGGTTGCGCGCCAAACTTATCTTGCGGCCAGAGCTGGTCCCAGGCCCCGCTGCCGAAGGCGATGACGCTGGTCAGCCCGGCGGTGGAATCCTGCGCCGCCACCTCGGC
>JAJFFJ010000104.1 GCA_021776685.1 Alphaproteobacteria bacterium
GATCCTGGCGCTGGAGCAAAAGGCGCTGGGTCATTACAGCGCCGGCCGCATCGCCGAGGCGCTGATCGAGACCCGCAAGATCCTCGACCGCGACCCCAACCAGATCGAGGCGATCAACTTCGCCGGCATCCTTCATGCCGAGATGGGCGACCTGGAAGCAGCTGCTGGTCTGCTCCGCCAGGTGGTGCAGCAAAACGGCAAGCACTTTGACGCCTACAACAACCTGGGCGGCATCCTGGCCCGCTCGGGACAGCTGGACCAGGCGATCGAAGCCTTGCAGACAGCCCTGAAGATCCGCCCGGACGACCAGACTGCGCGCCAGAGCCTGGATCATGTGCGCGAGGTGCGGGACAACCTGGACAGCCGCATCAAGGACGCACGGGGACAGATCGAGGAAGATCCCCTGGGCGTCCAGCCGCGCATGGTGCTGGGCATGCTGCTGCTGGAGCGGGGCCGGACCGAAGATGCGCTGCGGGCCGTGATGGCCGGGGTGCGCATGGAGCCCGAGAATATCGAGGCCCATAACCTGCTGATGCGCATCCTGTCGGAGCTTGTACCGGCCCGTTTCGACAAAGAACTGGATGCTGCCCTCGAGTGGGTTTTCGAGTCGCCTTTCTCCTATCTCGACCCGCTGGCGATCCTGGCGCCGCAGCACCTGATGCTGAAACACGATCTGGGCGGCTTCATGGGGCCGTCTGCGTTGCCGGTCGATGATGGTGTGATCGCCGCGCTCAACCGGGACCCCCTGTTCCTCGGATACCTGCGCAAGATGCGCAATGCGGACCCGGGCATGGAACAGTTTTTGACCCGCCTGCGCGCGCGTCTGCTGGCGCGCCACGCGGAGATGCCGGAGGGACCGCTGGAAGATCTGACCGGCGCATTGGCGGAACAGGCGTGGCTGGGCGAGTTCGTCTGGCAGGCGTCCGCGGATGAATTGGCGGCCGCTTCGGCCCTGGCCGAGCCTGCAAAGGCGGTCCTGACCGAGGGCGGCGATGCAGCACCACTGCTGCTCTATGGGCTCTATGCACCCCTCACGGACCTCGCGCCCGACTTGACGGAAGCACCCGGTGGGCTCAGTGAGCCTTCGCGGCGTCTGGTCGACCTGGCTGCCGTCGCCCCGGCGGTTGAGGCTGCTTTGGCGTCGTCGATGGACAAGCTGGAAGGCGCGCAGGATGTGGCCTCAGGCCAAGCTCAGACCGCCCAGGCAGCCTATGCCTATCCCCGCTGGCCGGCCCTGCCGCAACGGCCGCCCTTTGACCTTGCGGCGGAGATGCCCCGGCGTTTCGTCGATATGGCGCCCGCGCCCTTCCTGGACGGCAAGAAAGATGTGCTCGTGGCGGGATGCGGTACCGGCTGGCATCCCTTGAACGTCGCCATGCTGTACAAGGATAGCCAGGTGCTGGCGGTGGACATCTCGGCGGAGGCGCTGGCCTATGCCCAGCGGATGGCCGCGAAGCACGGCATCGAGAATATCGAATTCCTCCAGGCTGATATTGCGGGTCTGGAAAAGCTGGGCCGGCAGTTCGACATCGTCGAATGCATCGGCGTGCTCCACCATATGGCCGACCCCGCCGCGGGCTGGCAGGCGCTGACGTCGGTGCTGCGCCCGGGTGGTCTTCTGAAGGTGGGTGTCTACAGCGAGAAGGCCCGCCAGTTTGCCATCGACGCCCGCGAGCGGGTGCTGAACCAGAAGGCCGAGCCGACGCCGGAGGGCATCCGCGCTTTTCGCGCTGGCATTCTGGAAGAAGGCCTGGGCGTCGGTTGGGACATGCTGCTGCAGGAGCCGGACTTCTATGCCGTCGGCCCCTGTCGGGACATGCTGTTCCGGGATCAGGAGCACCGCTATACGATCCCGAAAATCCAGGATGCGATCCGGGACAATGAGCTCAAATTCCTCGGCTTCGAGCTGTCCAATCCGGCTTATGCGGAGCTCTATCGCGCCAATTATCCGAATGACAAGGCCATGCGCATCCTGGGCAACTGGGCGAGCCTAGAAGCCAATATGCCGGGCGTGATTCTGCGCTATGAATTCTGGTGCCAGAAGCAGTCCTGATGCCCACGCCTGACCCGGCCAGATACACCCGCCAGGAAGCCATCAAGCACAGGCTGTTGCCCATCGGCCTTTACATGCGCATTCGCACGCGGAAGGAGCTGCGCCGCGGTGAGCGCGAACTGGCCTATGCGCCCAACCTGGTCGGGCGTGACCAGACCTTTCTGGATGTGGGCGCGAACAAGGGCATCTGGTCGTGGCATCTGGCGCGGCAGGCGGGGCAGGTGCATGCCTTCGAGCCGCATCCCAAGCTGTTTCGCATTCTCACGCTCTGGCGACGGCGGAACGTGACCGCGCACCAGATAGCGATCAGCGATCAGCCGGGAGAGGCCGAGCTGCGGGTGCCGATCCGCTCTCGCGGCTTTTCCAATCAGGGCAGCTCTCTCAGCACGCTGAAGGTGCCAGACAGCTTTCCCCATGCGGTCGTGCGAGTCGAGGCGCGGACGCTCGACAGCTATGGCTTCGACAATGTGGGGTTGATCAAGATCGACGTGGAAGGCCATGAGCTGGCGGTGCTGGCTGGGGCAGGTGAAACCATCGCACGCTGCCGTCCCAATCTGATTGTCGAGCTGGAAGAGACCTATACGAAGACGGACATTCTTTCGTCTGTGGGCGAAGTCATGGGCTACGGCTATGACGCCTTCTTCCTGGACAAGCACCGGATATTGCAGCCGATCGACGCCTTCGATCCGGAGACCATGCACCGCAACCCGGCGGACGGGCCGTCCTATATTTTCAACTTTATCTTCAGACCGAAAGATTAGGCGCGGGTCGCAAAGAGCTTCAGGCCCTTCTTCGCGCTGCCGGTGAAGCGGATGTCGCGGAAGCCGTGCTTTTCCAGCATCTTCCGCATGTTTTCCCGGGAATAGTAGAGCTTGTGGTCCGGCGCGCCAAAGTCGCGCCAGCCGCCCGTATCGCCGCCCGCCACATATTCATGCACCCCCGGCGTGGTGAGAAACAGCACGCCGCCGGGACGCAGCGCCCGGGCAAGGGCGGCGACAAAGGGGTTGTTGTCCGGGATGTGCTCGATCACTTCCGAGCAATAGGCGCCGTCGAAGGGCTCGGCGATCTCGGTCTCCTCAAGCGTGCCGCAGAAGAAGGTATGGCCCGGATAGCGCTCGCGCGCGAAGTCCGCCAGGGTGGGATTGAGTTCGATCCCGCTCGGATCGAGGCCAACGCTGCGGGCGGCCTCGATCATGATGCCCACGTTGGAGCCCACATCCAGCATCCGCGTTCCGGTCATCTGCCGTTTCAGCCGTCGGGCGCGGCTGCGCGAGCGCGCCAGTTTGCGTTTGTATTTGCGGGACGCCATGTAGGTGCTGATGTAGTCCCGCCCCACCTGGGCATCGACGTTATAGTCCGCGTCGCCCACCTCCGGCATCGGGTGCAGGAAGGCAAAGCCGCAGTCACCGCATTGCCACCAGTGATGGCTGCCCTGTGAAACCAGCGGCAGAAAGCGGGTGGCGGAGCAGACCTGGCACGGCGCCGCGGGTGGCAGGGCTTCGGAAATAGCTTCGGACATGGTTTGGGGCAGGGCGCGATCTTTGATGGTTGCCGAACCGGAAACCTAGGACGGTCGATGCGTCCGTGTCACCCGTGTCACTTGCGGCCTTCTGCCTCCAGCGCCCGGGTGGCGGGTTCGATCTGCGCCTTCAGGGTTTCCAGCAATTCATCCTTGCCGAGACCCGCTGCCACCTGAGGCAGAAACTCGATCAGAACTGTGCCCGGCGGCTTGGTCCATCGCCCCTTGGGCCAGAAGAGGCCGCTGTTCAGCGCCACCGGGATCACCGGCAGGCCGAGGTCCTTGTAAAGTGCGACCACGCCGGGCTGATAGCGGCGGGTCTCGCCAGGCGGCATCCGCGTCCCCTCCGGCGCAATCATGAAGGAGCGGCCGGCGTCCAGCATCACTCGCGCCCGGCGGATCACCTTTTTCATCGCGCCAGCGCCCGCGCTGCGGTCGATCGGGATCATGCCCAGCTTGCGCATGTACCAGCCATAGATCGGAATATTCAGAAGTTCTTTCTTCAGAACAGCGGTCAGCGGCGGCGTGATCGTCAGAAGGGCAAGGGTCTCCCAGGCCGACTGGTGCTTGATGGCGTAGATCGCCGGGCTGTCCGGAATATGTTTGCGTCCGCGTATCTCATAGCCGAGCCCGCAACAGAGACGCAGGAGCCACAAGGTGCCGCCGGCCCAAAACTTTACGAGCCGGTAGGCGACCGCTTTGGGCAGGAAAATGACGGGGATCGCCAGGATCGCGAGGATCATGGTCCATATATAGAAGCTGAAATAGAAGAGGAAGGTGCGCAGGTAGATCATCGTCCCGGCGTCTCAGCCCATGCGTGCCAGGGTCCGCAAAACCGTAAAGCGGGCGGTAAAGCGGGCCAGGAATGCTGACAGGAACGGGAAGGTGGCAATCAGCACCCAGAGCCAGACCGGAACCAGGCCGCCGTCGACCGCGATCATCGGCCCCCCGGCGAACGCACTGAGCGCGGCCAGCAACACTGCGGCGGCCAGTGTGCCCGCGGCGCCACCAATCAGACCCTGGCGAAAAGTGTGCCGTTCAAATTGCTTCGCCACATAGCTGTCCTGCGCGCCGATCAGATTTAGAACCTCGGTGACATTGTGATGGATGCGCAGGCTGGTGCGGGTGGCGAAGATGATGGTCAGGGCGCAGGCGACAAGCACCACAAACGCCACCAGCAACCCACAGAGGAAAACCCACTGAGACAGGTCGAAGATGCCCTGCACGAAGCGCTGATGATCGACCACGGCGGCGCCTGGCACGATGGTGCGCACCTGCCGCCTGATTTCCCCCAGATTGATAGAGGCGCCTCGCTCCAGGCTCACGTCCAGCAGGCGTGGCAGGGGCAGGCCGCGGGTGTCTTCGCCCAACCAGGGCGCCACCAGCTTGGCAACCCGGTCCCGGCCCAGCACCCGCACCCGGGTGACGCCCGGCGTCCGCCGCAGCACATTCGCGGCGCGGGCGCTGCGCTTGTCGGCCTCGGCATCGGACATGCCGCCAGTGGGCAAATGCACGGTCATGGTGCCGCTCAGGCCGCCGGTAAGGTTTCCCACCGACCGCAGCAGGATCATCGCGCCCGCCGTGGCGAGCACGGCCAGAAAGATCATCAGCGCGATGATCCAGGGCAGCAGCCGCCCTGCGCGGTCGTGGGCCAGCGGAATTTCCTGATGCCGGTCAAACATGGCGCGGCGCGATTCAGGCGGCGTTCAGCCCGCCACCGGCGAGCGTGATCTGCGGATAGTTGAAACGGCGCACCAGGGAGTCGTTGTGCGTCGCGATGACCACTGTCGTGCCCATGCGGTTGAGTTCCTCGAACAAGTAGAGGAGCCGCATGCCCATGCGGTCGTCTACATTGCCGGTAGGCTCGTCCGCCAGAAGCAGGGAGGGGCGATTGATGACTGCGCGGGCGATTGCCACCCGCTGCTGCTCGCCGCCGGAGAGTGTCGACGGTCGCGCGTCCATGTGTTCCGCCAGGCCGACCCAGCGCATCAGTTCTGCCACATGCTGGCGGACCTTTTGACCACGGGCGCCGCCCACACGCAGGGGCAGAGCCACATTTTCCAGTGCGCTTAGATGGTCAAGCAGGCGAAAATCCTGGAACACCACGCCCACGTGGCGGCGGATATTGGGGACGTCGGCGCGAGTCAGGGTTTGGACGTCATGCCCGAAAACCTCGACCCGTCCCGATGAAGGTTTTCCGGCCAGATAGATCAGGCGCAGCAGAGACGTCTTGCCGGCGCCGCTTTCGCCGGTGAGAAAGTGAAACGAGCCCTGGGGCAGCGCAAAGCTGACATCCTGAAGCACGTCCGGTCCGCCTTCATAGCGCATGGCGACACGGTCGAATCGGACGATGGGCTGCGAACTGTTCATGCCGTCATGGCTTTACTGTGGGCGGGGTCGGCCCGCAAGCGTGCACACGGTCTGTGCACAACCAACCCTGTTTCCTGTGACCGATTTGCGGCTGTTAGTCTTCTCCTAAATGCCTATATTGTGTATTGTTGGATAAACGCGGCGAAATGTGGGCGCGTAATCACCATTGGGGAATGCCGATGTGTGATTCGGCCCGGCTTGGGATGTATAGCCAGCGATGATTCTAACGTGCCCAACCTGCGCGACACGTTTCGTGATCGACCCGGACGCCCTTGGCGGCCAGGGGCGGTCAGTGCGTTGCGGCGCGTGCGGCAACACCTGGCACCAGCAGGCCGCAGCGCCCGCGGCCGCCTATGATCCGCCGCCGCTCGGACTTGACGATGTGGTAACCGCGCCGCTGGACGAGCGGTCACGGGGCCGTGGCCTCGCCGGTATGGCCTCCCGCTTCGCTGTCTGGTGTATGTTCATCGGTGTCATCGGCTCGATTGTCTGGGGTGGCTATCGCTACCGCCAGGAAATCGTCAACCGCTGGCCGGTGGCAACCCGGGTCTACGACTTCCTGGACATCCGGGTACGCGCACCTGCGGGCTATGGCCTGGACGTGCCCAAGGGCACCATCCGCGCCCGTCGGGCGTCTGAGAATGGCGTGCCGATTCTGGTGATTTCCGGAGAGATCGTAAACAACTCCGCCAAACCCATGCAGGTCGGGCGGATGCGCATTACGCTGCTGGACGAGGATGCCGGCAATGCCAACGAATTGCGATCATGGGTCTTTACCCCCGGGTCGCGCACCCTTGGCCCCAGCAAACGTATGGGTTTCCAGACCAGCATCTCAAACCCGCCCCGTGGCGCCCGGGCCGTGCGCATCAAGTTCATCACGGGAGGCGGCACCTGAGCCGTCCGCAGCCGGGCCGTTAACCATATTTCTGACGGGGGTAATCCCCGTTCATGCCGCTGTTTCCAGGCAGGTTAACTTTCTCTTTATCACGAACTTTTACGAAATCTTCAGAATAGCTGGCCATCTTCGCCCCTAGGCAAGGCCCAGCAGGCGGCGGTGAACGCTGCGTGTCAGGGTCGGAGGATTTTTTGAGAGGCGGCAATGGCCCAGATTCTGCTGGCAGACGATGATCCCTCGGTTCGTGAATTTGTGAAACGGGCGCTGGTCCACCAGGGCCACTCCGTCATATCTGCAAATGACGGCAACGAAGCGTTGACCTGCCTGGAATCACAACCGTTCGATCTGATGATCACCGACGTGGTGATGCCGGGACTCGATGGCATCGAGTTGAGCGAGCGGGCGACCGCCAAATGCCCTGAAATGAAGATCCTGGTGATTACGGGCTATGCCGACCAGCAGCAGCGCGCGGCTGTAAGCGCTGGCGGGATCGAGAGCATCCTGATCAAGCCATTTACCCTTCAGCAGATCTGTTCCGCCGCGGCAAACGCGCTTGACGATTATTAGGACGCCTGACCGGGACGCCTGATCGGGACGCCTAATCGGGACGACTGGTCAAGACACCTGATCGGGCCATCAACAGGCCAGCAAACGGCTTCCCGCGTTGGAACGGCGCCCGCTAGAACTGCCTGAGCAAACGATCCAGATAATCCAACTCGATCTTCGGCCGGCGTCCATCGCCAGACCGGCGGCGCAATTCCTCAAGGATATCGCGGGCGCGTTTGCGCTGTGATTCCGTCGGCACCTTGACGTTATTGTCGTCCAGCGGTCCCATACCGTCCAGGCGGCGACCCAGCGGGTCGCGATTGCGGCCCAACAGGCCATTCCGTGGAACGCCCGCCCGCATGCCGCGGCCCGGCCGCATACCGAACTTGCGCGCCATCTGGCGCATCGCCCGCTGGGCGCCGCGGCGCAGCTGCTCCAGCGCCCGGCCCTGCGGTCCTACGGCCCGTCCCGGCTGACGGCCTTTCAGGCGGCCTTCCGCGCGGCGCATCTCCTGCTCAGCGCGGCCCAGATTCTTTGGCACCTTGCCGGTCATCTCTCCCAGCTTGCGCATCATCTCGGCCAATTGGCGGCGCAGGTCGTTCTGCTCCTTGCGCAGGCGTTGGTCTTCCTTCGGGTTCGCCTTGCCGTCGCGGCGTTGTTTGGCGCGGCGGTTGGTTTCGTCCATCAGCTTCTGCTGCCGGCGGATGAGATCGCCAAACTTGCGCATCATCTTCAGTGCCGGGTGGTTCGGATCCATGGGCTTGCTGTTGCCCGCGCGCAGCCGCTCCATCAGGCGCTGCAGTTGCGATAGCAGCCGTTGCGCTGCCTGCTTGTCTCCCTGCTTTAACCGGTTGCGAAGCTGCTGCATCAGCCGCTCGATGTCCTTGTTGGTCATCGTGCGTTCATTGGGATTGAAAGGCTGGCGTGAATATTTCTGCGGGTTCTTGCGCATGTCCTTGCGGAGCGCCTTCATATACTCGCGCATCGCCTGGCGCAGCTTGTCGAGCAGCTTCTGCAGCTCTTTGGGATTCTGCTTCTGCTGAGACAGACGCTGAGACAGTTCCCGTTGCAGCTGGCGCAGCCGCCGCTCCAATTCGGACAAGCCGCCTTCCTCGATTCGCAATGCGGTGCTCCACATCAGAGCTTGTGCCTCGCGGATCGCCCGGTCGCGGCGGATACGGTGGTCGGCATCATTCTGGCCGTCCTGGCGGATGCCCAGGATCAGGCGTCCCTGAGACGACCGCAGGCCCAGATAGGCCGACGAATCGTTCTTGAAGATTTTTCGCTGCAGGGCCAGTTGATCGAGCCTTCGGATAACATCGCCTACCTTCTGCGGATCCAGTGTCAGCAACCGTCGCTGGCGCACCATCTCGCGCGCGACCGGATTGCTGAAGGCCCGCTGGGGCAAGGTAATGCTACGAATTTTGCTGGTGCTGACCTGGCCCGCATCATCCTCGACCTCCAGGATCACGGCGACCGGCAGGCCGGCCCAGCGATGGGAGGAGAGGTCGTGATAGGCGGTGCCCTTGGCCTTGCGCCCGCCGATGACCGGTAGCCGCAAGGTGATAACGTCGGTTTCACCATTGCGGGCGATGTAGGCGCGGATGCGGGCGATGCGATAATCGTCCTCGGCGGTATAGTCGAATCGAACCGAAATGCGCTGGGGAGTCTTGGGCGTTTTCGCCCAGGCGATCTTTGGCGGCAGGTCGCCCATGACCTGGATCTGCCAGTTGACGATGCGGTCGCCGTCGTGCTGCACGCGCACGCGGCCGGAATGATACAGGGTCACCTCGGCCTGGAAGCTGGATTTGTCGAGCGCCTTGAAGACCACGCGCTGGCGTCCGGTCGACAGGACCGGCTGCTTGCTGCCGCCGTGGACCTGGATCATCAGTTTGGTGCCGCGCGGCACGATCAGCGCCTTCTTGAGACCTTTGATATCGACCATGCGCGGCGGCCGGCCGGTATAGGTGGGCGGTGTGATCCAGGCTTCGATGGTGATGTCGTTTTTGGCCACTGCATCGCCAAATCCCGGTTGCACGGCGCGTTCAAGCCGGGCGGGGGCGTCGTCCCATGCCGTCACTGCCGCCAGCGCCAGAATCAGCGCCACGGCGCCGCGCAGTGCCCAGGGGTCGCGGCGCGCTACGGGTGGCCGTGGCGGTCCCACGCGGACGTCGCGCAGCGCCTGTCGGGCACGGGCCTGGTGGGCGTCCCAAAGCGCCTGGGCCGCCGTGTCGTTCTGGCCGACGGCCATGTCGTCCTGAAGGGTCGTAAGCGGGCGGTGGTCGAGACCGCTGGCGGTTTCCAGACGGCGCCGGGCGTCATCGTCGGTGGGCATCCGCAGACCACGCGTGCCCCGCCAAAGGGCCGCCAGGAATGCGCCCGCGAAGACTACGAGAACTACCACATGCAGCCAGCCGGCCATGTCTGGCAGGATATCGAACAGGGCCACGGCCAGGAAAAGACCGACAACGCTGATCGCAGGCCAGAAGCGGGGCCACACCCGCTCCCACAAAAGCGCGATGCGAGCCAGGCCTCGGCGGAGCGTGAGCCCCGGCAGCGGGCGTCGCGGACGGCGCTGCGCTGCGCCGGATTTCGATCCGGGCCCGGGCGCGGGCGAATTTCGGAGTTGGCTTACATGGGTCTTCATGCGACGCCTCGTGTTGCGGTTTCCGCCCCCTTTGCGGCTTCCTCCGTCGCGGAGTCTTCGGCTCCACCCCGGGTCAACCACGCCGGCACATGTTCCATTGCCAGCATGTCGTCATAGCTGGGTCGCGCCCGAACGACGGCATATTTGTCGCCATCGACCATAACCTCGGGTGCGAGCAACCGGCTGTTATACTGCGAGGCCATGACAGCGCCGTAAGCCCCCGCGCTGCCAAACACCAGCAGATCGCCTGCCGTCACCGGCGGCATCTTGCGCCGGATCGCGAAGGTGTCGCCAGTCTCGCAGATTGGTCCGACCACATCCACAGCTCTTTCAGCTGCCTCGGCGGGCGCTTGCCGTGCCGGGGCGATTTCATGATAGGCGCCATACATTGCCGGGCGCTTAAGGTCGTTCATGGCTGCGTCCACAACCACTATTGGCCGATCCTCACCTTCTTTTACGTACAAAACCGTCGAGACGAGTATGCCGGCATTGCCGACAAGAGAACGGCCCGGTTCAAAAATCAGCTGACAGTCCAGGTCATTGAAAATTTCGGTCACCAGATCGGCGTAATCCTGAAAGTCGATGGCGTCTTCGTCCCGATAGCGGATGCCGATACCGCCGCCCAGATCCACCCGCTCGACGGTATGCCCGGCGGCGCGAAGAGCTGTGACCAGGGTTGCAACCCGCTCGAACGCGGCGCGGTAGGGCGTGAGGTCCAACAGCTGTGAGCCAATGTGGACGGCCACGCCCGCGGGGGTGACGCCCGGCATGGCGGCGGCCCGCGCATAGATGTCTGGAATCTTCGCCAGGGCAATGCCGAATTTGTCCTGCCGGCGGCCGGTGGAAATCTTGTCATGGGTATGCGCGTCCACGTCCGGATTGACCCGGAATGAGATGCGCGCGGTCCGGCCCATTGCGCTGGCGATCTCGTTCAGCGCATCCAGTTCAGGCTCCGACTCCACGTTGATCTGACCAACATCCGCTTCGATCGCGAACCTCAGTTCGTCCCTGGTTTTGCCGACGCCGGAAAAGACGATGCGCTCCGGCGGCACGCCGGCGGCAAGCGCCCGGCGCAGCTCGCCTTCGGATACGACATCGGCGCCAGCGCCTAGTTGGGCAAATGTGCTGATCACAGCCAGGTTCGAGTTTGCTTTCACGGCAAAGCAGATCATCGCAGGTAAATGCGACAATGCCGTGGCAAGCCCGGCATATCCGGACGTCAGCGCCTGCCGGGAATAGCAGTAAAACGGCGTTCCCACGGTGGCAGCAATGCGGCTCAGCGCCAGCCCCTCTGCCCGCAGATCGCCATCTACGTAGGCGAAGCCGATATGGGGTGTGCTAACGGGCAACTGACGGTTCCGTTCTGGAAAAGATGCCGTCGGTCTGCGCCTTGGCCCCTCGCGGGTAGCCGGCGGGGTAGGTATCGCTTACCCCTTGCGGCAGGCGGGGCAGGCCGGGCCGGCCACAGCTGGCCAGCGCCAGTCCCATGGCCAGGGCGCCCACAACAGCAAGAGTCCGTAATTGGTTCAAAGATACCGCTCCCGTGCGCTGACGGCGGCCTCGCGCACATTGTCCGGCGCCGTGCCGCCGAAGCTGTTTCGACTCGCCACAGAATAGTCCAGGTCAAGGGCTGCGAAAACCGCCTCCGTGATGCGCGGTTCCACGGTCTGCATATCGGCCAGGCTCAGGTCGTCCAGGCCGCAGCCGCGGTCCTCCGCCAGCCGCACCAGGGCGCCGGTCACATGGTGCGCGTCCCGGAACGGCAGATCCAGCTCGCGGACCAGCCAGTCCGCCAGGTCGGTGGCATTGGTAAACCCCTGAGAGGCTGCTGCCCGCAGCTTGTCCCGGTTGACCGTCATCTGCCCGATCATCCCGGTCATGGCCGCAACGCAGAGCGCCAGGCTGTCTGCTGCGTCGAAAACCGGCTCCTTGTCCTCCTGCATGTCCTTGGAATAGGCCAGCGGCAGCCCTTTCATGACAATGGCCAGCCCGGTCAGCGCACCGATGATGCGCCCGGACTTCGCCCGTACCAGCTCAGCCGCGTCCGGATTTTTCTTCTGTGGCAGCATGGAGCTGCCGGTGGAGAAGGCGTCGGACATGGAAACGAAGCGGAATTGGGCGCTGGACCAGACCACAAGTTCTTCGGCCAGCCGCGACAGATGTGTGGCGCAGATCGCTGCGGCGGACAGGAACTCCAGCGCGAAGTCCCGCGCCGAGACCGCGTCGAGCGAATTGGCCATGGGGTGATCGAAGCCGAGCGCTTTAGCCGTCACCACCCGGTCAATCGGAAAAGACGTGCCGGCGAGCGCGCCGGCGCCCAGCGGCGATTCGTTCAACCGCACCCGCGCATCGGCGAGGCGCCCCCGGTCGCGGCCAAACATTTCCACATAGGCGAGCATGTGATGGCCGAAGGTTACGGGTTGCGCCGCCTGGAGATGGGTGAACCCCGGCATGATGGCGTCCGCGTGCGCCTCCGCCTGATCCAGGAGAGCCGCCTGCAGTCCCTGCAGCGCCGTATCGGCGCCGTCCATGGTTTCCCGCACCCAGAGGCGCAGGTCGGTCGCCACCTGATCGTTGCGCGACCGCGCTGTGTGCAGCCGGCCCGCCGCGTCGCCGATCAATTCGCGCAGCCGCGATTCCACATTCATATGGATATCTTCCAGTGCAGTCTGGAAGTTGAACTGGCCGCTCTCGATCTCTTGAAGAATTGTGTCCAACCCCTGCGCGATGGATGCGCCATCTTCCGCCGTAAGGATTCCCTGAGCGACAAGCATGGCGGCATGGGCCTTGGAACCCGCAATGTCCTGCGCGAAGAGGCGCTGGTCGAAGGGGATCGAGGCATTGATGGCTTCCATCAACGCGTTCGGGCCTTCCGTGAAGCGGCCGCCCCACAGTGCATTGATTTCCCGGCTGCCGCCGCTATCTGAATTATTATTGGCCATGGCGAACGCGCACTCGAAAAGAAAGGCAAGAGCCTTGGTTTATACGATCCTACACCGGTTCCGGCTCATGCGGTGGGCAACCGTCATCGCCGTGGGCCTGAGCCTTGCCGCAGCAGGGCATGCCAGGGCCTCGGACCAACCACCCGAATTTGCCGGAGTCATGGGGCAATTTACGTTGCTCAAACCGGTGAAAAAAGCACCGTTCCGCGAGATTCTTGACCGCAACGGTATGCCCATCGACCTCACACGCTTCCGCGGCAAGGTTATTCTGTTGAATTTCTGGGCCACCTGGTGTGGGCCCTGCCGGATTGAGATGCCATCGTTGAACCGCCTTCAGGGGGCGCTGGGTGGCAAGCGATTCATGGTGGTGGCGCTGTCTGTCGACCGCTTCGGCGCAGCCCGTGTGTTGCCCTTCCTTAAGGAAAACAAGCTGAAGAACCTTGGTGTTTTCCTTGATCCACGCAGCCATAACTATCGCGCATTCGGCGTCCCAGGATTGCCCATGAGCTTCCTGATCGACCATCGCGGACAAGTCGTGGGTTATCTCAAGGGCCACGCGGAATGGGATTCAAGGGCGGCGCGCCGGCTGATTGACTTCTACCTTCGGCGGGCGTCGGGGGGCTGAGTGGGACGCGCGACGGAGTCGCGCCTGCGTCAATTTGGGCGGCCCTGATTCCGCCCCTTACCATGTTTGATCGCAGCGTTTTGCTGCCTTACAGCGGTCAACGCTGGCGGCGCATGGGGATGGATTTGGGGGCGGTGTATGTCCGCATTGGGGTTAATGACGCGGGCACTGCGGCTGTTGCCGCCGGAAACCGCGCATAACCTGACGTTGAGCGCACTGGGTCTGCTGCCGGCCCGGCGGCCGGGGCCGGATAATCCTGTGCTGCGCACGACGGTCTTCGACAAGAATTTTCCGAACCCCATCGGCCTTGCCGCCGGCTTTGACAAGGACGGCCGGGTCATTCGACCCATGCTCGGCCTTGGATATGGCTTCGTCGAGATCGGCTCTGTCACCCCCCGGCCGCAGGTCGGCAATCCCAAGCCCCGGATCTTCCGGTTGCCGGAGGACCGGGCGGTCATCAACCGGCTCGGTTTCAACAGCCGCGGCGCCCGCTATGTGGCCCGTCGGCTGGCCGCCTTCCGCCGGCGTCACGACGGCCTGGTCGGCGTCAACCTCGGCAAGAACAAGGAAAGCCGTTCCGCCGCCGAGGACTACGCGATTACGGCAGCGCAGTTGGTCGCCCATGCCGACTATCTTGTGATCAACGTCTCGTCGCCCAACACTCCCGGCCTGCGCACCCTGCAGCGGATCCAGGAACTGGATCAGATTCTCGCCGAAGTGAAAAAGGCAGTCGGCCAGCCAGTGCCGCCGTTGCTGATCAAGATCGCCCCCGACCTGACCGAGGATGACAAGGAGGATATTGCCACCGCTATACCCCGCTGGCAGGTGGCCGGCCTGATCATCAGCAACACCACGGTGGCACGGCCGGAGACCCTGAAAAGCGCGGCGAAATCGGAGGCCGGCGGCCTGAGTGGCCCACCGCTGTTCCCGGCATCGACCGAGACCCTCCGCGAGTTCTACGCCCTGACCAGCGGCAAGGTGGCGTTGGTGGGCGTTGGCGGGATCGCATCCGGCGCCGACGCCTACGCGAAGATCCGCGCCGGCGCGTCCTTGGTGCAGCTCTATACCGGGATGATCTATGGCGGCCCCGGCATCATTGGCGAGATCAAGCGTGATCTGGCGGCGCTGATCAAGCGCGACGGTTTCAAGACCGTGGCCGATGCAGTTGGCGCGGACCACCGCTAAATGCCGGCTGACGCAAATGTGCCCCTGATCGACGGCATCGAAGGCATTGCCGATCAATATGACGGCTTCATCCTTGACCTGTGGGGCACGATCCACGACGGCTACCGGCCGCTGCCTGGCGCCGTTGCCTGTCTGGAAGCGCTGCGGGCACGGGACAAACGCGTTCTGATCCTGTCCAACGCCCCCCGTCGCGCCGCATCCGCGATCGAACGTATGGATCATATTGGCGTGCCGGGTGGCCTGTATGACGCCGTGCTCACATCGGGCGAATCGGCGAATATCGCTCTGCGTGGCCGAGCCGATGACTGGCACAAGGCGCTGGGCCCCCGTTGCTATCTGCTCGGACCGCCGGAAGATGACAGCGTCCTCGACGGGGTCGCGGATACCCGCGCAGCAGATCTTGGCAGCGCAGACTATATCCTCGCCGTCGGCAGCTTCGAGCGAACCGACACCGTCGACGACTATGCGGATTTTCTGGCGGAGGCCCGGACCCAGAGGCTGCCCATGTTGTGCGCGAATCCGGACCTGGAGGTACTGCGCGGCGACGTCCCGGAGATTTGCTCGGGCGCAATTGCCGCCCGCTACGAAGCCATGGGCGGTGATGTCTGCTGGCACGGCAAGCCCTATCCTGACATCTACCGCCAGAGCCTGGCACTGCTGGAGATTGATACCCCAGGGCGGATCCTGGGCGTCGGCGATTCCCTGCGCACGGATATAGCGGGCGGGGTGGCAGCCGGCATCGATACGCTCTTCATCACAAGCGGGCTGGAGGCGCGGCGTTTGGGGACCACCCTGGGCCAGGCCCCGGCGCCGGCGGCGCTGGCCGCACTCCTGACAGATGCCCCGGCGGCGCCCACTTATGCGGCGGCGCTGTTCCGCTGGGACTGAACTGGAAACGATCTGGCGCTACCGGTCATGGCGGACATTGAGTATGCTTCCGCCGCCTATCCTTGTGTTTCTACGGAGTCCGCGTCATGGACAAAGCCTACGTGATTATTTCGGCCATCTGCATTCTCGCGCTGACGGGCCTGTTCCTCTGGTTGTCGATCCAGGTCACCCAGTTCCGCGCCAAGTACAAAGTGCTGGTCGGCGACGGCGGCAACAAGGACATGGCCATTGCGATTCGCCTGCATGCCAATTTTATCGAGTATGTGCCGTTCACGATGGTGCTGTTGCTGCTGGCGGCGATAGCAGGCACACCGCGCATCATCCTGCTGATCATCATTCTCGTGTTTACGGTCAGCCGCTTCATGCATGCCTTCATGTTCGGGGATTCGGACAAGCTCGGGCAGGGCCGTCTGATCGGCATGGTCGGCACCTGGGCCTCTGTTGGGGTGCTGGGGCTATGCGTCTTGATCTGGAATTTGATCTAGCCAGGACGCTGAGATGATCACCTGACGGGAGGCGCGCCGTGCGGAAGTCGGCAGAGAGATCGGCTGCATGTTGCTGAGCTTCCTCCGATCACCCCGTCAAAAGCCATAGACGGATATCAGTCCTCGGCTGCAGTTTGACGCCGCGCCCGACGGAACAGGAACCAGGCGCCCAGCCACATCATCAACGCCAGAATGAACCCGAGCAGCATGATGTTCATGAACTTGTCGCGGGCGTCGATCAGCGCTTCGCCAGGATCGCTGGGGTCATAGTAGAGAGCGACCTTGTCGCCCACCTTGTATTTGGCCGTTCGCGCGCAGTCGCTCTGCATCCGGGTCGTATAGGTGCGGGCAGCCACCTTGTAACGGATCTCCGGGCACCAGACCCGTTCCATCCTCGCAGTGCCGGTGCCGCCGCCCGGGCGCAATCCACGGCTCTCAATATTGCGTGTGACGGTTGCTTCGGTCTTCTCCCAGCCGCCGGCGGTGATGTAGCCAAATGCCATCACGCCCCCGGCCAGAAAACAGATTGCCCCCAACGCGATCAACAGCCAGGCGATGCCTCGCTTTTGCGTAGGTGATTTTCCACCAGCCATAATTTGCCCCTTGGTCCTTGTTAGACTTGGTCTTTGTTAGAGTGGTCGAAGGTTCACCCCTGCATTGCCTGCCAGATGCGGGCAGGGGTCGCGGGCATGCGGATGTCCTTTACGCCGAAAGGTGCAAGCGCGTCGACGATGGCGTTGACCACCGCAGGCAGTGCCCCCACCGTGCCTGACTCGCCCCCGCCCTTGGCGCCCAGCGGATTGGTTGCACAGGCAACGTCGTGGTGGCCCAGGGACAAGGCGTCAAGGTCGGGCATGTCGTCTGCCCGGGGCATCGCATAGTCCATGAAAGAGCCGGCGAGGAGCTGACCGCTCTCCGGGTCGTAGGTCATGTCCTCCATCAGGGCCTGGCCGATGCCCATGGCGAGGCCGCCGTGGATCTGCCCGGCATAGAGCAGCGGATTGATGATGACGCCCGAATCGTCTACGGCGACGTAGCGATCGAGCTTCACCTCACCGGTGTCGCGATCAATCTCCACCTCAACCACGTGGGCGCCGTTGGGATAGTTGAAGCCCGGCGGGGTGAAGCTGCCGACAGCTTCCAGTCCCGGGCCCATCATCGCCGTCGGCCCCATGGGGATGAAGGCCGCCTGCAGGATTTCCGTCCAGCCCGCGGATTTGTCCGTGCCGGCGACCGTGAAGGCGCCGTCATCGAATTCGATGTCGTCCGACGCTGCCTCGAACATCGCGCCCGCCACCTGCTTGGCGCGGTCGATCAGCTTGGTGGAGGCGTCCAGCAGGGCGCTGCCGCCGATAGACATGCTGCGCGAGGCGTAGGTGCCGCGGCCATAGCCCACCTGGTCGGTGTCGCCCTGGCGGAAACCGATTTTCTCTGCATCGATGCCCAGCCACTGGGACACCATCTGGCGATATGTGGTTTCGTGGCCCTGTCCGTGACTGTGGGTGCCAGCCAGGATGGTGACATTGCCGCCGGCGTCAAAGCGCAGTTCCATTCGGTCGTTGAAGACAGCGCTGGTCTCGATGAAATAGGCCAGGCCGCGGCCACGCAATTTGCCGTCGGCTTCGCTCTCCGCGCGGCGGCTGTCAAATCCGCTCCAGTCGGACAGATCCAGGGTCTGGTCCAGCACGGTCTCGAATTCGCCGGTGTCGTAGACGGGGCCGAGCGGGCTTTGGTAAGGCATTTGGTCCGCGCCGATGAAATTGCGCCGGCGGATCTCCGCCGCATCAATGCCCATTTCCCGTGCGGCCACGTCCAGCAGCCGTTCGATCACATAGATTGCTTCGGGCCGCCCGGCGCCGCGGTAGGGACCGGTGAAGGTGGTGTGGGTGAACCAGGCGCGGGCGTTGATATGCACGGCGGGCACGTTGTAGCTCCCCACATACATCATCGAGCCGATGGCCAGCGGCACCACTGCCGAGGCGCCCAGATGGGCGCCCAGGGAATAGTCGCCAAGGACCTTGAGGCCAACGATCATGCCGTCCGGATCCAGTGCCAGCTCTGCGTCTGCCACCATGTCCCGGCCATGGGTATCTCCGACCATGCCATCGCTCCGGCTGCCGGTCCATTTCACGGGACGGCCAAGCTGCCGGGCGGCAGCGATGACCAGCACATCTTCCGGGAAGGTGTTGTTTTTCATGCCGAAGCCACCACCCACATCCGGGCTGATCACGCGAATATCGGTTTCCGGTATGCCGAAGATCTGCGCCAGGGGCTCACGTTGGCCATGGGGATTCTGGGTTGATGTCCAGAAGGTAAGGCGGCCATCCGTGGGGTCGACCCGGGCCATCGAGACCCGCGGCTCCATGGAGTTGGAATTGACCCGGTTATTGACCAGACGCAGGCTGACGGTGTGGGCGGCGTCGGCAAAGGCCGTATCGGCGGCCGCCCTGTCGCCGCGTTCGATGGCGAAGCACAGGTTGCTGTCCGCGTCGTCCCAGACCTTCGGCGAATCGGGCGCAACCGCATCGGCCACATCGACCACCGCCGGCAGTTCCTCAAACTCCGCCTCGATCAGGTCTGCTGCGATCTCCGCCTGGGCGCGGCTTTCCGCCACCACGAAGGCCACGGGATCGCCCACGTGGCGCACCTTGTCTCCCAGCGTGGGTAATGTATGGCGCATCGGCCAGTGCGCGGGTGGCGGTCCGCCGAAGGCCATGGGCATGGCATGGGAGCCCACCGGCTTGACACCTGCTGCAGCCAGGTCGGCCCCGGTCAGGACCAGCGTCACCCCCTCGGCGGCGTCGGCGGCCGAGGTGTCGAGGCGGATCAGCCGCGCATGGGCGTGGGGAGAGCGCAATACGTGGCCGTGCAGCAGGCCGGGCATGGCGATGTCGTCCACATAGCGCCCGCGGCCGGTGAGAAATCGTGGGTCTTCTGTCCGTGGAACCGATTGGCCGATGCCGAATTTCATTTGGTTTTTCTCCCCTGAAGCCGCCCCATGAGCGCGGCGCCATCCTAGTGCCATTGCCGCGAAAAGGAAGCGGTGGCAAGAATGTCAGCCACGCATATTTTGCGCCTGCGTGGCGCGCCGCTTCGGCCTTCGTTAGAATAGGGGCACCCAGGGATACGTAGGCCCGGATTGTTCTTCTTCCGGGAAGACACCGCCACAAGAGGGAACCAGAAATGACCGACAATTCCGAACGCAACCGACAGATCGTCGAAGAGATTTGCGAGGCCTTCAACCAGCATGACGCCGAGGGCGTCCTCGCGCACTTCCGCGACGACGGGGTTTGGTTGCTGTCCCGGGGCGCGCCACCGGACGGCGCCACTGTGAAAGGGAAACAGGCGATCCGCGAGATGCTGCACCAGCGCTTTGCCCAGATCCCTGACATGGCATGGGAGATCCACACCCACTGGGCGGGCGGCAACCATGCCTGCAGCGAATGGACCGTGACCGGCACCGAGGCCAATGGCAATAAGCTCAACTGGCTGGGCTGCGATCTGTGGCTGATGGACGACGACGGCAAGGTGATGAAGAAGGACACCTACTGGAAATATGCTGGCGGAGAGAGCTGACGCCGCCGGCTACACATACGTCGCCTGCGCCTTTGCTGGGGTGACGGCACCAGAAGCCTGCGCGCAACTGCAGAGCGATGAATTTTGAGGACTTCCCGGGCGCAGTTTTTCGGCCCGCCACCATTGGTGATGCTGCGAACGTGCGGACGTTGATCCGCGCGGTCTACGCGAAATATGTGCCAAAGATGAGCCGGGAACCGCTGACCATGTCGGCGGATCATGCAGCCGCCATCCGCGACCATCAGGTCTGGGTTCTGGCGGTGGCGGAGGATTTGCTGGCGTCGCTCGAACTGATTCCCGAGCACGAATGCCTGGTTGTGGAGAATGTGGCGGTCGCTGAGCGGCATCAGGGCCGGGGCATTGGCCGCCGGCTGATGACCTTTGCCGAGACGGAGGCGCGCCGCCAGGGCTTCGCCGAGCTGCGCCTCTACACGAACGAGACCATGGTCGAGAATATTGGCCTCTACGTATCTCTGGGTTACGCGATAACAGCCCGCGAGCCCCATCTGGGCACTGACATCGTGCATATGCGAAAGGCCTTGCCGGGATGAGCCTCGATCCCAACATTCAATGCGCGTCAAGCACCGTATGATCAGAAAAACGTGACACGCAATCTGCAAACAAAAATGATATGGTTTGCCGGCGATGGGCAATAGGCGTCGGAGCCTGTCTTTCATGAGGGAGAATTCAGTGAAACTAGCCACAATTTTCGCATCCGCTGGCGCATTGGCGCTGGTCGCCAGCCCTGCTGCCTCACAGCAGGC
>JAJFFJ010000105.1 GCA_021776685.1 Alphaproteobacteria bacterium
CGCAACGCATAAGACCAACAGATCATTGGGAGAAGTGACTGTGCTTTATGAGCCGACCCCCCGTGTTGTGGAGTTGAAGGAAACCCTGGTCCGTTTCATGGACGAGCATGTCTATGCGGCCGAGGACGCCTATCACATGCATGCCAAGACCGGCGACAGGCTGGACCCGCCGCCGATCCTGGAAGAGCTCAAGCGCCGCGCCCGGGATATGGGACTGTGGAACCTGTTCCTGCCCGAGAGTGATCTGGGCGCCGGCCTCACCAATCTGGAATATGCCCATCTCTGCGAGATCATGGGCCGTTCCCCGCACATCGCGCCGGAAGCCTGCAACTGCTCCGCCCCTGATACTGGCAATATGGAAGTGTTGACCCGCTATGCCGCCCCACAGCACCAGGAAAAGTGGCTGACCCAGCTGCTTGACGGCAAGATTCGTTCCGCCTTCCTGATGACCGAACCCGATGTGGCGTCTTCCGATGCCACCAACGTGCAATCCTCGATCATTCGTGATGGGGATGAATATGTTATCAATGGCACCAAGTGGTGGGCGTCCGGCGCCGGTGACCGCCGCACCAAAATCTGGATCGTCATGGGCAAGTCCGACCCCGAGGCGCACAAATACAACCAGCAATCAATGGTTTTGGTGGAGCCGGATACACCCGGCATCACGGTCGACCGCTGGCTGCCGGTGATGGGCTACGACCACCTGCCGGAAGCCCACTGGCTGGTGAGCTTCGACAACGTCCGCGTGCCGGCGGAGAATATTCTGCTTGGCGAGGGGCGTGGCTTTGAGATCGCGCAGGGCCGCCTGGGCCCGGGCCGAATTCACCACTGCATGCGCTTGATCGGCATGGCCGAACGCGCCCTGCAGCTGATGATTGAACGCACCGCCGGCCGTTCCACATTTGGCACCCGCATTATCGATCAGGGCGTCGTCCGTGACTGGATTGCGGAGAGCCGCATTGAGATTGACCAGGCGCGCCTGCTGACCCTGAACGCCGCGCACATGATGGACACCGTGGGCAACAAAGCCGCCAAGATGGAGATTGCCTCGATCAAGGTGGCAGCCCCCAACATGGCGCTGAAGATCATCGACCGGGCCATGCAGGCCTGGGGCGGCGGCGGTCTGACAGATGTGTCGATCCTGCCGGAGCTGTGGGCCTGGGCGCGTATCCTGCGTCTGGCCGATGGCCCTGACGAAGTGCACAAGATGCAGATCGCCCGCCTGGAGATCGGCAAGCATATGGCGACGAAATAGCCACGACGAATACCTAATCCGTCATTCCCGCGAATGCGGGAATTCAGACTGTCAGCCGTGCCAGTTGCCCGGTGCTCTGGGCCCCCGCCTTCGCGGGGGTGGCGTTCTTTTTTGGGAGGCATCCTCATGTCCGACATCGTGATTGAAACGGCGGACCGGCCAGATGGCGTCCGGGTTATCACCATCAACAATGCGCCGGTGAATGCGATTAGCGCCGCCTTCCGCACGCAAATGAAGACGGCGGTCGAAGCCGCTGGTGCGGATGACGCGGTCAAGGCGGTCGTCATCACGGGCGCGGGCCGCGCCTTCATCGCGGGTGCTGATATCCGCGAGTTCGGCAAGACGCCGCCAGCCGGCACGCCAACCCTGACCGAAATGATCCACGCGATCGAGGACTGTCCGAAGACAGTGGTCGCCGCTGTGAACGGCGCCGCGGCAGGCGGTGGCCTCGAGACCGCACTTGGATGCCACTGGCGGGTTGCAGCACCCCGCGCGATGATTGGTCTGCCGGAAGTGAATTTAGGCACCATCCCCGGCGCCACCGGCACGCAAAGACTGCCGCGGGTCGCGGACATCGAGACGGCGCTGGACATGATCGTCTCCGGTGATCTGGTGCCGGGGACGAAAGCAGGGGCTGCTGGTATCGTCGACGCTGTCGCCGATGACACGGTCGAAGCCGCAGCGGCGATGGCGCTGGAGAAGCCGGTCCGCAAACTGCGCGAAGACGATTCGAAGTTGAAGGATATCGACGCTGGCGCGTTTGACGCCTACCGCAAAGGTATGGCCCGCCGCTGGCGCGGTTTTGACGCCCGCTTCCGCGCCGTGGATGCGGTCGAGAATGTTGTCAGCATGGACTATGCCGCGGGGATCAGGGCCGAGCGTGACATCTTTGCCGAACGGCAGGAGACCGAAAGCGCCCGCGCCATGCGCCATGTGTTCTTCTCGGACCGGGAAGTGCTGCGTCATCCGTCGATCCCGAAAGGCACCGAGGCGATCCCGATTACCAAGGCCGCGGTCATCGGTTGCGGCACCATGGGCGGCGGCATCGCCATGAATTTCGTCAACGCCGGCATCCCGGTGACGATTCTGGAGATGACCGAAGAGGCGCTGATCCGCGGCCTCGGCATCATCGAGAAGAACTATGCCAACACTGTCTCCAAGGGCCGCCTGAGCCAGGAGAAGATGGACGCGCGCTTGGCCCTTCTCACCGGCACCCAGAATTATGAAGATCTGGGGGATGCCGACATCGTCATCGAAGCGGTGTTCGAGACCATGGACATCAAGCGTGAGGTGTTCGGCAAACTGGATGAGGTGATGAAGGACGGCGCAGTGCTCGCCTCCAACACGTCGACCCTGGACATCGACGAAATCGCCGCCGCCACCAAGCGGCCGGAAGCCGTCATCGGCACCCATTTCTTCAGTCCGGCCAATGTCATGCGCCTGTTGGAGAATGTGGAAGGCGAAAAGACCTCGCCCGAGGTCAAAGCCACGGTGATGAAAATGGGCCAGCAGATCGGCAAGGTGCCGGTGCTGGTGGGCAACTGCGACGGCTTTGTCGGCAACCGCATGCTGCACCACTATATCCGCCAGGCGAAATTCCTGCTGGAGGAGGGGGCGACCCCGGCCCAGGTCGACAAGGTGGTTTTCGATTTCGGATTCGCCATGGGCCCCTTCGCCATGAGCGATCTGGCCGGCAACGACGTCAGCTATCTGGTCAGCCAGGAAGCACTCAAGAAATATGGTCCCTCAAATCTGCGCACTTCGGAGATCGTCAATCGGCTCTACGAGGAAGGCCGCTACGGCCAAAAGACCTCCAAGGGCTACTATCTCTATGAGGAAGGTAGCCGCGCGCCGATCCCGGACCCGGCCGTGGACGCGATCATCGCTGGCGAGAGCAAGCGCTTGGGCATTGAGCGGCGCGAGGTCAGCGACGAAGAAATCCTTGAGCGCTGCATGTTCGCTCTGGTCAACGAGGGTGCGAAGATCCTCGACGAAGGCATCGCCGCCCGGCCGCTCGACATCGACCTGATCTATATCTACGGCTACAGCTTCCCGCGCTATCGCGGTGGCCCCATGCACTGGGCGGACGAGATCGGCCTCGATCATGTGCTGGCGCGGATCGAGTCCTATTGGAAAGAGCGCGACCCGGACCATTATGAGCCCGCGCCGCTCTTGCGCCGGCTGGCCGGCGAGGGCAAGACCTTCAAGCAGTGGAGCGATGAGCGCGCTGCTTGAGTGACAGAAAGGATAAGTCGATGACCCCAGTGGACACTCAGGTCGATACAGCAGCCTTCGAGGCAGAGGCCAGAGCCGACGGCTATGACGTCATGACCAAGTCCATGGCGCCCTCAGAGACGCTTGGCGATCACACTCATGATTTCGACGCGCGTTTGCTGATAACCGCTGGCGAGATCGCGGTCACGGTGGACGGTGTCGAGACGCGGTGCGGCGCTGGCGACAGGTTCAGCCTGGAGGCCAATCGGGTGCACAGCGAAGTTGTCGGCCCAGAGGGCGTCACTTTCGTGGTTGGCCGCCGGGAAGCCTGAACTGCATCACGCAATCTGTTCCGTGCGGGCGCCCTGACACAGGGGATAGCTGTCCAACAGAGGCTCGATGCGCTCGCGCATCAACGCGGCGCTGCTGCCATATAGGTACAGCGCCGTTTCCGTTGGGCCGTCCCAATAACTAAAATATTTGCCGGTCCCTTTGAGCAGACGGTTCAATTCATCGATGATGTGGCCCACGTCGCAGTTTTCATAAACTTCGTCCGGCAAATCTGTGCCGTTCAGGTAAATTGCCAGACCTTCCTGTGTGCCGAATTCGAACTCATCGCCAGATTGTTCGACGACGAGTTTCGAGCCGCGCGGCGCGCCGAGTTCCTCGAGCCGTGTCGTGATGGCTTTCAGGGTTTCCGGATCAGCGGACGCCGCATCAATTTCGATGTCAGATTGAATAATCCAGCCTTCATCCGATTGCAGTGAACCGCCGCCGGTCACTTCACCGAGGGTTTTGCTCGAAAGAAAGTCATGCAGTTCATCCTCGAACATGTCGCCGCGGTCGAGGGGCTGTAATCGTGCGTTGAGCTGGACCGTGACCAGAATGCCGTTTGGCGCTGTCTGCCGGCTAAGTGAAAACCCGAGCATAAAATCTCTCCCATTTCGGTGCGTCCGGAAACGGGCAGAAGCTAGGGGCAGTTTTTTAAGATTTACCTACTTCTTCCACCAAAAGGGGCAGTCTGGCCATATCTGCGATCACGCCAGTCCAGATTAGCGTTTTAGCCTGGCAAACCTGCTTGCCATCAACGAGATCGCGCCTAGGTAAACAGAACCGGGCTATCACCAGCCGCCCGGTAAGCCCCATCTTCCCGGATTTGATGCGGCCAAGCGCTGCTTCCAACTCCTGTTCTCGGGGAGGGAAGCAATGGCTTGCGGTAAGACAACTTGTGCAATCCACTATTCAGATCACAGTTCGGGCGGCAGTGACCGCACCGACCCGGATCACGTCGGCTGGAGTCTCAATCGTGTTTGGGTCGTGCTCTCGCTATGGACGTCGCGTCATCGGCAGCGTCGCGCGTTGGCGCAACTGGATACCCGGTTGCTGCGCGACATCGGGGTGACGCGGGCCCAGGCCGAACGGGAAGTTCGCAAGCCTTTCTAGCGCATGTGAAACCGGCCGTTGGAGGAGAGTAATGAAGGTGCTGGGGCAGACCTTGAGCGCGGTCTGATGACCTGTCCGGCCTGGAAATCAGACCGCCGTATCGCTTGGCCGAGATTTACCCTAGCGTATAGGTCGGTTGCACCCGGCCTGGCCTGGGTTTCTGAACCGATGAGGCGCGGATTGACATGGATGCCTGGCTGCAAGGGCTGTGGGTTGACTTCAACAAATTTTTGACCCGCATGGGCGATTACCTCCCCAATGTGGTCGGTGCTGTGGTGATTCTTCTCGCCGCCTGGCTGCTGGGGCGCATTTTTCGCTACATTTCCATGCGCCTGCTGCGGGCGCTTGACGGCCTGTTTGAACGGCTATTTACCCGTGGCGCGCTGGCCCAATTGCGCATTCCACCTTGGGCGGTCCGGCTGGTTGGCGGACTGATCTTCTGGATCATCATGCTCATCGGGCTGGTGATGGCGACCCGGGTGCTGGACATTCCGCTGGCCACCCGCTGGCTCGACAATCTGCTGAACTATGTACCTACGGTCTTTGCCGTAGTCGTAATAATCGTCGCCGGCGTCCTGGCTAGTATTCTGCTGCGCGATCTGGTGACAACCGGCACAAGCGCCGCCGGGATGCGGCAGGCGCGGCAACTCGGGATTGCGGTTCAGGTAATCGCGCTCGCCATTGCCGCCACAGTCGGCCTCGATGAAATCGGTATTGATGTCGACCTGCTCATCGCCATCATCGCGGTCGTACTGGCGGCCGGGGCAGGCGGGTTGGCTCTCGCCTTTGGCCTGGGTGCACGCTCTTTTGTGGCCAATGTGCTGGCGGCGCGGCATGTCGCCCGCCTGTACAGATCCGGCGAGACGGTCGGTATCGATGGCATGCAGGGCGTCATTGTGTCCATCGGACCTACATTTGTGATCATTGGCGCCGACGAGGGCGTGGTTGCGGTCCCGGCGAAGCTGTTTATGGATCAGATCAGCCTGTCAGTCACAGTGAGCGAAGATGACGGAAGCTGATCTTCGCCTGGGCGGCGCGTATCTGAAAGGCCTGCCGGTCCAGGCAGCCCGGGCGCTGGAGGCGCTGGATCCGGCTGATGTGGCCACCTGCCTGGAAACCTTTGAACCCGACTCGGTTGCGCCCGCGGTTGCCGCCATGCGTGCCGGCTCGGCGCTCGCCGCGCTCAGCTTGTTGCCCTCCGACAAGGCTCGGGGAATCCTGGCAGCGATGGATCCGATCGCCGCGGTTGCCGTGCTGCGTCTGGCCGATAGCACCAAGCGCGCGGCATTCCTTGAGGGGCTTGAGGGACGCCGTGCGCGCCGCCTTAAACGGGTTGCTGGTTATCCGGCAGATGTGGCGGGCGCATGGTGCGATCCGCTGTCGCCGGTATGGCCGGCAGCGACACCGGCGGGCGACATCGCCGAGGCGGTGCGCAGGACCGCAGATGGTCCCCATGACCCGCTCTGCATCATCCGATCCGACGGCGGTTTCGCGGGCTGCGTCCGGATCACTGACGTGATGAGTGCCGGTGCTGAGACGCCGGTTCGCCGGCTCCTCCAACGTGACCTGACGCCAATACTCGACTCCACGCCACTTGCGGATGTGACTGGTCACGAAGGGTGGCTGGATTTTGCGCAACTCCCGGTGATCGATTTGCGGGGCCGCCTTGTTGGCACCCTGTCCCGCCGCCGCTTCCTCACCGGCACCGGCGCCACGCCGCCGGCCGCAGCCGGGGCCGATGGCGACGATATTGTCATCAGCGCCACAGCCGGTGCCGTTACTTCTCTGGCCATCATTCTGGAAGCCGTCCTCAGCCGGGAATCCGACTGAAATTCGGCCGAACCAAAGGAATTCGCTCGATGACTATTGCCGTCGCACCCGCTCTTGCGCAACTGAGCGGCAAATTCCTTGTGGAGCATCCCGGGGAAGCCGCTAAGCGGCTCGAGACGCTGGACGCCGGTCTGGTCGCCGAGTTCGCCGCCTCCTGCGACGAAGAGCTTTTGGAGCCGTTGTTCGAGCGCCTGTCCTCTGATTTTGCAGCGCAGGTGGCGGATGGGCTGGAAGAGGAGCGGCAAATCCAAATTCTCCGCCGGCTCGATCCCCGCTATGGCGCGCTGATGCTCGTGCAACTGCCAGAGGAGAAGCGAAAGGCGTTGCTGAAAGGGTTGCCACGGGGCGTCGCCCGCTCCCTTCGTACCATGATGAGCTACCAGCCGGAATCTGCCGGGGCGCTGATGGAGACCCGGCTGACAGCGTTGCGCGAGGATATGGCTGTGGAGGACGCGCGGCGGCGAATTCAGAAAGGCAGGCGTCAAAACGAGGTTCGCTTTTATGTCACTGATGCCGACAATCGGCCTGTGGCGCGAATGAACGCCCGCGACTTGCTGGTTGCCGCGATCGACGCGCCAGTGGGCGAGCTTGGTCAGGCGGTCGAAGTGACCGTGACCAGCGATATGCCCAAGGATGAATTGACCAGGTTGATGCAGGATACCGGCCTGAGTGAACTTCCCGTAGTGGATGCTGAGGGACGACTGGTGGGCGTCATCAGTCACCTTGCGCTGGTGGGTGCGATGCGGGAGGAAGCGACAGCCGACATCCAGAAGATGGTGGGTGTCAGCAAGGACGAACGGGCATTGTCGCCGGCTATGTTCTCCGTGCGCAAGCGGCTGCCTTGGCTGGAGATCAATCTGCTGACCGCTTTTGCCGCCGCCTCCGTGGTCGGCGCATTTGAAAGCACCATTGCAAAATATACGGCGCTGGCGGTCCTCTTGCCCGTGGTGGCTGGCCAATCAGGCAACGCGGGCGCCCAGGCGCTCGCGGTTGCGATCCGTGGTCTTGCCCTGCGCGAGATTGGCCCCCGTCAATGGCTCCGGCTGCTGCGCAAGGAGGCTGCGGTGGGGCTGGTTAATGGCGTCGCCATCGCCATCACCACCGGCGTCGCCGTACTGATCTGGAGCCAATCGCTGGGACTGGCCGGCGTGATCGCGGTCTCCATGGTGATCTCGATGGTCATCGCCGGAGCTTCCGGCGCGCTAACCCCGATAATCCTTGCCAAGCTGGGGCAGGATCCGGCGCAATCCTCTTCGATCGTGCTGACAACCATCACCGACATCGCCGGGTTTATGTCGTTCCTCGGGATTGCGACGTTGCTGGCCGCCTATTTGCCGGCCGGTTAGACCTCAGCGTTTTTCCGGACCACCTTCGATGTCGGAAAACCGTGCATGCCGTTGTGACCAAAGGACATTGCGTTGGAGCGCAGGGGATCGCCACTGACGACCACCATGAAGTCTTCGGCGCGCGTGGCGATGGGCACCAACCTGCCGGGGTCGTCGCCGGCATAGACCGGGTCCGCAAGGCCGTCTGCGACCAGCTGATTCAGGCTGCGCCGACCGGGTACAAGATTGCACCAGGGCCCGATATAGGTCTCCACTTTGTGCGCCGGCAGACGGGCATGGGCGAACAGCATCGCTTGCAGGCCCGCCTTGTCCAGGCCGTCGGCGGCCAACGTGTTGGCGACCAGGGGGCTGAGCACGAGCAAGGGGCGGGATGTGCCGCCGGCAAATCCGACCGTGAACGCCAGCTCCCAGCTCATCTGGCGCACCAGGCCATCGGCCAGATAAGGCACGATCTCCGCCGCTGTGCGCCCGTAGATCGACCCGACCACACCGCCGCCGGTATAGCGCGCCATGGTGACTGTGGTGTCGTCTTTGCCAAAGCCCTGATCCTGGTTGAGGCCGGGCCAGCCCAGATCCTGCATGGCGTCGTGACTCTCCGCCAGCACCACGCGCCAGGTGTTGCCAAATGTGCTCTTGTCCGCGCCTTCCGGCCGGGAGCCGGCCACATTGCGCAGAAGCAGCCGGACAAACCGGCCAACGCTGGTGTTGGCGCGATATCCATCGCGGAGTGCTGCACCCGCGCTGTTGAACCCAAGGGTCGCCGCCGCCGGACCACTCAGCATCACCAACGCTTCGCCGCCGGTCGTGTCGCCGCTGTGCTGCACGCCGTAGGCCGGGTCGACCAGAGTTTCTGCGATGGCCACCAGCACTGGCATATGTTCCGGGAGGCAGTTGGCCATGACGCCGTTGACGGCCACATTCTGAATCGTGGCGAGGCAACCAGAGGGCTGCAGAATGCCAATTTCCCGATCCGACGGGTCAGGCGTCGCCGCCAGAAAGGCCAGCACTTTCTCGGCGGTCGGCGGCACAATGGGCAGTCCATCAGACCACTGACGCTCCTCGAACAGGGTGCTGATCTCTTCAAAGTTGCCACGGCCGACAACGCGCGCCGGGTCATGATCCGCGCCGGAACCGATATCGTTTGTCGCTGGTGGCGCCTGGGTCAGCCACCGCGCCACATCGGGAATGGTCGCATCGCGGAGATTTTCGGTCATCTCGGGCAAACTCTGCGAATCCACATGGCCGATAACCCGCGCCACGGGCAGGTCAGGGACGCCCAGTCCGCCGCGGATGGCCTGGGCCTGGCCCAGGAAACCGTCGCAAACCAATGAGGCTGTGGGAAAACCGGCTTTCTCGATGATTGCGCTCGCACGGAGCACAGCAGGGGTGCAGGCGCCTCAGCAACCGACCCCGCAGACCACGGCGTCAACGCCAAGGTCTTTCAGTTTCTCCGGCAGCGCGTCCAGTACCGCTTCCTCGTCGCCGCCAAAGATGGTGCCGAAAGCATCCGGGCCGACAAAGTCCACGGCGCCGAAAGTCTCGCGCAAGCCGTCTTCGATTACCGGGAACATCTCATCGCCCCGAAATGCATAGTCCCAGACAAAAGCAATCTTCTTGCCGGTGAGAGTATCAGGGCGCGGCGCGGCGGGCAGGGGAGTCACCCCCAGCGGGCCTTCCGGACTCAGCACGTGGTAAAGCTCGGATGAGTGACTCTCAGGCATCGGTCTTTTCTCCATCAACCCAACGTGGCCGTGCGCGGCCTTCTCACGGAACGATACGCCATCGGCGGTGATCCGACAAAGCGCCACTGGGCGATCGGCTGTGCCCGCTGACTAAGCGCCTTCCGCGTTGAAGATGTCCTTCACGAAGTCGCGGGATTTCCACTCAGGCTCAGGCGGTACGTGGCCATTGCGTGGCGCATATTCCGACGGTTCGACCATTTCCATATGCGGGATATAACGCGGACAGTTGGGAAAGATGTGATCCACCGCGACCCGTACCAATCTCTTGGCGCCCGGCAGGCTTTCTAGCGCCTCCTGCGACTCGTCGATGGAGGCGCGACCGTTGATGCGCATGCGGGCAGCAAGTCCATCGAAGTTCTGACCGTCGAATCGGAGGAACAACAGTCCGACCCGTTGGTTTTCCCTGATATTGCCGAGGCTTCGGTACATCCGGTTGCCATCGTAGTCCGGCCAGACGAGCTCGCGATCACCGGTCACCCGGACGAAACCTGGTTCGCCGCCCTTAAACGAACAATCGACGCTCTCCGCTGACGCCGTCGCCAGGAAGAAAAACGGAACCGACTCAATCAGTCTCCGGTCATCTTCATTAAGCTCTGTGCGCATGCGGTGTGCTTCCAGCCGATCGGCCACCGCCCGCCCTTCATATCGGTCCTGCAGTTCGCGCATGCCATCGCTATAGAAGTCCAAATCTGCCTCCCTGAATTCAAATCTATCCAGTTAATGCAGGCTAACGTATCCGGATTGACGATGGCGATTGTCTTGCGCAACCGCTCGCGTCGACCGGGCCGCCCGTGGGCCGCATGCCGCCCGTGCGAAATTGGTTCAGGTTGGGGCCGGGGGAAACTGCTAGGACTGGCGGGTTGGTGCGCCGGGGATGGCGCAATGCCGGGGAGGCGCCTGTGCGGCCCGTGGATGTATTGACGGCGGTCATGGTGGCCGCCATCTGGGGCTTTGGCTTCACCCTGTCAAAAGCGGCGCTGGCGGGATTCCCGCCCATTTTTCTGATGGCGCTGCGGTTCACGCTGACCGCCGCGCTGCTGGTCTGGTTCGTCAAACCGCCCACCGGATATATGTGGAAAGTGGCGCTGATTTCGATGGTTGGCGCGGGCATCCAGTACTCCGTCACATTCACGGGTCTAAAAGGCCTCAACGCGTCGGCCGCGATCATCATTATTCAGCTCGAGGCACCGATGGCCGCGTTACTTGCGGCAGTTTTCCTCAAGGACATTATCGGTTGGCGGCGGGCATTTGGAATGGCTGTGGCGTTTGCGGGCGTGGTGATCCTGGCCGGCGATACCTCCGTTCAGGGTGCCTGGATTTCGGCGCTTCTGGTTCTGATCGGCGCGGCCTTTTTCGCCGCCGGCCAGGTCATGACAAAGGCGCTGAAAGGCGCGGTCGGTGGATTTCAGCTCACGGCATGGGTGTCGGTATTTGCCTTCCCGCAGCTCTTTGTCATCAGCTTTCTGACGGAAGATAATCACTGGCAATATGTGCAGAATGCCGACCAGGTGGTCTGGCTCACGGTCCTGTACCTTGCCTTCATCATGACCGCGCTTGGCTACAGCCTTTGGTACAGGCTGATCGCCAAATATTCGATAAATGTGGTCATGCCGTTCATATTGCTGGTGCCGTTCTCGACGGTTATCAGCGCGGTTTTGCTGCTGGACGAGGCGCTCTCGCCCTATGTGCTCATCGGCGGTCTGACCACCATCGCCGGGGTAATGCTGATTACATTCCGCGACAGCCCCTTTCGGCGAAAACGCCCAGTGGAAGCAGCAAAGACCGGCCAAACCTGATCGACCGATGAGGCCCGATGGGTCACGTCACGTGTTCCATTAGTGCTGAATTGGTCCGATTTTCTACTGCAAATGCAGGGGTTTCTCGTGCCTTCAGCGAATCCCCTATGAATCTCCACCAAACCCTCAATTGGTCTTCAAGCTTCACGATCCCGGGTAAGGCAAAAAGAGGACGTTCAACAACGCGGGCCCCAAAGGTCCGCGTCCCAACGTCAAATAAGACCTCAACCCGAAAGGATCAGTCCCATGTCCCCGAAACGTTTCATCGCCGTCGCCGCCTTGGCCCTTATGGCAGCGCCCATCGTTGCGAACGCCCAGAGCCAGTCTCCTACCGACGCCCGCCTCTACCAGCGGAACGCTGCGGAAATCGCCCGCAAGCAGCGTGAGTACAAACGCTGCGGCTCCTTTGCGATACGTGTCTACAATGCCTGCCTGCAGCAGGCCGGTACCAACAGCAATGCAATCCGTTCCTGCCGCGCCAACTATCAGCGCGCCGTGCAAGGCTGCCAGAGCATCCTGCAGTAGTCCAAAATGCAGTTATCACCAGAAATTGGCGGCTCCAGGCATCAGCCATGGAGCCGTCTTTTCTTGTGCGTGCCGGCGTCCGTTGTGGAATAGTCCGCACTCGTCCTCGTGTTTGCCCCAGAACCAACCGGACGGAGGTGCCCGTGCCCCGACATCCGTTACCTGACTGGTCGCTGCCGGCGGAACAGACCGCGCTGATCCCGGACATTTCCGGCAATACCATCAATGGCTTGGGCGAACGCGCCAAACGCCGCCCCGAGATCGTGTATTGGGATTCGCCGGACGGATTGGCCCACGGTCCCCTACAGGGATATTTCTACGCCCGCTATTTCGACTCGCCAGAGATCAAGGCTGCTTACAGCGCTGACCGCGGGCCAGAGGAACTGTCCCCGGTAGCTGCCACACGGGTCGAACGCACGCCGTCGGAGTGGACCGCAGCGATCAAAACCGAAACCCGGGTTCTTGGTGCCGAAATGGTCGGCATCACGGCTGTACGGCGGGAGTGGGTCTATGAGGGCCACACTGTGGCCGAGCCCTGGCTGGTAATCATGGGGCTGGTCATGGATCAGCCGCGGGTGGCCATGGCGCCGTCCACAGCGGAGCACACGACATCGGCCGTGGAAGTGGCGGTTCATATCGCCCGCATCGACAAATCATCGAAGCTGCTTGCCAATTGGGTTCGCGAACAGGGATACGACGCCGTGCCCCGGCCCGGGCAGCGAGCTTCCGGCGATATCATGTTGCTGCCGGCGGCGCTGGAAGCCGGCTTCGGCGAGCTGGGCAAACATGGCTCAATCATTCACCCGGTGTATGGATCGTCATTCCGCCTGGCCGCGATCTCTACGGATATGCCGCTGGTCGCTGATGCGCCAATCGATTTCGGTGCGGATGACTTTTGCACCAACTGCAATGTGTGCTCGGCGGCCTGTCCGCCCGACGCGATTTTTCAGGACAAGCAGTGGGTGCGGGGCGACCGCAAATGGTATGTCGATTTCGATAAATGCGTTCCCTACTTCAACGACCATTATGGCTGTGGGATTTGTATCGCCGACTGCCCGTGGAGCTTGCCGGGGGTGGCCCAGGGCCTGGCCTCGAAGCTCGAGCGGCGGCGCATCCGCAAAGGCGAAACGGGATCGCGGTGACTCCGCCAAGGTCTAGCTGCGCCCAAAACTGAAGAATCCATTGGGCACCTGCAGGATCAGGCGGGGTGGAGCTTCAGAGGCAGTTTTTCCAGCCCATGCAAGGAATTGTTGAGGCGCCAGACGTGTTCTCCGGTCAATTCGATCCGCTCAACCCGGGCTGCCAACTCCGTTAGGACCATTTCGGCTTCGAGCCGCGCCACCACTTGGCCGACACAGGCGTGGATACCCGCGCCAAAGGCGACATGGTCGGCGGTGTGGCGCTGAATATCGAACCGTTCTGGTTCGTCGAATGCGCGCGGGTCGCGATTTGCCGCTGCCATGCACAACATGATCTTGGTTTCATCGCCAAGTGGGATGCCCGCAACATCGACGCTGTCGTTGGTGGTACGGAAGAAGGTATGCACCGGCGATTCGCGCCGCAACACCTCCTCAAAGGCGTGACGTCGGGCGAGCTTCGGGTTCTCGCGCAACACCTGCCACTGGTCAGGGTGGCGGGCAAACAGCAAGAGCGCGTTACCGATGGCGTTCACCGTGGTGTCCACGCCTGCGGACAGAAAAGACCGCACCAGCAGCGGCGCTTCCTCTGCCGTCAATTCACCAGTCTCGACCGCCGCGTAAATCTCTGCGCCCATGCCGTCCAGGCGGAGCGCAGCGGGGTCGCATCGGGCAGCTATCCAGGGGCCAACCTTTTCCAGCTTGTCCAGGTCTGCCTGCAGGAACTCATTCAGCGGCCCGATCGCGTTGAAGACCATGGAGCCATAGTCCAGCAGCATTTCCCGGTCCCCTGCTTCAATGCCCAGAGCATCCGGAAAAACCTGCAGCGGATAAGCCTTGGCGATGTCCTCCATCCCGTCGATCTCACCCTTTTCGACGACGCGGTCCGCCATCTTGCTGGCGGCATCGGCGAAAACCGGGCGGATCTTGCGGACAGCGCCGGGCGACAGGACCCTGGCCAAGACCTTGCGCGCCCGGGTGTGGTCGGGAGGGTCTGTCTCCAGCACCAGGCTCGGTTGTCGCCAGGGTTTGCCATTCCTGAAATCGGTCAGGCCGACGCCGGGTGAGGATGGAAAACGCTCCCAGTCAGTGAAGATGGCATGCACGTGTTCCCGCCGACCCGTTGCCCAGCAGCCGTACCGCGAAAGCCAAACGATATCGCCGGTTTCCCGCAACGTGTCGTACCAGGGCTCGGGATTGCTTAAGACCTCACGCGAGTAGGGATCTACGTCGAGGCAGGGCACGCCAGGAACAGGTGGTTCAATATGGTCCTGCAGGGTCGCAATATTGAGCGCTTGTGTGGCCATGATCGATCTTCTCCGATTGTAGAAATTCTATAATGCTATAGAAAATTCTATTAATCTATAGAATTTTAGAGACTTCGCGTCACAGGTTTGAGCGGCGAAGGGTTGTCGCGCGATCCAAGCTGGCGTACCTCACTATTATACCAAATTCGGGAGGAGCTATCTCATGCGTGAAGCAGTCATCGTGTCCACCGCGCGCACGCCCATCGGCAAAGCATATCGCGGCGCATTCAACGACACCCAGGCTCAGGAACTGGGCGCACATGCAATCAAACATGCAGTCGAACGTGCGGGCGTTGACCCGGCGGAGATCGAAGATGTGGTGATGGGGGCGGCGCTGCAGCAGGGCTCGACCTCAGGCAACGTCGCGCGCCAGTGCCTGATCCGCGCCGGTCTTCCCGATACGGTGCCGGGTATGTCACTGGACCGTCAGTGTGCCTCCGGCATGATGGCGATCGCCACGGCGGCCAAGCAGATCATGGACGACGGCATGCAGGTGGCCATCGGTGGCGGCCTTGAGTCGATCAGCCTGGTGCAGAATGACAAAATGAACATGCACCGCGCCGCCGATCCCTGGATCGTCGACCATATGCCAGCGATCTATATGTCCATGCTGGAAACAGCGGAGACGGTGGGCGAGCGCTATGGCCTGACCCGTGAGGTTCAGGATGAGTATGCGCTCCAGTCCCAGCAACGCACCGCGGCGGGGCAGGAGGCCGGCAAGTTCGACGACGAGATCGTGCCGTTACCGTCCACCAAGCTGCTCTTCAATAAGGAAACCGGCGAAAGCACTCAGGAAGCTGTCGTGCTCGACCGGGACGAGGGCAACAGGCCAAGCACGCAGATTGAGGATCTTGAGAAACTCAAACCCGTCTTCGCCAACGGCATGGTCATTCAGGAAGGCAAGCACATCACCGCTGGCAATGCTTCGCAGCTTTCAGACGGCGCGTCGGCCGCCGTCCTGATGGAAGCCAAGGAAGCTGAGAAGCGCGGACTTGAGCCATTGGGTATCTACCGGGGCATGGCCGTCGCCGGGACGAATCCTGACGAAATGGGTATCGGCCCTGTCTTCGCCGTACCGAAATTGCTGGAAAAAAACGGCCTCACCATGGACGACATCGACCTCTGGGAGCTGAATGAGGCTTTCGCGGTTCAGGTGCTCTACAGCCGGGACAAGCTGGGCATTCCCAATGAAAACCTGAATGTGAATGGCGGCGCCATTTCCATCGGGCATCCCTACGGCATGTCCGGCGCGCGGATGGTTGGCCACGCACTGATCGAGGGTCGCAGGCGCGGCGCCAAATACGTCGTTTGCACCATGTGCATTGGTGGCGGCATGGGTGGGGCAGGCCTGTTCGAGGTTCACGGCAGCGCCTAAGCGCAGGCAATTCGGCGGGTTTTGGGGGAAGTGACACAGATGGACGCGGCAACACCGTCCGGCGGCATCGGCGCGCCGGTTCTGCGCAAGGAAGACCGGCGCCTGGTGACGGGCCAGGGACGATTTACCGATGACAACCGGGTCGACGGCGCGCTCCACCTGGTAATGGTGCGTTCTCCCCATGCACATGCCCGAATCCGCGGCATTGATGTTGAAGCGGCGAAGGCAATTGCCGGCGTGGTCGACGTGTTGACCGGCGCTGACATGGCGGCAGATGGCATCGCCTCAATCCCAAGCTATGCCTCGATCGCGGGTCTGGTCGATCTGCCGCTCAATAATCTCGATGGCTCAGACCGGCGCGTGACACCCATTCCGTTGCTCGCCGTGGACAAGGCGCGCTTTGTAGGGGACGGCGTCGCCGCGGTCGTGGCGGAGACACTGGCGGCCGCATTGGACGGTGCCGAGCGGGTCGAGGTGGACTATGAACCCTTGCCCGCCGTGACCGCCACCCGCGCTGCGGCGGAAGCGGCTGCGCCCCAGATATGGGATGATGTGTCCAACAATATCGGCATCGACGCGGAATTTGGGGACCGCGCCGAGACAGAGGCGGCATTTGCGGACGCGACCCATGTGGTGAGCTTTTCCAGCACCATCAACCGCGTCACCGGCGTGATGATGGAGCCGCGCGGGATTATCGCCGAGCATGATGCCGGCACCGGCCGCTACACCGTCTGGTGCGGTGGCGATAACTCGGTCCGTCTGAAGGGCGACCTCGCGGCCATCCTCCAGACCGAGGCGGAGAATGTCCGGGTCATCGCGCGGGATATAGGCGGCAACTTTGGCACCCGCAACTGGTGCTACCCGGAATACGGCCTGGCGGCCTGGGCATCGCGGCGTGCGGCCCGTCCGGTACGCTGGGCGAGCACACGAAGTGAAGGGTTTTTATCCGACTATCAGGGTCGTGATCTTGTGGTGGACGCCAAACTGGCGCTGGACGGGGACGGCAATTTCCTCGGGTTCCATTCCAGGTTGATCAGCAACGTGGGCGCCTATGCAGTCAGCTACGTGCCGATCAACAAGTCTTCAGAGCTTTCGACCAGTGTCTATCGCTTGCCCGCGGCCCATGTGGAATGCGTGGCCGTCCTCAGCAACACCGTGCCCACAGCGCCATACCGCAGCGCCGGCCGGCCGGAGGCCATGTACATCATGGAGCGGCTGATCGATCTGGCCGCCCAGAAACATGGGTTCGACCGGGTGGACCTTCGCCGCCGCAACCTGATTCCTGAAAGCGCCATGCCGTTCGTCATGCCGTTGGGCCTCACTTATGACAGCGGTGACTATGCCCAGGCGCTGGACAAGGTGGTCGCCCTGGGGGATTGGGCCGGCTTCCCCGCCCGACGCGCAGAGGCGGCGACGCGCGGCAAGCTGCGCGGCGTCGGTCTCGCCAATTATATCGAGATCACCAGCGGTTTTCCGGTGGAGCGCGCAGAGATCACCGTTCGGCCTGATGAGCAAGTGGATGTTGTCATCGGCACCACTCCCAGCGGCCAGGGCCACGAGACCAGCTTTGCCCAATGTATTGCTGATTGGCTGGGCGTGCCCTTCGCCAGCATCCGGCTTTTGCATGGCGACACCGACACGGTGAAAGAGGGCGGTGGCAGCCATTCCGCCCGCTCCATGCGCATGGCCGGGATCGTCATGGGCCAGGCCTCGGACAAAGTGATCGAGCGGGGCAAGCAGATCGCGGCTCACCTGCTGGAAGCCGCCGTCGCTGACATTGAGTTCGCGGATGGCGTGTTCACGGTTACGGGCACGGACCGCCATATCGGTATTTTCCAGGTCGCGCAGGCGGGCGACGACGTGCCCGACGATCTTCAGGGCCCGCTCTATGGCGATTGCACCGATGTGATGCAGGTACCCGGCTTCCCCTATGGCGCGCAGATCTGCGAAGTGGAGGTGGATCCCGACACCGGCGCGGTGGAGGTCGTGGCGATTGCCGCGGTCGATGATGTGGGCCGCGCCGTTAATCCGCTTATCCTGCACGGCCAAACCCAGGGCGGGGTGGTGCAGGGCCAGGGGCAGGCGTTGATGGAAAATGCCTATTACGACCCCGAGACCGGGCAGATGCTGGCGGGCTCGCTAATGGACTATGCCATGCCCCGGGCAGACGATTTTCCGTTCATTGCGTCGGAAATCATGGAAGTGCCGTCACCTACCAATCCGCTCGGCGTCCGGGGCGGTGGCGAGGGGGGCACCACGCCCGCGCTGGCCGTGGTGGTCAGCGCCGTTGTCGACGCCCTTCGCGACCACGGCGTCGCCCATGTGGAAATGCCCGTGACGGCAGAACGGGTTTGGCGCGCGATGAACGGCGGCTGATCGCCTGAATCGGGACACATTGGGCGGCGAAACTGGCTGCCCCAACCGGAGAGATCCCATGCGCGCAGTCAATCATTGGGTCCTGGCAATCATTGCTGTTTTGGTTTTTGGCGGCTCTCCTGCGGCGGCACAAAAGCTGCCTGTTGACGTCGAGCTGGTCTTGGCGGCCGACGGCTCCGGGTCCATCGACGACAACGAACTGAAACTGCAGCGGCAGGGTTATGCCCGCGCCATCACCCATCAGTTGGTGCTGAATGCCATCCGTGGCGGCCGGCACCAGCGAATTGCGGTGCAATTTATCGAGTGGGGCGCGCCGTCGTCGGTGGAGATAATCGTTGATTGGCACCTGATCCGCGACAAAGCCAGCGCCCAGGCCTTTGCCGCAAAGCTGGTCAAGGCGCCGCGCAAGGTCTTTGGCTACAACTCGATCAGCGCGGCCATCGTCAAAGCGGCCCATGAGATCAAGACCAACCGCTACGAGGGCCTGCGCAAGATCATCGATATTTCCGGTGACGGCCCACAAATCAACGGGCCGCCGCTGGACGTGGTGCGCGCGGCGGCGCTGAAGGCAGGTATTACCATCAACGGTCTTGTGATCGCGGCGCGGGGCGGGCGGTTTTCGGGTCCCGCTTCGGCGGGTCTGGTTGGCCACTACCAGCGCCAGGTGATTGGCGGACCGGGTGCCTTTGTGATGGTGGCGGACGAAAAGACCCCCTTCTGGGAGGTGGTGTTGCGCAAACTGGTGCGGGAAGTGGCCGCCCGGGGCCAAAGTCCCGCGCGATACCTGCGATAGAGAGAGTTTACCTCGTGACCGTTGTCACTGCCGTGCCGCCAGCCAGCCGCTACAACGACAACCTGAACCGACGCTGTTGTCGCCGGCCACCTCATCATACTGGCAACGGCAGCAGCGTTTTATGTTGTATAGAATGATGGGCGAGGCTCGGGGAATGCGGCGATACACGGCCGCCGGGCGCACCGTCAGGGAGATTGACCCATGTTGAAGCACGCTATGGCCGGACTGGTCGCTGCAATTGCGCTCGCCACGCCGGGCGTTGCCGGCGCGGACTATTACAAGGGCCTCAAAGCCTATGACGCGCGCCAGTATCCGGCAGCCATCAAAGAATGGGAGGCATCGGCCCGCGCCGGTGATGCGAAGTCCGCCTTCCGCCTGGGGAAAATCTATCAGGACGGCAAGGGTGTGCCCCGCGACTACGCCAAGGCGTATTTCTGGTTCAAGGTGTCCGAGGCCCGCGGCAACGTTGATGCCGGCATTGCGGCCCACTTTGTCGGGCAGAAGATCCCGGCGGCGAAACGCCAGGAAATTGCAGCCCGCGCCAAATCTGGCGGTGCGGGTGGCGCCGGCGGTGGGGCTGGCGGCGACGGCCCGTTCGGCAACATGGCCGGCATGGAACTGCGCCGCACCTATCAGGACGTTGACAATACCCGCAGCGAAATCTGGCGCTTCGGCCCCGGCGGCAAGGTCCGTGGGCTCGCGACCATGACGACCAGTGGCACGCTGTCCCGTCAGGAGCAGGACGCCGATACCGGTACCTGGTCGATGGAAGGCGCCAAGCTGTGCATCAAGTGGAGCAAATGGAACGACGGCGCCAAGGTCTGTTACACGGCGACCAAGCGCGGCAAGTCCTACAAGATCACAGGCACCAACGGCCGCACGACCACGGCCTATATCGCCAAGCAGTAGCGCCAGCATCGTCCGGTCGCGCAAATTTGAGCGACCGTGACTGATCCGTTCGTCCACACGCCCCATATAAGGGGAGTGATGCATTCAGCATGAGGACGGGCGGGCATGAAAAAATTCATCCTGGCCGCGGCCATTGTCGCCGCGGCCTTCGCGGGGCCGGGTGCTGTAACCCAGGCCGCAGCCTTCACAAACGCAGAAATCCGCCTGTCAATCTGGAATGGCGAGGCCGAGGAAGCGCACCTATGGCGCCTTCGGCCTGGTGGCCGCGCGAGCGGCATTTCCAGCGCCCACTACAACCGGGGGCGCGGTTATTGGCATGAGGAAATCACCGATACCGGAACCTGGACCTATTCTGGCAATACCTTGTGCGTCACCTGGAGGCGGTTGTTACAGGGCGGGCAACACTGTTTCCGCCTGACCATCAAGGGATCCCGGTTGATCGCTGCAGGTGTCGGCAGTGGCCGCACCAGCCGCGGAACGATCCATCCCCTGGGCAAATAATGGGCATCCGCTGAAAAATGGGGCGTGCAGCCAAACAATTTTGAGGGTGTGCGACGCACAGATGAGGGGAACCAAGGCAATGTCTTTATCTCTGGAAAGGACGAAAACCATGTTCCAGTCAATCAAACGCGCAACACCGGCTGCAGTGGCAGTTCTGCTTGCTACCGCCGCCCTGTCACCGGCCATCGCTGCGCCCCCGGCAAGCTACGCAGGTTACGAATTGCGGGGTAACCTGCCAGGTGAGTGGGCACATCGGGACAATCATCTTTGGCGGTTCACGGCTGATGGCGGCGTTCGCGGCGTCTACACCACAATTGCCCCCAATACCCGCGGTGGCGTCTTCGTCACCCAGCATGACAAGGGCCGGTGGCGCGTGAATGCAGGACGATTGTGCGTCACCTTCGCTCGCTGGTTCCGTGGCCAGGAGCAATGCTACCGAGTGCAGACGCTGAACGGACGCTGGCATCGTTTCGTAAGTAATGATGGCAGCTATTCGTTTCGGGGAACGCTGGCACGGTCGACCTGACCTCCCGCCGGTAAAAAATCATATAAACCCGCTGCCGAGATCGAGAGGAGCAGCCAATGACAATGGCACGAAACCTGATTCTTGGTACCGCTGTGGCGGTCTTCACTGCATTTGCCGGCAGTTCGGCCATGGCCAAGGCGGCAAGTCCGCCCGCTGGGCCGGCTGGCTATGAAATTCGCGGCGTCATGCCCGGCCAGTATGAGGCGTGGGAACATCATCTGTGGCGTTTCCGCCCCGATGGCCGGATCACCGGTTATCTCTATGCGCAGCAGATCGGCATCGCCCAGCCCGGTTATATCGAGAAAAGCGATGTCGGCCGCTGGCGCCTGAATGGCGCCCGCATGTGCGTTACCTGGAGCAAATGGTTCCAGCAGCGCGAGCATTGCTATCGCCTGCGTGTGATGAATGGCGGGCGGTTCTATTTCCATAACACCAATGGGCCGCTGAGCTTTGAGGGCACCTATCGCAAGGTCGGTCTTTAGCGGCGGATCAGTCCGACGCGGCGCCAGGACGGCATTTGCCGTCCTGGTCGCTGGCCTGCCTATTTCAGCGGTCGCCCAGCCATCGCTGCCTGCCAACATGGCTGGATGGGAAATCCGCGGCACCCTGCGCGGAACCTATGCTCCCTGGGAAAATCACCTGTGGCGGTTCAGCGGTGCACCCCAGGTGACCGGCCGTTTTTCCGCGCAGGTGCTGTATTCCCTGGGCCGCGGCGGCTCACGCCTGATTGAAGGCAGCGACGTGGGATTCTGGCGGGTGGCCGACGGTACCTTGTGCATCCAATGGCGGCGTTGGTTCAATGCCCGAACCCTGTGCTGGCGCCTTGAGCCATTGCGAGGTCAATGGGTGCGCTTCGTCGGCCAGAATGGCGCGCCGTCCTTCAAGGGGACGCTCGCCCGCTATCGCCGTTAGGTTTCGCCGGTGATCGTGGCGCCACCGTCAATGACGATGGTCTGCCCGGTAATGAAGCTGCCGCCTTTTCCTGCCAGGAACACGGCCGCACCGGCGACCTCTTCGACCTCACCGATTCTTTTCAGTGCATAGGTCCGAATGGCCTCTTCATAGATTTCCGGCGTCTCCCACAGCACCCGCGCCATATCGGTGCGGATGATTGCCGGGGCCAGGCAGTTGACCCGCACATTCTGACGGCCCCATTCGGTGGCCAGGTTGCGCGCCAGTGCCATGTCGGCGGCTTTTGAAATGCCGTAGATCCCAAGCGAAGCCGTTCCTTTCAAGCCGCCGACGGAGGAGGTGATGATGACGCTGCCGCCCCCTCGTTCCGCCATTTCCGGGATCACCATCTGACACAGCCAAATGTTGGAGCGCACATTTGCGTCCATGGTCTTCTGGTAGGCCTCGTCGGGCATATCCTGCAATGGCCCGAAATAAGGATTCACTGCGGCGTTGCAGACCAAAATGTCGATCGGTCCACATTTTTCCCGCGCCCCGGCAACCAGGGCTTCCAGTTGGTCCTTGTGGGAGATGTTGCACGGGATCGCCACCGCCTTGCCGCCGTCGTCCCGGATTTCCTGGGCGACCTGCTCGCAAACCTCCGCCTTACGGCTGGATATCACCACCGTCGCACCCTGCGCGGCCATGGCCTCGGCGATGGCGCGGCCAATGCCTTTGCTCGACCCGGTGATCAGGGCAACCTGGCCGTCCAGGCGGAACAGGGTGTCGTATTTCATGGCAGGGGCCTCCAGGCATTGGTCTCGTGTCTGACGGGCCGGGTATTTTATTGAGCCCTGCGAAAAGGTAGCGCGTTGAACCCGCCTCTCCGAGCTTTATAATCGCCGCAACCAAAGCGCTGCATCCCACGGGTGGGATGCAAACAGGGATCACATCATGAATTTACAGGAATCACCGGAACTGCAGAGTTTCCGTGAGGAAGTGCGCGCGTTTCTGGCTGATAACCTGCCGCCGGACATCAAGCAGAAGATGGAGATGGGACAGTCCCTGAAGAAGGACGACTATCAACGCTGGATGAAAATCCTGGCGGGCAGGGGCTGGCTGGCTGCCGGCTGGCCGGAGGAGCATGGCGGTCCTGGCTGGACCCCGGCACAGCGCTACATCTACGACGAGGAATATGGCCGCCACAGTTGTCCGCGTGTGCTGCCCTTCGGCGTCACCATGGTCGGCCCGGTGATCATCGCCTTCGGCAATGAAGAGCAGAAGGCCGAGTATCTGCCGAAGATTGCAAACTCCGACGTTTGGTGGTGCCAGGGTTATTCCGAGCCGGGCGCGGGTTCTGATCTCGCTTCGCTCAAGACCAAGGCGGTCAAGGAGAATGGCCACTATATCGTCAACGGCCAGAAGACCTGGACCACAATGGCCCAATATGCGGACTGGATCTTCTGCCTCGTGCGCACGTCTGACGAAGGCAAGCCGCAGGAAGGCATTTCCTTCCTTCTAATCGACATGAAAACACCAGGCATCACGGTCAAGCCGATCGTCACCATGGATGGTGGGCAGGAGGTCAACGAGGTCTTCCTCGATGATGTCAAGGTGCCGGTAGAGAATTGCATCGGTGACGAGAACAAGGGCTGGACGATTGCCAAATACCTGCTGGGCCATGAGCGCACGGGGATTGCCGAGGTCGGCAAATCGCGGCGCCAGCTTCAGCGGGTCAAGGACATCGCCGCGGCGGAGACGATTGACGGCATGCCGCTGATCGAAGACACAGCGTTCCGCGGGAAAATCGCAGAGGTGGAGATCGAGCTGCTGGCGCTGGACGCTACGATCCTGCGCATGGTTTCCGCCGAGGGTGCGGGCAAGCCCCCGGGACCGGAGGCCTCCCTGCTGAAAATCAAGGGCGTCGAGCTGCAACAGGCGATCACGGAACTGCTGCTGGAGGCGATCGGGAACTATGGCAGCCCCTATATCCGGGAAGCCATGGACCATGGCTGGAACGAGCCGCCGATTGGTCCGGAATATGCGGCACCCGTGGCGCCCCACTATTTCAACTGGCGGAAATCGTCGATTTACGGCGGCTCCAACGAAGTGCAGCGCAGCATCATCGCAAAGATGGTGCTGGGCCTGTAGAAGCAGAAATGCGAGACAGGGCCGGGCCCTGTCCGAACCGGGCGTGAGACCAGCGGCACAAGTTCGCGGCGGCGCTGGTTGGGCCCGAAATCCTGAACCAAAGTCAGGGGTTTGACATGAATCTTGCGCCTACCGAGGAGCAGAAGCTCCTTATTGAAAGCGTCGAACGGTTTGTCGAAAAGGACTATCCGTTCGAACAACGACGTGAACTGGCTGCCAGCGAACTCGGCTACAGCGCCGATCACTGGGCGACGTTTGCTGAGCTTGGCTGGTTGGCGATCCCGTTTCCGGAAGATCAGGGCGGTCTCGGCGGCTCCATCACAGATTCCTGCCTGATCGCAGAGCAGCTGGGCCGCGGCCTGGTGGTCGAGCCCTATCTCTGGACTGTAATTCTGGGCGGCCATCTGTTGAGCCGCAGCGGCCGGGGTGACCTGGTGGAGCAGATCGCAACGGGCGTCCTCCAGACCGCATTCGGCTTCGCTGAGCCCACCTCCCGCTACAATCTTGCCAGCGTCGAAACCTCCGCTGCCGACAGCGGTGGCTGGCGGCTGAATGGCCACAAGGCGGTGGTTTTCAATGCGCCGGCGGCGGATACGATCATCGTCACCGCGCGTACTGCTGGTGATCCCCGTGACGAGGAAGGTATCTCGCTCTTTCTGGTCGACCCAAAGGACCCAGGGGTGACCCTACGGGATTATCCCACCGTGGACGGGTTGCGCGCGGCAGAGGTGATCCTGGAAGACGCCACTGGCGAATTGCTCGGCGATGCCGGTGCTGCCTATCCGCTGGTCGAGGAGACCATCGACAGGGGGATCGCCGTGGTCTGCGCCGAGGCGGCAGGCATCATGCATACCACCCTGCAGATGACCCGCGAATATACTGCGCAACGGAAGCAGTTCGGTGTGCCGCTCAGCAAGTTTCAGGTGCTGCAGCATCGTATGGCGGACATGTTCAATCTCACCGAACAGTCGATCAGCCTTTCGTGGGTGGCCGCGGTCAAGGCGGAGAGCGAGGATTCCCTCGAGCGGGCCCGCGCCTGTTCTGCGGCCAAAGTTTTTATCGGCAAGGCGGGGCGGCAGGTAGGCCAGGAATCAATCCAGATGCATGGCGGCATGGGCATGACGGAAGAGATGCCGATCAGCCACTATTTCAAACGGCTGACCCTGATCGACACCCTGTTCGGCAACCGGGATCATCACCAGCGGCGCTACAGCGACCTGCTGGACGACAAACGGTTCGCGGCATGATCACCATTCGGCAGATCGACCATGTGGTCATCCGCGCTGCGGACCTGAAACGCATGGTGGCCTTCTATCGTGACGTATTGTGCTGTCCGGTGGAGCGGGTGAACGAAAAGGACGGCCTGTGGCAGTTGCGTGCCGGCACCAGCCTTATCGATGTGGTCGATATCAATGGCCGTTTGGGTGGCGGCACACCGCCGGAATCCGCAGCCGCCAACATGGATCACTTCTGTGTTCAGGTGGAACCCTGGGACCGGGAAACCATCGAGGCGCATCTGATCGTCCATGGCGTTGAATATGGCGATGTGGCCGACCGCTATGGCGCCACCGGCCTGGGGCCGTCCATGTATCTGAAGGATCCGGAAGGCAACACCGTGGAGCTGAAAGGTCCGGCCACCGAAGCGCCGGACACGATCGGGAGCTGAACGTTTGGCCGACGGGTCCCGGGAGGAGACGGGGGACGCCAACTCGTCGGGTCAATCCGCAGCCGTAGCCGCAGGCGGCCTCAGTGGTCCCTTCTGGGGCGCCACCTTCATGATCTGTGCCTGCACCTGCTTTGCCGTGATGGCAGTCTGCATTCGCTATCTGAAGGACGATCAGACCAGCATCGACATCACCTTCTGGCGGTCGGTCTTCGGCACCTGCTTCATGCTGCCCTTCATGATCCGCGGAATCCGCAGCGGCGTCTTCCGTACGCAAAAATTGGGGCTCATGTCTCTGCGGGCGGTGTTCACTTATATCGCGATGGTGACCTACTTTTATGCCATCGCGAACATGAGCATCGTCGATGCTGTTGCGCTGAACGCGACGATCCCGCTGTTCACCGCGGTACTTGCAGCATTCTTGCTGCCAGAACTGGTTGGTATGCGCCGCTGGACGGCGACGCTGATTGGATTTGGCGGCGCTTTGCTGGTGGTGCGGCCGGGCTTTCAGGAACTGTCGCTTTCCATGTTCTTCGCTGTGGGCTCCGCGGTCTTTTACGCAGGCGCTGGGATCGTCGTGAAGGTGCTGAGCCGAACAGAGCCGACGACGCGCATCGTCTTTTACATGAACCTGATCTTGTTGCTGATCGCCGTCGTGCCCTGGGCGATCCACTGGAACATGCCGAAAAGCTGGGAGGCGGTGGGTTTCCTGTTGGGCATTGGACTTTCGGGCACACTGGCGCATATCTGCGTCACCCGGGCGCTGGCGGCGGCGGACGCCAGCTTCTGTGCGCCGTTCGATTTCTGGCGGCTCTTCATGGTGACGATCTTCGGTTGGCTGCTGTTCGAGGACGCAGGCAGCGTCTGGACCTGGATCGGCGGCGTCATCATCTTTTCCAGCGCCGCCTACATCACCCGCCGGGAGGCACAGGTATCGAGGGCTGCGAAAGCGGCCTGACGCGGCCTGAAGCAGACCGGCGGTCTTACCGCCGACCGCCTGCAAGTTTGATTGCGTCGGGCTCGCGGCGAAGCTTCCACATGAACCAAATGCCGACGGCCGGGCCGAGAGCGTAGGGCGCGAAGGCCCATTCCCAACCCAACGCGTCGCGGAACAGCGGCATCACGTTGATCATCACGACCGTGATGAAAAAGCCGATGGAGACCTGAAATGTCACCACGGTGCCGCGGGTTTCCGGCGTCGACAGCTCCATCACGCAGGAAGAGAACTGGCCGGAATCAGCGACAATCGTTGTGCCCCAGATAACGCAGACGATGAACAGCCAGATCGGCGCGCCGCCGAAGAGTTGGCCGACCAGGAGGGTGCAAAGACCGCTGATGGCCATGACGATGATCGTAAATGCCGTGCGGCCAATCCGGTCCGCAGCCAGCCCGCCCAGGATGCAGCCGACGGCGCCCATGCCGATCATTGTAAAGGCGCCCATGCCTGCCAAAGAAGTCGCGTCGGGCGCAGTTTCCGGGTTTGCCTCGAAGCTGGCGAACAGAAACAGGCCGATCCAGGCCCAGGCCACGTAGAGCTCCACCATGTGGCCGAAATAGCCGAGATTGGCGTAACGGGTGGCCGGGTCACGCCACGCCCGCATCACATATTCCGGCCGAAAGGCGCTGCCCTTTTGCCCGGGCGCCAGCTGGGCGTAGCCCGGCCCCAGCTTGACCGGCAGGATGCAGATGCCGCCGAGAAGGGTCAGCACCGACGCGCCGCCCATAATCCAGCGCCAATCGATACCGGATAAGCCGGTGAACAGGTATGGCACGGCGGTTCCCAATACCAGGGCGCCGAGCAGCAGGCCGATAATCGCGCCCAGATCGCCGCCGGCCCCGGGACGGGCCCAGGTGGCAGCGATCTTGACCCCCACGGGATAGAGCGCGGCCACGGCGACGCCGGTCAGAAAGCGCAGCCCAATCGCGCCCCAGGTATCCGGGCCGACCAGCAGGATTGCGCCATTGGCCGTGGCCGCCAAAATTGCCGCGAAAAAAATCAGGCGCCGGGGATCGACCCGGTCGGGCAGGGCGGTGAAGGCGCTCAAGAGGGTGCCTGCCACGAAGCCCAGGCTGACAGCGCTGGAAATGAAGGAAACGAACAGGTCCGACAGGACCATCGACTCACGCAGTGCCGGGATCACGGCCGTGGTCGAGAACCAGGTCGACAGTGCCAGCACTTCCACTCCCGACAACATCAGCAGGGAGGGCCACTTGGCGCTCCAATCAATCGGCGCTTCGGCAGAGGCGGGCGCAGCGGCCGGATCGGACAAACGTGGCTCCATGAGGCTGTAAGAACGGGCGGGCGGGGCTCTACTTTCGCACAGAGATCGCCGGATTTCGCCGCAGAAATTGTTGCGCGATCTATTTGCCATTGACATCAAATAATAATTCAATAAGTATTGAAATATGAAAAAAAAATTGCTATCGACGCCCTCGGCTCCCTCGCCCATGAAGTGCGGCTGGACATCTTCCGTCTGCTGGTGCGGGCAGGGCCGGACGGCATGGCCGCGGGCGACATCGCCGGCGCGCTCAAGATCGCCGGGCCCAATCTGACTTTCCACCTGTCGCACATGCGCCAGGCCGGGCTGGTCAGTTCCCGGCGCGCCGGGCGCAACGTGATCTACGCCGCCGACTTCAGCCGCATGACGGCGCTGATCGGCTACCTCCAGGAAAACTGCTGCGAGGGCATCACCCCTGCTGCGGCGAAACAAAAGGAATCCGCCTGATGAAACGCCTTCACGTTTCCGTCGGCACGACCGACATGGACAAATCCATCGCCTTCTATTCCACCCTGTTCGGCACTGCGCCGACCATGGAGCGGGACGGCTATGCCAAGTGGATGCTGGACGACCCGCGGGTGAACTTCGTGGTCGACCACAAGATCACATCGCAAGGCGTCGACCATCTCGGCATTCAGGTGGAAAACGAGGATGAACTGGCAGAGGTCACGGAGCGTCTTGCGGCCGCCACGCCAATCTCCCAGCAGGAAGCCACCACCTGCTGCTATCACGTCTCGGACAAGACCTGGTCATCTGACCCGCAGGGCGTGAGCTGGGAAACCTTCCACACCAAGGGTGAGGCGACGAATTATGGCGTCACCCGAGCGGAAGCAGGAGCTGAAGCCGGTGTTGTATCAGAAGCCGCACAAACAGACGGTGACGCCTGCTGCGGCTAGTCGCTCTCTTCCCGGATAGGCCGGGCTTGGTGCCTAGGCCCCTTCGTCAAACAACCGCTGCACCAGCCGTTTCGCCATTTGGGTTGCCACGCGGCGGCGGTAGTGGCCGGGGGTGAAGGTCGTCTTCATGGACATGAGCTGGTCTTTGCAAAGATCGTCCAGCGCTGTGAAAGTCTCTTCCGTCAGCGGGCCACCGGTCAGGGCTTCCGTGCCGTCCAGGCGCACCGGGCGCGGATTGGTGCCGGTGAAGGCCACGCGCAGGTCGCTCAGGGTGTCACCGTCTCGCTTCAGGGCCACGGCGCAGCCGGCCACGGGATACTCGATCGACCGGCGGATACGCACCTTGTCGTAGGCGGTAAGCAGGCCGGGCGTGTTCTTGCCTCGAACCCGCAGCACCATTTCACCCGGCTGGATCGCCATGTAATTTTTGCCGTCGCCGGTGGAGCCGTCCTGCCGCGCATAGCCGGTATAGAAATCCTGCAGCGCAACCGTGCGCCTGCCGTCCGGGCCGATTAGGTCGATCTCGCCATCGAACAGCAGGAAGCCTGGCGCCAGGTCGCCCGAGAAGGTGGCAAAGCAGACGCCGTCCGATTTGGGCGCCACATGGCACATGGAGCCTGTGGTCTTCAGGCAGTCGTCATTGGTGGTCCGCCACCATTCAGACTGGTTGTAGAAGATGCAGCGGGTGTCGAGGCAGATGTTGCCGCCGACCGTGCCCATGTTGCGATGGGTAGGCCCGGCGATGCTTTCCGCCGCCTCGGCGATCACCGGATAGTGGGCCTGCACATCCGCGTGCTGCGCCAATTCCGTGAGCCGCACCGACGCGCCGACAGTGATGCTGTCCGCCGTCGCTTCGACCGTCTTGAGCTCCTGCAGGTCGCCCGTGTCGATCAGCACCGGCGGCGCCTCGATGCCCCGGCGGATGTTGACCAGCAGATCCGTGCCGCCGCCGATCATCCGGCTGTGGGGATGCTCTTTGCGCGCGGCGACCACCTCATCGACGGTGGTCGGGTGGAGAACCTGGAATTCTGGGAGTGCGTCCATCGGTTCAGCCTTTCTTCCCGAAGCGTGCTGCCTTTTCCATCGCCCGGAAAACCTTGTCCGGCGTGATCGGCGTGTCTTTGAAGCGCAGGCCCACGGCATCGTGGATGGCGTTGGCGACCGCCGGGATGAAACCGGACATGGAGCCTTCCCCCGCTTCCTTGGCGCCATAGGGGCCGTGGGGGTCGTTCGATTCGACGATGTGGGTGTGGATCGGCGGCGAGTCCTGGATGGTCGGCACCCGGTAGTCGAGGAGGTTGTTGGCGACCATCAAGCCGTTGTAGTAGCTGGTTTCTTCCGAGAGCGCCTGGCCCATGCCCATCCAGACCGAGCCCTCGATCTGGCCCTCGACCGTCAGGCGGTTCAAGGCCTTGCCGCAATCGTGGGCGACCCAGACATTGTCCACATCCACCTGGCCGGTTGTCTCGTCCACGGTCACCTCAACCACTTGCGCTGCATAGCTGAAGCCCATGGTGCCGCCGATAGCCGCGCCGCGGTATTTCTTGCCGCCCCAGCTTTCCGGGATGGTGTTGTAGATGCCTTTGGCGGTGATGGTGCCGGTGTCCTTCAGCGCCTCCATCACCACTTCCTGATAGGGCACGCCCTTGTCCTGGCTGCCGGCGCGGTAAAATTCGCCCAGCACTTCCACATCTTCCGGGTTGGCCTCCAGCAGGGTCGCTGCGGCCTCCACCAGCATGTGCCGCAGGTTGGTGGCGGCATTCAGCGTGGCGTTGCCCACGTAGAAGGTGACGCGGCTGGAATAGCTGCCGTTGTCCTTGGGCGTGATCTGGCTGTCCGCGGAAATCACCCGAACCCGCTCGATCGGCAGGCCGAGCACATCGGCCGTGATCTGGGCGCAAAGCGTAGAGCTGCCCTGGCCGATCTCCGCTGCGCCGGTCAGCACCGTGATCGCGCCGTCCCAGTCCAGCTTCAGATTGACCGTGGCGTGGGGCTCGCCAGTCCAGTTCACCGGCTTCGATGCGCCGGAGATGTAGTGGGAGCAGGCGAAGCCATAGCCCTTCTTCTTGCCCGGGCCGGGGTCCGGCTTGTTCTTGCGCTTCTCGTGCCAGCCGCTTGCCTGCTCGACCCAGTCGATGCATTCCGGCAGGCCGTAGCTGTTCACCATCAGATCGTTCTGCGTGAAGGTCGGTGCTTCGAGGAAGTTTTTGCGGCGGACTTCAATCGGGTCGAGACCGAGTTGCTCCGCCAGCATGTCGAGTGTGGATTCGAATGCGAAGCGCGTGTTGACAGTGCCATGGCCGCGGAATGCGCCGCAGGGCGGTGTGTTGGTCAGCACCCGGCGGCCGATATATTTCACATTCTGCAGGTCGTAGATGGCGTAGAGCATGGAGCCGGCGTAGAGGATCGTGACGATGCCGTAGCCTGAGTGTGCGCCGCCTCTCTGGTCATTCTCGAACTCGATGCCGGTGATCGTGCCGTCCTTCTTCATCCCCATCTTGATGCGGATGTCCGTCTCCGGCCGGCCGCGATGGGTAATGAATGTTTCTTCACGGGTGACCAGCAGGCGCACCCTGCCACCTGCCTTGCGAGCCAGCAGGGCGGCAATCATCTCCACATTCAGCGCTTCGGTGCGGCAGCCGAAGCCGCCGGCGACGAAGGGTTTGACCACGCGGATCTTGCCCTGATCCATCTTCAGCACTTTCGACAGCATCAGGTGGACGTAGTAGGGCACCTGGGTCGAGCACCAGCAGGTCAGCCGGTCACGCAGCGGGTCGTATTCCACCAGCGCGCTGTGCATCTCCATCTGCGCCTGGCAGGTCTCTGATGCGTGGAATGTCTCCTCGATCACCGCGTCCGCGTCCTTGAAGGACTGGTCCACGTCACCCAGCTCGAAGAAGACATCCCGCTCCAGGTTGCCTTCCTTGTGCTCATGCAGACGTACCGCGTCTTCTTTCTTGGCGTCGCGGCAGGTGAAATAAGCGGGCAGTTCCTTCACCTTGATTTTGATTTTCTTCAGGGCCGCCTTGGCCGTGGCCAGATCGTCCGCGGCCACCGCCGCGATGGGCTCGCCTTTGTAGCGCACGCGTTCCCGCGCCAGCGGGTGTTCAGTACGGGCAATGGGCAGCACGCCGTGGGTTTCGTCCGTGTCGGCGCCAGTGGCCACAGCGCGCACGCCCGGCATCGCCTCGGCCTCAGAGGTGTCTACCTCGATCAGTTCCGCATGGGCCCAGGGGCTGCGCAGAATCGCGGCTTCGAGCGCATCCGCTTCCATGATGTCGGCTGCATATTTGGCGCGGCCGGAGACCTTTTCCGGCCCGTCCACCATGGGCACATACTCGCCCACAGACTTGACTGCCTTGGCATCGGCAACGTCGATCGGTTTGACCTGTTCGTTCATGATATTGGTTCCTCAGCCCTGCGCCGCGGGCACGTCGGGATAGTCGGCCGGCTCTTCGCCGCGCATAACGGCGGCCGCGTGCTGTACCGCATCAATGATTTTTACATAGCCGGTGCAGCGGCAAATGTTGGCGCCCATTGCGCTTCTGATCTCGCCGACCGTGGGGCTCTGATTTCCCCGCAACAGTCCTTCCGCAGCCATGATGTAACCCGGCGTGCAGCCGCCGCATTGTGCGCCCAGCTTCAGGTGAAAGCCTTCCTGCACGGGCGACAGTTTTCCACCTTTGGCCTGGGACTCGATGGTCTCCACGTCCTTGCCTGCGACCTGGCCCACCAGGGTCAAACAGGAAAGGCGCGGCTCGCCATTCACCAGCACAGTGCATGCGCCGCATTCGCCCCCGTCGCAGGCGGTCTTGGTGCCGGTCAGGCCGAGGCCTTCGCGCAGATAGTCGAGGAGCAGAGTGTTGTCGGCGGCAGCGCCATCATGGGCACGGCCGTTCAGGGTGAAACTCACCAGTTTCTTTGCCATCTCCCCTCCGCGGGTTGGGCTATTTATGCTGATAGACAAATAGTCAGTATAACAAACTATCTGTTATCTATATTAAATTGAACCGAGAGGCAAGCGTAAATGCCTCCGCACTATTTAACAAAAACGTTATATGCAAATATCGGAACATATGATAAACAAAGAGGTTCAATCATCCAGCCACAGGGAGGAACAGATGGCGGATCACGGCACTTTCTACTGGAACGAATTCATGGCTACCGACCCGGCGGCCGCAGAGGCCTTCTATACGGGTGTTCTTGGCTGGTCGACTGACAAGATGGATATGCCCCAGGGTGGGCAATACACGGTCTTCAAGCAGGGCGATCAGCCGGTGGGCGGCATGATGGACATTGCCAATACCCAGGCGCCAGCCGGTACGCCGGCCCACTGGTTCTCCTACATCGCCGTCGACGACGTGGACGCGAGCTGCGCTGCCGTCAAGGGAAGTGGCGGACAGGTCCTGTCCGACCCGTTTGACGTGGAAGGCGTCGGCCGTATTGCGACGGTTCAGGATCCCAATGGAGGCATGATCGGCCTCATGACCGCCGCCGCCCAAGGCTGATCCACCTAACCCATCGCGGCGCGCGCGCCAACGTCCCTCTGGTCATTTTCACCAATTGCCGCCATTTTCTCCCCATCACGCGGGAGGATTTGGCGGCATGGACGGACAGGGAATTATCGATTCGAACTCGGCGGTGGAGGCGGCAAAGGCATTCGCCGCTGAGGTGATTGCGCCCAACGCCACCGCCTGGGAGTTGAACCGCGCATTGCCGCGCGAATTTTTTGCACAAGCGGGCGCGCGCGGACTGTGCGGCCTCTTGGTACCTACGGAAAAAGGCGGGGCGGGCCTCGGTGTCCTCGCCATCGCCCATGTGATGGAAGCGCTGGCCAGTGCAGACATGGCCGCGGCCTTTGCCCTGGTGGTGCACAACAATCTGGCGTCAAACATTGCCATCAATGGCAGTGCCGCGCTTCAGGACGCAAATCTCCCGGGCATGGTGGATGGCAGCCGGATCGGCGCGTTCCTTTTGACCGAGCCCCAGAGCGGAAGCGACGCGGCGGGCATCAAGATGGCGGCGCGGCAGGATGGTCAGGACTGGGTCCTGAATGGCGAAAAGGCCTGGGTGACCAATGGCGTTGTTGCCGATGTGCTGAGCGTCTATGCCCAGACGAATCCTGATGCTGGCGCCCGCGGCATCGCCTGCTTTCTGGTGGACCGGGACACCCCTGGCGTGGAGCCGGGCCCTGCCTACCAGATGCTCGGCGGCCATGCCATGGGGGTGAATGGCATCACCTTCGCAGACGCGCGCCTGCCAGCGGGCGCGCATTTCATTCCAGCCGGCAAGGGCTTCCGCGCCGCGCTGGCCGGCATCGATACAGCCCGCGCGGTGCTTGCGGCCATGAACTGCGGCATGCTTCGGGCCGGTCTGGAAGTTGCAATCGAGGCGGCCGGCGGCCGCCACGCCTTCGGGAAGGCGCTCACGGATTTCCAGGGTATCCAGTGGACATTGGCGGAAGTGGCGACAGAGCTGGAAGCGGCCCGCCAACTGGCCTTCAACGCGGCCCGGCTTCTGGATGGCGGGGAGGATGGATCACTGGCCGCAGCCCACGCCAAGAAATTCGCAACCCGCACCGCATTCGCCCGGCTGTCGGACTGCATGCAGGTCATGGGCGCCTGGGGGGTGACCCACGACTACCCACTCGCACGTCATCTGGCCTGCGCGAAGCTGGCTCAGTATATGGACGGCACCAGCGAGATCCAGAATGTGGTGATCGCGCGGAAGCTTCTCGGGTGATCACGGGAAATTGACGTCGGCGCCCTTGAGCTTCCTCCCGCTGGAACCCGTATGTTGCATGACGGTTTTTAGAAGGGGCTTCAGCCTTTGGATAGATTGACCAGATTGACCCGGACCAGATTGACCCGGGCCAGAATGGCTGGACCGGGGCGGGTGATCATCGCCGCGGCATTGGCCATGGGGATTGGCATGAGCTATGCGCCGCACGCGGCCGCTCATAAAGGCGCGACCGGTGTGGTCATGCACCGGATGCATATGATGAAGGCGCTGGCAACGGCCATGAAGGAAATGGCGGCGATGCTGAAAGGTAAGCGGCGCTATGATCCGGCGCGTTTTTCCCTGCACGCCGCAGCAATCCGCAAACATGCTGCCGATTTGCCGAAAATGTTCCCCAAAGGCTCGAACCCGAAGCCCAGTGAGGCGCTGCCAGGTATTTGGCAGGATTGGGACGGGTTCCTGGCGCGCCGGCGCGCAATGGATTCTGCGGCCGCGGAACTGGCGGCCGCGGCGCTGGCGGACGTGGCGATGGATAAGCGCTCAAGAGTGCTCAGGGCGTATATCGGCGTTGCAAAAAGCTGCACCGGCTGCCACACGGTCTTCCGCAAGCGCAAATGAGTGCATCGCCGCGCCGTGCCGGTTAGACTGGTCGGCGCATGATCAAGCTCATCAAGCTGTTATTCCTGATTGGTGTCTTCGCGGCCATCGCCGCGGCGGTGCCTGCCTTCGCGCCGTCTCTCATATGGACGCCGCCGGAGTTGCCGGAACATATGCCCGACGCCGACACCAAGCGGGGCAAGTATGTGTTTCAGATGGCGGGCTGCGCCTCCTGCCATACCGCGAAGGCCAAGGGCGCGAAGCCGCTTGCCGGCGGATTGCAGGTGAAGACCGAATACGGCGTCTTCGTGGTGCCAAACATTACACCAGACAAGGACACTGGTATCGGCCGCTGGACGGAGACGGATTTCATCCGGGCCATGACCCAGGGCCTGTCGCCGGACGGCCGCCACTACTATCCAGCCTTTCCCTACACGTCCTACACACGCATGACCTTGCTCGACCTGCGCGATATGTGGGCCTTCCTGAAGACCACCAAGCCCGTGCGCAATGTGGTGCCGCTGCACCAGCTCAAGTTTCCGTACGATCTGCGCCCCGGTGTTGGAATCTGGAAGGTTTTCTTCTTTTCACCGGGACGCTTCAAGCCTGACGCGTCCAAGTCGCGCCAATGGAACCGTGGCGCCTATATCGTCACGGGCCCCGCCCATTGCGGCGAATGTCACACGCCGCGCAATTTCGCCGGCGCGGTCGAGAAAGGCCGCGCCATGGCCGGCAACGCCGAGGGCGCCGACGGTGATGTCGCCCCCAATATCACACCCCACAAAAAGGACGGCATAGGTGACTGGTCGAAAGACGACATCACGCTGATGCTCGAATCCGGCGTGGTGCCCAGCGGCGACGCTGTCGGTGGCTCAATGGGCCATGTGATCGAGAACTCGATGTCGAAGCTGACTTCCAAAGACCGCCTGGCGATTGCGATCTATTTGCAGTCGCTGAAGCCGATTGCCGGCAAGCCGCAGAAACCAAAAAAGCCAGAGAAGAAATAGGCCGGCGCTGGGGAAAAACCGATGACCCAAACGGCTGTCCGGCCGCGCTGGAAAAGCGTTGTCTACGGTGGTGGCGTGGGCCTTGCATGGTTTGTCTATGCCTGGCTTGGCCTCCGTTTGATCCATGGCTATCACACCATGCTCGAGGCGGAGTTGGGTCTTGCGGGCGCGCTCGGTGTGGAGATCGCGGCAGCTTCCCTGGGAGCGGTCGTGCTGGCCGCCTTGTTGCGGGGCGGCCTCGGCGCTTGGCAGCAAGCGCTGACCATCATCGTCTGGATGGCGCTGATCGTCATCGGCCACCACGTCGCCGTCATGGAGAACATGTCGGCCCGTGAATTTCTCTACCGGACAGGGATGGGCGACGGGATCGGCGGGCTGGTGGTGATCAGCGGTATTTATGCAGTGCTGCTGGCGATCCCTTTCGTGCCTGGCATCGAAATCGGGCTCCTGATCATTGCTCTCTATGGCCCCTTGGGGGCAGTCGCGGTTTTCCTGGCGACCAACCTGGCGCTCCTTGCTGGCTACAGCGTTGGCCGCCTGACCCGCGCCTTGCCAGTCGCCAGGGCAAAGCTGGAAGGTATTCTGGGCGAACCCGAAGCCGCCCTCACCCATGGGCGCAAACATGGTGTGATCGCCCGGCTCGCCCGACTTTGGCCCCAGCTTGACCGATATCGCTACGTCCTGATCGGGCTGCTTCTGAACCTGCCCGGCAACGCCATTGTCGGCGGCGGGGGCGGCATTGCGTTCCTCAGCGGCCTGAGCGGCCGGTTCGCCTGGGGCTGGTATACGCTGACCATCCTGATAGCAACCTGCCCGCTGCCAGTGCTGGCGGTGCTAGGCGTCTTGACTATGGACCGGCTGAAATAGGCGATCACCCGTTGCTGGCTGATTGGCAAACAGCTGGTGGGTTTGGTTGGATGCAATCGGTTCGCATTCATTTCCCGCGCTATGCTCTCCGAAATGCGGCGCCAATCAAGCCAGCCACCTTTCGCCACAAGTCGGCGATTCGCGAGACCGGCGGAGGGTCGTATTGAACCAGCCGCACACCCTCAAGAGAATACAGTTTGATCGCGACCTGCCCGATACCTTCGTAGTCGCCTTCGATTTCCCGCGTAACCGTGAGGTTAGGAAATGCCACCCAGGGTTCAGCGGCAGCAGTCAGGAGAATGTAAGAAGCCTCCTCAACCTGCTCTTTCAGCAACCGGTGGGCGGCGATCACCGGCAGGCCGCCAAGCTCATTCGCGCCCATCACTTTCAGACGGTAAATCTCGCCTGCGTGAACGATGGTCTTCAGGTTGAGCTTTTCAACATGTTTACAGGCCGCGCAGCCACAGGCTGAGGCTTGTTTCAACTGGCGTTGCCGACGGTAGAACGCGCTGTTGAGTCGCTGCACGGCCTCCGCCACCCGCCGGCCAACCGCCTCCAGATCCTCGCCCCGCCGCGCCCCGGCAACAAAAAAGACGGCATCGCCTTCAAGTTTCATTGGCGTCAACTGGCCGCTGGTGGAAGTAATCATTGCTTCCAGCAACTGGCTGACCGCGTATTGGGCGTGGGCGACTGCGAAACGGGTCTCGCTGAGGAACTGCGTGTAGCCACTGATATCCGGAAGGACGAGGAATGCGAACTCGGATTTGCCGGTGCGCTCAAATGCCGGCAGGGTTGTCTGCAGGCCCATTCGGCCGGACAACCGGCGCATCACGCCGCTTCGAATTTGGCGGCCGACAGATGGCCCTGCGGGCCGCCGCATTACGGCGATAGCGATTACGATCGCCCCAAGGGCGAGTGTCGCCAGGACGACGGTTACCAGCCACCATAGCCAGTCGCCGGACTCGGCCAGCATCCTGTGCATGGTTAGGCGCGGGTCGGCGTGCGGCCGGGCAAGGATATCATCCCTTGTGCAATGGTTTAGCCAACCGTGACCACGCCGCCCATGCCCGCCTGTACATGGCTCAGAATATGGCAATGCAGCATCCAGCGGCCGGGATTGTCGGCAACGAAGCCGATATCGATGCGCTGGCGCGGCCGGATCATCACGGTATCGCGCAGTTCCAGATGCTTTAAGCCTTCACCGTTTCGCGCCAGCACCTGGAAGGTATGGCCGTGCAGGTGGATCGGGTGGTCGAAGGCAGTCTGGTTTTCCATGCGGATCACGTAGCTCTTGCCTTTCGCCATCTGGAAGAGCGGCGCGGCGCTCTGGCCGGATCCGAGCGGTGGGATCAGCCGGTCGTTCATGATCCAGAACAGGCGCGACCGCATCATGCTTTGCATGTGCCGCCGCATCATCATGCCACCGCGGCCCATCATGCCGCCCATGGCGCCGCCGGCGAACAGCAGGTCCAGCGACTTGGCGCCTTTTCTGTCGAAGCGCTTGATTGGGTTGGCCGCCAGCGCCATCGGCGGCCCCAATGGCGCCGGCCGGGCCGCCTTGCCGTCCCCAACGGTGAGACGGGCGACGCGGTAGGTTTGCTCAGGATAGTAGGCGTCGACGATATGCACCGTGGCGCCTGCTTTGTCCGGAAGGTCGACGGCCAGGTCGATCCTGTTCCCGGGCCCGACCAGCAGATCGTTACGGGTTGCCCGCCGGGGCGTCACGGGATGGCCGTCCAGGGCAATGACCCAGGGCGTCATCTGGCCAAAGCGAAGGGCGAAAATCCGCCCGGTCGAGGCATTGATAAGGCGCAATCTAATACGTTCGTTGCGCCGGCCTTTCAGCACCGGATCAGGTGTGGCGTTCACGGTGACGAGATTGCCGTAGCGCCCAGCATGGCTGAGGTCGTGCGGATTGTTGAAGCCATTGTCCAGCCGGCCGTCACGCCCGACCCGCCAGTCGTTCAGCACCCAGACCACATCCCGGTCCATGCCGGGGGGCATTGCTTCCTCCACGATCAGGGGACCGAAAAGCCCTCGGCCCATCTGTTCGGTGCTGTTGATATGCGGGTGATAGAAAAACGTCCCGGCGTCGTCGGCGCGAAAGCGATAGTCGAAGGTTCCGCCCGCCGCCACCGGCGCCTGCGTCAGGTGAGGCACGCCGTCCATGGCGTTTGGCACCCGAACGCCATGCCAATGAATACTGGTGGGTTGGCTGAGTTTATTCTGCAGCCGGATGGCGACCTCTGCCCCCTGTTTGACCCGCAGGGGCGTGCCAGGCACAGCGCCGTCATAGGTCCATAATGTTGATGCCGGCAGTTGGTTGTGGAGCTTCTGCTTGCCGCTACGCGCCACGATATTGGTGACGTCGTTGGCGGCGAAGGCCGGCCCGGCCGTGAGGGACGCGCCAGCAGCAGCGGATGTGGCCAGGAACTGCCGGCGGGAGATGTGAAGACGTTGGGTAGTCATGGATATCTCCTGAATTTGGCGTCTGTGGGTGCTATTTCCGGCTCATCGCCGCCTGTCGGCGCTGAATGTCTGACGGCCACCTGCTCTTGATGAACGCGAGCACCGCGCGGATTTCCCGATCCGTAAGGACGCCCGCATAGCCGGGCATATCGGTCTTGTAACCAGCGGGCGCGATCGCTGCAGTGCCGCGTTTGACGATGCGGAACAACAGCTTGTCACTGTGGTGCCACGTATGCCCGGAGGCGTCGTGAGGCGGCGCGGGCAGCTTGCCGTTGGCCTTGCGTCTTCGCCAGTTGGGCTCGCCTTCCAAATTTCGTCCGTGACAGGATGCACAATGTTGGCGGTAAACGCCTTGACCCTGCGCAATCAGGGCCGGGCCTTCAGCAGCGGAATTCTTGGTGTCCGGCGATTCAGCGCCCGGCGGTTCGGCGCCGGACGGGGTGAGGGTGCGCATGACAAATACGCCGCCGCCCAGAGCGGCTGCCATAAGTGCGACCATCGCCAGCTTTGACCCGATCGGACGTTTGCTCATCTGCTGCCTGCCAAATCGTCAATAATCGGGCAGTCCGGGAGGTCGTCGCCGTGGCAGGCTTCCACCAGTTGCTCGAGCGTCGACTGCAATGTGCGCAGCTCGTCGATCTTGCGTTCAACCGCTGAAAGATGCTGCCGCGCCAGGGCCTTTACTTGTGCACTTGCCCGGCCGGTATCCACCCACAGCGCCAGTAGCGCGCGGCAGTCTTCCAGGGTGAACCCGAGACTGCGGGCGCGGGCGAGGAAGCGCAGTTTATGGACCTCAGCGTCGTCATAGTCGCGATAGCCGTTTTCCCGGCGGTCCGGCGCTACCAGGCCAACCTCTTCATAGTAGCGGATGGTCTTTGCGGGTAGACCTGAGGCATCTGCGGCGTGTCCGATATTCATGTCACTGATCCCTGTGGCAACGCTCCCCCAGCTCTTTCTCGAGAAGCCGATGGTGCGAGGACTATGACTCACATAAGGGTTCCAGTAACGGGAGGGTCAAGGGCGCCACTGCGAGGCTTCGTTATTGCCGCATGTGCAGGTCACCGTCCCGGATCTCGAAGGACTCCAGGCTCTGCAGGAAATCCAGGCCCAGCAGGTTTTCGTCGAGCGGTGCGCGGGTCACCTGTGCCCCAAGGTTGGTGACGTGAATCGGTCCGATCTTGATCTCGGTTAGGGTGACGTCTGCCGCCGCGTTGGGCACGTTGCCGTTGGCGGTGCTGATGTTGATGTCGTAGTTCAGCCGTTCCGGCTCCAGGCCTGCGCGGAGGGCGGTGGGGACGTTGAGGGTGGTGGTGCTGGCGCCCGTATCGATGACCAGATCGATCACCGCGCCGTTGATCGTGCTGCGCACCCGGAAGGCGCCGTCGCCAGAGGGGCCGACCGTCAGTTGACCCGCGCCAGCGTTTTGGTGACGGGGCCGCCGCCGCCGCTGCACGATCAGACGCATCGCCCAGAGCCGCAGCAGCCACAGCAATGTCGGCAGCAGCGCCAGCCCGGCCAGAGCAAGAATTACCCGCATCACACATACCTATCATGCATGGACAAGGGAGTCTGTTGCTGTGCCGGAATCGCTCTGCTATCGGTCTGGCAGACGAACCGAAAAGTGGAGCATTAGATGGCTGAGTGGCGACGGGTGGCAAGCAAGGCGGACCTGGACGAGGACTATCCCAAGGGCGTCCATGTGGATGGCCAGGATATCGCAATCTATCTCGCGGGCGATCAGGTCTTCGCGACTGAAGGCATCTGCACCCACGCCTTTGCCCTGCTGGCTGACGGCCATGTGGAGGACGGCAAGATTTTCTGCCCGCTTCACCAGGGCAGCTTCGATATTCGCACCGGCAAGGCTGTCGACGAACCCTGTGACGAGGATATCAAACCGATCCCGGCGAAGCTGGAAGGCGACGACGTGCTCGTGGAGATCTGACCCGGAATTTGGTCAGGCGGCCAGCTTGCCAAACTGGCGCTGGGCGCAGAAATCCAGAAACAGACTGACTGCGCGGCTGCGTGCGCCATTGCGCGTCACTAGGCCGAATGATTGGGTCAGCCGTTCTCCCGCCAATCCCAGGCGGCAGAGCCGCCGGTCCAGCCTGCCACTGCCAACGGTGAAGGCCGGCACCATGGCGACGCCCAGGCCCAGACCAACCATGCGCTTGATGAACTCGGTGTCGTTGGACTCCAGCAGAATCGGCGGATAGCCGTCCCGGGACAGAAAATATCGGTCGGACAGGTGCCGGCTGCCGGAACCGGTCTGATAGCGCACGAACGGGAAGTCCATCAAATCGCTTGCAGTCACATCTTGCCGCTGGGCCAGCGGATGGGCGCGGGCGGCGATGATCACATTCTCGGCTTCGCCCAGATCGGTCTGGTCCATGGCGCCCTGCTCCGGGCTGGCCAAATCCAGCGGAAAGGCCGCGAAGGCCACGTCTGCCTTGCGGGAAAGAACCAGTCGCGCGCCATCCAGATGGGTTTCGGTGACGGTGACAATGGGCTCCACCTGGGGATGCCGGGCGATGAACGCCTCCAGGATGTCGCTGTAGAGATAGACGATGCCGAGAGACGTCGCGGCCACCCGCAGGACGCCGACCACTTCGCTGCTGTCGGCGGGGTTGAGGCGGTGCCGAAGCGCGTCCAGTTCGCCAAAAATGCGTGCGGCTGCGTCCACAACCAGCTCGCCGGCGGGAGACAGCGCCACCCTTGGCCTGGAGCGCAGGACCAGTGTGTCGCCAAGCTCATCCTCCAGCCTGCCGATCTGGCGGCTGATGGCGGGTTGGGTCAGGCCGAGGCGGTCGGCTGCCCCGTGAAAGCTCCCGGTCTCGGCAATTGCCCGCAGGGCGTCCAGTTGTTTCAGATCCACGGTCACGATCCTTTGCGTTCGATTACCTATAGTTATCATAGCAATTCTGATTATGAATTGGACTGATTAAAGCAGCTGTTTCTATTCTTGCGCAGAACCTGGCGACGGCCCGAAATCTGCACGGCCGGCAGCAGGACCATGGGCAATGAACCCGGCCCGACCCAAGGAGGACAAATGCAATGAAATGGACCAACGAAAACGGCTTTGACTGGTGCGAAGTGATCGACATCGACAGCTTCGTCGGCAAGCTGCTGCAGCCCGACCTGCGCCCCGGAAAATGGTCAGGCGATGACATCCGCCGCGCAATGGGCATCTACACCAAGGAAAATCGCCGCCACGACGACCAGCGCCGCGGCGTCACCCTGAACCACAAGGACCTTGTCGGCTCCGCCGGCCTGTCGCCGGGGATCAGCATTTCCTTCCAGCCGATTCTGCCGGGCGAAAAGCTTGCCTTCCACCGTCATAACTATGTGGCGATCTACTACTGGATCGAAGGCGAGGGCTATACCGCCAACGATGATGAGGGCATCGACCGGCACGAAACCCGTGTCTACTGGAAGGCGGGCGATGTCACCACGTCGCCGGCCTGGGTTAACCACGCCCATGTTTGCACGTCAGAAAAGCCGGCGATGCAGATGGCGATCCATGACTTCCCGGAGCTGTGCTACAAGCGCGCCATGCTGTCGGAAGACCCGGACGGTCATGAAAACCTGCGCCACATGGTCAAAGGCGTCGTGCCGAGTTTCAACAATCTCGATACGGTGGAAGACCTTGAGAAGCGCAGTCAGAAATTCGAGGCGGTGACCGCCGAGTAGCGGCAACCGTCTCGCAAAGGCCTTGGGGAGGATCCAGTGAGAACACAGGTTGGTATCATTGGCTCCGGCCCCTCGGGCCTGCTCCTGTCCCAGCTCCTGCATCAGCAGGGAATCGAAAGCGTCGTCCTGGAAAAGCGCACCCAGGACTATGTGCTGGGACGGATCCGCGCCGGTGTGCTCGAGCAGGGCATGGTCGACATGCTCCGGGCGGCCGGCGTTTCAGACCGTATGGACCGGGAAGGCCTGGTGCATGAGGGCATCGAGATCTGCTTTGGCGACCGCCGCCAACGGGTGGATCTAAAGAAGCACACCGGCAAGGTGGTCACCGTCTATGGCCAGACCGAGGTCACGAAGGACCTGATGGACGCCCGGGCGGCGGCAGGCGGCGCGCTGATCTATGAGGCTGAAAACGTCCAGATCGCGGGGCTGGAGTCTGATGCGCCGGAAATTACCTTTGAGAAAGATGATCAGACACAAAAGCTGACCTGCGATTTCATCGCCGGCTGCGACGGCTACCACGGGGTCAGCAGGCGCTATATCCCGGAGAACCTGCTCAAGATCCACGAGCGGGTCTATCCCTTCGGCTGGCTCGGCATTCTGTCGGAAACGCCGCCGGTCTCAGACGAGCTCATCTATGTGAATCACTGGCGGGGCTTTGCGCTCTGCTCCATGCGCTCGCCAACCCGCAGCCGCTACTATCTGCAATGCGCCTTTGACGAAGACCTTGAGGAATGGACCGACGACCGGTTCTGGGATGAGTTGCGTATCCGCCTGCCCAACGAAGCCGCGGAACGTATCGAGATGGGGCCGTCAATCGAGAAGAGTATGGCGCCGCTCCGCAGCTTCATCGCCGAGCCGATGCGCCACAAGCGGCTCTTCCTGGCAGGAGACGCCGCCCACATCGTGCCGCCCACCGGCGCCAAGGGGCTCAATCTGGCCGCCTCCGATATCTACTATCTGTCCCGCGCACTTGTTGCCTTCTATGCGGAGGACGGCCGGTCCGATCTGATGGACAGCTACTCGGCGGATTGTCTCCGCCGGATCTGGAAGGCGGAGCGGTTTTCCTGGTGGATGACCACCATGCTGCACAAGTTTCCGGACCAGAATTCCTTCGACCGCGGCATGCAAATGGCCGAACTCGACTATCTGTTCGACTCCGACGCCGCCCAGGCCTCCCTTGCGGAAAATTATGTCGGGTTGCCCTTCTAGTCTGATCGGTTGCTAACTCACCCCGCCTGCATTGGCGAAATTCCCCGTATGTCCGTGTGGCCTTCGTTCCGGGCCCTCGACTGCGGGCTGGGGAACCACACCAGCACTATTCAATATCGCCTGAAGCCGGGCCCAAAATAGCAAAGGCGCCAGCCCAGAAGCCGGCGCCTTTCACGTCAATCACAGATATCGGGCGGCGAGCTATGAGTCCGGCACGATACGGAGCAGGATAGAAAAAAGGGCGGGTGTGAAACCCGCCCCTTCCTGCATTCGTCAATTGCTCCGTGGAGCTTCTACAACCACCACTGCATCACGTATTCCCACGGCCCTTCACGGTTGACCAGGTCGACGCGTTGCAGCGCGATCTTGTAGCTGTCGCCGTCCCTGACCAGCAGGTGCCGGTATTTGCCGGTGAACTGACGCACTTCGTAGCGCAGATATTCAGCGCAGTGGAAACGGGAGCGGACGACAATATCGCCATTGGGCGCTTCGTCCTCGATGATCACGTTCGACACCACATGGCAGAGCCTGTTTTCAGGTGCCTGGCTGTGGGCGTGGGGGTGGTTGTTGCGCCGGATGCGCATTTTCATGATGTCGTTGTTTTCCCAGAAAATGTTCGGCACGCCATCGCCGTCGGTCTGGTCTTCCCGCGCCGGCATCCAGTAGTGGCCGTCTTTCGTATACAGCGCCAGCCAGTCGTCCCACTGCTTCTCGTCCAGGATCTCCGCCTGCCGGTAGAGGAACCGCTCCACCGCCTGTTGGGTCTCAACGCTCACATCGGCCACGGCGAAGGGATCGCTCTCGGCCAGTTTCAATGCTGCTTCGCCCATGTCTCAGCCCCCCACTTTCGCGTGGCCGTTGGTCATGTAGTCCTTCCAGACCTGCATCATGTGGCGGAGCGGCAGTTCGCTCATGGAGGCAGGTGCGGAATGAACAATGCCATGGTCATCCGGCGGCAGGTCCTGGCCGGCATTGCGGTGCAGGCTGATCCAATCACCGCCATCGCTGGTCAGGCCGTTCTGGCACTTCCACCAGTTGAAGAGGTCATCGGCGTTGACCATGGTCGACGGGGAATTGACCAGATAATAGTAGCCGAGCGAGCGGCGATAGATCGCCTCGGGTGCGTCTTTCAGCCGGAACTGCCAGATTTCCGTTAGCGTCTTGTTCGGCGCCAGCGGCCGGATTGTACGCAGCTGCTGCAGCGGCGGCTGAACTGAATTGCACGGGTACAGCAGCACATGGTGCATGTCGACGCCGAGGATTTCCTCAGCCTTCGTCTCGCCATAGGCGTCATACATGAGGCGAACATATTCGTTGGTGTCCGGATCGTCCGGGCGCAGACCCATATAGCCTTCCAGGGTGGTGTGCCCCTGAGGATGGCCGGTGGTGCCGAACTTGTCCCAGCCGTCAATGCCGATGCGCTTGAAGTCTGTCAGGAAGCCGTATTCCAGGGGTGGGGTTTCCCCGGCAGCCTTCATATCCTCTTCCACGGTCATCGCGGCATAGCCTGTGGATTCATGCGTGGCGCCGGGGTGTGAGACGTCAATCTGGTTTTCCAGGAAGATCTTCCAGTTGGACTGCTGCACCATTTGGAAGCAGTCACCAACGACCTCGCATTCCTTGCCCGGTGCGCGGTCGATCAATTGGTCGAGTGCGATTTTGGCCTGACCCAGATGCTCTTCCAGCCCCGGCCCATCCTCGGCCAGTGACGCGAACCAGAATCCGCGGTAGTTGTCTGCCCGTGGGGCCTTTTTGATGTGGAACAGCGGGTCATTCTTGTCGAACCGCGTGCCGTCATAACCGTTGATGGCCGGGATTGCATCGATCCGCCCGTCGAGATTGAAGGTCCAGGCATGATAAGAGCAGCGCAGATGCTTGCCGGCGTTGCCAGCACGCGCTGTGCAGAGCTGGGCGCCCCGGTGCGGGCAGCGATTGTAGAGCACGTGGATTTCGCCCTTGCCGTCGCGGGTCATCACCATCGGCTGCCGCCCGACACGCGCCAGGTAGTAGTCGCCGGGTTCCTTCACCTGGCTCTCGTGGCCGATATAGATCCAGAGCTTCTCGAAGATGCGCTCCATCTCCAGGTCGAACAGCTCCTGGTCGGTATAGGCCAGGCGGTGCACCCGGTCGGGCTCTACCAGGGCGGCGATTTTTTCGTCGGTCCAGGTTTGGCTCTGGGTCATGTGTCACCTCTACGCAGCGTTGGCCGACGGGGTGCCGGCTCGTTGGGAGAAGTGTGCGCCGTTCCGCCGCCCCGGGCTATCCCGATCGCGTCAGCCCAAGCCCGATTCCGCCGAACTGGACCGGTAGTCTGCGGTCAGTGGCAGCGTGCTAGCGGCGTGCAGTGGTTGAAGGAGCTTCGCCGAAACGCCTGCGGTAGGCAGCTGCAAACTTGCCCAGATGGGTGAAGCCGCAATCGAAGGCGACCCGGGTGACGCCCGTGCTGGGCATATCCACCAGCATTTGGCGCGCCCTGTCGAGCCGCAAGTTCTTCAGGTAGCCCATCGGCGTCACATCCACCGAGTCGCGGAAGGCGCGCTGCAGGCTGCGCACGGGCACACCGGCTCCCTGGGCGATGTCATCGACGGTCAGCGCTTCTGCGGCGTGGGCGTGCATGAAGTCGATGGCGCGGCGCACATGGCCGGGCCGCGGTTCGGGCAGGCTGCCTTCCAGCGCGGCGGTGTAATTGTGCGGCAGGGTTTCGAGCATCAGCTCCAGGAGCAGACGTTCGGCGCTATGGGCCGCACGGAGCTGGGCGATGCCGCCGCCCGGCGCGGCCAACTCGCCATAAATCATGCGCACCATCTGGGCCAGGCTGGCGGTCCAGCCATCGATGGGGCGGGGCAAAGGTTCAAAGCGAAGCGGGGCATCAACCGGGCGATCGATCAGCCCTTCCAGCACCTGGTTCAGCCGGGGCCGCGCGATGCGGATGATGATCTGACGGCCATCGGTGCACCAGCGTTTCACATGCGGCTCACCATCGTTGGCGACACACATCTGACCGGCGTGAAAATCGGTCTCCTCAGCGCCACGGCTGAAGACCGCGCTGCCCTTGAGGTTCAGTTCGAGCAGATAGAGCCCCGCCAACTCCGGCACCCGGATCGAGGCGTCGCCGCCATACATGGTGTAGTCCAGATCATGCACACCCAGGCTGGCGAATGGCGCGTGCAAATGGCGGAACAGCGGCGGCGTATCGCGAAAGCGGTGGTCGAGTGCATGGTCGCAGAGCAGGCCCGAAACGTGGGCGCGGGCACGGTCTACGTCGCTTGATTCAAATACCGTCTGCCACCGGCCGGTGGTGGCGTCATTGCCGGGAAAACCCGCCAGGACGGTCGGCATTTGTGTCGGCTGAGCGGCCATTCGCGCTCCCAGGGACGCGGTCGATCATGCGTCCCGAATGCTGGCGCGCGGGTGAGGGTGAGTCAATGGAGAGTTGGGCAGAGAAGTGGGGGCAGATACCTTACCCGGTGGCGGGCAGGAGATAATCGCCAGGGCAAAAACTTAATTGAAACGCCGCCCCTGAAAAACCGGCGCGCCTATTCTGTCCGCAGTTTGAAGCGTTGGATCTTGCCGGTGGCGGTTTTGGGCAGTTCGTCGACGAAGTTCCACCAGCGGGGGAACTTGTAGGGGGCGAGGCCGGCCTTCAGGTGCACGGTCAACTCCGCTTCCAGTTCAGGGCCGGCGGTGGCCTTGTCCGTGAGGATGATCCAGGCTTCAGGCTTGGTCAGGCCGGCGTCGTCCTCACGGGCGACCACGGCGGCCTCCATCACCTGGTCATGCTCCAGCAGGCGGCCTTCAATCTCGATGGGTGATGTCCAGATGCCGCCCACCTTCATCATGTCGTCGGCGCGGCCCTCGTAGACGTAGTAGCCATCTTTGTCCTGGAAATAGGTGTCGCCGGAGACCAGCCATCCGCCGTCGAGCATGGTCTCGGTGGTCTTCTCGGGCTTGTTCCAGTAGGTACGCGCGCCGGACTGGCCGCGGATGTGCAACACACCGGCCTCTCCATAGGGCACCTCCTGGCCATCCTCGCCGACGATGCGGGTCTCGTAGCCGGGAACCAGCCGGCCGCTGGTGCCCGCCTTGCCGTCACCGCGGCGGTTTGTGAGGACAATATGCAATTGCTCGGTGGAACCCCAGCCGTCCATGGGGCGAACGCCGGTCTTTTCCTCAAACCGGCGCAGAATTTCCGCGGGCAGGGCTTCGCCGGCAGATACCGCCAGCCGCACCGACGACCATTCCGGATCCTGCTCCGAAAAGGCGGCGCAGATCGCATTGTAGAGGGTCGGCACACCATAATAGACAGTTGGCTGGTATTTCTCGATCAGCGCGAAGGTGGCATCCGGCGTCGGCCGCGGTGCCGAGAGCAGCACTTTGCCGCCAAGCCACAGGGGGAAGCTGTTGGCATTGCCCAGCCCATAGGCGAAGAAAAGCTTGGCCGCCGAATAATGCAGGTCATCGGCGGTCATGCCCATGGTCTGCTGGGCATAGCGATAGCTGGTCACCACCATGTCCCGCTGCAGGTGCACGGCGCCCTTGGGAAATCCCGTCGAGCCGGAGGAATAGAGCCAGAAGCAATCGTCCTCGGCCCCCGACGGATGAAAGTCTTCGACCGGATCGGCGGCGTCGAGACGGGACATCGCATCGTCGACGCGCAACATGTGATCAGGTTTGTGCGTGGCGGCGGCTGCAGCTTGTTCCACCTCTGCCGCAAAGTCGTCGCTCCACACCACCAGCGCGGCACCCGAATCCTCGATCATGTAGGTGTAGTCCTTGGCGCGCAGCATGGTGTTGACCGGCACCGGCACCACACCTGCTTTGATCGCGCCCCAGAACATCGGAAACCACTCGACGCAGTCGCGCACGATCATCAACTGCCGTTCGCCGGGCGCCACACCCATTGCTTTCAACGCACCGGCCCAGCGAGCAGTTCGTTCCGCGAGCTCTGCATAGGTGAGCGTCCCGTCCTCGTCGGTCATGGCAAAGATGTTGTCACCGCGGCCCTCTGCCAAATGACGGTCGACAAAGACCGCCGCCGCATTGAACACCGGCGCGAAGCGGATCGGATCATCGCCCTCGGGCAGTGTGAAGCTGTGGTCCTGCATGACTGTCTCCCTGCGCGGTATCCCAGGATGGGTCCCAGGGTGGCCCCCGGGATCGATTGTCTGCGCGTCTCTATGGCGCTCGGATTATGCGGCCATTTGGCTTAGCGTCCACCCCTGGCTGCGGATTTAGCTGCGGTAGCAGACAGACAGCCTTGATTTTGATCAACCAGGTGGCTCCCGCAAGATGACAATCAGCGCCACAATCACACCGCGCAGTACAGGGCGCGCCGTGGCCATCTGGCTTTTCGTCGTGGCGGCGATGATCTTTGCCATGGTGATACTCGGGGGCGTGACCCGGCTGACCGACTCCGGGCTCTCCATGGTCACCTGGCGGCCGATCACCGGGTGGCTGCCGCCGCTCAGCGAGGCGGATTGGCAGGCGCTGTTTGCCCAATACCGCCAATCTCCCCAGTTCCTGAAGCAGTTTCCTGATCTGACGCTCGAGGGCTTCAAGGGCATTTTTTGGCTCGAGTATCTCCACCGGGTGTGGGGCAGGCTGATTGGCGTGGTCTTCCTGCTGCCGTTCCTGTGGTTCCTGATCACCCGCCGGCTTGGCGCACGGATGGTCCTGCCGCTCTTTATCCTGTTTCTGTTGGGCGCGGGCCAGGGCGCGCTTGGCTGGTGGATGGTCAAAAGTGGCCTGGTCAACGAGCCCGCGGTCAGCCAGTACCGTCTCGCCGCGCATCTTGGCCTGGCGCTGCTGCTCTACATCGCTGTCCTGTGGGTTGCGCTCGGTGTGGCGCAGCCAAGGGGGCGAGGGCAGGGTATGGGCCTGCTCCGCTGCTGGGTGTGGCTAACGGTGCTGGTGGTGTTGGTGACCGTGGTCTCGGGCGCCTTTGTCGCCGGGCTGGATGCGGGACTGGTGCACAATACGTTCCCGAAGATGGGGGGGCAGTGGATCCCCAAAGACTACGCGTCCGGCGCGCCGTTCTGGACCAATGCATTCGAGAATCCTGTGGCGGCGCAATTCCATCACCGGGTGTTGGCGGTGGCCACAGCCGCCGCGATTTTGATCCTTTGGCTAGGCTGTGTGTTCGGGCGCAGCCATAGGGTGCTGAAGGGGGCGGCGACGGTGGCGCTGCTGGCCCTGATTTTGCAGATCTTTTTGGGGATCGAAACGATCCTGGCCGCTGTGCCGGTCTGGTTGGGCGCGCTGCACCAGGCCACCGCCATGGTGTTGATTACGGCGATGGTCTGGGTGGTGCACAATACCTACGGGGTGCAGATTGGCGACAGGCGCAGCAAGTCACTGCTGCCGGCGCGCGACGTCAGCCCGTCGCCGTAACAATCCAGGTCGAAAAGCCGAGGCGAACGCCGGCGGGGCCGGCGAAGGGTTCCAGCGCCCCGCGAAGCGCAGCTAGTGCCTGAGCCTGGGTATTTGCGTCCGCCGCGGCAAAGGGCTCGGACATGGGCCCCATCTGGCAGATAAAGCCAATCGCATCGTCCACGTTCGCGCCAATGCTGTGGTCGATGTCGAACCGTTCCAGTGCGATGTTGGACCAGCCGGCGTCCCCCAGAATCTGGCGGACCCGGTCTTCCTGCTCCATGGAAAACTGACCCGGCGCGTCGTCCGGTGGCGGCGGCGGGATTTCCAGATGAGCCTTCGCCGCACCGGTGGGGACACGCACCCACGGATTGTCTTTGCGGTCCGCCCAGCACACATAGGCGAGCCGGCCTCCGGGCTTCACTGCACTCCGGATGTTGGCGAAGGCGGCCACGGGGTCGTCGAAGAACATGACGCCGAAGCGGCTGAAGACGGC
>JAJFFJ010000106.1 GCA_021776685.1 Alphaproteobacteria bacterium
ATGAACTTGGTCTGCGCAACCGCATCGCCCTGATGCTGGATCTCGCCCGTCGCATCATGGGCGCCGATTCCGGCCATCAAAAAAATCTCGCTGAAATCCGTAAGTTTGACGCCCCAATTGAAGATCGCGCCATAGTCGGGCGCGGACGGGTGCGGGAAAGGTGTCTTGGTCGCCATGGTGGCCTCCTCGGTCATTGCCCCTGATCTACAATTTCAACTGTCCGGTCTAGATATCGGGTCGTCTTTCCGCCCACGGCTGCGCCGCTTCCAGCTGTGACGCGAGCCGGAAGAGCATCGCCTCATCGCCATAGCGGCCGGCGAACTGGGTGCCGATCGGCAGGCCAGCGGCGTTCCAGTTGAGCGGCACGTTCATGGCAGGCTGGCCGGTGATGTTGAAGATCGGCGTGTGGGAACTGAACTGCGCAACAGCAGTCCTGGCCTCGCGCCGCCGCTCCGGTGTCCATTTGAAACTGCCGACCGGCAAGGGCGGTGCTGCCACGGTGGGCGTGAGCAGCACATCGAAGGTCTCGAAAAACCGCGCCACCTGGCGGGCAATCGCCTGGGCATCCTGTACGGAGATGAGGTAATCGGCGGCAGAGGTCTGTTGCGCCACTTCCCACATGCGCCAGGTCCAGGGTTCGAAATATTTCTCTTCCGGCGCCCGCCCAAGCCGGCGAGACCAGTCGGCGACAATCCAGCCAAACTGCCCCGCCCAAAGGGCCGAGAACAGGTTCGCGGTTTTCTCCCAGGCAACATCGGGTGTTGCAACCTCGACGTCGTGGCCCAGGCTCTCACAGAGCTTCGCTGCAGCCTCTGCCGCCGCCACACAGTCCCCATGGACATCACAGCCATTCATGGAACTGGTCATGAGCGCGATGCGCAGCTTGCCGGGATCGACACCCACTTCCTGGGTAAACGGCCGGTCCGGCGGTGCGGGCGCGTAGGGGTCGCCCGCAACCATACCCGACGTTGCATCCAGCACCGCGGCGCTGTCTCGGACGGAGCGGCTGACCACATGCTCGTGCACAATACCATTGCCCATGTCGCCATAGTGGGGCGCCAGTGAATTGCGGGCCCGCGTCGGCTTGAGCCCAAAGAGGCCGCAGCAGGACGCCGGGATGCGGATTGAGCCGCCGCCGTCATTGGCATGGGCCACCGGCACGATGCCTGCCGCGACTGCCGCCGAGGAGCCGCCGCTGGAGCCGCCGGTCATATGGTCCGTGTTCCAGGGATTGCGCGCCGGGCCATAGAGTTCCGGCTCCGCAGTCGGCAGCAGGCCATATTCAGAAGTATTACCCTTGCCGATAGTCACCAGGCCCGCGGCCTTGTACCGGCGGGTCAGCTCCTGGTCTTCGTCGGGGACATAGCCTTCGAGGAAGCGCGAGCCCTCATTGAACGGCACGCCGGCATATTCCGCCGCCAGATCCTTGAGCACGAAGGGAACGCCCTTGAGCGGGCCATCCGGCGCATCCCTGGCGGCCGCCCGCGCTTCGTCATACATGGGGATCACGATGGCGTTCAGCGCCGGATTGATCGCCTCGGCCCGCGCAATGGCGGCCTCCACCAGTTCCGTGGGCGCCGCCTCGCCCTTGGCTACCAGTTCTGCCTGGGCTGTTGCGTCCAGCCAGCGAAAATCGTCGGACATGCATTCCTCCCGGTTGCGCACTGAGTAGCGCACCGGAGAGAGCAGGTCGAGAGGATCAGGCTCAGCGAACTCCAGACCAACATTTATCTCAGAGGTGTCAAAGAGTGTGTAGCGACGGTCGGGTTAACCGCCCGCGCTGGCCCGCTGCTTTTCGCTGGCGCTCTTGAGCTGGCCGCAGGCGGCCATGATGTCCTGGCCGCGCGGGTTGCGAACGGTGGCGGTGATGCCTTTGTCAAACAGGATGTCGGCAAATCGGGCGACCGCCTTGGGCGTCGAGGTTTCGTAGACCGAGCCGGGCCAGGGATTGAATGGGATCAGGTTGATCTTGGCGTGGACAGGTTTGAGCAGCCGCGCCAATTCCCGCGCCTCCGCCGGGCTGTCGTTCACGTCCTTCAGCATCACATATTCGAAGGTGATGCGCCGGGCATTGTTGACGCCGGGATATTCGCGGCAGGCTGCCAGCAGATCCTTGATCGGGTATTTCCGGTTCAGCGGGACGATCTCGTCGCGCAGCTCGTCGGTGACCGCATGCAGGGAGACCGCCAAGTTTACGCCCAGTTCTTCGCCACAACGCTGCATCGCCGGCACCACGCCCGCGGTCGACAGCGTGATCTTGCGCCGGGACATGCCGAGCCCTTCCGGGTCCATCAGGATGCGCAGTGCGGCGGCGACATTGTCATAGTTATAGAGCGGCTCGCCCATGCCCATCATCACCACATTGGTGATATCGCGCTCCGTGGTGGGCGATGGCCACTGATTGAACGCATCCCGCGCCACGATGAGCTGGCCGACGATTTCCCCTGCGGTGAGGTTGCGCACCAGCCGCTGGGTGCCCGTATGGCAAAACTTGCAGGTCAGGGTGCAGCCCACCTGAGAAGACAGGCAAACCGTGCCGCGGCGTCTGTCCGGGATGAAAACACACTCCGCCTCGTTCAGGTCGCCGAAACGCAGCAACCATTTGCGGGTGCCATCTTCCGACGTCTGGGCGGTGACTTCCGCCGGCCGGTCAAGCGTCCAGGCCTCGGTCAGCTTGGCGCGCAACACCTTCGACACATTTGTCATCTCGTCAAAGTCGCGCGCACCCCGGCAATAGATCCAGTGCCACAGCTGCTTTGCACGAAAGGCGGGTTCGTCGAGGTCGGCGATCACCGTCGCGATTTCGTCCCGGGACAGACCCACAAGTGACGGCAGGCCGGACGGCGACGCCGTCGGCAGGAAGTCTTCCACCGCTTTCAGAGCATGATCCATGGTTTGACTGATATCGGCTGGAATCGGGCGTTCGGCAAGCCGCCTATTTCGCGCAGGCGCCTTTGGCAGCAGCCCAGGCCTTGGTGAAGCCGGTAAGGGAAAAGGTGTCAGTGACGGGAGCGCCCGCCGCCGGCGCGCTGGTCACCGCAAGCTTCTTACCCACTTCCAGCAATCTGACAATGGCCCGGTCCGCCTTCCGGTCGGCAGCCCAGCCATTCTGCCCTTTGACCCACAGCTGATACTGCTTGCCTGAAAACCGCAGCTTGATCTTGCTGTCTTTCTTGAGTGGAAAGCCAGCCGCCACCTTGATTTGGCCGTCGAGCCTGTCCTTTGGCCAGTAGGAGACCATCAGCGCCACCTCTGCCCGTTTAGGCACCTTGCGGCTGCTCGCGGCTGGGATCGTCGCCACATAACAGACTGCTTCCCCGGCTACCTTGGCCCGGTGCGCCTCCCACACGCCGAATTTGCCGACAAACTTGACCTGCGCCTGCGCGAAAGACGGCGTCAGGGTCAGCAGGACCAGACTCAGAGCGGTAGGCAGGCGCGACATCAAATACTCCTGTTCAGACCTATTCCGGGGCATCCACCAGCCGGACGGCGGCGGTAGCGAAGGCAACCAGCGTGCCGGTCACATCATAGATACGCGCTTCCGCGGTTTTCGTGCGGCGGCCGCCGCCAACGCAGGCAGCCTCGCATCGTGCGCGACCGGCTTTGGCGGCAGCAATGAAATTGGTCGTCAGCGAGATTGTGACGCCATAGTTGGTATCGAGCCCGCCCGGTTCCGCCGAGGCAGCGCCACCGGTACAGCCGATATCGGCGAAGGCCGCCAGAAAACCGCCGTGGATCGCGCCGCCTCGATTGAGGTGGTCGGCAGTCAGCTCCGTCTCGATGATAAACCGCCCGCCGCCTTCCTCGACCACATGGATCGGCAGGTTGCGGGACATCAGAGCACCTGTGTCGACCTCATTGTCGATTGTGTCTTTGGGCGCGGGGGTCACATCGTCAGGCATCAGTCGGTCCGGATCATTTGCTGCGGCTGGCGCTGCGCTTCTTCTGTTTGCGCACCCACAGCGGCGGTCCGAATTCCGGGGCTGGCGGCGCTTCGATCGGGCCGCCCGGCATTTCCGGCCGGTCGGCAAACCGTCCGGTTGAGAGCAGCCGGTCATACATGACCAACGCACCCGCCAGGCCGACGTTGATGCAGAATCGGGTCGGGATTTTCACCACGTGGGTGCAAAGCTCCATCATCTCCGGCGACAGGTTGCCCCGCTCCGGCCCCAATACATAGGCGGCGGAGATCGGGTGGCGAAAGCTCGGCAACTCAAAGGCGTCATCCACCAGCTCGACACCCACCAGCGCGCAGCCAACCGGCAGCGCCATGTCCTTGTGGCTGTCAAATTCGTAGAGCGGCACGTGAGTTGCAGATTTGGAAGTGTCAGATTTCTGCAGCTCCTGCTTCGAAAACACCGCGCCCACGGTGAAGACAAAGCTGGCGCCAAAAGCGTTTGCCGTGCGAAACAGACTGCCGGCGTTCATCGCCTTCGACAGTCCCTGCACCCCGATGCCAAAATATCCGCGCATGACCGATCAATGACGCGGATGAACGCCCCGCGCAACCCCGACTCGCCCACTCCATGACTGGCCCCATGACTGGTATTCCAGACAATCCCGTTCTTGTGGAGGTTACCCGCGGCCCGGCGGTGGAAAGCTTCCACCGTGGGCGCACCTGTATCGTCACACCCGACGGCCAGGTGGTTGAGGCATGGGGAGATGTGGCCGCACCTGTTTACCCGCGCTCCTGCGTCAAGCCGCTTCAGGCGCTGGCCTTTCTGGAAACCGGTGCTGCCGACGGGATTGGCGCAGACGATGGCCAGATCGCGCTCGCCTGCGCGTCGCACAGTGCCGAGCCCGAACATATGGCGCGGCTCACACCCTGGCTGGAAACGCTGGACTTGCCCGCAGAGACCCTTGCCTGTGGCCCTCACCTACCCAATGGAGAGGCGGCAGCCGCAGCGCTGATCCGGAGCGGCGAGGCGCCGGGCCGGCTGCACAATAATTGCTCCGGCAAGCATCTGGCCATGTTGAGCACCGCCCTGCATATGGGGGAAGCACCTGAGGGCTATGAGACAGCCGGCCACCCGGTGCAGCAGCGGGTACGGGCGCGCCTTTCTGATTTTGGTGGGGTCAGCTTGGAAGATCAGGCGGTTGGCATTGATGGTTGCGGCATTCCCACCGTCGCGATGCCTTTGACCGCGCTGGCCCGTGGATTTGCCCGTCTGGGCGCGGACCCGGATGCGGAATGCCACCGTATCCGCGCCGCGATGGCGACCCATCCCGTGCTTGTGGGTGGCAGCGAGCGATTCGACAGCAAAGTTCTGTCAGCGGTAGGCAATCGTGCCATCATTAAATGCGGCGCGGAGGCGGTACATGCAGCGGCCATCCCATCCCTCGGCCTGGGCGTTGCAATCAAAATCGATGATGGCGCCCGCCGCGCGGCAGAGGTGGCGATGGCGGCGCTGCTGCGCTATCTCAAGGTGATCGACAACACGGTCTGGATGACGTTGCAGGACACTGTCCAACCTACGCTCTACAACACGGCCGGCGCCGCGGTGGGCGATATTCGCGCTGCCCACGGCTGGCTGAACATTCAGCAATAACAAAAGATCCGACGCAGGAGGAATAAAT
>JAJFFJ010000107.1 GCA_021776685.1 Alphaproteobacteria bacterium
CACTGATTGCAGGCAGCGCCACTGCAACCGCAACCTCCGCGAACGCACTTTCCGTCGACGACCTGCTGAAGGTCGGCACACGGAATTCAGCACCCAGCTATACGAACCCCGGCACGAACCGGCGTTCGACCCAAGCCCAACCCCGCCGCGGCTCACGCCGCATGACACCGGGCCAGTTCTTCTCGGGCGACTGGAGCTACCGCACCGCACGTGGTACGCGCTTGACCCTCCGTTTCAAGGCCAATGGGCACCTGTTCATTAAAAGCAGCCGCCTGCCGGGCGTTGTACAAGCCGGCACCTGGAAGTTTAGGGGGAAATACCTGGTCCTGACGTTGATCATCTCCTGCCGCAGCAAGCAGCAGGGCGGTTGCCAGAGGTTCTCACGGCCGCGGACGGTGAACCTGGCCATCCGCATCGTGCACAAGGACCGGATCTTGGCCGACGGTGGATATCTGACCCGCAGGACGCCTATCTAATCCCAGGCCCTCAGTTCTGTCCCCATTAAACAGGCCTCCGTCCCTACCCGGGGCGGAGGCTTTGTTTTGTCCATCCTGATGGGCGGTGCAGCCAATGGTCTTCACCAGATTTGGCGTCATTTTTCCCGCAAAACCCAAAATATTTGAAGAAAATACGAGCCTGTGATCGGCGTCACTGCGTCTGCGGCATTCGCGGCCTAATCTGTTCTCAACAACGCCCCATGAGGGCGCCCACCGATTTCAGGAGCGACACTGATGATCACCACAAACACCCTTCGCCGTTTCGCCGCAGCAGCCATCGCCGCCGGCGCCATCGTCACCGCCTCAGCCGCCAGTGCAACCGGCGACTTCCGGGGCTTCGACCGTTCCGGCGCGACGCCGACAAAAACCACCCCGGCAAAAACCAATCCGGGCTCCGGCATTCCCGGCTTCAAGAATCCCCTCGCGCCGAAGACCACTCCTGCCACCCGTCAGGCCGTTGATCCGCGTCGGGTCTTCGTCGGCACCTGGAAAGTTGCGCTCAAGAACGGCAAATACATCGCCGTCAAGTTCGCCGCCAATGGCCGTTTTTACCTGATCCACAGCGACCGCCGCCAGGTGATCGAGGTTGGCTTCTGGAAAGTGCAGAACAAGCGTCTGATGATGCTCCCCGTGGGCGAGTGCCTGCGCAAGAACATGAAGCGCTGCCGCAAGTTCGACCAGCGGAAGCGCGTTCAGGTTGCCTTCCGCATCGTCAACCGCAACCGCGTTGAGGCCCCGGCCGGCACCTTCATCCGCCGCGCCTAAGTCTGACACCCACCCTGAATGCAAAACCCCCGTCCGAAAGGGCGGGGGTTTTTCTATGTGAGGAATCAAAGGGAGGCCCGGTGAAATCACTGCTTGGGTCTATATCCCTTTAGCAATACCGATTTGATCCAAGTATGAACCACACGCCAACTGGCGATTCTTTTTTCGTGAAATTTGTAGGCGACCGATATTGGGTGAAACTGAACAGAGTTTTTGCAGGTGGGATAGCCAATCCAATAAGGTGCCCATTGGCACCAAACGAGTGGGAAATCCTTCTCTCCAGACTGCGTCGTATAATGATGTAAATAGATACCATACCGGTACTTCTGCGCGGGCATGCTCTTAGGCGTTGATCGCACTAATCCGTCGCGCCTGGCAATGATCACAAATTTGGATTTGTCTTGGAAATGTTGCCGCCAATGCTGACGGCTCCAGCGCAACCTCGATTGCCCAGGAGGTGAAATCCCGGGTTTACGAATTGATCCCCTGGAGAGTTGAACGAATACCATGCGTTCATCATTGATGGCCTTGTAGCGATGAAGTCGGCCGGGTGTCCGGCGGATTTGAAACAATTCCTTTATCGCTAGGCTGCGTACCGCAACCGGAATTGGGCGCATATCTGGAAGCATTGCGCCAATCCACAATATCGCCAATCGATCGCGAAGACCGTCTTGGCGATATAGGATGTAGTCCGGCGAAACGGTGATTTGCCCCGCTTCCCAAAATCTTACAGTTACGTCGCCCGATTTCGGTTGACTGGCAGCAGAGCTGCCCAAAGCCAATACCACTGCGATTGCGGCCTGTATCCGCCGCCTCATTGCCAAAGCGCAGACGGAATTCAATTTCATCGTGATCATAGCTCTAGCTGGGATTGTTCAAGTTTCTCGAATAGCGGGTTTGCCAGTTAACTTGCCAAAACCGATCCGGCTTGTAGATCGGCAGGCAACATCATCGGAGTAGAGGGTGTTGGTGGCCTAATCTAAGCCCGACCCAATTCCTCCCGCAATTCCCGCTTCAGCACCTTGCCGAGCGCATTGCGCGAGAAGTCGCCGCGGAAACGGACTTCGCTGAGACGTTGGGGCTTAGCGAGACGTTCGTTCGCCCAGGTGCGGATCGCGTCGGCGTCCGCATCGGCGGACACGGGAATGACCAGCGCCAGCGGGGTCTCGCCCCAGGTGTCGTGGGGCACGCCAATGACGGTCACGTCCTGCACGTCCGGATGGCCGCCGACCACTTCCTCCAGGTCGGCGGGGAAGATGTTGAAGCCGCCGGAGATGATCATGTCCTTCTTGCGGTCGACGATATAGAGGAAGCCGTCCGCGTCCAGCCGCCCCACGTCGCCGGAACGGAAGAAGGTGCGTCCACGGCTATCCTGCCAGATGGCCTCGGCCACCAGCTCCGGCCGGTTGTTGTATGCGGCCATCAGGCCTGCGCCATAACCGGCGATCTCGCCCACCTCACCGCGTGGCAGTTCGTTGCCGTCCTCGTCCAGGATGGCGAGGTCGAAGCCCAGAACAGGCGTCCCCACGCTGTCAAATTTCTCCAGCATCTTGTCGGGTTTGAGCATGGTCGCGAATCCCTCGGAGAAGCCGTAGAGCTCGTGCAGACCGGGTCCCATGCGCTTCAGGATTTCGCGCTTTGTATCAAGGCGCAGCGGCGAGCCGGCCGACAGCATCACCTCCAGGCTTGAGAGGTCGAAGCCATCGAATTCTTCATGGGCCAGGGTGACGATATATTGGGTGGGGACCATGAAGGTGTGGGTGATCCGCTCCCGGGCGACGGTCTCCAGGAAGGCCTGGGGCGAAAACTCCGGCAGCACATGCAGGGTGCCGCCGGCGAACAGCACCGGCAGCATCATCAGCCAGGTGCCGTTGGAATAGAGCGCGGTGGTGGTCAGCGCCCGGCTGGTCGAGCCAAAGCGCATTTCGATGGCGTTGGACCACGCCCAATGCTGCCGCGCCCGGTGAGACTGGACGATGCCTTTTGGCACGCCCGTTGTTCCGGACGAGTAGATCACGTTGAACGGCTGATCCATGGTGTAGGTCACGTCCGGCTGGCTATCCGGCGCGTCGGCCAGCCAGTCGGTCCATGCGGCCCAATCGGGATCGCTAATGCCATGGCCGATAAAGTTGCCGGGCACGATGTCGGTCTGATCGCGAACGGGATCGACCAGATGGCGCAGGCTGGACGAGACGATCACCGCCGCGGCGCCGGAATCCTGGAGCATCATCAGGACCTGGTCCGGCGTCAGCAGACCGCTGATGGGCACTACGCGGGCGCCGGCTTTCACCGCGCCGAACATCGCGAACATCATGTCGACCGAATTGGCCATGACCACGGCCACGCTTGCGCCCCGGCCCAGGTCCATGGCGAGCAGGCGATTGGCAACCCGGTTCATGCCCCTGTCGAATTCGGCCCAGGTCGCCGTGTCGCCACCACAGACGATTGCGTGTTTCGCCGGCTGATATTTGGCATAGGTGGCCCACAGGTCCGGCAGATAGACCTGCGCGTCGTCGAGTCCTTGCATTGACTACCCGTCCATACGCGGCAGTTTTTGCACCGCCTCCGGATTGACCAGGGTCGACAGATCGCCAGGGTCGTTGCCCAGCCAGGCCGCGCGGATCACCCGGCGCATAATCTTCATGTTGCGGGTCTTCGGCAGGTCGTCGACGAAATGCACGGAATGGGGCCGGAAGGGCACACCCATATTCTTGATGATGGCCTG
>JAJFFJ010000108.1 GCA_021776685.1 Alphaproteobacteria bacterium
AGCCCCAGAAACCCGCAGCGAAAGCCAGAGCCGAGCGCGGCGGAGCTTTCCGGCTCCCAATGGAAACTCGAATCGTTGAGCGCCAGTTTCTGCAGCGAATCACGCAGATGCTCGAACTCGCCATTGTCCACCGGGAACATGCCGCAAAACACAACGGGCAGCGACGGCTGGAAGCCCGGCAATGGCTCCCCGGCCGGCCGTCGCTCGTCGGTCAGCGTGTCGCCTACCTGAGTGTCCGCCACGGTCTTGATGCCTGCCAGGATGAAGCCGATCTGCCCTGGTCCCAACTCGCCGACCATTTCCCGTTTGGGCGTGAAGACGCCGACCCCGTCCACGTCATAGGAGGCGCCTGCGGCCATCATGCGGATTTTCTGGCCCTTCTTCAGCACGCCATCCACAACACGCACCAGGGTGATGACTCCCAGGTAACTGTCGTACCAGCTGTCCACCAGCAACGCTTTCAGGGGCGCGCTACGATCACCTTTGGGCGCGGGCAGGCGCTTTACCAGCGCTTCCAGCACTTCTTTCACGCCCTGGCCGGTCTTGGCTGAAATCGGCAATGCGTCGGACGCATCCAGGCCAATCACATCCTCGATCTGCTGCTTGATGCGCTCGGGCTCGGCCGCTGGCAGGTCGATCTTGTTCAGCACCGGCACGATTTCGTTATTGGCATCGAGCGCCAGATAGACATTGGCCAGTGTTTGCGCTTCCACCCCCTGTGACGCGTCGACCACCAGCAATGAACCCTCGCACGCTGCCAGCGAACGGCTGACCTCGTAGGAAAAATCCACGTGGCCGGGCGTGTCCATCAGGTTCAGTTCGTAGGTCTCGCCGTCGTCGGCCTTGTAGAGCAGGCGTACGGTCTGGGCCTTGATCGTGATGCCCCGCTCACGCTCGATATCCATCGAGTCGAGCACCTGCTCCTTCATCTCACGGACGGTCAGCCCGCCGGTGACCTGAATCAGCCGGTCAGCAAGGGTCGATTTGCCATGATCGATATGGGCAATGATCGAAAAATTGCGGATATGGTCGAGGTCGGTCATATGGTCGAAAATGTCATGTAAAACGTTGATTTTCAGCGCTTCATGTGCGCTCCGCCACGGCCATTGGCAAGAGGCAGGTTGAAGCGGCGGATTGGGGGGTAGGCCGTTGTCGCCGCCTGCGCTACACCGGTGGGCCTGCCACAGCAAGACGCCTCTATGGACGCCACCCTTCCCATTATTCTGCCTGTCTTCGGGTTGATTCTCCTTGGTTACATCATGGGCAAGACGCCGTTGATCACCAAGGCGGGCGTCAGCGGCATCAACAATTTCGTCTTCTACTGCGCGATCCCGGCACTGCTCTTCCGCACCATGAGCAAGCTGGAGAATCTCGAGAATGCCGACCCGACCATCTTTCTCGCCTATTACTTGCCGGTTTTCCTGCTGTTTGGCGTGACCTGGCTCTTGGCGCGCCACGTTTTTCATCTGCCGGCGCAGGAGCGGGCGATGATGGCCATGGGCGCCAGCTTCTCCAACACGGTGCTGCTGGGGCTGGCGCTGGTCAGCTTTGCCTATGGCGAGCGCGGGTTGGTGCCGCTGACCCTGATCATCTCGATCCATCCAATCGTGCTGATCGCGCTGCCAACCATCCTGATCGAGATTGCCCGCGCCCGCGAGGGTGAGGCGGCCAATACCAGTTTTCTCGCTACGTCCTGGACCATTGCCCGCTCCCTGTTGAAGAATCCGCCGGTGGTGGGCATGGCGGCCGGCGCGCTTTGGGCGCTGACCGGCTTCGGCTACCACCCGATTGCGGAGCGGTTTATTGGCCTTCTCGCGAATGTGGCGGCGCCGGCGGCTTTGTTTGCGCTCGGGGCGACACTGGTGCAGTTCCGCATCCGCGGTGATTTCAGCCAGACGGCGACGATGACCACACTCAAGCTGGCAGTTCTGCCAGTGATGGTCTTCATTTCCGCCCAGTATGTGTTCCAGCTCGAGCCGCTGCTGGTCGCCGTTGCCACCATTAACGCCAGCATGCCCAGCGGCGTGAACGTCTTCCTCCTGGCATCCCACTATGGCATCTATGTCCAGCGGGCCGCCGCAACGGTGCTGCTGACCACGGCGCTGTCGATAATTGCGGCGGCGCTGGTGATGGGCGAGTTCGTCCACCTGACAACTCCTTGAGACGCCTCCCGGAGGCCCCCATGAAACTGAACGACCCGGACGTGGTTGCGGAAGTCACCGCCGCCTTTGATGCGTATGAGCGCGCGCTCATGGACAACGACATTGATGTCCTGAATCAAACCTTTTGGGATGATCCGCGTACAATCCGCTATGGCATCGGCGTCAATGGCTATGGCCATGCCGAAATCGCTGCCGCGCGGGCCCGCCGGTCGGCCGACGCCCGCACCCTGGAACGCACGGTCGTCACGGCGTTTGGCGATGACGTTGCCACCGCCAATACGGAATTCACCCGCGTCGCCAGCGGCCGGCGGGGACGGCAAAGCCAGACCTGGGTCAGGCTGCCGGAAGGATGGCGGGTTGTATCCGCCCACGTGAGCTGGTTGGACGACGCGGGCGCCTGAGATGGCGGGCCGACGCGGATTTTTTTGAAACGTTGCGAAATGTTGCTTTTTGTTGCGGTTTGTTGCTGTCGCGGTGGCCGCGGGATGTTTTTCTCAGATGTGGTGTTTTGTGGGAGAGGCCGGTGACTCGTCACCCAATCACCTGCCGCACCGTGCCGTTGGCGCGGTAAGATTTCTGATTTTCACCTGTCAAAGAACGATTTGAGAAATAGGTATTATTTCCGATTTTTCAAGCCGCGAAGGACGGGGAGGGCCGGCGATCAGCGCCCCCGGCGGCGGCGGTCCCGGGCGATACGATCCTCGCGCAGCAACCGGGTGTCGCGTTTGACCGCGGTATAGCGGTCGTTGGTCCAGGACACGATCAGCGTCCAGTCCACATCCTTGGGCCGCCACATGGCGATCTTGCCCCGGCCAACGGGCTTCTGATCCAGCGCCTTCGCTATGCGGGCGCGATGAACGGCCAGAGCCATGCCCGCCGGCCGGGCCGCAACCAGCGCCACCTGGTAGACCCGGTTGCCGGTCAGGCCCGAGGTCAGGTTCAGGCTATAGAGCCGGCCCTGCCGCTGGGCGACGATTCTGGCGGTAAACAGCAGTTTCCGGCGGCATGCCGTGTCAGCCGGGTGGCAGAGGGCATCGGCGAGGGCGTTGTCGCTCTGCCGGGACACGATGCGTGCGCCGCCATATTTCAGGATCGCGACCGCCCGGCCCCGGGACATGCCAGGGCTTAGTTTTTGGAACAGGCGGGGAAAAAGGCTTTGCGCCTGCGCGTTGCCCGCAGCCGGCCCGAACAGGAGCGCCGCTGCTGCTGTGAGGCCGAGAATTCCTCGCCATACGGGCCCATGAGGGTGCCCCTTTGGTTGCGCCTGGGGTTGCAGGCTCATTCGTCGCCCTCGGACCGCCGCCGCAAATAGACGAACCAGTAGACCGCACCCACCAACCCGCCGCCGCCGACGATATTGCCGGCGGTGACGCTGACGATGTTGGTCAGGCTGCCGCCCCAGGTCAGGGACTTGAACGCGCCGGCGGTCGTCCCGGCGGCCTGCCAGAAATCCGGGCCCGCCAGGGCGTGGATGGCATGCCCCAGGGGCAGGAAATAGAGGTTGGCGATGGAATGCTCAAATCCGGCAGCGACGAAGGCGGCAATCGGCGGCACGATCACGGCGACTTTGCCAATCACGGAGCGGGCGCTGAAGGTCATCCATACCGCCAGGCACACCAGCACATTGCACAGCACGCCCAGGAAGAAGCCTTCCACCGGCGATAGCGAGGATTTGGCCGCCGCGATGCGCAGCAGCGTCACGCCCACGGCGCCGCCCCCCAGGCCATGATGGCCGGCGAGAAATACCAGGGCCGCCGTGCCCACCGCGCCGGCCATATTGCCGGCAAACACAACCGCCCAGACATACAGCAGCCGCCGGGTCGACACCCGCCGGCCCGCCCAGGCCATGACCATGAGATTATCGCCGGTAAACAGCTCTGCACCGCCGATCACCACCAGAATCAGCCCCAGCGCAAACACCGTGCCGCCCAAGAGGCGCGTCACCCCGAAGGGCAGGGCATCGCCGCTGCCGGTTGTGATCGTGACGGTCATGAAGATCGCGCCGAAGGCGATGAAGGCGCCCGCGAGGACGGCCAGGGCGAAGAGCGTGATGGTATCGCGGCCGGCTTTCTGCACGCCCACGCTTTCCGCCAACACCGCCATGTCCTGCGGCATCAATGGATCGATCTGACGTTGTTGCTTGGTTTGGGTCATCGTACCTCCGGCAGGAGATTAGCGCAGGCCCGTCACGTCGGGATGACACAGGTCAAACATAACCGGGTCAATCATGACCAGGTCAAATAAAACCGGCGACTACCCCCTGAGTTCGCCGCCGGTCTGTTTCGCGACATTGGCGACAACCTTCTGGGCGATGGCGTCGATTTCCTCGTCGGTGAGGGTCGCTTCTGTCGGCTGCAGGGTGACGCTGAGCGCGATGGATTTCTTGCCCGCGCCGATCGTCTCGCCTTCGTAGACGTCGAACAGGGTCACGTCGCTGACCAGCGCCTTGTCCGCCCCCCAGGCGGCCCGCACCAACTTGTCCGCCGGAATGTCCGCATCGACCACAAAAGCGAAGTCACGCTCCACCGGCTGGAAGGCGGATGGGCGCAGCAACGGCCGGGTCTTGCTGGCCTTGGCCTTCTGCGGCGGCAGGTTGTCGAGCATCACCTCGAATCCGACGACAGGGCCGGCAACGTCAAGGCGGCGCAGCACGCCGGGGTGGATCTCGCCGAACGTGCCCAACACCTTGTTGCCCAGGCGAAAGCTGCCGGCGCGGCCCGGGTGGTACCAGTCCGGCGTCTCATCGCTCACCTGCAGGCTGGCAACTGGTGCGCCCGCGGCGTCGAGCGCGGCCAGCGCATCGGCCTTGGCGTCGAACACATCCACGGCGCGGGGCTTGTCTTCCCAGTGACGGGCATCGGCATCGCCGCTGCGGATGCCGCTGGCCACCAGCGACTGGTCTTCCGGTGCAAGGCCGCGATATTGCGGTCCGACCTCAAAGAGTCCGCTGTCGCCCAGCCCCTTGTCGGCATTTCGCCCCGCCGCCGCGATCAGATTGGGCAGGATCGACGGGCGCATGGCGTCCAGCTCGACGGAGATGGGGTTGGCCAGTTGCATGTCCTCGCCGCCGCCGCCGAACAGCGCCGCGTGATCCTGGCGCATGAAGGACCAGGTGACCGCCTCCAGCAGGCCACGGGCAGCCAGCGCCCGCTGCGCCAGGCGCGTGCGCCGCTGCAACGGGGTCAGGATGTTGCGGGGCAGTGGCGTCGGCGAGCGCATGGGCACCACCGGCACCTTATCGAAGCCATGGATGCGCAGGACGTCCTCGACCAGGTCCGCCTCACCATGGGCGTCGCGCCGCCACGGCGGCACCTGCAGGGTCCAGGCATCGCCGGATTCATCTTTCTGGTCGCCGTCGAAAATGAAGCCGAGGGCTTCGAGAATGCGTTTCTGCTCGGCTTCCGGGACATCGACGCCTCCCAGGCTCTCCACCCGCGTCGGGTGATAGGTGACCTGCCGTTGCCAGTCGGGCATCTCGCCGGCGTGCACCGCGTGGCTCGGCTCGCCGCCGCAGAATTCCAGCACCAGCCGGGCCGCCACCTCCGCGCCCCACCAGGCGGATTCCGGGTCGACCCCCCGCTCGAAGCGATAGCGGGCGTCGGAATTGATGTTGAGCTTGCGGCCGGTGGTGGCGACCCGGATCGGGTCAAACAGCGCCACCTCAAGGAAGACGTTGGTGGTGTCGTCCTGACAGCCCGTGTTCTCCCCGCCCATGACACCGCCGATGGCGTGGGCGGCCTCTGCGTCGGCGATCACCACCATTTCGCTGTCGAGGGTGTAGCTGCGGCCGTCCAGGGCCAGGATCTCCTCACCGTCACTCGCCATCCGCATGGTCAGATCACCGGCCAGCTTGTCCGCGTCGAACACATGCAGCGGCCGGCCCAGGTCGTAGGTGACGAAATTGGTGATATCGACAAGCGCGCTGATGGGCCGGAGGCCGATGGCACGCAGGCGTTGCTGCAGCCATTCCGGGCTGGGGCCGTTCTTGACGTTGCGGAAATAGCGGCCCACCACCAGCGGGCAGGCGTCCTCTTTGTCCGCAGGCAGGTCCCGTTTCCAAGCGATGGGACTGTCGAATTGGCCCTCAACCGCGGCCGCGTCATAAGCCTTGAGTGTGCCGATGCCGGAAGCTGCCAGGTCCCGCGCGATGCCATAGACGCCCAGCGCGTCCTGCCGGTTGGGCGTGATCGCAATCTCGATCATCGGGTCGTCGAGACCCATCAGGCTGGCAAAGGGCTCGCCCACGGCTGCGTCGTCCGGCAGTTCGATGATGCCTTCATGCTCGTCGGAGAGCCCCATTTCCTTCTCGGACACCAGCATGCCGTTGGATTCCTGGCCGCGGATCTTGCCGGCCTTGAGCGTCATGTCGGAGCCGGGGATATAGCTGCCTACGGGCGCAAAGACGCCCTTCATGCCCGCGCGGGCGTTGGGTGCGCCGCAGACCACCTGCACCTGCGCCTCGCCGGTATCGACCACGCAGACCTGCAGCCGGTCGGCGTCGGGATGCTTTTCCGCACTGACCACATGGGCGACCGTAAAGGCAGCCAGCTGCGCGGCCTGATCCTCAATCGCCTCCACTTCGAGGCCGATCGCGGTCAGCTTGTCACCGATCTCAGCGATCGGCGCATCGGTCTCCAGATATTCTTTCAGCCAGCTCAGCGTGAATTTCATAAGGCACTTCCAACGAGCGGCCTCCCGGCGATCAGGAAGCCTCGAACAATAGCGGTCTTTCTATCAAGTTGGCGGTGGCGCACCAACGCGTTTCCCTGCCGCATCGGCCTGACCGGCGCCGCGCCTCAAATGACGCTCCCTCAGATGACATAGGGCGCGGTCTTGTCATCCAGCAGCGCCCGCACCGCATCGTGGCCGGCGCTGCGGGGCGCACTGCGGCTGGCGACCCGCGCCTTGGCCTGGTTCATGCGCCGGCGGAGGGCCAGGTGGCGCAGCCGGCGCTGGGCGGTGATGTCGATGTCGCCGTCGGCAAGGAAATCCGCGGCGCTGCCCCACATATAGTCCAGGAACCAGTGAACCTGGCGGCGCGGCCCCAGATTGTAGAGGCTGTCCGCCGGGCGGAAGGCGAGGGCGGGCAAGAGGTCCTGTGCGGTGCGCAAAACCTCCCGGGCGGGCTCCTCAAAACCCGCCGCGCGGAAGATGCCTTCCCGCACCATATTCAGCAGCGCGAGCGGCAGATTCACCCGCATCACCGGGATATACATGTCGTAGACCCAGTGGCCGGCGGTCGGATGAACACGCATCGCCCGGCCGGGCGGCGGCGCAAAGGCACGGAAGGCGCCGGCCAGCGCGTCACTGGACAGTTGGCCAGCGTTGGCGATGATCAGGCGCGCCAGGACCTCGCTGTCGGCGAAGCTCAATGTGTCCCGGCCGACAAAACGGTAGGCGCGCAGCAGATGCCGGCCTTCCCGGGAACACAGGGTTGCCTCCAGCTTTGCAAGGGTCGGCTGTTCCAGAAAGGACAGCACCGCCACGTTATCGGCGTCGCCCACCACCACATAGTTGCGCTGGTGCACGAAAGCGCGGATCGCCAGGCGCCAGCGGGGGTCAACGCTGCCGTTGGCCAACCCCTTGACCTGCAGCACCGTGCCGTCGGGCTCGACCTCGATGGTCGCGTGCGGGTTGTTTTTCGCGTCGCGCACCGAATAGACCTCGCACACGGAGTCGGCGACCAGCAGGTCATATTCACCCGCACAATGGCGCATCCGGTCGCCTTCGAAGCGCAGAGCACCCGGCGACGTCAGCTGCACGATGGTGGCGTCATAGTGGTGGAACACCGGCACGGCGCCTGATTCCCGGGCGCCCGGATACCGGCTATGTTTCATCGTCCGCCGCCATTTGCGGGCCAGATCTTCGGCCTGGGGGAAGCCCATGCGGTTGAGCGCCCTTTCGACGTCGTCGGGCGCGAGGCCTTCGTTCAGCCAGGCTGTTACCTGGCGGATGCGCTTGGACAGGCGGCCGTCCAGGCGCAGGAAGACAATCGCGCTGCCGTCCTCTGGCGGATGATCGAGCGCAAAGTCGGCCCAGTCCGGCAGGGGGCTGTCGTAGACCCGGGTGTCGAAGTCTTCTTCTTCCTCGGGATCAACCAGCAGTACATCGCCCGTTATCCGGTCGCGCTGCACCAGATAGTGACGCGGGTGCTCGCGCAGAATCCAGCGCCGGACCGAGCGCGTGATCCAGTTCTGCGCGGCGGTTGCGTCGGCCAATTCCGCCACGGCGGCCACATAGGCGTCGACCGCCTCGGTGTTGATGACATTGCGTTGGGACATGACGGCGAAGAATAGGCCGGTGTGCGGCCTGGCAGAAGACCGGGTTTACTGCCCCAGGCCGCCGGTCAGGCTGGGCACGTCGAGCGGCAGGAAGCCATAATGCTTCAGCCAGCGGGTGTCGGCGTCGAAGAAGGTACGCAGATCGGGGATGCCGTATTTCAGCATGGCAATGCGCTCGCAGCCCATGCCAAAGGCGAAGCCCTGGTACTTCTCCGGGTCCAGGCCGCACATCTCGATTACGCGTGGATGCACCATGCCGCTGCCCAGAATTTCCAGCCAGTCGTCATATTCGTCGCCCTGGTGGCCGATGGTCAGTCCGCCGTCGCGCTTGTTGCAGCCGATGTCGACCTCGGCGGACGGCTCCGTGAAGGGGAAGTGCGACGGCCGGAAGCGCACGGGCACGTCCTCGACCTCGAAATAGGCTTCGCAGAACTCGATCAAACAGCCCTTCAGGTGGCCCATATGGGTGGCCTCGTCGATCACCAGCCCCTCGAACTGGTGGAACATGGGCGTGTGGGTCATGTCCGAATCGCAACGATAGGTGCGGCCCGGGCAGAGAATGCGGATCGGCGGTTCCTGCTTCTCCATGGTGCGGATCTGGACCGGCGACGTGTGGGTCCGCAACAGCATCACTTCCCGCTCGGGCCCGCCCTGCATGATGCCGCCATGAAGGTGCGCGGGCAGTTGCGCGCCGGCGCCCTCAAGCTGGTCGGCGGATCCGGCCATGTAGAAGGTGTCGAACATCTGGCGCGCCGGGTGTTCGCGCGGGATGTTGAGCGCAGTGAAGTTGTACCAGTCGGTCTCGATGTCCGGCCCTTCGGCAATCTCGAAGCCCATCTCGCCGAAGATCGCGGAGACCTCTTCGATGGTCTGGGTGATCGGATGCAGCCGGCCCATAGGGTCGGGCCGTGCCGGCAGGGTCACGTCCACCTTTTCCGTCGCGAGCCGCGCGTTCAGGTCAGCCGACTCGAGGTCGATCTTGCGGGCGTCGATGGCGCCCTGTACTTCGTCGCGCAGCGCATTCAGCGCCTGTCCGGTGGCCTTGCGCGCGACCGGGTCCAGTCCGCCCAGGGTCTTCATCATCGCCGTGATGCGGCCCTTTTTGCCGAGCGCGGCCACCCTTGCGGTTTCCAGCGTCGCGGCATCGCCCGCACCAGCAACCGCCTCAAGCAGTTCCGCTTTCAGATCGTCGAGATTGTCCATGGATCGGCTCGTTGGTGGCTCTTTGGTGAATATGGCGCCCGTAATTAGCGTCAGTCATAGGCGGGCGCCCCTGTAAATAAAAGAGGGGCAAATGAAAGGGGCGCAAATGAAAGAGGGGCCAGCGTCGTCCGCGGCCCCTCCGATACCCATTGCGCTGGGGGGCCGTGGTCAGTCGAGCGCTGCCTGGGCGGCGTCGACGACGGACTTGAAGGCGGCCGGGTCGCGGGCGGCCATGTCGGCCAGAACCTTGCGGTCCAGTTCGATGCCCGCCAGGCTCAGGCCGTTCATGAACTGGCTGTAGGTTAGGCCATGTTCGCGGGCGCCAGCGTTGATGCGCTGGATCCACAACGCGCGGAAGGTGCGCTTGCGGACCTTGCGGTCGCGATAGGCGTATTGCAGGTTTTTCTCGACCCGCTGGTTGGCGGCGCGGAAGGTGTTTTTCGAGCGGCCGCGGGCACCTTTCGCCTGCTTGATGACTTTCTTGTGCCGGGCCTGTTTGGTGACGCCCCGTTTGACGCGTGACATATCTCAACTCCAAAAAAATGCGGTTCTGGGCGGCCGGGCCTGTATTCAGGCGGCCTGCCGGAAAAAGAAGGCGGTGGCCTACCGGTCGTAGGGCATCCACTTGCGGACGATCTTCTGGTCCGGCGCGGACAATACGTTCGCCTGCCGGTTGGCCCGCTTCATCTTCTTGGTGCGGCCTACGAGGTTGTGGCGCTTATAGGCCGAAAAGGCCGTAATTTTGCCACTGCCCGTGACCTTGAACCGTTTCTTGGCCGAGCTTTTGGTCTTCAGCTTGGGCATTTTGCGATCCTTCTTGACTAAGGTGTGATGCGGTCGTCGTTACGGCGTCGCTAGTTGCTGGCCGGTGCGACCTGTCGCTTTCGGGGCGGCGGAGGCATGCCCTTGGTGAGCCATGCCGCCCGGATATTGGAGAGCGGGGTATATAGCCGCGTTTTGGCGTCGAGGCAACCCAGGCGGCACAGTTCAATCCGCGCGATTTAGCGCGCCTGCGCGTTGGTTTCCGGCGGGTGGGCGCGGCGGATCACCCGTTCGAGCAACTGCATCTCGATCATGGAGAGAAACACGGCGGCACAGAACATGTAGATGCCGGCGTTCACGTCCACGTCGGCGATGATGGTGATGTTGATGGCAACCACGGTGAGTGCGACCACGAAGACGTCCACCATGGACCACTTGCCCATCACCTGAACCATGCTCAACGCCCGGTGGGCGGCCTGCGCACCGGCATCCAGTCGCGCCCAGATATATAGCCCTGCCAGCAGCTTGATCGCCGGAAACAGCATGGAGAAAACCAGGATGACCATGAAAAGCAGCCATTCGTCCCGCTCGGCCAGGTCGAGGATGCCGGAGTAGAGCGACACCTCATTTTCCCAGAACCACAGGCGTTCCACGGTCATGAACGTAACGAACCAGGACGCGACCAGCAGCAGCGCCGTCACCAGCATCAGCGGGCCGAGAGAGAAGGACCACCAACCAAGACGGGCAGCAGCGCGCGGGTGGCTCAACAGCGGTCGCGGCGCAAGCTTCGCTGCCTGCGCTGCTGAACTCTGTCGATCATCGTCCGGCCACCAGAACATGGTCGATCCCGCTGTGTCCCACTGCTTCGTGCTTACACTTAAGTCTACTAAGTCTACGCAATGCGGCGGGATTTTGGCACTCCCTGTCGCCGGACGCTGTAATTCCCGGCGCTGCGCGGTGGCCGCCTATGCGCCGGTTGCCTTCTCAAGTCCCTCGGCCACGGCATCAAGCAGGCGCAAGTAGGTCTGGCGGTCCGCAGGCGACAGGCCGGCCAGCGCCGCCTCGTTGACGTCTGCCACCGCCTGCTGCACCTCGGTCACCTGTTCAAGGGCTGTGGGCGTCAGCTGGACCAGGCTGCGCCGACGGTCCTCCGGGTCGACAGTCCGGGTCACCAGCCCGGCCTTTTCCATGCGCGAAAGCGTGGCGGCCATGGTCGGCTGTTCGATGGCCGCCGCCTCGGTCAGCGCCTTCTGGCTGAGGCTGCCGCCGCCGGCGAGCGCGAAAATGACCGGCAACTGCCCCGAGGACAGGCCGAGGTGGGCGATTCGCCGGTCCATGGCGCGGGCGAACAGGCGCGCGGCCCAGTTGGTCATGTATCCGGCGGATGCGTTGCGTTGCAATTTTGTCATTGTATAGCACGCTATGTATATTATATAGTGTACTATATTATTCCTGAAACGCACCCTTCGCAAGGAGAGTATCATGACCCTTCAACGCAAAAATCTGGTCAGACTGCACGCGGCGACGGGCATGGCGGCTGCAGCGGTCATCGCAGTTTTCTGGACCTCGACTGTGATTGTCGAATCGTTCGGATCGGAGACCGCGGTCGCCACCGTCAAGACTGCCATCGCCTGGGCCATGCTTTTACTGGTGCCGCTGATTGCGACCGCGGGGATTTCGGGCGCGCGCCTGGCCGGCGCGGACCCGAAAGGGGCCGCCTTAGCCAAGCAACGGCGAATGAAAGTGATCGGCGTCAACGGCCTTTGCGTGCTGTTGCCGTCGGCCATATTTCTGGCGCTGCGGGCGAACGCCGGCGTCTTCGACGGCCTCTTCGTCACCGTGCAAGGGCTCGAACTGACTGCCGGCGCGCTCAATCTGACGCTGATGGCCGCAAACGCGCGGGACGGATTCCGCCTGTCCGGGCGGCTGCGCACAGCTGCGCCGGCCCGGCGATAGCCGCCCCCGCGGTACGGTTATTTAGGAGACAAGATCATAATCATCTGGCGGCCTTCCATCTTCGGGAACTGCTCGACCTTGCCTACTTCTTCAAGGTCGTTCTTTACCCGGTCAAGAACTTTGGCTGCCAGGTCCTGGTGGGCCATTTCGCGGCCCCTGAAACGCAAGGTCACTTTCACCTTGTCGCCTTGATCCAGGAATTTCAATGCGTTCCGGAGCTTCACGTCATAGTCGTGCGTGTCGATGTTCGGACGCATCTTGATTTCTTTGACGTCGATGGTTTTTTGCTTTTTCCGCGCCTCGTTCTTCTTTTTCTGCTGCTCGTATTTGAGCTTGCCGAGGTCGAGAATCTTGCACACCGGCGGATCAGCATTCGGTGAGATCTCGACAAGGTCGAGGCCCACATTGTCCGCGCGCTGACGCGCATCGTCTATGGTAACGACGCCGATCTGTTCACCTTCGGCGTCTATCAGGCGGACGCTTGCCACCTGAATATCTTCATTTGCCCGTGGCCCGCCTTTGGTGGGCGGGGCAATCGGCCCTCTGGGTCTTGCGATAGGTCTGTTCTCCTCTGTAGACACACGTTATGGCTCTGCCGGACATACCACCCGGCTAACCGTCCCGCCACACTGTCATGCACGGGCCGGCAACCTCACATATTTTACCTTGATTGGGTTCACAAAGAAATGGGCGGCTTGGCGTTTTGTTGCAACGCAGCAATCGCCGCATCCAGCGGCAGAGTCTCCTGCTCTTTCTGGCCCAGGCGCCGGATCGTCACCGTACCCTCTTCCGCTTCCCTCTTGCCCACGACCAAAAGCGCCGGGATCTTGGCCAGGCTGTGCTCGCGGACTTTGTAGTTGATCTTCTCGTTGCGCAGGTCGGTCTCCACCCGCAGGCCAGCGTCGGCGGCGGCCTGTTTCACCTGTGTGGCCCAATCGTCAGCGTCGCTGACAATGGTCGCCACCATGGCCTGCACCGGGGCGAGCCACATGGGCAGGCGGCCGGCATAATGCTCGATCAGCACACCCAGGAACCGCTCGAATGAGCCCAGGATCGCCCGGTGGAGCATGACCGGACGGTGGGTGGCGCCGTCCTCGCCCACATATTTGGCGTCCAGCCTCTCGGGCAACACAAAATCCACCTGCAGGGTGCCGCATTGCCAGTCGCGGCCGATGGCGTCGCGCAGCACATATTCCAGCTTCGGTCCGTAGAAAGCGCCCTCGCCCGGGTTCATCTCGTAGGGCAGGCCCGTCTCCTCGATGGCCTGGCGCAGCGCTTCCTCGGCACGGTCCCAGGTGGCGTCGTCGCCCGCACGCACCGGCGGCCGGTCGGCGAACTTGATCAGCACATCCTCGAAGCCGAAATCCTTGTAGATCTGGATCAGCAGGTCGCAAAAAATCTTCGACTCGCTGTTGATCTGGTCTTCCGTACAGAAGATATGTGCGTCGTCCTGGGTGAAGGCGCGCACCCGCATGATGCCATGCAAAGCGCCAGACGGCTCGTAGCGGTGACAGGACCCGAACTCGGCCATGCGCAGCGGCAGGTCACGATAGCTCTTGATGCCCTGGCGAAAGATCTGCACATGGGCCGGGCAGTTCATCGGCTTCAGCGCCAACATCTTCTTGTTGTCGCCGCCGGTGCCGTCATGGTGCTCCACATCGTGATCCGCCATGTCGGCTGAGGGCGATTCATCTACCTCAGCAACGAACATGTGCTCGCGGAATTTCTCCCAGTGGCCGGATCGCTCCCACAATTCACGGTCGATCAGCTGCGGGGTCTTCACCTCCACATAGTCCGCGTTTTCCAGCCGCGCGCGCATGTAGCGCTCCACCGTGCGGTAAAGCGTCCAGCCGTGCGGGTGCCAGAAGACGCTGCCGACCGCCTCCTGCTGAATGTGGAACAGGTTCATGTCGCGGCCCAGGCGGCGATGGTCGCGTTTCTCTGCTTCCTCCAGTCGGTGCAGATAGGCTTTCAGTTCTTTCGGGTCGCGCCAGGCGGTGCCGTAAATGCGTTGCAGTTGCGGGTTTTTCGGGTCGCCCCGCCAATAGGCGCCCGCCACCTTCATCAGCTTGAAGGCCTTGGGCAGCTTCCCCGTGGACGGCAGGTGCGGCCCAACGCAGAGATCCAGCCAGTCGCCCTGGCTATAGATCGAGATATCCTCGCCGTCGGGCAGCTGGCCGACCCATTCGGCCTTGAACGTCTCACCGGCTTTCTCGAAATGGGCAACCGCATCGGCGCGGTCCCAGACATGCCGGGTAATGGTCTCATTGCGGTCGACGATCTCGGCCATCTTGGCCTCGATCTGCTCGAAGTTTTCCGGGGAGAACGGCTCTTTGCGATGGAAGTCGTAATAGAAGCCGTCTTCGGTCGCGGGGCCAAACGTGATCTGCGTGCCCGGCCACAGCTCCTGCACGGCCTCCGCCAGAATATGGGCGGCGTCGTGCCGGATCAGCTCGAGGGCATCGGCATCCCTGGCCGTGACGATCGACACCTCGGCATCGGCGTCGATGACATGGGCAAGATCCTTGACCGCACCCTCCAACCGGATGGCGAGCGCAGCCTTGGCCAGCCCGGGTCCGATATCCGCGGCCAGCTCTGCGCCTGTCACAGGACGGTCAAAGGTTCGTTGCGCGCCATCTGGCAGCGTAATGGTAATGGCTGCGGCTGTTGTTTCGCCGGCAAGGGCCATGGCAGTTCCGATCATCAGGTGCCGGTCAGGCAATGGCCTGTCTATGTAAACGGGGGCCAACCCAAGTCAAGGTCATGTCAGGGGGAAGGGCAGCGACTCTTCGACTTCGTCCACAGACAATCCACGCAGGTCGTCCCGCTGCAGACCCAGCACGCGGCCACCCTGGGCCCCCGGCCGGGGTGCGTCCGATGTAGGTGTGGACTCTCGTGGATACAGCACCAGGGTCGGGCATCCTGACAGGGTGACCAGGTGCATGATGTCGGTGTCATTGCCAATGGCGCCAGAGGCGCCGCGGGCCAGCTCCGCGATTTGCGCCGGGGTTGTCCGGCCCATCAGGTTGCGGATGCCCACACCTGTGCCGCGAACCACCTTCAGCAATTCGTCTCCGGCGGCATTGCCCAGCAGCACCGGGGTAAGATTGACCCGGAGCAGACGTCGGGCGAGAGCCGCGTATTTCTCCGCCGGCCAGTGCTGGGCCTGTTTGTCTTCGCCGGCAAGAACGAACAGGACGTAGCGGCCCTCAAGGCCATAGCCGCTGATATCGGCCGAAACCCAGCTCAGGTCCGCAAGGGGCACACCGGCAATTCCGGCGTCGTGTAACTGGTCGCGCTGCCGGTCGATCAGATGGCCCGCCTGACCTGATGTGGCAGACCATTCCGCCTGCCGAATCAGACGGCGGTACCGGCGGCCATCGCGACCACCGCCAAGGTCGTAAACCCGGTCAAATCCGCCCCGCCGCAGGCGCCGCGAGGTGGCCATCCGGCCGCCCGCATCCCACCAGCCGGCGTCTGTGAGCGGCAAAATATCGTCGGCCAACTGCGATTCTTGGGCAAATTCGGCAAATTCAGCATTTGTCAGAAGGCTGATCTGCGCCGTCATGTGGTGCTGGCGAATCCCCTGGATCGCCCCCACGGACTGAACGCAGGCGCCAAAAGACCCCGCCTGAATCACGAGGATATTACTGTGTTTTGGGACTTCGGACCGCTCAGCGACCGGTTCTACGCGCGCGTTCATCTTTGGCCTGTTACTGCTGCCACCTCTTGGTAGACCGCTAGTGTACGGAGACACATTAAATCCTTCGTGAATTTTTGGGCGACATTACGGCGGCCAGATTCAGCAATTTGCGCGCGCTGATCGTCACCAATGTCGAGGGCGCGGTCGATGGCGGCCGCCAGTTCTTCAGGATCGGCGGGTTTCACCAGCCAGCCGGTCTGGTCCGGCACCACGGTTTCGCAGGCGCCGCCATGATCCGGCCCGATCACCGGCCGGCCCATGGCCTGGGCCTCAACGAGCACCCGGCCGAACGCCTCCGGGTCCGTCGAAGCGGAGATTACAAGGTCGGCCAGCATGAAGGCCGCCGGCATGTCGTTGCAGTGGTTCACAAAACGCAACACGGCGTGCAGGTTGTGCTGGTCGGCCAGCTTCTGCAGTTCCGCCACATAGTTGTCGCGTCCCTGGGCGTCGCCCACAATCACCGCTGCGAAATCGCGCCGCTCAAGCCTGGCAAGCGCTTCCAGAAAGACGGTCTGTCCCTTCCACCGCGTCAGTCGCCCCGGCAGCATGATGACCGGCACGCCGTCGGGCAGCCGCCAGTCATCCGCCAGCTTGGCCATGCGCGCCGCAGGAACAGCTGCGGGGTTAAAGATCTCCTGGTCCACGCCCCGGTGGATCACGCGAATTCGGTCCGCATCCACGCGGTAGTTGGTCTTGATATGGTCGGCTATGAAGTCGGAGATGGCGATAATCCGGTCGCCCCGGGTCATGATTGCGTTGTAACGCTTTTTCAGCGCGCCGCGAGACCCGCCCCTGAAATTGTAGGTGCCGTGGAAGGTCGTGACAAAGGCCCGCCGGGTCCGCCGCGCCGCGGCACGGGCACTCCAGGCCGGTGCGCGGGAACGGGCGTGCACCAGATCGACCTGATGGTCGCGGATGATGGCCGCCAGCAGGTTGGTGTTGCGTCTGATCTGCATCGGCGCCTTCGACGCCAGCGGCAGGGTCAGGTGCTGAATTCCGTGCCGGTCCAACTCCCGCACCATGGCGCCGCCTGATGAGGCCACAATTGGGCGTCCGCCGGCCGCGGCAATCGCGATGGCCACGTCGATGGTCCCGCGTTCCACACCGCCTGACTGAAGCGCCGGCAATACCTGCAGAATGCACATGCCGTTCAAATCCGGCCCGTTCGGAGACGGTCGGTTTGGGTCCTGCTCCGTCATCGCGGGGGCATCAGGAAGGGGCGGTGGGCCGCCGGTGATGTTGCATTGGCGTGGAGCAACCGATATTTCCCCAAGGGCGTTTGGTCGGCGGATGTTGGCCCAATCAGATCAGGTATTTTGTGATGAGACCACAGCGGAAACCGTCATGAGCGGCGATCCGGCCGCCGCCATTCTAGCACGGGCCAACGGCACCTCAATCGCCTACCACAGGACGGCGGGCGAATCGCCCTGCGTGGTCTTCTTTCCGGGCTTCCGGTCGGACATGCAGGGGGGCAAGGCGCTGGCGCTGGAGACCTGGTGCCGGGCCCGGGGGCAGGCCTTTCTGCGGTTCGACTATTCAGGCCATGGCCAGTCGTCCGGCGCCTTTGAGGATGGCACCATCGGCGAATGGGTGGAGGACGCCGTTGACGCCATCGCGCAGCTCACCGACGGCCCGCTGGTGCTGGTGGGCTCCAGCATGGGTGGCTGGATCATGCTGCTGACCGCGCTGGCGCACAAAGACCGGCTGGCCGGCATGGTTGGTATCGCGCCGGCGCCGGATTTCACGGAAGAGCTGATTTGGAAGACCGCGACTCCTGAGCAAAAACGGGCGATTGAAGAAGACGGCGTCTGGTATCAGCCGTCGGAATACAGCGAGGAGCCAACGCCGTTCACGCGAAAGCTGGTGGAAGACGGACGGCGGCACCTGTTGCTGGGCGGGGCGATCGCGCTCGACTGTCCCACCCGCCTGATCCATGGCATGCGCGACCCGGATGTGCCGTGGGAGCATTCCCTCAGGATTGCCGAAAACCTCACGTCTCCGGATGTAGAACTGCTGTTCATCAAGGACGGCGATCACCGCCTCTCCGAGCCCCATGACCTGGACCGCCTGTGCCGGGTGGTCGGTGAGGTGGTTGATCTGGGGCGATCATAGATCCGCTGCGATAGCCGCCAGGCCGTCCTTGTAGGTTGGGTATTTCAGGGTGACGCCAAGATCGCGTTTCAGCCGGTCGTTGCGCACCCGCCGGCAGTCGGCATAGAAGCTGCGCGCCATGGGCGAAAGCGCTGCTGTGTGGATTGGCACGACTGGCGGCGGCGGCATCTCCAGAATGCGGGCCGCATGAGCGATAACCTCCCAGGCCGCCGCCGGGGCGTCATCACACAGATTATAGGTCCCTTCCTTCGCCGGGTTGTCGAATGCCGCAGAAAGCGCCTGCACGATGTCCGCCACATGGATGCGCGAGAAGACCTGCCCCGGTTTGTAGATACGCCGGGCGGTTCCTGCCTTGAGCTGGCCCAGGGCCGACCGGCCCGGCCCGTAGATGCCCGCCAGGCGGAAAATGAACAGCGGCACTTCTTGTTGTCCTGCCCAGTCGCGCACCTGCTGCTCGGCCACAACGCGGTTTCGCCCGCGCCCGCTGGTGGGCTGCAGGGGGGCGGTCTCGTCTACCCACGCCCCCTCTGTGTTGCCGTAGACCCCGGTGGTCGACAGGTAGACAGCGCAGTGTAGATGCTGCATCTGCGCGCTGGCGGCTGCAAGGCTGCGCAGGGCGATATCGCCGCGCTCGTCCGGCGGGATGCTGAACAGCAAATGGGTGCTGTTCCCCAGCGCCGCCATCGCGTCCGCTGACAGCGGTCCCCCATCATAGGTAAACGCGTCCCAGCCAACGACGTCACTGGCATCCTGGCTGGGCCAAGCCGTGCTTGATCCACCGGGGGTGCGGCGCGTTCCGGCGATTCGCCAGTGATCTGCCACGGTTCGGGCGAAGGCCGTCGCCACATAGCCAAGTCCGAAACAAAAAAGTTTGCTCACCTGTCCCTGCTCGCGCGGAAGAATGCGGAAAGCGGGGATTACCACGTTCAATGATCGCCAGCCTGCGTCAAATATGATGCGTCAGCGCCATTGATCGTTGGCCGATCCCGGTCATTCATCGGGCTATAGGGCGAACCACTTATGATTGATATAGATAAATCATCATCCGGCTGGAGGCACGTTGTTCGGCGGGCATCAACGCCAATTCAAGTGACTCAATAACTTAGCGGATGATTCTTGCGAGCTCGGGCCCGACGGAGCGCAGTTGCGACAAAAATCAAGCCCAATTTTTGCATTTTTGTGCCCCGAATGGCTTGCAGGTGGATGGCGTCGTGGGTAAGGTGAGTTCGTATCCGGACGGGGCGCGCATCGTGCCTGCAACTAAAAATAAGCCTTCAGGGCCCGGTCCGGCTGCCAAGTACATTACATATATTTTGTGAGTGGCGGCTTCTGCGTGAGCAGGAGGCAGGATTATTTTGCTCAGTTTTTGAATATTTGGCCTGTATTTGGTTTTGTTAGGATTCGTTTGGGAATTTAGGTAACAATGCCTGAGTTATTCAGGTGGGATAAGCCGAAAAAAATCGGCTGCCGGGGGAAGTAAACCTATGGTTAACGCCAGCTATGCCGGTGACGTGAGTCCTGCAGAGGCTTGGTCCGCGCTTCAGTCAGACGCCACAGCGGTGCTGATTGATGTGCGCAGCCAACCGGAATGGGCGTTCGTCGGTGTGCCGGATTTATCCGCAGCCGAAAAACAACCTATGCTTGTGCAATGGCAGGTGTTTCCTACCATGCAACCGAACCCGCAATTCACGCAACAGCTTGAATCAGCGGGACTCTCGAGCGGGCAACCTCTGTATTTCATTTGCCGTTCCGGAGCACGGTCACAGGCGGCTGCCGTCGCAGCGACAGCTGCCGGGTTGGGGCCTTGTTTCAATGTTTCAGACGGCTTTGAAGGCGGTCATGACGGCGAGCGCCACAGAGGCAAACAAGCCGGGTGGAAGGCAGAGGGCCTGCCCTGGAAACAGGACTAGGCACCTATCAAAATTGGGCGGCAGCCAACCAATGGGTGGCGGTCTGGGTCAAATAATCAAGTTGGGGGAACCAGCATATGGCAGGAAAAGAGACACGAGAGACGGGCATGCCGATCCTCAATACGCCGGACTATCAGGCGGCGTGGGTACGGGTGCGCAGCCGTCTTCGTGACGAGTTCGGCGAGGCGGCATTTCGCAATTGGTTGAAGCCGCTGGCGCTCACTCGGGTCGACGAGGGCAAGGCGATGCTGGCAGCGCCGTCCCGTTTCCTGCGCGACTGGATTGCCAGCCACTATGGTGACCGCCTGATTGAAACCTGGCGGCAGGAGGCCGCGGGCATCCGCGGTGTGGTCGTGGAAGCGCCGGATGCGTCGGACGCGTCAGCGCCATCTGCTGTGCATTCGGATATGAAGCCGGAACTGTCGAGCGACGGCTTCCCCACCCCCCGCGGCTCAGGGACCGAAGACTATACGGCCCCGCTGGATGGCCGCTTCACATTTGAAAATTTCGTCGTCGCCAAGCCCAACGAGCTGGCTTACGCAGCGGCGCGCCGGGTTGCCGAAGCCGACACAGTGCCCTTCAATCCGCTGTTCCTCTATGGCGGTGTGGGCCTCGGCAAGACCCACCTGATGCACGCTCTTGCTTGGCGCATCCGCGAGCGCACTCCGGAACGCAAGGTGGTCTATATCTCTGCTGAGCGGTTCATGTTCGAGTTCATTCGCGCGGTCCGGTTCAAGGATACAATGGCATTCAAGGACCGCTTCCGCTCGGTCGATGTCTTGCTGGTTGACGACATCCAGTTCATCAGCGGCAAGGAATCCACCCAGGAGGAATTCTTCCACACCTTCAACGCCCTGGTGGACCGGAACCGGCAGGTGGTCTTTTCGGCCGACAAGTCGCCGGTGGACCTGGAAGGCGTCGAGGAGCGGCTGCGGTCCCGCCTCGGCTGGGGCCTGGTGGCGGACATCCACCCGACCACATTCGAGTTGCGGCTGTCGATCCTGGAGATCAAGGCGGAGAACCTGGGTCAGACGATCCCGCAGCCGGTGATGGAGTTCCTGGCGCACAAAATCACTTCCAACGTCCGCGAACTGGAGGGTGCGCTGAATCGCATCGCCGCCCATGCGGACCTGGTCAAGCGCCACATCGACCTGGAAATGGCCCAGGACGTGTTGCAGGACCTGTTGCGCGCCAACGACCGGCACGTGACCATCGAGGAAATCCAGAAAAAGGTTACCGAGCACTACAACATCCGGATGGCGGATATGCATTCGCCGCGCCGGTCCCGTGCCGTGGCGCGGCCGCGCCAGGTGGCGATGTATCTGGCCAAGCTTCTGACCACCCGTTCGCTCCCGGATATCGGGCGGAAATTCGGTGGACGGGACCACACGACCGTGATGCACGCCGTCAAGCGCATCGAAGAATTGCGCACCGACGACAAGACGCTGGACGAGGATGTGGAGCTGCTGCGGCGCATGCTGAGCAGCTGATCGAGCCAGTCAAAACCGTCAGCAGGAGGTGCGACCAGCGGTCCCGCTGACGGTTTGCGGCGTCCACGATTTTACCCACAAGATATTGTGGGTGAAGTCAATGTGGCTGGAATTTCCTGTAGAATCGGCACCAATCTGGTATAATCGCTAACCTTGATAGCGGCACGTTCTGGTTGCTCGTCGGTAGGTGATTTTCGCGTCAATTGCGAAATGTCTACTGTCGAAAATGCCCTGCACAGGCGTCCGGTGAGAGGTGTGAGCCCACTGATGACCGGCGGTGGCGCCAGGCTGCACCGTTTGCCCGCCAGATAACCGCTGTCATCTCCCGAAATGCGGGACTTTTTCGGAAGTCTGATCCGCGAGTCCACCTAGAAACAACGGGTTGCGATGAAACTGACCATCGAGCGCGCTGCCATCCTCAAGTCACTGGCACATGTGCAGAGCGTTGTGGAGCGCCGCAACGCAATTCCGATTCTGTCCAACGTCCTGATCGAGGCCGATGGCGGAGATATGAGCCTCAGCGCTACGGATATGGATATCGACATTGTCGACCGCACGCCGGCTGACGTGCAGCAGGAGGGCGCGGTTACGGCGCCGGTCCACACGCTCTACGACATCGTCCGCAAATTGCCGGATGGCTCGCAAGTGGAGCTTTCCCTGGAAGGTGAAGGCGGCCAGGTGGAACTCCGGTCAGGCCGCTCCAACTTTTCGCTGCAAAGCCTGCCGAAAGACGATTTCCCGGCCATCGGCAGCGAGGACCTGAGCAACGAATTCACTCTGCCGGCAGGCGAACTTCGCCAACTGGTCGACCGCACCCGGTTTGCGATTTCAACCGAGGAAACACGCTATTACCTGAACGGGATCTATCTCCACGCAGCAGAGGCGGACGGCGTCAAGCTGCTGCGGGCCGTCGCCACCGACGGTCATCGTCTGGCGCGGATAGAAATGCCGCTGCCCCAGGGCGCAGAGAATATCCCGGGCGTCATTGTGCCCCGCAAAGCCGTCAACGAGCTGCGCCGGCTGATCGATGAATCAAGCGACGACGTCAAAATTTCGCTGACCGAGAACAAGATTCGCTTCAGCTTCGGCAGTGTGATCCTGACGTCCAAGCTGATTGACGGCACCTTCCCGGACTATGACCGGGTGATCCCCACCGGCAATGACAAGACGCTGGATGTGGACTCCAAGGTGTTCCGCAATGCGGTTGATCGGGTCTCCACCATCTCGACCGAAAAATCTCGCGCCATCAAGTTGACCATGTCGGAGGGCAGTCTGTCCCTGGCGGCGACCAGCCCGGACGCAGGCAGCGCCAGCGAGGACCTGGAGGTGGGCTATACCGCCGACGGGCTCGAGATCGGCTTCAATTCCCGTTACCTGCTGGATATCGCCAACCAGATCGAAGGCGACTCCATGCAGTTTGTGCTCGCGGATGCGGCCTCCCCCACGATCATCAAGGATGTTGCCGATTCGGCAGCGCTTTACGTCCTGATGCCGATGCGGGTCTAGGGGCCGCCATTGCTGTTTGAGGATGATCACCTGAGCGATGTGCCGACCCCGGAGCCGTTGACTGCAGGAATAGTGCCTGAAAGCCAGGTCGCTGATCTGCGGGTCACCCGGCTGGCGCTGTCCCATTTTCGATCTTACCAGGAAGCCATGGTGGAAACGTCGGGCGCGCCGGTGGCGGTGATGGGCCCCAATGGCGTTGGCAAGACCAATCTGCTGGAGGCGTTGTCTTTTCTGACCCCGGGCCGCGGTCTGCGGCGGGCGCGTATTTCGGCAGTTGAGCGGCTGCCCGCGCCGGGCCAGTCCGTCGGCCCCGCCTGGGCAGTAAATGCCCAGGGGTGTGGAACGGATGGCTCGTTCAATCTGGGCACCGGGCGGGATCCTGATTTCGCCACCGGCCAGGACGAGGAGCGGAGCGACCGCAGGGTCGTGCATATCGATGGGCGCAAGGCCAAGAGCCAGAACAGCTTGGGCGATGTGATGCATATGGCCTGGCTGACGCCAGAAATGGATCGTCTGTTCGTGGACTCGGCGACTGACCGCCGGCGGTTTCTCGACCGACTGGTGTTCGGTTTCACGCCGGCCCATGCCGGGCAGGTATCGGCCTATGAACGCGCCATGCGGGAACGCAGCCGTCTGCTGCGCGATGGCCGGTTTGACGACTCTTGGCTGTCGGCGCTGGAGGACCAGATGGCGGCAGCCGGTGTCGCCCTCGCTGTGGCGCGACGACAGTTCGTTGAGAGCCTGGCGGATGCAGCGGAACTGGGCATAAGCGCCTTTCCTGCGCCAGATTTTGCGCTGGAAGGCGGCATCGAGGACCTGCTCGACCGGGGTGCCGCGGTGGACGCCGAAGACGACCTGCGCGACCGGCTTCGGGGCAACCGCCGGCTGGATGCCGAGGCGGGACGTGCTCTTGTCGGCCCCCACCGGACCGACCTTGCCGTCCGCCATCGCGCCAAGAACATGCCGGCAGCGCTCTGTTCCACGGGTGAGCAAAAGGCGCTTCTGGTTTCAACAATTCTCGCCGCCGCGCGCCTGCAGAAACGGGCGCGTGGATCGGCGCCCCTCCTGTTGCTGGATGAAATTGCAGCCCATCTGGATGAATCCCGCCGCGCTGCGCTGTTTGACGAAATCTGTGCGCTCGGCAGCCAGGCCTGGATGACCGGTACGGATGCCGGTCTGTTCGATGGGCTCCGGGGGCGCGCCCATTTCCTGACGGTGGTGGAGGGTAAGATACTCGAATTGGAGCATACAAAACCGTGACCGAAAAACCGGCTGATAAAGACGGCCTGCCTGAGAGCCCCAACGGCGGGGACAATGGCGACTATGACGCCGACAGCATCAAGGTGCTGCGCGGGCTCGATGCCGTGCGCAAGCGCCCGGGCATGTATATCGGCGACACCGATGACGGCTCCGGCCTGCATCACATGGTCTACGAAGTGGTCGACAATGCCATCGACGAGGCGTTGGCGGGCTATTGTGATCTGGTGGAGGTGATGCTCAATCCGGACGGCTCCGTCACCGTGCGCGACAATGGCCGCGGCATTCCAACGGAAATCCACCTCGAGGAAGGTGTTTCCGCGGCCCAGGTGATCATGACCCAGCTGCATGCTGGCGGGAAATTCGACCAGAATTCCTACAAGGTCTCGGGCGGACTCCACGGCGTCGGCGTCTCGGTGGTCAACGCACTGTCGGAAACTCTCGAACTGGTGATCTGGCGTGGCGGCCATGAACACCGGATGACCTTCAGCCATGGAGATGCTGACGCCGACCTGGAAGTCACCGGTGACGCGGGCGACCGGCGGGGCACCCAGGTGACCTTTCTGCCGTCGACCAAGACCTTTACCCAGACCGATTTCGACTTTGGCCGCCTGGAGCATCGCCTGCGCGAGCTCGCCTTCCTGAACTCGGGGGTCAAGCTGATCCTGACCGATGACCGTGAAGTTGAGTCAAAGTCCATCGAGCTGCACTACGAAGGCGGGGTTGAGGCATTCGTCCAGTATCTGGACCGGGCGAAGACCGCGTTGCACAAGCCGCCGATCTCGATCACCGGCGAGAAGGATGATATCGGGGTTGAGATATCGATGCAGTGGAACGACTCATACCACGAGTCGATCCAGTGCTTTACCAACAACATCCCGCAGGGCGACGGCGGCACCCATCTGGCCGGCTTCCGCGCGGCGCTTACCCGACAGATCAACACCTATGCCAACGAATCCGGCATCGCCAAGAAGGAAAAGATCAACCTGACCGGCGACGACGCGCGCGAGGGTCTGACCTGCGTTCTTTCGGTCAAGGTGCCGGATCCCAAATTCAGCTCCCAGACCAAGGACAAACTGGTCTCCTCGGAGGTGCGCCCGGCGGTGGAAAGCTTCCTCAACGAGCGCCTGCAGCAATGGTTTGGGGAGCATCCCGGCGAGGCGAAGCGCATCGTCCACAAGGTAGTCGAAGCGGCGATCGCCCGGGAAGCCGCCCGCAAGGCCCGGGAGTTGACCCGGCGCAAAGGCGCGCTCGACATGGCCTCAATGCCCGGAAAACTGGCTGATTGCCAGGAGCGCGATCCGGCGAAGTCTGAGATTTTCCTTGTCGAGGGCGACAGCGCCGGCGGCTCGGCCAAGCAGGGCCGCCATCGGAAATCACAAGCAATTCTGCCGCTCCGCGGCAAAATCCTGAATGTGGAGCGGGCCCGTTTCGACAAGATGCTGTCGTCCACGGAAATCGGCACACTGATTTCGGCGCTGGGCACCGGCATTGGCCGCGAAGATTTCGATATCGACAAGATCCGCTACCACAAGGTCATCATCATGACCGACGCGGACGTGGATGGTTCCCATATCCGGACGTTGTTGCTGACCTTCTTCTATCGCCAGATGCCGGAGTTGATCGAAAAGGGCTACCTCTACATCGCCCAGTCGCCGCTCTACAAAACCAAGAAGGGCAAAAGCGAGGTCTACCTGAAAGATGACCGCGAGCTTGAGGAATTTCTGACCGACCAGGCCTTGGAAAATGCAAGCCTGGAACTGGGTAGCGGCGAGGTGCTTACGGGCCCGGATCTGAAGGATCGGGTTCATCAGGCGCGCCGGGTGCGGGCGCTGTTGCAGCCGCTGATCCGCCATGTGGGCAACGCGGATGTGGTCGAGCAGGCTGCCATTGCCGGTGCGCTTCGCACCGAGATCTATCAGGATTTCGAGCAGGCTCAGGGCGCGGCACAGTATATCGCCACCCGCCTGGACGCGCTGGCCCCCGAGCATGAGAAAGGCTGGGAGGGCAAGCCGATTGAAGATGGTGGATTCGAGGTGGCGCGCACGGTTCGCGGCGTTGCCGAGAGCTACCGCATGACCGGCGCCCTGATCAAAGGAGAAGCCCTGCGCGTGGACGAACAGAGCGCGACGCTGCAGGAGCTGTATGTCAATCATGCGACCTTCGTATCCGGCGATACAAAGGTGACGATCACCGGTCCCTTGGGGCTGGCAGATGCCGTGATGACGGAGGGGCGAAAGGGCATTTCGATCCAGCGCTACAAAGGCCTGGGCGAAATGAATCCTGAGCAATTGTGGGAAACCACCCTTGATCCGGACAGCCGCTTATTGTTGCAGGTGCGGGTCGAGGATGCCGGCGAAGCGGGCGACCTGTTCTCCACCCTGATGGGGGATCTGGTGGAGCCGCGCCGCGATTTCATCCAGCAGCACGCACTCGAGGTTGTGAACCTCGACGTTTAGGGCCGGACACGGCAGCTTCTAATTCGGATACCGTTCTGCAGGCTGGCTGAGTTCCAGCGGCTCCAGTTCCATCGCACCATGCTGGTGCGGGGCCTCGTAGCCTTCGATCGCCATTGCCTGGTCGCGGGGCACCACCCGGTGGGCCGGGAGGGAAACGGTGATCACCGTGCCGCGACCCGGCGTGCTCTCGATATCCATCCAGCCGCCGTGCAGTTCCACCAGGCCTTTGACCAGCGGCAGCCCCAGGCCGGTGCCTTCCGAACTCGGCGGATGATGGCCGGTGTTGTTCTGGTCCTGTAGCTGCATGAACGGCGTCAGCGCCTTCGGCACTTCTTCCGGCTTCATGCCCACGCCCGTGTCCGATACCTGCATGACGAAGACACCGGTATCGGCCATGCGGGCGCGGACCACCACATGGCCCCCCGGCGGTGTGAATTTGACGCCGTTGGTCACCAGATTGAGCACGATCTGGCGGAATTTGGTGACGTCGCCGCGCAGCATGGGCAGCGCCGGATCGCAATCTGTTGTCAGGCCCACCTGGCCGGTACCGGCGCGGTCAGACGCGATTGACAGGCAACGGCGGATCATCTCGCCCGGGTCGAAGTGGCTTTCTTCCAGCTGGGCGTACCCGCTTTCCATCTTCGACATATCGAGGATGCCGCCGATCAGCGACAGAAGATGGGTGCCACCGTCTTTGACGTTCCGGGCATATTCCACATAACGGTCACTGCCAAGCGGGCCGAAGGTCTGCCGCTCCATCACTTCGGAAAAGCCGATGATGGCGTTCAGGGGCGTACGCAATTCGTGGCTCATATTGGCCAGGAAGCGGCTTTTCGCCTGGCTGGCGCGCTCGGCTTCGTCGCGGGCTTCGATAAGGCGGTTGACCAGCCGCTCGTTTTCAAGCTGCAGGGTGACCCGGTCGCGAAGCGTTCGGTTGATGTTGCGTCCCATGCCGATCAGTGCCGCCGTCCACAGCAGGAACAGTGCGCAGAGCATCAGCTCCAGGCCCTTGGACTCTACGACCAGCCGCGCCGCAAATGGCAGGACACAGGGGATCAGGAAGGCATAGAAGCTCGGCATATGCGAGGTGTAGCCGGCGATTGCCGAGGTCGAGAGGCCGGCGAGCATGAACGCCAGGACCACCAGTATCCAGACCTGGTTCGGGTCATAGAAGACGGCCCCTGCCAGGCCCCACAACAGGCCCGAGGCGGCATTGCCGATGGCGAAAGAAAACGCCCAGCCTTTGGTGGCGTCGCCACGGGGCTTGATGCGGAAAAACAGGAAGATCAGTGCCAGCCGCCCGAGGGTGATGCTGACCTGGGCCACGGCCCACGCAATCAGCAGCGCATCCGGCACATGACCCCACAGGCCCAGCGTCAGGCCCACGGCGATGATCATGCCGATGACAAGGATCGGCGGCGCTTGGGCGTAGAGCCCGCGGGTCAGCTCGGATTGGGTGTCGGGCGACGGATGGGCACGGTGCCGCTTGCGGCTGCGGCCCAGCAGAACGGAGGCCACACGGGGGCGGGGCAATGAAGTGCGGGCGAATCCTTGGGACGAAGTGTCTGCGATATTTGTGGCTGGCTGGCGTGCCATCACGGGGTCCTTTCACGTGCAGGTCCGGTCGACGGCTGGGCTCCCCGAACACGCCTTGCCGCCGGACAAGTCGGCTCTGCGGCCGCTCGTCGGGATTAATTTTCAGTTTGAGTTTCTCAACAAAGCCTTAACAAAGGGTTACGAAAGCCTTGATGGTATAAATATGGTTAACGCCAAATGCCCAGAGATTCTGGGAAATTTGCACTTTATGGAGAGACATGGAACAATGTGGGCGCGTTTTGTTCTGTTAACCCTGTTTCCCGGATTTGGCGTATGTGCCGACTGTTAGGCTATTTCGGACCGCCAATTCCCCTCGCCCGTTTTTTGACAGACGATGGCCATTCGCTGGTGGTTCAGTCCTACCAACCGAAGGAAATGACGGCGGGCGTGGTCAACGCCGACGGGTTCGGCGTTGCCTGGTACGACACACGTCAACCGGCGCCCTACCGGTACCGCAACACCTGCCCGATCTGGAGCGACGTCAATATCGAAAGCCTGGGCGCCTTTGCGGAATCGGGCCAGGTCCTCGCCTATGTGCGGAGTGCCACGCCCGGCCTGGGGCTCGACATGGCCAACACCCAGCCTTTCGTACACGGGCCCTGGTCGTTCGTGCATAACGGGTTCATTGAGGGCTTTGGCAGCGCAGATGGCATCGCCCTGCGGCGGGCCATCGGTGAGCGCCTGGAGGACCACATCTGGGCGTTGCGGCCGGGCGAAACCGATTCAGGCTATCTGTTCGCCTGGCTGATGCAACACCTGGACGGCCAGCCATCGGAGCAAGGCATCACCGCCGCCCTTCGGGAGTTCGACACATTGCCGGGGCTCGGCCGGGTTGGCCTCAACTTTTTAATGAGCGATGGCGCCTGCATCTATGCTGTGCGGCATGCCCGCGGCTTTGACTGCGCCACCCTCTATCTGCTGACGGAGACTGCCGATTTTCCGGGCGCGACACTGGTTGCGTCGGAACCGCTTTTCGACGGGCCGTGGCGCGCCTTGCCGCCTAACAGCCTTACTGTCCTGAGCAGAAATGACCAGTCCGGACGCGAACCTGTCGCTCTCGCTGCCTGAACGCCGCGCGGCGTTGGTGCAGGCTTTTCAGGACTGCCGGGTGCAGACTCTGGCGCTGTTTGACGGCATGTCGGACAGCGAGTTCCGGGAGCAGATCGATCCTGGCTATTCGCCACTGGGCTGGCATCTCGGCCACATCGCCTATACCGAAGCCCATTGGCTAGTGCACAAGTGCGGCGGTCGGCAGCTGCCCTTCCCGGACCTGGAACGCACCTTTCACGTGGACGGCCTGCCCAAGTCGGCGCGAGGCAATATCCCCGATCAGGACGGCGTGCGCGCCTATGCCCGGGATATTCGCGACGAGTTGCTGGAGTGCCTGGAGACCGCGGACCTTGATGCACAGGAGAGGCAATGGCGTTTCGTGCTGCAGCATGAATGCCAGCATGCCGAAACCGTGTCCCTCCTGCTCGCGTGCCGTGACCTTGGCGGAAGCGGATTCGCAAGTGGGCCGGGGAGCAAGATTGCCCCCTCTGACATCGATGATATCTGGCTGGAAATAGACGGCGGCCCGGTGACTATCGGCAACGGCACCACCTGGGCGCTGGATAACGAGGGGCCGGAATTTCAGGTGACCCTGGCGCCGTTTCGCATTGCGCCGCAGCCGGTAACACAAGCGCAATTCGCAGCATTTATGGTCGATCAAGGCTATCGGCGGGCGGAGCTCTGGACCGACGAAGGCTGGGCCTGGCGGTCCGCAGAAGCGGTCGTGGCACCGCTCTACTGGTCGGAAGACGCGCCCGATTCGCCGGTCGCCGGAGTCAGCGCCCACGAGGCCGACGCATTTGCCGTCTGGGCCGGTCGCCGATTGCCGACAGAATTCGAATGGGAGGCCGCGGCGGCCGAAGCCGGAACGGGTGAAGAGAGTTTTCTTGGGCAGGTCTGGCAGTGGACATCATCTGTTTTCGCCCCATATTCGGACTTCAGCCCCTGGCCCTACGCCGGGTATTCCGAGGCCTATTTCGATGGCAAGCACAGGGTTCTGCGTGGCGGCAGCCATGCAACTCTGCCTTGGGCGCTCCGGGGAACATTCCGCAATTGGTACACGCCCGACACACGACAGTTGATTGCAGGTTTTCGGCTTGCAGCGGATTGAACCTGAGGATAGACATTCGCCGTCGCTGAAGGACAAAAGGAAGACCCAATGGACCAGGTCCTGATTTTCGAGGATCCAGAGACAGAAGATTTTTCCTGGACCGAGTTCGACCTTAAGGTCGAGGCGGCTGTTGGCAGCGATGTGGTGGACGGTCTGACCGGTGCGCCGAAGTCGCTGCCGCCGAGATATTTCTATGACGATACCGGGTCGCTCCTGTTTGAGCAGATCACCGACCTGCCCGAATATTATCCGACCCGCACGGAGGAATCGATTCTGGCGGCGGCGGCGGCGGAGATCGTCGAACGCACCGGCACCTGCGAAGTGATCGAGCTGGGAAGCGGCAGTGCGCGCAAGACCCGGGTCCTGATCGAGGCCTATTGGTCCGTCGGGCGTGGCGACGCGCCGGCTCTGCGCTACCTACCGGTGGATGTGTCAGGACAGATCCTAAAGGACAGTTCGCGGGAATTGATCGACAGCTTCCCTGGCCTTCAGGTCTGGGGCCTGATCGGCACTTATGAGCAAGCGCTCGCAAATTTGCCGCCGCGGGAGCTGGATACCCGCATGGTGCTGTTTCTTGGCTCCACCGTTGGCAATCTTACCCCCCGGGAAACCGTGGCCTTTCTGCGCCGCACAGCCTCTGCGCTCAAATCAGGCGAATATTTTCTGATCGGCTTCGACTTGCAAAAGGACATCCCTGTGCTGGAGGCCGCTTACAACGACGCCCAGGGGGTCACGGCGGCATTCAATCTGAACATGCTGACCCATCTGAACTGGCGCTATGAGGGCGACTTCGACGTGGACCGGTTTGCCCACCACGCTTTCTATAACCAGACCGAGAATCAGATTGAGATGCACCTGGTCAGCGAGACGGAGCAGCGGGCCACTCTTGGCGCGCTGGACCTGACCGTTCCCTTCGTTGCGAAAGAGACGATCCACACCGAAATCTCCCGTAAATTTACGGTCGGGGACATGCACGGGGTGTTTCAGGGTTGCGGCTTCGAGCCGATGTCCAATTGGACGGACCCAAACAGCTGGTTTGCGCTCGCGCTCTATCGCAAACGCTAGGCGGCCCCAACCTTAGTTCACTGCCCAAAATTAAACCCGCCCGGTGACCGCAGTCACCGGGCGGGTTTTGCATTCAGGGTCTGGCGAGTGGCTATTCGCGGCCGCCAACCAGATGAAGCATGAAGATGAACATGTTGATGAAGTCGAGGTAGAGCGTCAGCGCGCCCATGATGGCGGCCTTGGTGTAGGTGCCACTGTCCCAGGCTTCGTTATACATCGCCTTGATCTTCTGTGTGTCATAGGCAGTCAGGCCCGCGAAGATCAGCACGCCGATGACGCTGATTGCGAACATGAGCGCGCCCGACGGCCAGATCAGGTTGATGACAATCGCGATAATCAGGCCCCAGACGCCCATCATCAGGAAATTGCCCATACCTGTGAGATCACGCTTCGTGGTGTAGCCCCAGAGGCTCATCCCGCCGAACATCGCCGATGTGATGGCGAAGACCATGGCGATCGAACCAAGCTGGAAGACCATGAAGATGATCGACATCCAGAGGCCCATGAGCACGGCATAAACCCAGAATGTCGCCTGGGCCGCTCCGGCACTCATTTTGTGTATCCGGAACGACATGAAGAAAATCAAGGCCAGCGGGGCGAGCAAGATCACCCACCGCATTGGCGAGGCAAAGAGGAACTGTTGAACTTCCGGGTTACCCTTGGCGTAGGAGGCAACGCCGAATGCCACAGCACCCGTCACGGCCAGAGCCAGGGTCATGTAGTTGAAGACCTTCAGCATGAACTGCCGCAGGCCCTCGTCATACGCGGCACGGTCGACCTGTGCTGCGCCGTGGTGGGCGCGATCCTGATATTGCGGTTCCATCGAGGGTTCCCTTGTTCCCAAAGTTGATAAACCTGACCTGTATCTTGGCGCTAATAGGCCAAAGATCAAGGTATTCCGGTGAAAGCTATCCGGTCTCAGCCGTTAATATTTCACCAAACTTCGGCAAAAATAGGACCGGCGCCGCCAAATTCAAGGGCAATTTTCACTCGTTTCGCAGCAGCGGCGCTGGTTTCTGGCCCATGGCTCGCCACGTGCCCACGAAGCCAAACGCAATCGCTACCGCGGCGCATGCCAGCGCGGTTCCGATCACTGTGACGGGCATGAAGGTCCAGGGCACGCGCATCGCCAGCGTCATGACCAGCCAGGCGACAATCGTGCCCAGAAGCGCCGATATGCTGGCGACCGCCACGCCAAGCAAACCATATTCCAGCAGGAAGACCCGCAGCACACGCCAGCGCGTGGCGCCCAGCACTTTCAGCACCACCGCGTCATAGACCCGGCGCCGGTGGCCTGCCGCCACGGCGCCTGCCAGCACGAAAAGGCCGGCCAGAATTGTGACGCCCGCGGTGGCGCGCACGGCAAAGCCGATCTTGTCCAGAACCTGTGCCGCGGATTCAAGGGCGTCCCGAACGCGGATGGCGGAGATGTTGGGCAGCTTGTCGGTGACGGCGCGCAGCAGCTCCTCTTCCTTTTCCCGGGGCACCTGCACGGAAGAAATATGGCTGTGCGGTGCAGACTCGAGGGTGCCAGGGGCAAAGATAATGGTGAAGTTGACACGCATGGTCTGCCAGCGGATTTCGCGCAGATTGGCCACCCGGGCGGTAATCTCCCGACCAAGGATGTTGATGGTCATTGTGCTGCCGACCACGAGGCCCATGCCGGCGGCCAGGCGCGCGTCGAAGGAAACAAGTGGCGGGCCGCTGTAGCTTGGAGGCCACCATTTTCCCTTCACGATACGCGCGTTCTTGGGCAGTTTGGCGGCATAGGTCAGGCCCCGTTCGTTGCGCACGGCCCATCGGGCATCCGGGTGGACCTTGTTTAAATCAACGGGTTTGCCATTCAGGCGGACGATCCGGCCCCGCACCATAGGTTGCCGCTGCAGGGCGCCAGGGCCGGCCACCTTACGCACCGCGGCCTCAAAAGCCTTCACCTGGTTGGGCTGGATGTCGACGAAGAAATAGCTGGGCGCGTTCTTCGGCAGCCTCTCCCGCACCTGCTGGGTGAAGTTGCCCTCAATCAGCGAAATCGCCACCAGCACCGTTGCGCCCAGGCCAAGAGACAGGATCACGCTTGCCGTCGGCGCGCCGGGGCGGTGCAGGTTGGCCAGCGCAAGGCGCAGTCCGGGGTTCCTTTGCGCCGCGCCGCCGGGCCTGCTGAGCCGCTTCGCCAGGCGTGCGACGGCCCAGGCGAAGCCGCGAAACAGAAAGAAGGTTGCACCGCATGCGGCGATGAAGATGGCTGCCAGAACCTTGTCCACGGACGTGGCGATAATTAGCGCCACCAAAATGGCGACCAGGCCAACCGTAGCGAAGACGTAGGCGCGGGGCGGGGCGGCCGGGTCGTTGGTCACGCCCTGACGGAACAGCGCGCCCGGCGGCACCATCCGTGCTTTGCCGAGGGACCACATGGAGAAAGCAAGCGCCGTCAGCAGGCCGAAGAGGCTGGCCAGGACCAGGGGCTCTGGGTAGATGCCGATTTGCAATTTTACCGGCAGCAACTGGTTCAGCAGATCAGACAAGGCCCAGGGCAGAAGCACACCAATGGCCAGTCCGCCGATTACGCCGATGACCGCAATCATCAGCAATTGCACCAGATAGGTCCGGAAAACCAGGCTTGCCGGCGCGCCAACGCATTTGAATGTGGCGATGGTCGCGACCCGCCCTTCAAGATAGGCGCGGACCCCGTTGGCGATTCCCAATCCGCCCACAAGGAGTGCGGTCAGTCCGACCAGCGTCAGGAAAAAGGCCATCTGGTCGAGGAACCGCCGCAGTCCCGGCGCCGCCTGGGCCAGTGCCCGCACCCGCCAGCCGGCCTTGGGGAAGGCAGCCTTCAGCCGCTCGAGAAAGGCGTCCACATTGGCGCCCGGCGCGAGTTTCACGCGGTAGTGGAAGTAGAGCAGGCTGCCCGGCTGGATCAATCCAGTCTTCTGCAGGTCGCTCAGGCCCACCATCAGCCGGGGACCCAATGTGAAGAGGCCGGTGCCGCGGTCGGGCTCCCGGGCGATCACGCCAGCGACGCGAAACCGCTGCGTGCCAACCCGAATAATGTCGCCGATTTTCAGGCGCAGGCGGGTCAGCACCATACTTTCCACTAGTGCGCCGGGTATGCCGTCCTTGGGCGCCAGAAAGGGTGCGATCAGGGCCGGGCCGCCTGCCTTTTTGCCAATTTCGAGTTCGCCAAAAAGCGGATAATTCCGGTCAATTCCTTTGAGTTCGACCAGCAGCCGGTCGCGCCCGTCGCCCTTCTGGACCCGGTAGGCCATGCTGCGCATTTCCACCACCCGGGAGACGGATCTGGCGTTGGCGCGCAGCCAGGCCTGGGCCTTTGGCGGTGCATCCCGATGGATGATCCGGATGTCAATGTCGCCGCCCAGAATCTTGCGCGCGTCTGTCGCCAGGCCTTCCTCGACGGCGACCTTGAGCGAGCCGATGGCGGCAATGGCGCCGACGCCGAGGGCGAGGCAGGCCAGAAAGATGCGGAAGCCCCCAATGCCGCCCCGCATTTCGCGGCGGGCAAGGCGGAGGGCGAGCGGCCAGTTTCCCATGGGTCAGGCGCTGCGGAGCGCGGGTTCGGGCGCAGCGCGACCGTCATCGGCAATGCGGCCGTTCTCGATACTTACGACCCGGTCGCATTTTTCTGCCAGTTGGGGGTCATGGGTGATCAGCAGCAGGGTCATGTTCATGCTGTCGTGCAGACCGAACAACAAATCCATCACCGCGTCGCCGGTCTTGCCGTCCAGATTGCCGGTTGGCTCGTCGGCGAGAAGAAGCTTCGGCTGGGGCGCGCAGGCCCGGGCGAGCGCCACGCGCTGCTGTTCGCCGCCGGAAAGCTGGGCCGGGTAGTGGGTCAGCCGATGGGCAAGTCCGACAGCGTCTAGCTGGGCCTCGGCGCGCGCGAATGCATCGCGATGGCCGCCAAATTCCAGCGGCATGGCCACGTTCTCCAGCGCCGTCATGGTCGGCACCAGGTGAAAATTCTGGAAGACGATGCCCACATTGTCCCGGCGGAACAGGGCCAGTTTGTCCTCGCTCAGGCGGGTCAACTCTGTGCCTGCCACTTCGACCTGGCCGGAAGAGGGCCGTTCCAGCCCGCCCATCACCATCATCATCGTGGATTTGCCGGAACCGGAGGGCCCGACGATGGACACGGACTCGCCAGGGTCCACGGTCAGGTCGATGCCGCGCAGGATGTGGACGTCGCCGGCGAGGCTGCCGAGTGTCAGCTGCAGGTTTTGCAGGCGAACCATCGGTGGCACCGAGGATGAAATATCTGTCGGGACGGTCTGCCCGATGGAAGGATCAGGGGAGGAAGACGTAGACAAGGGTGAAGCCTGCACCTATTTGGCATGGGTAGGTCACGGTCACAAACAACGCCGGAAACCGTTTCATGGGATGTGTTAGCTGCCAGCGGATAATCAAGGGATTCCTTGCGGCCCTGCTGATCCTGGCCGCCGCCGCTGTAACCGTGCAGGCACCCGCGCAGGCGGCGGAGAAGCGCCTGCTCGTGCTCGGCGACAGCCTGGGCGCCGGCTATGGCCTGCCTGCAGAGGATGCCTTTCCGGCGCAGCTTGAGCGCGCACTTCGGGCCCGCGGCTACGATATTCGGGTTATCAACAGCAGCATTTCCGGGGATACAACCAGAGGCGGATTGCAGCGCCTGCCGTGGATTTTATCCTCCAAACCCCAGTTCGTGATCGTTGAGCTCGGCGGGAACGACGGTTTGCGTGGGCTCGACCCCGACCGGACCCGCGCCAATCTGGACGGCATCATCACCCGGTTGAAGGGCAAGGGCATCAAGGTATTGCTGGCCGGCATGCTGGCGCCGCGTAATCTGGGCCCCACCTACGGCAAGACCTTTGACGGCGCATACCTGGATCTGGCGAAAAAACACGGCGTTGTCTTCATGCCCTTCTTTCTGAAGGACGTCGCCCTGCGCCCGCACCTCAATCAGCGGGACGGCATCCACCCCACAAAGGAAGGTGTGGCCATCATCGTGCGCAACATCATGCCCTATGTGGTGAAGCTGCTCGGCCCTGCACGGTCTTGACGGCTTCCACGTTCAGGGTCACCGGCTTGCCGTCCACGCGGCGGCTGCTTTCCTCGGGAAAATCAGCAAACACCGCGACGCGGTTGACGCGCCTGAACCCCACTTCCGAGATGTGCCGGCGCAGCATGTCCCAGGTCATGCCCCAGCGGAACTCGTCGGCGATTCCCTCCTGACCGCCAAACAGCATGCGGATTGCTTCCAGGTTGGCCTCTGCAGCATCGGTCGTGCCGATAAATAGACCGCCAATTGCTTCCAGATCCGGAACAGAGACCCGCAAGCGTCCTCCTGGCCGCAGAATCCGGTAGGCTTCCCGCAGGAGCGCGCGCACGGGTTGGCCTTGCTCCAATCGGGCCAGCAAGCTGGGTGCGTAGATCTCCCCGATCGTGCCGCTTTCGTAGCGGCTGAGATCGTCCCAGCCGGGCACCGCCTCAATGCCATGAGCGGCATCGGTGCTGACAGAAACCCAGTCTTCCCGTGGCAGACGTGTCCCCAACAGCAGCTTCTTGGCCGGCGCCGCGTCAACACCGGCGACCTTAGCCGCGCGCGTGTTCCCGTCCGATGGCTCGGCATCGGGCATCGGGGTCATTGATTCGGGCCCCGACCGGCTCCAGCGCCGCCACAACCGGCGATAGGCCGCTTCCAGTTCGCGGGCCAAACGGGCGCCATCGCCAAGTGGTGATGACTTCATCTTGTCGCGCAGCGTGCGGCGATAGTCCGCCAGGCGCTCCGGCGCCCGGGCGAGGGCAACCGCCGCCTCTACATGCCGGCCGCGCGTCTCGGCGACCAGATCGCTGAAGCCGCCATGGGTCAGGATGCTGGCGCCCAGACGTCCTGCAGCGGTTTCGCCCCGCATGGTTAGGACCGGAACGCCCATCCACAACGCGGCGCAGGTATCCTGCACGGAGTTCCATGGCTGGGTGTCCAGGCCAATATCTACGGCGTTCCAGAAATTTGCCGTTTCAGCTTCCTCTGGATAGGGGATGACCGAAACCCGGTCTTCTTCAATTCCCAGCAGGCCGAAGGCCTCCATCAAGCGCGTTCGGGATGCCGTGTCCTCCGACCCCTTGGCCGCAATGTGAAGCTTGGCGTCAGGCAGCCGCCTGAGGACTGCCGCCCAGTTGGCGGTTGTCTGTACGCTCACATGGCAGAGGGACGTCATGCAGCCAAAGGTGACGACGCCAGCCTCCACGGACGGTGGCGGGCCTGGATCAGGCTGTTCTTCGAGCGGCGCCCAGCAGAACGCGCCGCCCGGCAGCCGGATTGCAGTGTCGCCACCGGGATTGCCCGTGGCTTCCGGGTCGATTACCCGGTCCGTCAGGCGATAGCTGATGGCAGGCAGGCCGGTGGGCACCGGGTAGCGCGCCCAGCTCATCATCAGCGGCGCCGGCTTCAGGGCGAACACGCCCGGCCGCGACCCCGGCATGTGGCCGCACAGGTCGATCAGAATATCGATCCGGTCCGTGGCGATCAGCTCTGCCGCCGCCCTGTCGGTCAGTCCGTCCAGGCCGCGCAGTCGCCGCACGCCGCGGGGGGGCCGTTCATCGTCCACCGCCGTATCCATCGCGGTTGCATAACAATTGACTTCGAATTCGGATCGCGAATGGGCGGCAACGCACGGCAGAAGCAAAGGACCCCACTGGGGGTCGCGATAGCCCGGCGCCACGTAACCGATCCGGAGCGGCCGCTGCGGATTTCGGTCGGCGGTTATGTCGAGCGGTTGGCCGGACAGTCGGGCAATACGGTGACCCCACTTGCTGTGCGCCGACAGAATTTCCGGCGTTTCAGCACTGTCGCTCAGGTTGAGGGTCAGCAACAGGTCCTGTTGAAGGCCGGGATCGTTCGGATCCGCCAGGATGCCTTCGCGCAATTTCTCAATCGCCTCATCAATCAGACCCTGGTCGCGCAGGGCCAGTCCCAGACCGCGCAGCGCGGGCGCAAAGTGTGGGTCCAGCGCCAGGGCCTTGCGGAAACAGCCCACTGCCTCCTCCAGCCGCGCCATGCGCCGCGCGGCTTCGCCCAGATTGGCCCAATTGCGCACATCCTGCGGGCTCATCTCCGCCACCGCCGCGAAATGCAGGAGCGCACCCTGGAGATTGCCCGCCTCTGCATGTGCAGCACCCAGGTTGCGTCGTGCGCGGCTGTAATTGGGTTCGAGGGTCAAGGCGCGCTCGAAAAATTGCATTGCCTCACTGAAGCGCCGCATTATCAGGAGCGCTTCACCGGCATTGTTCAGCATGTAAGGGGAGTCCGGGTCGAGCTGCAGCCCGTTTTCGAACAGGATCAGCGCGTCCCGTGGCTGATTTTCCTTCAGGCGGACAACGCCCAGCAGGTTGATTGCGTCGGCGTTATCCGGATAGGCAGCCAGGACGCCGTCGCAGCCATCCGCGGCCTCGGTCAGGCGACCGTCGCGGATGTGGGACCTCACCTGTTCCAGAATTGTGTCGGCGTCGCTCATGCCCTGGCATCATCTCCGTCCCCCCGCCAATGGCGGTTTAGATCATTTCTTGGGCAGGGGGAACCGCTTCACAGGCGCACAGTCTGGACGATAAAGGTTGCGCAGGAGTATCAATCCTCCAGGGCTGGACCGGCCCCCTGAAGCGGGACAGAATCCGGGACGCCAGCTGGGGTACCAGCCAGGGTGAGAATCGAGGAGAAAGCCTGTGTTGCGCCTGTTCGTAGGTATTGGCATGCCGGAGCCAATTCAGGACGCGCTCGTAGGGCTGGGCGAAGGAATTCCCGGTGCATCGTGGGTATTTTACGAGAATTACCACATTACCCTCCGCTTCCTCGGCGACATGCCGGAGAGCGATGCCGCCGATATCGACCTGTCGCTTGCGGGCATAGATGCGCCAGCCTTCGACCTGCGGCTACAGGGCCTCGGCCATTTTGGTCACCTGCAGAAAGCCCGCTCTTTGTGGGCGGCTGTCGAAGCTAATCCGATGTTGGCGCACCTGCGCAGCAAGGTGGAGGCTGCCTGCGTTCGCGCCGGGGCCGAGCCGGAACGCCGGAAATTCAAGCCTCATATAACGCTGGCGCGCATTAAGGGTGAGACAGGCCACCATCTGGCGGACTACCTGGCGCGCAACAATCTGTTCACCGCGGGCCCGTTTACCGTCGACCATTTCACGCTTTTCCGCAGCGATCGGATTTCGGGCATCCATCGCTATCAGGCTCTGGCGGATTATCCCCTTAGCGGCGCGGGTGATAGCAATTATGAGGAACTGCCGGCGGCCTAATCCACGCCGAGCCGGCGAAGCACATCGTCGACCTGCGCGACATAGATGCCGCCGAACAGCCGCACATGCACCAACAGTGGGTAAAGATTGTAGAGCCCGCACCGGCGCTCATGAAATTCCGGTTCAATACTCCGGCGCTCGCGGTAGCGGTCGAAAAATCGGGCACCGAAAGTGTTGAACAGGGTCGTAAACGCCAGCTCGATCTCGGGGTCCGCATAGTAGATCGCGGGATCGATAAACCCGGTGATACGCGTGCCGTCGGTCAGCACATTGCCACCCCACAGGTCGCCGTGGATCATGGCCGGTGCGGCGGAGGGACTGATAAAATCGCCCAGTCGCGCCGCCAGTTTTTCGATGCGTGCGAAGATGTGGTCTGGCAGGCGTCCGGCGGCACGGCACAGGCCCGCCATGTAGAGCAACCGGTGATCCCGGAAAAATGCGATCCAGTTATCTGTTTGCGGGTTTGGTTGGGCCAACGGGCCGATGACCGTATCGCGCCCGAGGCCGAAGCTGTCATCCGTGTGTCCGTGGAGGGCGGCGATCAGATCGGCGGCATGCTCCTCGACCATCGGGCCGATCGCCCCGGAATTTTCCAAGTGGCTCATCACCAGAAGCTCAGCGTCGGCGAAGAGCACATCCGGGACCGGCAGATCCGTCCGGTCGCGGAGATGGGCGAGCATCCAGGCTTCCGGCTCCAGGCTCGCTTCCGGGCCGGCCTGTTTGACGACCACAACGCCGCCATCTGCCAGATCGGCACGCCAGACAGGCGAGACACAGCCGCCGGCAAGAGGTTCCATGTTTCGCGGGCGCTGGCCCAGAACGACTTCCAGTCGGTCCTCGAGCTGTACCACCGGCGCACCGTCAGGTGCGGTTGCGGGCCGCAAGTACGGCCAGCAGACCTCTGCTGCCGGCTTCGATCATGTCCATCACCACCTCGAACCCGTCAGGTCCACCATAATAGGGATCGGGGACGTCCTGCTCCTGCGAGCCGGCAGCCAGGCTCATGAACATCTTCACCTTGTCTTCCCGCCCCTGTGGAACGGCCCGGTTGAGGAAGGTGCGATGGCCGCGGTCCATGGCCAGGATCAGGTCGAAATGGTCAAAATCTTCCAGCTCAAACTGCCGCGCCTTTTGCCCGATCATGGAATATCCGCGCTTGGCCGCCGCGCCTTCGGTGCGTGGGTCCGGTGGCTCATCGATGTGATAGCCATGGGTGCCCGCGGAGGCGATCTCCACCTGGTCAGACAACCCGATCTCCTCGACCATATGGCGAAATACAGCCTCGGCAGTGGGCGACCGGCAGATATTGCCGGTGCAGACAAATATGACCTTCAACCATTTTCTCCGCAGATTGCTGCGCCTGGCGGTGACGTCGCTGGTTTACCGCGCCCCAGCTTGGCTTAATATATCTTCATGATTGGATCAGGTATGCAATTCGGCGATATCGTTATCCTCACCGGTGCGGGGATATCCAAGGAATCCGGGATCGAAACCTTCCGCGACCGTGACGGCCTGTGGAGCAAGGTGAATATGGAAGACGTGGCGACGCCGGAAGGCTTCGCCCGTGATCCCAAATATGTACTCGATTTCCACAATCGGTGCCGCCGCGACCTGCGGGGCGACAACATCCGGCCCAATGCAGCCCACGATGCGCTGGCGCGGCTGGAACGGGAGTGGCCCGGCCAGGTGCTGCTGGTGACACAGAATGTGGATGACCTGCATGATCGCGCCGGATCCGGCAATCTGATCCATATGCATGGTGAAATGTTCAAGACGCGCTGCGACGCCTGTGGCGATATCCACGACCGGGAAGACGACACCACACTGGAGACACCCTGTCCCGCTTGTGGCCAGGCCGGCGGTGTGCGCCCCCATGTGGTCTGGTTTGGTGAGATGCCCTTCCAGATGGATGAGATCCAGGCAGCCGTTGGCAGCTGCAGTCTGTTTATGTCGATCGGCACTTCCGGCGTGGTCTATCCCGCCGCCGGGTTTGTGCAGGAAGCTATTTTCCGCGCCCGCGCCCATACGGTGGAATTAAATCTGGAGCCGTCGGAGGGGGCGTCGATGTTTGCCGAACAGCATTATGGTCCGGCAACGGAAGTGGTGCCCACCTTCGTCGACAAGCTGCTCGCCGGCCAGGCTTCCTTCTAGGGTGGCGGCCGACGCACCGATGGACACGCTGTTGGGTGAGATCGCCGCCTGCACGATATGCGCCGAAAATCTGCCCCTGGGGCCTCGGCCGGTGGTGCAGGCATCCGCGGCGGCGCGCCTGCTGATCATCGGCCAGGCGCCGGGCACCAAGGTCCATGAAACGGGCATCCCTTTCAACGACCCGTCGGGCGACCGGCTGCGGGACTGGCTGGGTGTGGACCGGGATACCTTCTACGACCCGGCCCGTATTGCCCTCATGCCCATGGGCTTCTGCTATCCCGGCCGCTATCCGCGGGGCGGCGATCTGCCGCCGCGGCCGGAATGCGCGCCGGCATGGCACGACCGGCTTCGCGCCCAGCTGGGCAAGGTCGAGCTGACCCTGCTGGTGGGGCAATACAGCCAGGCCCATTACCTCCGCGACCGGCGCGGCCGAAACCTGACAGAGACCGTCCGGGCGTGGCGGGATTACCTGCCGGCGTTTCTGCCAACGCCGCATCCGAGCTGGCGCACCATCGGTTGGGCGAAGAAGAACCCATGGTTTGAGGCGGAGGTGTTGCCGGAGCTGAAGCAGCGGGTGGCAGCGTTTCTGTGAGCCCGCACGGCACGGCATTACCCGCATGCGGCCGCTGTGATATCGTGCCGGCCAATGAGCCTTCTTGACCAGCTTGAGTTTTTCTTTCGGGGCGCCGGGGTGTCGATCCTGGCGCTGGCCTGCATTCAGATGGCGATCCGCTACCGGCACACGTTGGCGGGGCGGCTGGGCATCGCCTTCTGTCTTTGCTCAGCCTGCTATCTCATGTGCCGGCCGGTGGGCGTCTACTGGGACGCCGGCTGGTGGGGCCTGCCGGTCTATCTCGGCTGTTTCTCTTCCTCCGCAATTTTCTGGATGCTGTCGCGGGCGTGGTTCGACGACGGCTTCCGGGTGCGTTGGTATCATCTGGCGCTGTTGCTGGTGCTGAACCTTGCCTATGTGCGGAACTTCCTGCTGCCGGAGTGGGTGCCGGAATTCTTCGGCATACGCCCGCCCGACGAACTGGTGGAAATCCGCGAGCTGTTCCCGCGGCTGATCTCCATCGGCTTTGTTCTCGCAGCCCTGATCCAGGCCCAGTTCGGCCGGGCCGACGATCTGATCGAGGCGCGCCGACGATTTCGCGACCGGCTGGTGATCGTTGTCGGCGGCTGGATGGTGGTGGTGGCCGCCGTCGAGATCTATCTGCTGGGCAAGGGCCATTCGATGTTGCTCGAGACAGGCAACATGGCGGCAATTACCGGGATGCTGCTGGTCATCATGGCCTATGGCATGCGCATGCGCGACGGCCTGTTCCCGCAACCTGTGGCCGGGCCCGGGCCCGCAAAACCGGCCAACGGCCAGCAGCCTGACCAGGCGCTGCTCGACGCGCTGGACAGGTTCATCCAGCAAGATCAGGGCTATCGCCAGCCGGGGCTGACTATTGCGGCCCTTGCCGATGTGCTGAAGGCGCCGGAATATCGCCTGCGGCGGGCAATCAACGGCCATCTGGGACATCGCAATTTCAGCGATTTCCTGAACGGACACCGCATTGCCGACGCTCGCGCCCAGCTGACCGACCCTGAGAAGGCGCGGCTTCCGGTGCTGACCATCGCCATGGACGTGGGGTTCAATTCACTGGGGCCCTTCAATCGCGCCTTCAAGGCTGAAACCGGCGTGACGCCTGTCGAATACCGCCAACAGGCTGGCGGTGGGGCCGCGGCAGGAATTTCTCTGTAATTTTTTCTCCCGGAAATCCGGGCTTTTGACCCGCCGATTTCTGAAAAATCACGCAAATTCCGGAATCAGCCAATGGCTTGAAGGGGTCGGCGAGACCCCGTCGCCCCGCCTCGGCACACTTGGCCCCACATCGACTGACACCTCATCTGTCATCAAAAGGGCCAATCATGGAACTGCTCGGCATCGGGCCGCCGCCTGACAATTTCGGCGACCTTGCGCTCTGGGCGCTCAGCGCCTGGGGTAAAATCTTTCTTTTGGATTTCGTCCGCTATCTGATCCCCGCGGGGCTCGCCTTTGTGATCCTCTGGGGCGTGCTGCGCCGCCGTCTCCTGCATCGGCGCATTCAGCCGACTTTCCCTGAAGCGCACCATCTTCGTCGCGAGTTTTTCTATTCACTCAGTTCCCTGACGATCTTCGCCGCCATCGGCGCGGTGCTCACCTATGCTGCCATCAACGGCTGGACGGGCATTTATTTCGGGGCGTCGGAATTTGGCTGGGCCTATTGGGGTGGCAGCCTGCTTGTGATGGTGCTGTTACACGACGCCTGGTTCTACTGGACCCACCGGGCCATGCATCACCGGCGTCTGTTCCGCCTTTTCCACCGGGCGCACCACAAGTCGCACAATCCGTCGCCCTGGGCAGCCTATGCTTTCGCCCCGCCGGAAGCGGTCGTGCAGGGCCTGTTCGTGCCGATCCTGGCGTTCCTTATGCCGCTGCATCCGTCGGTGATCGCGCTCTTCGTGCTGCACCAGATCATCCGCAATGTGCTGGGGCATTCGGGTTTTGAGATTTTCCCCCGGGGAACGGCGCGGCACCCCGTCGGCCGCCTCATTACTACCCACACCCACCATGACCTGCACCACAGCAAGGTGACCGGCAACTACTGCCTCTATTTCACCTGGTGGGACAGGTGGATGGGCACCCTGCGCGATGACTATGCCGACACCTTCGACGCGGTCACCAGCCGAAGCCGCCATTCAGATACTGAAAACAACAATCGGACGGGCACCACCTCAACCGTGGTAACCGCAACCCCCGCACCGTAAGTCCGCCCGTTTGTTGTGCCGCCCCCGCCCGGAAAGCTCTCTCTCCGGCCGGGGGTGGAACTTTTGCTCAGTCAGCCGTCTAAAGAATTTCGTCTACAGGACCCCGCCTATTGCACGACGGACGCGGTCTGGCCGAAGAGAATCTTGCGGGCTTCCTCATCCATGGGGCTGGCGCCGTCCGGGTTCACCTTCGCGGTCCATTCATAGGCGCGCACGGTCGCCGGGCGTTCGGCGATTTCCTCAAACCAACGCTTCAGATGCGGGAAATCGTCCAGATTCTGACCCTGCCGTTCCCACGGCACCACCCATGGATAGCTGGCCATGTCGGCGAGCGAATAGTTTTCACCAGTGAGGAAGCGCCGGTCAGCGAGCCGCTTGTCGGCGACGCCGTAGAGGCGGTTGGTCTCGTTCACATACCTGTCGACGGCGTAGGCGATCTTCTCCGGTGCATAGGTCTTGAAGTGGTGGTTCTGCCCGGCCATGGGCCCAAGGCCACCCATCTGCCACATCAGCCATTGCAGCACTTCAGCGCGCTGGCGCACGTCGTCGGGGCGGAACTTGCCGGTCTTTTGTGCGAGATACAGCAGGATAGCGCCGGATTCAAAAACGCTGATCGGCTCGCCGCCGTCCGTCGGCTCGGTGTCGACAATCGCGGGCATGCGATTGTTCGGCGAGATCGCCAGAAATTCCGGCTCGAACTGCTCACCCTTGCCGATGGCCACTGATTTGATCTCGTAGGGAACGTCCGCTTCCTCGAGATACATGGTGATCTTGTGGCCGTTCGGCGTCGGCCAGTAGTAGACATCAATCATATAGGAGGCTCCTCCATAGGGTCCGCGTTGAAATTGGTTGGCCGCCCCGCGAGGTCAAGCGTATCTATGACCCGCGCCGGACGGCGCTGCGGCCCGGTCACTTGGGCGTCGCAGGTTATCGGTTGAGTCTTCTCAGCGCGCCCCGAAGAAAGCCGAAGTCGAAGTTGGACAGGCGCTCCATGTGCTTGCAGCTCTCTGCGTTGAATAATAGCTGGTATATGCGCCGTTGCCGTTCGTTGGTGCCACTCTTCCAGCCGCGATAGAGTCGCAGAAAGGTTTGTTTGGATGATTGTACCCGTTTCGCCGCGACCGGCCGCGGCCAACCTAACACTTTCGTAAGATACTGGGTTGTGATGCCGCTGAGCTTCGCGGATGTACTGCCTTTGCCGCAGACATCCATCATTGCTGCCCGGGAAACCCAGATGTTCATGACCTGGGCGAAGGCCTGCTTCTCGGTGCTCATCTGTGCTATCGACGGACTGGTGTGTGAGATGGCCGCCGACAAAATGAGTGCTGTGGCCAAAAGTTTAATGCGCATGTTTTGTCTCCTTAGGTGGTGAGTTCCGCGCGGGCTTTGAAGTGGCTCAGCGCGTCCGGATTGGCCAGTGCGTCCATGTTCTTGACCGGGCGGCTGTGGACCACTTCGCGGACGGCCAGCTCGACGATCTTGCCGGTCTTGGTGCGCGGGATGTCCGGCACCTGGAGAATGTGCGCTGGCACATGGCGGGGGGTGGTGTTGTCGCGGATCTGCTTGCGGATTTTTGCTTGCAGGGCGTCGTCCAACTCGATGCCGTCGGTCAGCGCCACAAACAGCACGATGCGGGTGTCATTGTCCCACTCCTGGCCAATGGCGATGGCTTCGACAACCTCGTCCAGCAGCTCCACCTGCCGGTAGATCTCCGCCGTGCCGATGCGGATGCCGCCCGGATTGAGCGTCGCGTCCGAGCGGCCGAAGATGTAGAGGCCGCCATTTACGGTCTCCATCATATGGTCGCCGTGCCGCCAGACGCCGCCAGGGACCTCGGGGAAATGCTCGTAAAAGGCCTCGCGATAGCGGGTGCGGTCCGGATCGCCCACAAAGCCGATGGGCAGTGAGGGGAAGGGTTTGTTGCAGACCAGTTCGCCTGCCTCTCCCGGCGGCAAACGGTTGCCGTCGTCATCCCAGACCTCGATCGACATGGCCAGCGCAACGCACTGGATTTCGCCACGCCAGACCGGCTGCGACGCATCAGGGACCACAAAGCCGCACATCACGTCCGTGCCGCCGGAGGTCGACGCGATGTGTATGTCCCGCTTGATATAATCGATAATGTAGTCGAACGATTCCTCCACCAGGGTGGAGCCGCTGGTCAGCAGCGTGCGCAGCTTTGTCAGGTCGTAGCGCTCGCCTACCGGCACCTGACGCTGGCGCAGGGAATCGACGAACTTGGCGGAACTGCCGAACAGTGTCGCCCCATCGGCCGCTGCATAGTCGAACAGCACCTCCGGATCCGGATAGAGCGGTGAGCCTTCATAGGTCAGCATCGCTGCGCCCGCGCTCAGATATGAGAGATGCACATTCCAGATCACCCAGTTGGTGCTGGTGTAGAACAACACCCGGTCGTCGCGATGCACGTCGTGGTGCAGCATCGCTTCCTTCATGCCCTGCAGCAACGCGCCACCCGCCTTGTGCAGGATGCACTTGGGTTTGCCGGTGGTGCCGGAGGAGAACAGGATGTAGAGGGGGTGGTTGAAGGGCAGGCGATTGTAGGGCACCAAGCTGCTGTCATGGCCGGCGATGTAGTCATCCAGCAACACGCCGTCGACAACGCCGTCCGGAACCCCTGGCGGGTCGAGGTAGGGCACCAGGATCAGGCGTTTCAGGGAGGGCAGTCCAGCCTGCATGTCGCCCAGCCGGTCCGTGCGAAACTCCTTGCCGGCATAGCGATAGCCATCCGCCGCAAAGATGACCGTGGGCTCCACCTGGCCAAACCGGTCGAGAATGCCGTTCAGGCCGAAGTCAGGCGCGCAGGAACAGAAAGGCGCGCCGATGGCGGCCGCGGCCAGCGCGACCACAACCGTCTCCGGGAGGTTCGGCATATAGGCAGCCACACGGTCGCCGGGGCCAATGCCGTCCGCCAGCATGGCATTGGCCAGTTGCGCCACCTGGGCGTTGAGCTCGGCCCAGCTTACTTCCCGCCGGTCGCCAACCTCGTTGCGGAAAATAATCGCGACGCCATCATCCTTCCGGCGCAGCAGGTTTTCTGCGAAATTCAGCCGCGCATCGGGGAAAAATTCGGCATCCATCATATGGTCGCCTTCGACCAGAACCCGGTCGCCGCGAGTGTCGGCGACGATCTCCGTGAAATCCCAGAAGGCGAGCCAGAAGTCTTCCATCTGGTCGAGCGACCATTGGTGCAGCGCCTCGTAGTCGGCGAATTCCAGGCCCCGGTGTTCCGTCAGCCAGTTGCGAAACCGTGTCATGCCGGCAGCGGCGACCCGTTCCGGGGTCGGGGTCCAAATTGGTGTGTCGGTCATGCACTCAGCTCCACTCGGTTTTCAAAATGGGACAGCGCTTCCGGGTTCATCAGCGCCTCCTTGTTTTTGACGGGGCGCCCATGGACCACCTCGCGTACCGCCAACTCGACGATCTTGTTGGATTTGGTGCGCGGAATGTCCGGCACCTGGACCATGCGTGCGGGCACATGGCGCGGAGTCGTATTGTCCCGAATCTGCTTGCGGATCGCGGCCTGCAATTCGTCGTCGAGTTGAAGGCCTTCGCGTAGGACCACAAACAGCACGATCCGCGTGTCGTTGTCCCATTCCTGGCCGATCACAAGGCTTTCGACGATCTGATCCAGCTTTTCTACCTGCCGATAGATTTCGGCCGTGCCGATGCGCACGCCGCCCGAATTGAGCGTCGCGTCGGACCGGCCGTAGATGACGAAGCCGCCGTCCTCAGTCTCTTCGCACCAGTCGCCGTGGCACCAGACATTGGGATATTTCGCATAGTAGGCGTCGTGATAGCGCTGGCCGTCGGGGTCGTTCCAGAAGCCGATGGGCATGGACGGGAAGGAGCGGTCACAGACGAGCTCGCCCTTCTCTCCGGTGACTGGCTGGCCATCTTCGCTGTAGATGGCGGTGGCCATACCCGGCGCCTTGGCCTGGATCTCGCCGCGCCGCACAGGCTTCAGGATACACCCGCCAAAGAAGCAGCCAAGCAGGTCCGTGCCACCGGATACCGATGCCAGATGCAGGTCTTGTTTGACCTTGCCGTAAACATAGTCGAACCCCTCAGGCACCAGCGGCGAGCCGGTGGAGCCCAAGGTGCGGACGCTGGCGAGGGAATGGGTCTTTGCCGGTTCGAGCCCCGCCTTGTTGCAGGCGTCGATGAACTTGGCGGAGTTGCCGAACATGGTGATGCCAGCTTCGTCGGCCAGGTCGAACAGCACGTTGCCGTCAGGATAGAAGGGTGAGCCGTCGTAGAGCACGATGGTTGCTTCCGACGCCAGCGCCGTGACCAGCCAGTTCCACATCATCCAGCCGGTGGTGGTGAACCAGAAGACACGGTCATCCGCCGAGATTTCCGACATCAGGCGATGTTCGGTGAGATGTTTCATCAGCACACCGCCGATGCCATGGACAATGCATTTCGGCACCCCCGTGGTGCCCGAAGAATAGACGATATAAAGCGGGTCATTGAAGCCGCGGGGCGTGAAGTCGATGTCGCCCGCCGTGTAGTCCGCCACATAGGCGTCCAGGGTTACGGCCTTCGGGATGTTCGATACATCGGGCGACGGGTTGGTATAGGGCACTACGATCACGCGCTCGACGGTGGGCATCCCCTCCATGATCGCCGGCAGGCGGTCGAGTGAGCTGTGGGTCTTGCCGTTGTAGTAGTAGCCGTCTGCGGAGATGAGGACCTTCGGTTCCACCTGGCCAAACCGGTCAAGCACACCCTGGATGCCGAAGTCCGGAGAGGCGGAGGTGAAGACGCCGCCGATGCTGGTGACCGCAAGCATGGCGATCACCGTTTCCGGAATGTTGGGCATATAGGCGGCCACCCGGTCGCCAGCCTGCAGGCCATCGGCCCTCAGGGCCTGGGCCAGGCGGGATACAGCGTCATATAGCTCAGCCCAGGTCATCTCTGACCGCGCCTTGTCCTCGCCGCGGAAGATGATCGCCAGGCCATCGTCCCGCCGGCGCAGCAAATTTTCCGCCCAGTTGATCCGGGCGTCGGGAAAGAACCGTGCGCCGGGCATGCGGTCGATCTTTTCCGAGAGGCGTTCACCCTTTTCGCTGGCGCGAATGTCGAACAGATCCCAGCAGGTGTCCCAGAAGGCTTCCGGCTGCTCAATCGACCAGCGATGAAAGGCGTCATAGTCGGGCAGGTCGACGCCGTGCCGGCGCTCCGCCTCCTTCATGAAGCTCCAGGTGTTCGACGACTCCTTGCGTTCTTTGCTGGCTTCCCACAGCACCGGCGCGGCCATGCGCACTTCCCCCTTAGCTTCGTTCTGATTGCGACATTACCTATGCCAGCGGCGCAAGGGACACAAGCGGGTGGGAAGCTGGCGTGGCGACCGGCGCGCGCCTATGTTCGGCCAATGGTTGAAGCCCGCCCCACACCTGCTGCCGCGGCCGCGGCGCCGTTTCGGCGCGAGTCCAATGTGCTGGTCGGAGCGGGATGGATGCTGGTGGCCGGGGTTGGCTTTGGCATGCTGATCGCGCTGATCCGCTTCCTGGCAGATTCGGGCATTCATCCCTTCCAGGTCGCGTTCTTCCGGTGCTTTTTCGGGCTGGTCGTGATGGTGCCGTTTTTCCTCCGAAACGGCGTCGTTGGCGGCCTGCGGACGAAGCGGATCAAGCTCTATGTTTGGCGCGCTCTTTCGGGCGCGGCGGCGATGATCACCTGGTTCTGGGCAATCGCCCACCTGCCGGTAACGGACGCGACCGCACTCAGCTTCACCACGCCGCTGATGGCAACGGTGTTGGCAGTGTTGTTTCTGGGCGAGGAGGTGCGGTTTCGCCGTATTGCAGCGCTGCTGGTGGGCTTTCTGGGCGTGATGATCATTCTCAGGCCGGGGGTGGAAGTGGTGCAGCCGGCGGCGCTTGTGGTGCTGTTTTCCTGCCTGTGCATGGCGTTTTCCACCATCTTCATCAAGCGCCTGACCGATACCGAGCCACCGGATGCCATCGTCAGCTACATGTTGATCATGCTGATGCCGATCATGCTGTTCGCGGCGCTGTTCGTCTGGGTTTGGCCTACCTGGGAACAGCTCGGTTGGCTGCTGTTGATGGGCGTGGCGGCGACGCTTGCCCACATGGCGTTGACCCGCGCCTTTCGGGCGGCGGACGTCTCTGTGGTGCTGCCGTTCGATTTTTCGCGGCTGATCTTCGTGTCGATCTTCGCCTGGTTCCTGTTTGGCGAAACCACCAGCGTCTACACCTGGATTGGCGCCGCCGTCATTACCATCGTTGCGGTCTATATCGCCCACCGGGAACGAATTGCGGAACGCGAACGCCGGCGGACGGCCCGCACCTCCACGGCACGTGATTCCGTCTAGCCAACTGCGTCGCCTTTGCCGCTCGCGCGCCCTTTCGGGGCCATGTTAAGACGGCGCATCTTCACGTGAAAATTCAACCATTCAAAGCAAGGGAAAATCGGTCATGGATGTGAAAGGCCAAACCGCGATCGTCACCGGCGGTGGCTCGGGACTGGGCGAAGAAACCGCGCGTCAGCTGGCGGCAGCCGGCGCCAAGGTCTCGATCTTCGATGTCAATATGGAGGGCGCCAACCGGGTGGCCGGCGAAATCGGCGGCGCCGCCATTGAGTGCGACGTGGTCGACGTGGACGCCACCATTGCTGCTTTCGCCGCGTCGAATGAGGCCAACGGCCCGGCACGGGTTCTCGTCAACTGCGCTGGCATCGGCCCGGCAGCGTTGACCCTGGACAGGGACCTCAATCCCCATGACATGGCGCTGTTCAACAAGGTGCTCTCGATCAACGTGATTGGCACGTTCAACTGCCTGCGCCTGGCCGCCGCGGAGATGGCGGCCCTGGACCCGCTGGACGAAGGCGAGCGCGGTATCATCATCAACACGTCGTCGGTCGCCGGTTTCGAGGGCCAGATCGGCCAAGTCGCCTATGGCACGTCCAAAGGCGCAATCCTTGGCATGTGCCTGCCGGCGGCCCGCGACCTTGGCCGCTATGGCATTCGCGTGAATACGATCGCCCCCGGATTTGTCGGCACGCCGCTGCTGCTGGGCATGCCTGAGAAGGTGCAGGACAGCCTGAAAGCGACCCAGGTGTTCCCGAACGAGCGTTTCGGCACGCCGGCCGAATACGCCAATACGGTTCTCTTCATGTGCCAGAACCTGCTGATCAATGGGGCCACCTTCCGCATCGACGCGGGCGCGCGCATGCCCCCACGTTAGGGAAATCGCTGGGCAAATCGTTTCCGGAACGACGAAGGGCGCCTCTCGGGGCGCCCTTTTCGTATTCGCATTGGTGTCAGTTTATTTCGCCGGTGCTGCTCGTTTTGCCTCGTCGCGCGGCGGCCACAAATCCTGCGACATCTGACGACCCCGCCAGAGTTCCAATGCGTCCATACGCGTGCCCAGATGGCCAATCATGGCCACGCCGCGGTTGTCGCCCAGTCGGCCGGCAACCCGGAAATGCGCCCAGGCGGCGGCGATGTCTTTGACCACATGCTCGCCGGCCAGATGCATCAATCCAATCTGATAGAAAGCGGCGGCCATCCGCTGCCGTGCTGCCTGCCAGAACCAGTGCAGGGCGCGCTTCGGGTTCGGCGCGACGCCTTTGCCACTGCGGTAGAGACGCCCCAAGCGATAGGCGGCCAAAGGATGGCCGTCCTTGGCCAGGCCCCGCCAGCTGCTCAGGGCGGAGGAATAGTCGCCGCGCTCATAGGCTTTGTTGGCGGACTTCAGCGCGTCCTGCGCCTGGGCGGTGGCGCCCAGGGCAAAACTGCATGCAATGATAACCAACCAGCGTATCATTCTGCCCGTTTCCGATAATGTTTCGACAATCGGCCCATCTGACATGCGTCAGCCGGCGATCCCGTCGATCCATTTTGCCAGCTGGATATCCCGTTCGCTCAACCCGTCTGCATCGTGGGTCGACAGGGTGATATCCACCCGGTTGTAAACGTTGAACCATTCCGGATGATGATCGATGCGCTCAGCCTCAATCGCGACCCGGCTCATGAATCCGAAGGCCTCATTAAAGTCAGAAAACGTAAATTTTTTGGCAATGGCGTCCCGGCCGTCCACCTCGGACCAGCCGGACAACTCCGACAGCGCAGCTGTGCGCGCCGCCCCCACCAGCTTTTCCACCATGCCATCACTCTCCACTTCCCCGCCCCCGGGGCCGCTTGTAGGAAATGATACGATGGCAACAGCGTCTCGCAAGCCGGCTGTCGGCCTGAACGGGTCAATTCGTTAAGATGTGTTGCGAATTGGCAACAGTCTGGCGCCGCGATTGACAGACATGGGCGGCGACCTGCAGACATATTGTCTGCCCCTGTACTGAGGACGCGACGAACATGCCTGTGGAACCGCTGCCGCACGACGCTCTCTACCGCAAGCTGGACCCCGCCGGCATGGGGTTCTCCACCACTGCGGACCTTGAGGATCTGAGCGAGGTGCTCGGCCAGGACCGCGCCATGACGGCGATCGAGTTCGGCATCGCCATCGATCATCCCGGCTACAACATCTTCTGCGTGGGCTCGCCTGGCACCGGCAAGCACACCATCGTTATGAGCCACCTGCAGAAGGCCGCAACGGCGCGAAGCGCCCCTGGCGACTGGTGCTATGTGCACAATTTCCGCAAGCCCAAGGAGCCGCGGGCGGTTGGCCTCCCGGCGGGGCGCGCGCGTGAATTCTCCGAAGCGATGGTGGACCTGGTCGAGGAACTTCGCGCGGCGATTCCTGCCGCCTTCGAGGGTGAGGACTACCGGTCGCGGCGAAGCCTGATCGAACAGGAATTCAAGAACCGCCACGAACAGGCCTTTGAAACGGTGCGCCAGGAGGCGACGGCCCACCAGATTGCCCTTATCCGGACCCAGGGTGGCATTGGCTTTGCGCCTGTGCGGGATGGCGAGGCGGTCAAGCCGGAGGTCTTCAACGCCTGGTCGGAAGAGGACCGGGAACAGGTCAGATTGTTGATCGAAGACCTGCAACAGAAGCTGGAGGCGGCCGTTGGTGAGGCGCCGACCTGGGAAAAGGAAATGCGCACCCGCCTGCGCGATCTCAACCGGCAGGTGGCGTCGGTTGCAATCCAGCATCTGGTGACCTCCACCAAAACCGCCTTCGATGATCTGCCGGACGTGCTCGACTATCTGGATCAGGTCTTTTCGGACGCCGTGCGCAACGCCTTCGATTTCCTCAAAGAGTCGGCTGAACAGGCAATGGACGGCGCCGACGAGATAAAAAGTCTCGTGGGTGGTGTTAACGAGATGGTCGCCCGCAGCGAGAAACAGTCCTTTCAACGCTACGAGGTGAATGTCGTCGTCAGCCATGACCCGGAAAATGGCGCGCCGGTGATCTTCGAGGACACGCCGTCCCTGGCCAACCTGGTCGGCCGCGTGGAGCAGGTGGCCCGCTTCGGCGCGCTAACCACGGATTTTACGCTGATCCACCGGGGCAGCCTGCACCGCGCCAACGGCGGCTATCTTGTGCTGGACGCACGCAAGCTGCTGTCCCAGCCCTTGGCCTATGATGAACTGAAACGGGCCCTGCTGCGCAGCGACATCCGCATTGAGACACCGGCACAGATTATGGGCATGACCACGACGGTCACCCTGGAGCCGGAGCCAATTCCGCTCGACCTCAAGGTGGTGTTGGTAGGGGAGCCAGAGGTCTACTACCAGCTGAGTGCGCTGGACCCCGAATTTTCAATGCTGTTCAAGGTGCAGGCGGAATTCAACGCCCAGCTGCCTTGGACAGACGAGCATCTCGGGCAATATGCGCGGCTGATCGCGACCCTGCAGCGCCAGGAGAAACTGTGTCCACTGGACGCAGGGGCCGTGGCGCGGATCATCGAGCGGGGCGTCAGGCTGACCGGCGACCGGGAGCGCTTGTCCGGACGGTTCAGCTTCATCTTCGACCTGTTGCGCGAGGCCTGTCATTACGCGTCAAGTGGTGGCTGCGATATGGTGACAGCGGAGCATGTTCAGCAGGCCATCGATGCCCAGATCTACCGTGCCGACCGAATCCGCCAGCTGAGCCACGAGCAGATCGAGCGCGGCACCGTGCTGATTACCACGGAGGGCGCCGCCGTGGGCCAGCTGAATGGCTTGTCCGTTCTGCAGGTGGGCGGCTTCGCCTTTGGCAAGCCAACGCGGATCACGGCGCGTGCAGGGCTCGGACGGGGTGAGGTGGTGGACATTGAACGCCGGGTCGAGCTGGGTGGCCCCCTCCATTCGAAGGGGGTGCTGATCCTGGCCGGTTTCCTGCGGGGCCGGTTCTCCCAAGACCTTCCCCTGTCGTTGACCGCCAGCCTGGTATTCGAGCAATCCTATGGCGGCGTCGATGGTGACAGCGCGTCGTCGACAGAGCTTTACGCGCTGCTATCAACGCTTGCCGACGTGCCTATCGGTCAGGGCTTCGCGGTCACGGGGTCAGTGAACCAGTATGGCCAGGTGCAAGCGATTGGTGGTGTGAACGAAAAGATCGAGGGCTTTTTCGACGTCTGTTCAGCGAGTGGCCTGACGGGCGAGCAGGGGGTGCTGATTCCCGAGTCCAACGTCAAACACCTGATGTTGCGCCACGACATTGTGGAGGCAGCCCGGGACGGCAAGTTCCGGATATACCCGGTGGCGAGCATCGACGAAGGTATCGAAATTCTGACCGGCATGCCCGCGGGTGAGCAAGCGGCGGACGGCAGTTGGCCGGAGGGCAGTGTCAATGCCCGGGTCGCCGCGCAGCTTGAGGTTTATGCCAGCGCGGCGCGACATGCGTTTCGCGGCGCTGACAGCCGGGATGAAGGCCAATGACCAAAGACGAATCGCGGGGGACACGTGCAAGACCGGTATTTTGAAGATTTCAAGGTCGGTGATCGGGTGGTCAGCCGCGGCTACACTTTTACGGAAGCCAGCATCATCGACTTCGCTCAGCGGTTCGACCCGCAACCGTTCCATATGGATGCCCAGGCCGCGAAGGACACGGTTTTTGGCGGCGTCATCGCCAGCGGCTGGCACACGGGAAGTGTTACATTCCGTCTGCTCTATGACACCGGTTTTATTCGTGGCGGCTCCATGGGGTCGAACGGAACCGAACATATGAAATGGGCCGGCCCCGTGCGTCCGGGCGATACGATCCACGTCGAGGTGGAGGTGTTGGACAGGCGGGAAAGCTCTCGCGGCGACCGCGGTTACCTGACCTTTCTCTGGAAGACCCGCAACCAGAGGGACGAAGTGGTGTTGGAGCTGAAAAGCACCCAGATCATCGCCTGCCGGCCGTCGGGCTAGCCCGCGATCCGATCTGTGGGCACATAGACTTCACCAGCCATCAGTCGGCGAACCGTGCGGGTGACCGAGATCTCTTCGGCGCGCCAGCCGTTGTTGTTGGTGACGATTGCAGAAATCTGCTGGACGCCTGAGGAGTGTCCAATGCGGATCCGGGGAGGCGCTGCTGCGTCTCCCAGAGCCTCCGCCACGACCGTGCCGCCAACCTGAGCCGCCACCGACATGCAGAGGGCCGAGGTCTGCGGCACCGCGCGGTGCGGAATGCCCATGGAAATCACCCGGACGACCAGATCGACCTTGGATCCGGCCAGGGCGTCGCCGTTCAGCAATTTTGTGTCCGTGGGCGGCGCCACCAGTGCGATCTTCGGGCTGCTCGCCCAGTGTCGCGCGGCGTCGTCCGCGTCCGTGGCCAGCCCCATGGCGACAGCCGCGGCCCGGCGGGTCGCTTCCAGCCGGCGCAGAAGGTCACGGTTCTCCTCCAGCGCCATCGGGCTTTCCGTACCATCAAGGCCCAGATCAGTGGCACGAACGAAAACCACCGGATTGGTCGCGTCCACCAGACTTGCCTCGATCTCCGGGAAGTCAGCGGGGGCCAGCATGTCACGTACATTATCCGTGGGCAGGAGCTTTCCGGTCTTCGCGCCGCCCGGGTCCGGAAAGACCAGTTCCACCGGCGCGCCCGTGCCGCTGACGCCGTCCAGGACGAAGTCGCCACTGACCGCGGTCTTGCCGCCCAGCACGTGAAACCGGTTGATCACTGTCTTCTGGGTGTTTTCGTTGAAGATCCGCACTTCAACGGGCCCGTCGGGCGCATCAACAAAGCCTTCGTCGACGGCGAACGGGCCGATGGCGGCGGAGAGGTTGCCGCAGTTGCTGTTGTAGTCGACGAAAGGCCGGTCCACGGCCACTTGCCCGAACAGATAGTCCACGTCGATGCCGTCCCGGGCGGACGGCTGAACGCTCATCACCTTGGAGAGCGAGGAAATGCCGCCGCCCATGCCGTCCAATTGCCGGCCAAAGCCATCCGGACTGCCCAGGGCCGCCAGAAACAGACGGTCGCGCACGGCTGTATCGTCGGGCAGGTCCTGAGCGCGAAAGAACAGGCCTTTGCTGGTGCCGCCGCGCATGAACACGGCACGGGTGGTGGTTTGGTCCATGGTGTTGCCCTGACGAAAATGCTGGCCGGGACTGCAACCTCTACCGTCCGGCCTCTGTCCGGGTCAAACTGGCGAGATATTGCTGTCAGCCCAGAGGAAAGCCCCCATGAAGTATCACAATCCCGCCAGCATCGCCGCACCGATGAACAAATACAGCCACGGCGTGGAAGTGCCGCCGAACGCGCGCTGGCTCTATATTTCCGGTCAGATCGGCGTGCAGCCTGATGGCACAATCCCGTCCGACCCGCTGGCGCAGGCGCGGCAAGCCTGGCTGAACATGATCGCCATCGTGGAAGAGGCGGGCATGGGCATAGAGGATGTTGTGCGGGTCAATGGCTACGTGACGACTCCGGAAGCGACCGCCGCCTTTCGTGATATCCGCAACGAAATGGTAGGCGAAAATCCGCCGGCCTCAACCCTCGTACAGGTCGCAGCGCTGGCCTCGCCCGGCTGGGTGGTAGAGGTGGAATGCGTGGCTGCCAAGGCCTGATCGCGCGCGCTTGCCTGGAGCCACGCCCGCACCGCGGATGGATGGTGTGGCTCCAAACCCCCGTATATCAAGCAACAAGAACGCTCTCGGGGGTCCGCCATGGCCGGACGTGTATTTCGTACGGCGGCAGTTGCCGTCCTCCTGATCATGTCGCTGGTGCTGTGTGCTGTCGCCCTTCACGGCGCGGCCCGCGCCCAATACCGTCCTGTGGCGCAGTCGCTGCCGCCGGTGGATCTGGGCATTCCGAATGTACCGCAGAAGACCAAGGTCTGGTGCTGGGCGGCTGTGGCACAACAGGTGATCATCGCCAAACGCGGCTCCTCACCGCCCCAGTGCGCCCTTGTCGCCATGGTGCATGGCCGGCGGCCCAGCCATTGCTGCCCGAACTATCACAACTGCGCCGTACCCGGGCGGCTGTCGCAGATCCGCAAGCTGATCCGCAACTTCGGGCGCAGCTACAGCACGATCGAGCGGCCGGTTGGCCCAATGGTGCTTTACAGCACGCTCCGCGCCGGACGGCCGGTGATCATCGCGCTCCGCAATACCCGGTATACCGGCCATACCGTTGTTGTGACGGGAATGACCTGGGTTCAGACAGATCAGGGCAGGCGGGCCATGCTGCACATCAATGATCCCATCGGTGCGTTGCCACCGCGGGTCCCTTATGCCCTGATCCGCTCCCGCTGGACTGCCGCGATCGTGGTGCACTAACCAGTCCTGGATGACCGCGGTGTACTAGCCGGGGACGCTGGCTCCGCCGGTGGGTAAGTCCGGCCGTACGCGTTTTGCTTCATGGAACAGCCAGTCGCAGAATAGCTGCACCTTTGGCGTGGCCGCCGATGACGGCGGAAAAACCACATAGAATGCATAGTCGTCCGGCAGGGCCAGATCGAAGGGCCGCACCAGCGCGCCGCTCTCAATAAAATCCGCCACCAAGGCCCCGCGGCCCAGGGCCACGCCCTGGCCGTCAACCGCGGTCTGCAGCGCCAGGGCCGTGGTCTGATAGAAGGGTCCGCGGCGGGGATTGACGCCAGTGACCTTGGCCGCCTGCAGCCACAGGCCCCAACCAAACTCGTGCTCATCATGGATCAGCGTGTGGTTGGCCAGATCCTGCGGCGCGTCGAGCGGATTCTCGGCTCTCAACGCCGGGCTACAGACCGGGAAAATGTCCTCCTCCATCAGCCTCAATGCAACCACGTCGCTCCAGCCACCCCGGCCATAGCGAATGGCGACGTCCACATCGTCGACCCGAAAATCAACGAGGCGGTCGTCATTGGTAATGTGGACGTCGATATCCGGCTGCTCCTGGCGAAAGCGGCGTAGGCGCGGCACCAACCAGTTGGCCGCGAAGGAATACATGGTCGACACGGTCAGGCGCGTGTCGCGGTCCGGGTCCGTCAGCTGATCGACTGCGGTGCGGAGCTGGGAAAGGGCGCCGCTCACAGCCGGTAGGAGTTGCTCGCCCTTGTCGGTCAGGGTCAGGCGGCGGCCTGAACGGATGAATAGAGGGAAATCGAACCAGTCCTCAAGTGACCGGATCTGATGGCTTACGGCGGCCTGGGTCACGTGAAGTTCCTGGGCGGCGTCCGTAAAGCTCAGCTTTCGCGCGGCGGCCTCGAAGGTTCGCAAGGCGTTGAGGGGCGGCATCGGGTTTATCATAAGAAAATCTAATTTGAAGATGAGAAAGCGTCGTTTGTCTTTTCCCCTATTTAAGCTGATTTAAGGGGACAATCAATCGCCCCACCGAGGATAGTGATATGAGCAATTATAAGACTACTGCCCATGGCGGCAGCCACATTCACGGCCATTTCGGCGGAATTAGCGCAGTTTTCGGCAACGCGTTGGCTCAAATTGGCACCTGGCGCTCCCGCAGCGCCGAGCGGCGTCAGTTGGCGGCCCTGTCTCCCCATTTGCTGAAAGATCTGGGCATCGATCCGGCTGATGCCACACGGGAAGCCGCGAAGCCTTTCTGGCGGCCATAATGCGGGTGCAGCCTCCGCACTCGATGTCCGCCACACGGCCCGGCAGCCCCTCACTGCCGGGCCATTTCTTTCTGGTACTTGCCGCCAATGGCCTACTCGCTGAGGCCGGTCACCACCACAGCCTTGCCCGCCACTTTGCGGTTCTCCAGGTCGGCATAGGCCTGTGCCGTTTCCTCAAGCGCATATTCATTCGAGATATGGGGCTTAAGCTTGCCGGCGTCATACATCTCCAGCAGATCGACGAAAGATTCAGTAATCACGTCGTTATTCTTGCTGCGATAGCCACCCCAGAAGACACCAACCGCAGACGCGTTTTTCAGCAGCAGACGGTTGGCGGGAATCTCTGGAATCCGGCCGATGGCGAAGCCGATGATCAGGATGCGTCCTTCAAAGGCGATACAGCGGAGAGAGGCATCGAAAACATCGCCGCCAATCGGATCGTAGATCACGTCCGCGCCGCGCCCGCCGGTCAGTTCCAGAACAGTCTCGCGGATATCATCCGTGGTGTAGTCGAACACGTGGTCGGCACCGGCGTCCCGGACCACGGCGAGCTTTTCCGCCCCCCTGGCGGCCCCGATAACGGTGGCGCCCATGGCCTTGCCAATCTGCACGGCGGAATAGCCGACGCCGCCGCCAGCCCCGTGAACCAGCAGGGTCTCACCCGGCTTCAGTTGAGCACGACGGTCAAGTGCCACATGGGAGGTGCCGTAAACCACCGGGAATGCGGCAGCATCGACCATCGGCATTGAATCAGGGATTTTGACGACCCGATCGACGCTGCAAACGCCGGCTTCGGCGAAACTGCCCCACCCAAGCGTGGCCATCACCCTGTCGCCAACCGTGAAACCGTTGACGCCGGCGCCCAGCTCAGTGACGATCCCGGCAGCTTCCATGCCGGGACTGAACGGCAATGGTGGCTTCTCCTGATACTTTCCCTGCATCATTAAAATGTCGGCGAAGTTGACGCCGGCGGCATGAATTGCCAGCCCCACTTCCCCCGGTCCTGGTGTGGGGGCGTCGATCTCGCCGACTTCCAGCGCCTCTGGCCCGGTCAGTTCTCGGCACAGCACTGCTTTCATTTATTCCTCCTGCGTCGGATCTTTTGTTATTGCTGAATGTTCAGCCAGCCGTGGGCAGCGCGAATATCGCCCACCGCGGCGCCGGCCGTGTTGTAGAGCGTAGGTTGGACAGTGTCCTGCAACGTCATCCAGACCGTGT
>JAJFFJ010000109.1 GCA_021776685.1 Alphaproteobacteria bacterium
CGATTTCCCCTGTCCTATCCGGGGCTGGTCTTTGCTCTGTCGTTTACCGGCGTCGCGCTCGGCTTTGTGATCCCGTCCGCCGCCGGTCGGGTTCTGATCCTGATGCCGGTGGTCCTGGCGCTGGCCGAGCGGATGGGCTTCGCCCCCGGCAGCAATGGCCGTACAGGTATGGTGCTGGCCGCGGGCCTGGGCACGACGATCCCCAGCTTTGCCATCCTGCCCGCCAACGTTCCGAACCTGGCCCTGGCAGGGGCTGCCGAGAGCATTCACCAGATCAGCTTCACCTATGGCGAATATCTGCTGCTGAATTTCACGGTGATGGGCGTGCTTGCCGCGCTGGCGATACCGTCGATCATCTGCCGCGTTTTTCCCGACACGCCCGGCGAACGGAAAACGGAGTCAGAGACGTCTCCCTGGACCGGCGGTGAGCGCAAGCTGCTGGTGGTTCTGGCCCTGGGGCTGGGGCTTTGGGTGACAGATTTTCTGCACGGCATCTCCCCCGCATGGGTGGCGATGGCGGCGGCGCTGGTCATCATGGCGCCCCGGGTGGGCGTTCTGCCGCCCAGCGTGATCGCAAACAAGCTGGAATACGGCCCCTGGATCTTTGTGGCCGGAATCATCGGCCTGGGCGCCGTGGTCAATCACACCGGCCTTGGTGCGGAGATTGCCCGTCAGATCTTTGCGGTCGTGCCGCTGACCCCCGGCGACGGGCCGTTCAATTTTCTCGCGCTCTGGGGCGTGGGCGCCGCCGCGTCGTTGCTCACGACCCTGCCCGCGTCACCCGGTATCCTGACACCGCTGGCGGAAGGCATGGCCCAGGCCAGCGGCTGGCCATTGACCAGCGTGCTGATGACCCAGGTGCCGGTCTGGATCATCTTCGGCCTGCCCTATCAGGCGCCGCCCATAATTGTTGCCCTCGCACTCGGCGGCGTCAGTCCGACCAAGGCGCTGCGCGTCATGCTGCCTTACTTCGTCTTCGGCGTCGTCATCATCCTGCCGTTGCAGTATCTTTGGGGTCATCTTTTGGGGGTCTATCCCTGAGCCGGTTCTTGAGCGGGGGCCTGATGTGAGAGGAAACACATGAAACTTGAGGGGAAAGTCGCGGTGGTCACGGGCGCCGCGTCAGGGTTTGGCGAGGCCATCGCCCGGTCCTACGCGGCGGAGGGCGCAAAGGTCGTCGTCGTCGACATCAACGACCAGCTCGGACCGCAGGTCGCGGAGGCTGTGGGCGGTACCTATGTGCACGCGGATGTCTCGAAGTCCGCCGACGTGAAGGCGATGATCGACCACGCCGTGAAGCAGCATGGCCGCCTCGACATCCTGGTCAATAATGCGGGCATTACCCACATGAACCGGCCCATGCTGGAAGTGGCCGAAGACGAATATGACCGCATCTTCGATATCAACGTGAAAGGCATCTATCTGGCGGCAATCCACGCCGTGCCGGTGATGCGCGAACAGGGCGGCGGCGTCATCCTCAATACCGCATCCACCGCCGGCCTGCGCCCGCGGCCGGGGCTGACCTGGTACAACGCGTCCAAGGGCGCCGTCATCACCATGACGAAATCCATGGCTGTGGAGCTGGGGCCGGACAAGATCCGCGTGAACGCGCTTTGCCCCGTGGCCGGCGACACACCGCTGCTGCAGGCCTTTCTCGGCAACAACAGCCGCGAAGCTTTTGAGGCCACCGTACCGCTCGGCCGTCTCTCCACGCCGGAAGACGTCGCCAAGGCCGCCCTGCATCTGGCGTCCGACGAGGCTGACTTCATCACCGGCATGGCCTATGAAATCGACGGCGGCCGCACAATCTAGTATCCAACACCAACCGTCAGAACCACCGACCGGAGGAAGCACCGTTGGCGCAAAATCAATCGAGCGACGGCCTGCTCAACATCGAAACGCTGGCAGATCTGCGCGGCATGGCCCGGGATGATCTGCTGGATGCCCATGGCCAGGCCTGGGCCTGGATCGCGAAACCCGGCACCTGGCTGGATGGTGCAACCCGCGTTGCCGTGGTTCGGGAAATCCGTCAGGCCGCCGACTGCACGCTCTGCCAAACCCGCAAGGACGCCCTGTCGCCCTTCGCGGTTGAGGGCGCGCATGACCATCTGGGAGAGCTTGACGCCGCGCAGGTGGAGGCCATCCACCGGCTCGCCACGGATTCCGGACGCTTGTCAGAATCCTGGATCGACGGCCTGATCGCTGACGGCCTGAGCGACGGCGCCTATATCGAGATTGCCGGCATCGTCGCCATGACCAAGATGATGGACGGATTCAGCTGGGGAGCCGGCGCGGCAATTGCTGAACCGCCGGCGGCTGAACCGGGTGAGCCCACAGGCTATCGACCGCCCGGCGCCCGCAAGGATGACGCCTGGGTGGCGCTGGTTGCCCCCGAGGACGTGGTCGAAAGCGATGGCGATCTCTATGGCGTCATGGCGCCGGGGGTTCACCGGGCTCTGTCTCTGGTCCCAGACAGCAAACGCGCCTTTTGGGAACTGGGCGAGCCCCATTACATCCCCATGACCGAGCTGCGCAATGCGGATACCCGTGTGCGGGCGATCAGTCGGGCGCAGATCGAGATTCTCGCCAGCCGCACATCGGCCCTTCACCAGTGCGTCTACTGAACCACCTCACATGCCATGATGCTCCGTGAGAGCGTCCGACAGACCGATGTGACTTTCGATCTCAGCTCTCTCTCCGGCGAGGAAGAAGCAGCCGGCACAGTCCCGCATCAGGAATTGCTGCTCGCCTTTGCCGAAGCCGTGGTGCTGAGGGATCAGGAAAGCGCGGCCTCGCTGCGACCTGAGATGATTGAGGCCCTGGGCATGGCCGGCTTCCTCGACGCCTGCGGGGTGATCGCAGGCTTTCATGGGTTCACCCGGGTCGCCGACTGTGCCGGCGTGCCGATCGACAAGCGCTATCTGGAAGAAGCGCCTGCCGTTCAGGACCAGACAGGGGTTTATCGATATGTGGCGGCATGAAGCGCTGCCTTCACACAGGGATTTCTGACCTTCGGTAAAGCGGCACATCCTTGCGGTAATCCATTTCGGCAACGGCAGCCGCGGAGCATTTCCGGCAACGGTTTCGTTCGACCGCCATTCGACGCCGGGAAACCTCGCCAAGTTTGTGCTGCGTCGCCAACGACGAGACCAATTTCGACACCAACATGTCCTGGTTGATCGACGGCGCGTGAGCGATCTGAAGAAACCGAACCAGGGTTTCACTCCACAGGACCGAGACAGCTTGAAGCGGCACCGACCCTGGGGCGGTGCCGCTTCTCCTGCGATGACTATCCTTTGACGCAGACGATCTGCTTCAAGGTGTGAACAATATCGACAAGATCCTGCTGGGCCGCCATGACCGCGTCGATGTCCTTGTAGGCGCCGGGTATCTCGTCGATAACGCCTTCGTCCTTGCGGCATTCAACGCCGTCCGTTGCCGCGCGAAGGTCCGCCAGCGTGAACGTCTGTTTGGCCTTGGTCCGCGACATCAGGCGGCCGGCGCCATGAGAACAGGACTCAAAGCTGTCGGCATTGCCCTTGCCACGCACAATGAATGACCGCTCACCCATTGAGCCCGGAATGATGCCGAGCTCGCCCGCACCGGCGCGAACCGCGCCCTTTCGGGTAACCCAAACATCCGCGCCAAAATGGTGCTCTTGAGCGACATAATTGTGATGGCAGTTAACGGCTTGCGCTGTCGCCCGAAAACTCTTGAATGCCTTGCGGAAGACGCGCAGGACACGCGCGAGCATGATTTCCCTGTTAGCGGCGGCAAATCGCTGGGCCCATCCGACGGCTTTGACATAGTCGTCGAAGGCGACGCTGCCTTCGTCCAGCCAGGCAAGATCACGATGGGGCACGGTGATACCGTCGGCCTCGATCCGCTCCTTTGCTCGCTCGATGAAATAGGTGCCAATCCGGTTACCGATTCCCCGAGAGCCGGAGTGCAGCATGATCCAGACTTGATCACCTTCATCCAGGCAAATTTCGACGAAATGATTGCCGCCGCCGAGAGAGCCAAGTTGGTTGGATGGATGGCGTTTGGTCGAGATTTTGGGATGGGCCTCATCTAGCCAGGCGAACCCTTCCGCAAACTCTTCATGCCAAACCGCGGCGGCATGCTGATCAACCTTCTGGTTGATCCCCTTGCCGACGGGGATGGCAGCTTCAATTTGGGCGCGCAAGCCAGCCATATTGTCGGGCAGGGCCGAGGCCATCAGGCTGGTTCGGACCGCGCACATTCCGCACCCAATATCGACGCCCACGGCCGCCGGAATGATCGCGCCGCGGGTAGGGATAACAGAGCCAACGGTCGCGCCACGGCCGACGTGGACATCGGGCATGACTGCGACATGGCTGTGGATGAAAGGCAAAGACGCGACGTTGCCAATCTGCTCGCGCGATATCGGATCAACAGGGACACCTTTGGTCCATGCCTTGACCTGCCCACCGGCCATTTCAAAAGTCTGGTACAGTTTTTCAGTCATTGCCCTGCTCATTATCTTGCGGTCGGCGCGGGCAATTTGCGCCGCGCCCAGTTCAGTTTTTGACCGGCAGGCACAAAAAAACCTCCGCGGCCGGGACCGGGAGGTTCGCACAACGAGTCGTCGCGCCCGCTGCTAGGCAGCGCACCTCCAGTAGCTAATCACTCGGTCTGTTGTCACGTAAAGACCCATGTCTCTCTCGTTTTGGTTGATGCCGCCAAAGTGGCGGGGCGCGGTATATGCCGGTCTTCGGCCGAGATGTCAACAGGGATTCCACAAATGCCGTTTCGGCTATTCCGCGGGGGCAGGTTCCGCAGCCGCGTCGCTGGCGGGGGCGTCGGCCTCCGGCCCCGGCTTGAGCAGCTGGAAGAAGGCCGGCAGCGCGAGCAGGTAGACGCAGGCGGCGCCAAAGATCAGCCAGGTGTGGCCGAAGATGACGTTGACCAGCGGCACCAGCACCGCGCCGACCACGCTGAAGCAGCCGTTGATGCCCCAGGCC
>JAJFFJ010000110.1 GCA_021776685.1 Alphaproteobacteria bacterium
GCTACCCTCGCCCGAGCCCGCCTCGATCACCACCTCGTGGCCATGATAGATCAGCTCGCGGACGCTGCCGGGCACCAGGCCCACGCGGAATTCCAGCGTCTTGATTTCCTTCGGCACACCCACGCGCATGACCGTCGCTCCTGTCGCGCTGCGTTGAATTCCTGTGGACGAGAGAATGGGGCTTGCGGCGTGCCGGTTCAATGGGCGGGTTGGAAGTAGCCGGAGAGCTGGCTACTCCGCGGCGGCGGGAGCGGTTTTAGGCTGGGGCGGCGCGCGGAAATTCTTGCGGGTCATCAGGAACAGTACCAGCAGGATTGCAGGAATACCCAGTATCGCTGCGTAGGTGAAGAAGCTGGCGTAGCCGACTTTCTCCACCGCTACGCCACTGAACCCGGCGGTCAGCTTACCCGGCAAGGTCATGAAGGAACTGAAGAGCGCAAACTGGGTCGCCGTATAAGCGCGGTTTGTCAGGCCGGAGAGGTAGGCGATGAAGGCGGTGGTCGCGAGGCCGGCGCTGATGTTGTCCATACAGATGGCGCCGGTGAGCACTTCCAGGCTCGGCTTTGGAATTGCGGCTACCTTGTCGCTGAATTCCATCCACCCGCCGAGACCGGCACCCTGCAACAGGGTTTCATCCAAAAGGCGGTCTATAGGCAACAGGTCCGTTACCACGGCCATGTAGGTGAAGACGAGATTGGTGAGGGCCACCAGAACAGCGCCGAGCAGAAGCGGCTTCATGACCCCGAAGCGCGCCACCAGCACGCCGCCCACGCCGACGCCCAGCAAAGTGAGAAACAGCCCAGCGCCCTTGGTGATCAGGCCGATGTCCGTCTTGGTGTAACCCATGTCGATATAGAAGGGGATTGCCATCACCCCCATGACGATGTCGCTGAAGCGATAGAGGCCGACAAAGGCGAGGATGATGACCGCCATCATGACGCCATTGCGGCGGAAGAAATCGAGGAATGGGCTGACGAAGGCGTCAATGACCCATGTGGCGGCGCGGGCCATGGGTCCCTCTGCGATCTTGCCGACGACGTGTTCGATCGCCTGCCGCGTGCTGGCATCTTCCTGGCGGGGCGGTTCCTTTATGACGAGGGTCGTAATCACTCCGACCACCATCAGGCAGCCCATGGACGCATAGGCCCAGAACCAGCCAATGTCGTCTGCGATAATCAGCGTGCCACCGCCTGCCACCAGCATGCCGATGCGATAGCCGTAGATATAGGCGGCGGACATGGCGCCCTGCAGATCCTGCTTGGCCGCCTCGATGCGGTAGGCGTCGATGGCGATGTCCTGGGTCGCGCTTGAGACAGCGACAAACACGCCGAAGAGGATCATCTGGGTTAGATTGGTCGACGGGTCGGTGGACGCCATGCCCAGAAGGCCGCCGGCGATGCAAACCTGCGTCAGCAGCATCCAGCTGCGCCGCCGGCCCAGCAGGCGTGTAAGGCCCGGGATCGGCAGCCGGTCCACCAGCGGCGCCCAGGTAAACTTGATGGAATAGGTCAACAGCACATAGCTGATGAAGCCGATCCCCGAGATGCTGATATTGCCCTCGCGCAGCCAGGCGGAGAGGGTCGAGAACAGCAGCAAAATTGGCAGCCCGGCGGAAAAGCCCAGGAACCACATTGGCAGCACCTGGGGCTTGAACAGGGTCAGAAAGCTTTCCAGCCAGCCGCGTTTTTCGTCCGTTGGGGTGGTGCTGTCCGTCTCAGGGAGTGCCATGAAGGGGTCTCTGGGTGTGCGCCGGTTCAAGAGAGTATACGGCGGCGCTGGTTACCGCTTCACCCCAGTTTCTGCTTCACCAGTTCCTGCAGAGGCGTCTCCGGGCGAGCGCCGAGGTGGGAGATGACTTCCGCCGCGGCGATGCCGCCGATACGGCCGGCGCGCGCCAGGCCATAGCCATTGGTCAGCCCATAGAGGAAGCCCGCGGCGAACTGATCGCCCGCGCCGGTGGTGTCGATAACCTTGTCCACCGGCTCCGCGTCGATCACGTGCACCTCGTCGCCGGCAACGATAACCGAGCCTTTCTCGCTGCGGGTCAGCGCCGCGACCTCGCACTTGCCGCGCACCAGCTGCAACGCGGAATCGAAGGTGTCGGTCTGGTACAGACTTTTGATTTCGTCTTCGTTGGCGAAAAGAATGTCCACATGGCCGTCCACCAGATCGCGGAACGAGTCGCGGTGCCGGTCGACACAGAATGCGTCTGATAATGTCAGGGCCACCTTGCGGCCTGCGGCGTGCGCTGCTTTGGCGGCTTTCAGGAAAGCGGCTTTCGCGGCCTCCCGGTCCCACAGGTAGCCTTCCAGGTAGGTCACCTGCGCAGCCTTGATCAGGTCTTCGTCCACGTCGTCGGCGCTGAACTCCGCCGCTGCGCCCAGAAAGGTATTCATTGTGCGCTGGGCGTCCGGTGTCACCAGAATCAGGCAGCGGGCGGTGGTGGCGCCATCCGTGGCGGCTTCAGTGTCGAATGTGACGCCGATGGAGCGGATGTCATGGGCGAAGACATCGCCTAACTGGTCGTTGCGCACCTTGCCGATGAAGGCGGCTTTGCCGCCGAGAGATGCCAGTCCTGCCATGGTATTGGCGGCGGAACCGCCCGAGGCTTCGACGCCTGGACCCATGTCTCCATAGATCGATTCGGCCCGGTCTTCCTCGATCAGCATCATCGCGCCTTTGTCCATCTGGTGGAGGGCGAGGAAGCCGTCTTTGGCCTGGGCGATGACGTCGACAATGGCGTGGCCGATGCCGGTGACATCCAGTTCAGCGGTGTTGGTCATGGTGATTCCGTGTGATTCCGTCGGCTGTTATAGCGCGGCCATTCCTACATCAGCCGCCGCGGCAAGGCATGTGGCGAAACATCTCCCTCACGCTTCGTCATTCCAGGGTGATTTGGAATTCAGTCCGGCCTACGCAATCACCTTGTCCTTGAAGCGGCAAATGTCCTGCACCGGGCAGACCGGGCAGTCGGGCTTGCGCGCTTTGCAGATATAGCGGCCATGCAAGATCAGCCAGTGATGGGCATGCAGCTTGTAGTGATCCGGCGTGGCCCGCTCCAGCAGCAGTTCCACCTCCAGCGGTGTCTTGCCCGGCGCCAGGCCGGTGCGGTTGCCGACCCGGAAAAGGTGGGTATCGACAGCGATGGTTGGTACGCCGAAAGCGATATTCAGCACCACATTGGCAGTCTTGCGGCCGACGCCCGGCAGTTTTTCGAGCGACTCCCGGTCTTGCGGCACCTGGCTGTTATGCTCGTCGATCAGCATGTGGCTCAGCGCGATAACGTTCTTCGCCTTGGCGTTGAACAGGCCGATGGTCTTGATGTACCCGCGCAGTTTCGCCTCGCCGAGCGCTACCATCTGCTCCGGCGTCTGGACCACCTTGAACAGCGGTGTCGTGGCCTTGTTGACGCCCACGTCGGTCGCCTGGGCGGACAGCACCACCGCCACCAACAGCGTGTAAGAATTGACATAGTGAAGCTCGCCTTCAGGCGCGGGCCTGTCGGACGACAGCGCCGCATAAAAGCGCTCGATCTCGTCCTTGCCCAGGCGGGATCGGGGCGCTCGTTTGCGGCGCGCGGGCGTCTTTTTCGGCGGCGTGTTGGCGGCTGGCATCGGGCAAATCGGGCACGGGTCCGGCGCGGAGTCAAGCCGCCGCGCTATGCCGCCTGTGCATGGCGTCGCGGCGGCGGCGGACAAGGTGCGGGCTATGCCGCCGTGGCAGTCCCGCCTATGTTCGGGTCATGGTTCATTCCGCAGGCCAAATTTCGCCGCAGACGCAGCCGGCACAGCAGGTCTATTTCGATGCTGTCCTCCGGCCCAACCGCAGCCTCAGCCCCCGCGGCTTTTTCTGGCTGATGGCGGCCTTTGGCGCTGCCTGCTTCATCACCGGTGTTGGGTTCATCACAGCCGGGGCCTGGCCGGTGTTCGGCTTTCTCGGTCTGGATGTGGTGATCCTCTATATCGCTTTCCGCGCCAGCTATCGCACGGGCAATCTGGCGGAAGAAATTCGACTGACCGACAGCGAACTCCGGGTGCGGCGCATCTTACCTTCCGGCCGGGCCCGTGAATGGAAGTTTCAGCCCTACTGGCTGCAGGTCAACATCGACACTCCGCCGGAACACGAAAGCCAGTTGATCCTGCGCAGCCACGGCAAGGCTCTGACCATTGGTGCATTCCTGACCCCTGATGAGCGACTCGAGGTGGCGGACGCCCTCCGCGACGCCCTCAACCTCCAACGCCGCGTCCCGTCCGCGTAAGGCGCCGGGCGACCCGAACATGCTCGTCAACTATGTGATTCTCCTGACCCTCGGCGTGATTTGGGGGTCATCGTTCCTGTTTCTCAAACTGGCGCTGGAAAGCTTCGAGCCGTTTACGCTCGGCGCCATGCGGCTGTTGATCGGCGGGTCGATGATTGTCGGTCTGGTGCTGGTGACCCGCCAGCCTTTGCCGCGGCGAAAGCGCGATTGGGCCTGGATCGCCGTGGTTGGCACTATCGCCAGCGGGATTGCCTTCGGCTTCATGAATACCGGTCAGGCGCTGATCGAAAGTTCGGAAGGCGGCATCATCATCACCACCGTGCCGCTTTTCACCCTGGCGCTGGCCCACTGGTTTACGGATGACAAGCTGACTTGGCGCAAGGTGCTGGGCGTGGTGATTGGCTTTGCCGGCGTGATGGTAATGTTCGGCCCGACGCTGGTAAGCGGGTTTGCCGCCAGCATCCTGGGTCAGTCCTTTATCGTGATTACCGCTTTTTGCTATGCCTGCGGCGGCGTTATCGCCCGGCGCCAACTGGGCGGTGTGGCGCCACTGGTTTCTGCCGGCTTTTCGCTGTTTTTTGCGGCCTGCCTGCTGGTCCCGGCCACATTCATTTTTGAATCACCATTCACGCTTCAACCTACCCGCGACGCTTGGATCGGCGTAATCGGCGCATCTGTTCTCAGTACCGGCGTGGCGATCGCACTGTTGTTCGTCTTGATTGCCCGGGCTGGTCCCAACTTCGCGTCCATGAACAACTACCTGGCGCCGGTGGTCTCGCTTTCCTGGGGTGCGATCTTCCTGGCCGAACCGGTCACCGGCATCAAGATCGGCGCGCTGGTGCTGTTGATGCTGGGGATTGCCATCGCCACATCAAAGCGCGGCGCTGCAGCCAGCCAAACTCCCCTTCAGGCGAGACGCTGACGGGAATCCAGGAAGTGCCGCATCGGCTCATTCGCCGGCCCGTCGGGGAAGGTGGCTTTCATGTGCTCGAAGGCGGTCTTGGCGTCGTCCAGCTTTCCCAGATTGGCGATCGCCGTGATGCGGTGGGCGTGGGCTTGTTCGGTCTGGGAAGTCAGCCCCATCTCGCCCAACAGGCCGGCCCGGGCGGCGTCGAGCCAGGGAAATCTGCTGAAAAAAGCGATGGCGCTGTCCGCCTGATCAAGCGCCAGTTCGTAGTTTCGCCGACGCAGCGAGCGCTCTGCGCTGCCGATCCGGCTCCAGACCCAAAGGCGGGCAAGGGCAACCAGGGCGAAATAGATAGCTATGCCGATGGTGATGTCGGTGTGACGGTTGCCGCCAAATTCCACCATCGCCCCGATCACGCCCCCCAGGCCGCAGGATAACAGAAAGGTGCCCAGTCCCCGGGGGGAATGGGCCTGGGGCAGGACAGGCAGGTCTTCGCGGACGCTCACTTCTGCAGCCCCAGCACGTCATACATGGAGTAGAGACCCGGTGCCCGGTCACGGGTCCAGAGTGCTGCGCGCACCGCGCCACGGGCAAAGATCGCCCGATCCCCGACCTTGTGGGTCAACTCGATACGCTCCCCTTCTGTCGCAAAAATCACGCTGTGATCGCCCACCACATTGCCGCCACGCAGGGTGGCAAAGCCGATATCTCCCTGCCGGCGCGCACCCGTGTGGCCATCGCGCACCCGCTGGCTGACGTCGTCCAGCTCAACCCCACGGCCCCGGGCGGCGGCCTGCCCAAGACCCAGCGCCGTGCCTGACGGGGCATCCACCTTGTGCTTGTGATGCATTTCGACGATCTCGATATCCCAATCGTCTTGCAGCGCACGGGCAACCTGCTCTGTCAGGGCGAACAGCAGGTTTACGCCCAGGCTCATGTTGGGCGCCCAAACGATGGCTGTGGTGTCCGCGGCGGCTTGCAGGCGCGCTTCCTCGTCGCCATTCAGGCCGGTGGTGCCGACAACCAGGGCTGTGCCGTGGGCGGCGGCCAGGTCTGCGTGGGCGGCAGTCGCCGCGGGCGCGGTGAAATCCACGACCACGTCAACGGCCTCGAAAAGCCCCTCTGTGTCGTCGGTGACGGCGACGCCCAGCGGGTCCAGGCCCGCGAGAACGCCGGCGTCTTTGCCCAGAGTATCAGCGCCTCCCGCCTCGCTTGCGGCGGCCAGCCGTCCACCGTCGGTGGTGGTGATGACCTCCACCAGCATGCGGCCCATGCGGCCGCCCGCGCCGACAACGCCGATGTTCAGATCTGCCATGTTTGTCTCCGAAACTGCTGCGCTTTCTTGGCAGGCCCGCTGCGGGCGATCAACCCGCGTGTCAGCGCGGGTCACCGCTGTCGGGCAATCCGCCGCCGCCGGGCGCGTCATTACGATTCGGTGCGAGGGACTGCCCCGCTGCGCGCTTGCGGCGGATTTCCTGAATGGTCGCCTCCATCGCCGAAAGCCGCTCGGCATAGGATGGATGGGTGCGGCCCCGGCCACGGCCGCCGCGATTCGGCTTCTCGAGCGCCAGGCGACGCCAGATGTCAGGCGCTGATTGCAGGGAGTAGCCGGCCAGGGCTGCAAAATAGAGACCTACATAGTCGGCCTGCTTCTCGAATTTCACCGAGAAGGCGCGCCGGCCCACGGTGCCGCCCAGGCGCGAAAACACGCCAAATGTGGGAATGCCGATTACACCCAGCGCAAGGTCCGCAGCCATTCCGCCGATGGAGCCGACGATGGTGGTGGCGCGCGTGCTGCGCAGATGGCCGAGGGTGTTGTGCGCAAGCTCGTGGCCAAAAACCACGGCAAGTTCGGAGTCCGATCGGGCAAACCGCATCAACCCGGTGGTCAGCACAACCCGGCGTCCGTCCGCAAATGCATTGATCTGACCGGCATGGATCAGGCCATAGGAAAATGCACACCGGGCCGAAGGCTGCACCGTTATGGCGCGTACCTGTCCGGCGCGGCGCACGGAGATGGTGTAGGGCTGGCCGGCAAGATTGAGTGCGCGGAAACGGGTCCCGGCCATTTTCACGGCTTCCCGGCCCAGGGGGGCTGGTTGCCCGGCGATCCCGACAATCCGGTCGTCCAGCCTGAGCCCCGCGCGGGCCGCCGGCGCGCCGCCGCCCAGCGCCTGCACCCGGAGATCGTCATCCAGGCCAAAGGCACGGACCATTATCGCTGGGCCAAATTTGCGGCTGCTGTACTTGTTCCACACCGCCAGGCCGATTGACGGCACCCGGCGGTCCCCACAGAGAGGCATTCCCGCGAAGAGGATGCGTTCGCCTACCCGGAATATACGCCGCGAGACGCGCAACCGTTCGCGCAGCATCAATATGGTTTGCTCGGACGAGACGGGATTGCGGCCGCTGGTCTGCGGCGGGCGCACCTGTCCGGCGCATCCTGCAAGGAGGGTGAGTATCGCAAGGGCGGGCAACAATCGCATGTTGATCATATTACGCTGCCAGTGCTTGATCTTGAAGGCTTGGTGCGCGAATTTTTCCGCACGCTGGTGTAGTGTGCCGGCGAGGGGCGACACAGGGATCAGCATGAAACCGGGGGACTACACCTATATTCCGCAGGAGCGGGTCGTCTTTGGCCGCCCGACGGCCGAGGCCGTGCTGGACGAGGCTAATCGCCTGCGCGCCAATCGTCTGTTCGTGGTTGCCTCCCGTTCCTTGTCCCAGGACACCCCGGTGATCGACAAACTGAAACAGGCGATGGGTGATCGATTTGCCGGCCTCTTCGATGGCTGCAGGGAGCATACGCCGCGCTCGACCGTGGTGGCCGCAGCAAATGCGGTGCGTGCCGCGGCGCCGGATCTGATCGTAACGCTGGGTGGCGGCACGCCGATCGATACCGTGAAGATTCTGCAGATATGCCTGGCTCATGACGTGCGGCGGGCCGCGGACATGGACCCCCTGCATATCCGGATCAAGGCCGATGGCCGGCCGCACATCCCCCAGATCCGCCACTCGCCTGTCCGTCAGATCATCGTGCCGACCACCCTTTCAGGCGCGGAATTCTCGTCCCTGGGCGCCTCACAGAACGAGGTCACCGGCATCAAGGAGCCGTATGCGGGGCCCAACGTGTGTGGCCAGGCGGTGATCCTCGATCCGGAGATCACCGTCTACACGCCGGACTGGCTGTGGTTTTCCACGGGAATTCGGGCGGTCGACCATGCGGTGGAGGGGCTCTGCTCCACGAATGGCACGCCGTATACCGACGGATTGGCGCTGCATGCGCTGCGGATGCTGGCGGAAAGCCTGCCGCGGAATCAGGCTGCGGCCGGCGACCTGGATGCGCGGCTGATGAGCCAGCAGGCCGTGTGGCTGGCATCCGCCTCCATCGGGCGCGTTCAGTTTGGGGCCAGCCACGGACTGGGCCATGTGTTGGGTGGCCTGTGTGGCGTATCCCATGGGCATACCAGTTGTGTCCTGCTGCCCGCAGTGCTGCGCTGGAACGAAGACGTTACTGGCGACAAGCAGAAGCAGATTGCGGAGGCGCTGGGCCGCCCCTACATGCCCGCGTGGAAGGCCGTGCGTGACCTGGTGACGGAATTGGGGTTGCCCACCCGGTTGCGCGACGTGGATGTGAAAGAGGACATGTTGCCGAAGGTGGCGGACGCTGCATTGGGGAATATCTGGGTGCGCACCAACCCCCGCCCTATCGAGACGCCGGCACAGGTGATGGAAATTCTTGAGGGAGCCTGGTAGCCCGAATCCACCCCAAAGTGATTATGGGAAAGGCGTGAAGAGTCGGCATTCCCCGTTGCCTGCGGGGTCCAGCAGCGATAACACTCTGATTGGGAAGTAACACGCGGGGAACACCGTGCACAAAAATAGCCTGATCAAGGCGTCAATTCTTGGCGCGTGGCTGGTTTTCAGTGCGACTTCGGCGGCGTTGGGACAGACGCCGACGGTCAAGCAGCTGTACCAGATGCTGCTGAACCAGCAGAAACAGATCCAAACGCTGCAGCGCCGCGCCGCAAATGCGGAGCGTGAATTGCGTAATGCGCGGCGCCAGTTGCGCCAGAATCAGGGCAATACGGCGGTGACGAAGAAGAGCGTCGTCGACGCCCAGAACGCTGCCGCCGCCGCGCGGGCCGCGGCGCGCCAGGCGAATGCCGCCATCGTGAAAATCAGGCGCGACGGCACGCGGGTCGCCGCTCAACGCGGCGTCTTCATCACCTATGCGAAACAGGATGGAGCCTACGCGTTTGCTTCGCTCGTGGCGTTGAAGCCGACCCATGAGCTGCTGGGCCTCGGCCTTATTTCGCCGGACGCCTCGACGCCAGCAGACCTTCCAGGCGCGACCATCGAGAGTATCGGCACCAATTTCTCACCCGGCGTCCGTGCCGGGTTTGGCTATGGGTTCCCAGGCACCGGGATGGATGCCAGGGTCACGGTTACCTATCTGACGTCCACCGCCAACCGCACGCTGGCGGCCCCGGCGGGCGGCTCAATCGGGCCATTATTGTTCAATCCCGCTGGGACAAATCAGGATGACGCTGCCACCGCGATTGGAAAATACCGGCTGAAGTATTTTGTGCTTGATGCAGAAGCCGGACAAAGCGTTGTAATTGGGCAAAACCTCAAGGTGCGGCTGCTGGCCGGAATTCGCTTTGCCAGGCTTCAGGAAAACATCCAGGCGCGTTACATCGGATTTGACTTTGGGCCGGTTGGGACGCTGGTCACGAATCAGTACACCTTCTGGGGCATTGGCCCACGGATTGGCGTTGATATGACCTGGCCGGTGATCGGCAATCTCTATGTGAAAGCCAATTTCGACGGCAGCCTCCTCCTGGGCAGTTTCGATCTTTCCCACCGGCAGCGGGATCAGGATTTTGCCTTCACCGATTCGCAGTTTCAGGAAAAGAACAAAGGCGTGATCGTACCCGTGGTTGGGGCGCGCCTGGCGTTCGGCTGGTCAGGTCAGGTTCGCAAAGGTGTCACACTGCTGGTGGAACTGGGCTATGAGTTTCAGGCTTGGATGGGGGCCGCCCATCGGGTCAGCGGCGTCGATGACTCGAGCGAAGCCTTCCTTGTTCGCCAGCGGGACAACCTGCTGCTGCATGGTCCATTTCTGGTGATACGCGTCAAATTCGACAACCTGGGCATGCTGTTCGGACACTAAGCGATCCAGGACTCAGCAGCGGTCTCGACGAAGACGGTAAACGAGCCTGACGGAAGCCTAGTCCTTGATGCCTTCGAACATACTTCTGACTTTTGAGAAGAAGCGTTTCGAGTTTTCCGCAGTGTCGTCTCCGCCTTCGTTCTGGAACTCCTCCAGCAACTCGCGCTGACGCTTCGACAGCTTTCGCGGCGTCTCTACCTCAACCTCGATATACATGTCGCCGCGAGCAGCGCTGCGCAGCACGCTCATGCCTTTGCCGCGCAGGCGGAAACGGTCGCCGGTCTGGGTCCCGGCGGGAATCGTCACTTTGGCGCGGGTGCCCTCCACAGTAGGCACCTCGATCTGCCCGCCCAGCGCCGCCCGGGTCATGGGGATCGGCACGGAGCAGAAAATATGCGCCTCGTCGCGCTGGAAAATGTCGTGGGGCGCCACGGTGACGAAGATGTAGAGATCACCTGACGCTGCGCCCCGCATGCCCGCCTCGCCTTCGCCGGCCAGGCGGATGCGGGTGCCGTCATCGACACCAGCGGGAACGTTCACGCTCAATGTTTTTTCCCGGTGCTGGCGGCCGCTACCGCTACAGGTCCTGCACGGGTTCTCGATGATCTGGCCGGTGCCCTGACAGGCGTGGCAGGTGCGCTCCACCGTAAAAAAGCCCTGGCTGGCGCGGGTGCGGCCACGGCCCTGACAGGTCGGGCACTGGGCCGGCTGCGCGCCGCCCTCGGCGCCGCTGCCGGTGCAGGCATCGCACTCCACCGATGTAGGCACGCGAATGGTCGTCTGCTTGCCGGTAAACGCCTCTTCCAGCGAAATTTCCAGATTGTAGCGCATGTCCTGGCCGCGGGCGGCCTGCTCGCGCTGGCGTTGGCCACGGCCGCCACCGCCGCCGCCTTCGCCGAAGAATTCCTCGAAGATGTCGCCGAACGAGCCGAAATTGAACTCGAAGCCGCCGCCACCACCGCCACCGCCAAATGGGCTGCCGCCCCCCTGGCCGCCGCCTTCAAATGCTGCGTGACCAAACTGGTCATAGGCTGCGCGTTTCTGCGGATCCTTCAGGATGTCGTAGGCCTGGTTGACTTCCTTGAAATGGTGCTCAGCCTCAGCGTCACCCGGATTGCGATCCGGGTGAAATTCCATGGCTTTCTTGCGGAATGCGGCCTTGAGAGATTTCTCGTCCGCGCCCCGGTCAACGCCCAGGGTTTGATAAAGATCTGCTTTTGACATGGTGATCGGCCCTGTTAGCTCCGATGTGGCTCAGGTTCCGCCCGGCGACCCCGCCATCGGCCCAGACGCTGCTGGACGGCGGCGGGGATAATTATTCCGGGCGGCGGCCGATCAGGCCGACTTCTGTTGTTTGTCCGGGTCGTCGTCGCCGTCGACTTCCTCGAAGTCGGCATCGACAACCTTCTCGTCGCCATCGGCAGCCGCTCCGTCACCAGCTCCGGCGCCAGCATCACCTTCCGGCGCACTGTCGCCTTCCTGGTTCTGCTGGTCGGCATACATGGCCTCGCCCAGCTTCATCGACACCTGCGCTAGCGCCTGCGTCTTTTGCTGGATGTCAGACAGGTCTTCGCTTTCGTTGGCGGTCTTCAGCTCAGCGATCGCCGCCTCGATTGCGGACTTGTCTTCCTCGCCGATCTTGTCGCCATAGTCCGTCAGCGCCTTCTCGGTCTGGTGGACCATCGCATCCGCGCTGTTCTTGGCATCGACAAGTTCACGCCGCTGCTTGTCTTCTTCGGCGTTGACCTCTGCCTCCTGGACCATCTTGTCGATCTCATCGTCTGAGAGACCGCCCGAGGCCTGGATGCGGATCTGCTGTTCCTTGCCGGTGCCCTGGTCTTTGGCGGAGACGTTGACGATGCCGTTGGCGTCGATGTCGAAAGTGACCTCGATCTGCGGCACGCCACGGGGCGCGGGCGGGATGCCCACCAGGTCGAACTGGCCGAGAACCTTGTTGTCCGCTGCCATCTCGCGCTCGCCCTGGAAGACGCGGATCGTGACCGCGCCTTGGCTGTCCTCGGCGGTTGAGAAAACCTGGCTCTTCTTGGTCGGGATTGTCGTGTTGCGGTCGATCAGGCGGGTGAAGACGCCACCCAGTGTCTCGATGCCGAGCGACAGCGGCGTCACGTCCAGCAGCAGCACGTCCTTGACGTCGCCCTGCAGCACACCGGCCTGAATGGCGGCGCCGATGGCGACCACTTCATCCGGGTTCACGCCCTTGTGCGGCTCGCGGCCGAAGAAGGCCTGAACCTTCTCCTGCACCTTGGGCATGCGGGTCATGCCGCCCACCAGGATGATCTCGTCGATCTCTGCGGCCTGCAGCCCGGCGTCTTTCAGTGCGGCGCGGCAAGGCTCGATGGTCCGGTCGATCAGCTCTTCCACCAGCGCTTCCAGCTTGGAGCGGCTGAGTTTCAGATTCAGGTGTTTCGGACCTGCCTGGTCCGCGGTGATGAAGGGCAGGTTGACCTCGGTCTGGGTCGACGAGCTGAGTTCGATCTTGGCCTTCTCTGCTGCCTCTTTCAGGCGCTGCAGGGCCAGCTTGTCGGAGCGCAGGTCGATGCCCTGCTCCTTTTTGAACTCGTCGGCCAGATAGTCGATGATTCGCGCGTCGAAATCCTCGCCGCCCAGGAAGGTGTCGCCATTGGTGGACTTCACTTCGAAAACACCGTCGCCGATCTCCAGCACGGACACGTCGAAGGTGCCGCCGCCCAGATCATAAACTGCGATGATGCCGGTGCCCTTTTTCTCAAGGCCATAGGCCAGCGCGGCAGCTGTCGGCTCGTTGATGATGCGTTTGACTTCCAGTCCGGCGATCTTGCCGGCGTCCTTGGTTGCCTGGCGCTGGCTGTCGTTGAAATAGGCCGGGACGGTGATGACCGCTTCGGTCACGTCCTCGCCCAGATAGGCCTCAGCCGTTTCCTTCATTTTCTGCAGGATAAAGGCGCTGATCTGCGACGGCGAGTAGTCCTCGCCGCGGGCCTTGACCCAGGCGTCGCCATTGTCGGCGGGGACGATTTCGTAGGGGACGAGATCCTTGTCTTTTTGGGCCATCGGATCGTCGGCGCGGCGGCCGATCAGGCGCTTGATGGCGAAAAGCGTATTTTCAGGGTTGGTGACGGCCTGTCGTTTGGCCGATTGGCCGACCAGGCGCTCGCCATCGTCGGCGAAGGCGACCATGGACGGGGTCGTGCGACCGCCCTCGGCATTCTCTATCACCTTGGCGGCGGAGCCTTCCATGACGGCAACACAGCTATTTGTGGTGCCGAGATCGATCCCGATGATCTTTCCCATCGTTATTTTCCTCCTTCAGCAGGCGCGGGCGGCCTTCGCAAAGCACCGGCCGGCGCCCCTATAATGGTTGCCCGGTCACGGGCGGATGGGTTGACAAATTTTTCAGCTTGAAGCGGCGGGACAGATCCCAGCCGTAGGTTCAGTGGAGATATAGGTATGCAAACAACCTGTTCAAGAACGCGTGAGGCAGGAAAATTCGTTGTTTTTTGCGCCTTTGACGCACCCGGACGCCGACGCGCAGCTCGGTAGCTAGTCTCGCCAGAGCAACGGCAAAACCAGAGCGCGGCGGATTTCTTGCTCAATGGGAACCGTCATGTCCAGGTAGTCCGGATCGGCAAGCCGGTCTTCACCGATACAAAGGTGTATCATGCTTTGGCAGCTGATGGAGCTTTCTGAGGTAAGCCGAATCCAGAATTTCCGCCTCAACGGGCCTGAAGGCTCGGGCTCATTCCGTCGAGTAAATGTAACTAGACCGTCCAATGGGGCAAGAAACTCAGGAGCCATTTCGTCAAATGGCTCGCTTTCGTCCGCGAACGTCTCCGTAGCGATAAATTCGAACACATTCTTGAAAGATAGGGCGTCAACCGTTTCGTCTTTAACGTTTATGATCTGGTAGGAGATCCACATGGTAGTGCTGTCGTCGGGACCAGCCACGACAAACTGGTCAAAACTCTCTCCTTCGCCAGGCTCGAATTCGATGGTCCAAGCTGCTGGCACGCGAATAAAAAATCCCGGACCAACATCAAGACGTTGCCAATTCTCCGATGGCGCGATGCGGTCGAGAGGCGTTTCTTGGCGATTGAATTTGAGCGTCAACATGATGTCCGCGCCGTAGGACAGCAGCGTTTCTGTTTCGCTGTCGAACAGCTTCTCATCCATTGACGTTTCGAGCACGAATTCGCGCAGGTGCGTGTCTCGAAAGGGCTCGAGCCACTTCCAGATCATTCGCCCGGGACGCCCGTCCTTTCGCGCGCGTCCGTAACCAATGATTTCGCCGAGCGCCTCCGTGGCCGTCAATCCAGGCGCCTCGAATCCATCATCTTCCAAGTAGTCCAGCACCCGGTCGCCACCGGCTGCTGCGGCAGGGTCCTCGTAGCTGTTGACCGTCGCCATGTAGCGCCGCCCGTTGGGCGCGATGAATGTGCCACTAAAGGGCGGTTGCGGATTGTAGCTCCATCCGGGCTCCAACGAGACCGTCACAAGTCCCAAACCTACCTCGGCGATATTCATTTTCCCACTACGCAAACGAACAGAGTCAAACTCATGAGAACTAGAACAAAAATACAACATATAGTCCAGCCCTTCATGGTAAAATGGATGGCCACGATGGGTCCAACTACGCGTAGATCGCCCAAATTGCTCAAGCAATCAGGATTTTTCCTTCATCAAGCCAAGGTCCCATTGGCTGACCAGCTCAGGCTGGCCATCGGTGTTCGCTGCATTCTCGCCAACGCGCCCGCCTACACACCCCTGATGCCGCGCTCCGGGACGCCGATGAGTGTGCGCATGTCCAATTGCGGGCCGCTGGGGTGGTTCACGGACAAGGACCGGGGCTATCGCTATATCGACCGGCATCCGGAGACTGGGCAGGCGTGGCCGGCGATTCCCGCCGCGGTGTTGGCGGTATGGGAAGAACTGTCAGGGTATCCCGCCCCGCCGGAGGCCTGCCTGATCAACTTGTACGGCCCGGGCGCGAAACTGGGTCTGCATATTGATCAGGACGAGGAGGCGAGTGACGCGCCGGTTGTGTCGATCTCCCTCGGCGACACCGCGGTCTTTCGTGTGGGCGGCGCAACGCGGAAGAACCCGACACGCACCATGAAACTACATTCCGGTGATGTTGTGGTTCTGGGCGGCGAATCGCGGCACTGGTATCACGGGGTGGACCGGGTGCTTACCGGCTCAAACCGGTTGCTGACGGAGGCGGGGTTCCCCGAAGGCGGGCGGATCAATCTGACCCTGCGGCGGGTGACGACGCCCTAGCGGCCGAATCCCCTAACCGACGGGTTTACTAGCCAACTAGGCCGATCACCGCAGCGGCGACGATGAAGACGTAGCAGATCATCCGGTAGAGCTGGTCGTTGGCGCGCCCTGCCATGCGGCTGCCGATCCAGACCCCGATCAGGGTGGCGGGACACAGCACCAGGCCATCGATCACCGCACCCAGTGCCGTTGGTGAGGCCCAGAAGACCATGGCCATCAGCACAAACAAGGTGACGAAGAAATAGGACACCACATTGGCGCGAATGGTGGCGGCCGGATGGTCGGCGGCCAGCATGTAGAGCAGCACGGGCGGCCCGCCGACGCTTGAGGTGGCCATCATCGCGCCGGAAGCGGCGCCGATGCCAAATGTCAGGGGCAGCGGCCGCGGGCCGCGATAGCGCCAGCCGGTCATCAGCAATGCAACGAACACCAGGATGGTGATGGAAATGCCAATGGTCAGGGTGCGCTGGTCGACACTCACCAGCAGCCAGATCCCCAGCGGCATGGCGATGATCGCGGCGATCGCCATCGGCACCACAAAGCTCCAGTCCGCCTGACGCCGGGTCTCCATGAACAGCATGACGCCAATAGGAAATTCGAGGGTGACCACCAGGGGCACCATATGGGCGGGGGAGACCATCACCGCGAATACCGGCGCGAACAGCATGGCAGAGCCAAAGCCCGCGAATCCCCGCATCAGGCCGCCGGCAAACACAACGGCCAGCGCGATCCAGAAGTTCGGGTCGGCAGGGTTGGTCAGCAGACCGTTCAGAATAAAGGCGTCGGACATATTGGCTGGCCACGGCGGCGGGCGAGGGTTGCCGCCTTCTACAGGCTTCCGCGGGTGTCTGCCAGCGGCTCGGACGCAGATGCCTTATGCACGGGCCTTCCGGAAACAGGCCTACAACAGCTCGCCGGAGGCGACCAGATGCGCGAGGCCTGCCAGGCAGAGGTCATCCTCGGTCAGCCTCGACATATAGGCCTGGATGATCACGGCGACTTCTTCCGTCCGGCCTTCGCGCCACATCGACAGTCCATAGAGCGCGCCTTCCTGGCAGGCGAGCGACGGCTGGTAGAGGGTCTGTTCCAGCGCGATCAACGCCTCCCGGTTGAGGATACGGCCGGGGCCCGAGTCTTTGGGGAGCTGGGCGTAAAGCGCCTCCCACAGGTCCAGCGCCGTGTAGTTGAGCGGGCTGGCGAAGGGGTTGCGGCTGCGAAAGCTCAGGTGATGGGAACAGCGGACCACGAACAGGCTGGCCATGAGGTTGGCAAAGGCAGCGATGCACCGGAGCCTGGCGCGCAGCTCCACGCGGGTGTCGCTCAATGCCCGGAAATAGCCGCTGCCCCATGCCAAATAGCGAAAACCTTCGGCAAGCGCGTCGTCGTCGATCCGGTCGAGCGCAAATACCGGCTGTTCGAACAGTTGGGTCATGTAGAGCACGATCGTCTCTGCATCCGCCGCGGCGATACCGTCTCGGTAAACCGGTGGGCGGCTGACGCCATTGGCGGCCGGAGCGGGGGTCGGGCAGAACAGCCCGGAGGCCCAGGCGTTAAAGCTCAAATTTGCGACTGAAGGGGTCATCGGACCTGTCCTTAAGGTGCCTGTGTTTGTCAGGCTGTACGATAGGACAGACCACGTGATCCGGCGCTGAAGGGGCCGTTCATCTGGCGGTCAGGTAGGAGAAAGGATTTATTAAACCTGTTGCGCCGGCGCTTCCGGCCAGCTTGTCACCCCCGCCTTCGCGGGAATAACGGTGAGGCGTGATTTCGGCGCAGCGCCGAAGATCAAGTGCCCTACGCGGCGTCGTTGTTTTCCGCTGCGTCCGTTGCGTCTGGCGTTTCCTCGACCGGGGCTGCTGCCGCGGGCGCCTTGGCCACACCCACCATGGCGGCGCGCAGCAGCCGGTCGTGCAGGGTATAGCCGGGCTGCATCACCTGGGCGATGGTGCCCGCGGGATAGTCGCCCGTCTCCGCCTCGAACATCGCCTGATGCAGGTTATGGTCGAATTTTTCGCCCAGTTGGGGCTCGACCTTCTTGACGGAATGGGACTCCAGCTTGCTTTCCAGATCGCGTAGGGTCATCTGAACGCCTTCGCGCAGCTGAGGCAGTAATTCTGCGCCCTGCTCACCATCTGGCCCGGTTTCCGGGACGGCAGCCAGCGCACGCTCCAGATTGTCGGCGACCACCAGCATGTCCCGGGCAAAAGACGACGCACCATAGCGGCTCGCGTCATGCACCTGCTTGTCGGCGCGTTTACGCATGTTCTCGGCCTCGGCCAGCGCGCGCAACGCGTGTTCCTTCTGATCAGCCAGGTCGGCCTCCAATTCTGCAATTATCGCGGCCTGGGGATCTATATCCGCCGCATCAATGCCCGATTCATTCCCGGAATCAGCGCCAGCTTCTTCACCAGAGTCGTTTGCGGCTTCGGGCGCGTTTGCGGCGTCCGTGTCTACGGCCTCCGCCCGCACATCGGCACTCTCCGCTGGCGTCGCCCCGTTATTGGCGTCTGTCGCGTCGCCGCCGGGGGTATCTTTGTCATTGTCGGTCGTATTCTCGTTCATGTGATCCCTCTGGGGATTTTCCGGTCTGTGAATCTGGCTATTTGGTCTGGCCGGCAGGACCGATCAGATACGTAGGCTCAGCCGATCAGCCGGCCTACCACCTGCGCGGTGTAATCGACCATGGGTATAATCCGCCCGTAGTTCATGCGGGTGGGGCCGATGACGCCCACCGCACCGATCACCCGCTCTTCGCTATTGCGGTAAGGTGCGATGATCATCGAACAACCGGCGTGGTTGAACAGCTCATTCTCGGAGCCGATGAAGATCTGCACCCCTTCCGCGTCCTGCGCCAGATCAACCAGCTTGACCAGGGTCTCCTGGGAATCAAGCACCTCGAACAAGTGCCGGACCCTTTCCAGATCGTCAAGGGCAGCCACATCGTCAAGTAGTTTTGCATGGCCGCGGATGATCAGCGACCCAACGCCGCTCTCCTTGCCGTCGCCGCTCCAGTCGGCTAGCCCCCGTTCAATCAGGTCTGACGTGATGGCGTCCAGCTGAGCCCGCTGGGCCGCCAGCTCATCCATGACGTTCGTGCGGGCTTCGATCAGGGTACGTCCGACCAGGCGGGAGTTCAGGTAGTTGCTGGCTTCGGTCAAGGCACTTGTGGTGACGCCCATGGGCACGTCCAGCAATCGATTTTCCACCGTCCCATCCTGAAAAACCAGGACGGCCAGCGCCCGGTCCGGTGACAGCTTGACGAATTCTATTTGCTTCAGCGGGGTTTCCTGCTTCGGCACGGCCACCAGCCCCGCATGATGACTGAGACCGGCGAGCGCATCGGTGGCCTGCTCCAGCACCTGTGTCGGCGTAATGCCCGCAGCGGCGCACTGGGCATCGATATTCTTGCGCTCGTCCTCGGTCAGGCCGCCTATCTCCAGCAGACCATCCACGAACAGGCGCAACCCGGCTTCGGTCGGCAACCGGCCAGCCGAGGTGTGCGGCGAGAACAGCAACCCGGTGTCTTCCAGATCCGCCATGACATTGCGGATCGTGGCTGGCGACAGGCCGATGCCGTCCAGACGAGAAATTGTGCGCGAGCCAATCGGCTCACCTGAATCCATATAGGACTCGACAATCTGCCGCAGCACGTCACGGGCCCGCCTGTTCAGCTGGGCAATCTGCAATTGGCCGGAATCGGTCATGACACAGGAATATAGCCGAAAATCTAAACTACACTCTGGATTATGTAGGCGGGGCCACCGGGGTGGTCAACGGATCGAGGCGCCACCGTCGAGTTGCTAACCGCTGGCGCGGTGTGGCGGACTGAATTAGGGTCGGCCCGCATCAATCCCGTCCAGTTACCGTCCCGTCATCAGCAGAAAGACAGCCCATGCGCCCCTCCGGCCGCACGCCCGAACAGCTTCGCCCCGTCGCCCTTGAGGCCGGTTTCAATCCTTATGCCGAAGGCTCGTGCCTGGCGAAGTTCGGCCAGACCCATGTCCTGTGCACGGCGTCGGTACAGGAACGGGTGCCGCCCTTCCTCCGGAATTCCGGGCGTGGCTGGGTAACCGGCGAATACGGCATGCTGCCCCGCGCCACCCACACCCGCGGCGACCGCGAGGCGGCTCGGGGCAAGCAAAGCGGACGGACCCAGGAGATCCAGCGGCTCATCGGCCGGTCCCTTCGCGCGGTCACTGATCTGGAGGGCTTTGGCGAACGGCAGATTGTTCTGGATTGCGACGTGCTGCAGGCGGACGGCGGCACCCGCACCGCAGCCATCACAGGCGCCTATGTGGCGCTGTACCTGGCCTTCCAGGGTCTGATCGAAAAGGGCGAGATCGACGAAGTCCCGCTTTACGGCCAGGTGGCGGCGATTTCCTGCGGCATCTACGAAGGCCAACCGGTCCTCGACCTGGACTATGCCGAAGACAGCAACTGTCAGGCAGACGCCAACTTTGTGCTGACCGCTGACGGGCAGATAATCGAGATCCAGGGCACCGCCGAGGACAAGCCGTTTCCGGAAGAACAGTTTCTGGAGCTTTTGCGCCTGGCAAAGATCGGCGTGACCGATCTCGCCAAGATTCAGACGACGGCAATCGGCGCCTAACCTCCATAATTAGCCGGAATTCGGGCGCGGTTCTTGCCGCCGCTTAGCAGCAACTTAACGCTTTGCCGCCATGTTTGACGTGGATTTTAGGCAAACATGAAAGGGCTGTGCGGGGTGACGCACGATGCCAGCAGCCGATCGACCGACCTCGAGTTGGCCGCGGAGGAAACGACGTTCGCAGATGCGGCCGACGAATCCTCGACCCTGCCTGACTGGCAGGGCAGCCTTGCCGGCCCCGATAAAATTGGCGGCGTTCCAGCCTGGCCGGCGGCTGTAAACCGCAGCACCTCTGCTGGAGACCAGTCCGCGGATGGTGATGGTGCGAGCAGCGACCCGGCATCCTCCCGTGATGTGCAGGTGCGGTTAATCAGTCTCGCCTATTCCAATATGTTGATTGGCCTGTGCACGGATCTGGTTTGCGTCGTCACCATGTCCTGGATGATCGTGGGCGTGGTGGAGGCCGGCGCCCTCTCCATCTGGGTCGGGGCAGCCGCGGCGCAAATGATCGTGCGCAGCGGCATCTGGTGTGCCTGGCGTTTGGCACCGTCCGCCAGACGCAGACGGCAAATCTGGCGATACCTGTTTATCGGCATGTCGGTTTCCATGGCGGTGCTGTGGGCTGTTGCGGGCACGTTGTTCATGCACGCAATTCCGCCGGGCCAGCAGATCTTCCTGATCGCCCTGTTGTTGGGCGTCAGCGCCGCGCTGATGGTTGCGGCTGCGCCAGAGCCCTGTGCGGCCCACAGCAGTTTCGTCGTGATCGGCCTGCCCGTGGCTGCGGGCTTTCTGACTTCCGGCCAACCGCATTTTCAGGCGCTGGGGATTCTGTGCATCGTCTACACCACCTTCCTGTCGGTCGTGGCCCGGAACTATCACGGCCTGCTGCTCCGCTCGGTTACGGCGGAAGTGGAGAAGACCGCGCTCGCGGGCCACTATCAGGCGGCCCGTCTTCGCGCCGAGAAGGCGAACGACGCCAAATCGCGTTTTCTGGCCAACATGAGCCACGAATTGCGGACACCGCTGAACGCCATCAACGGATTCTCTGAAATGATGAAAGCGGGGATGGTCAAACCCGCAACTGTTGAGCGCTATCAGAGCTACGCAGAGCTGATCCACAGAAGCGGCACCCATCTGCTGGATTTGATCAATGACGTGCTGGATCTGGCCAAGGCGGAAGCCGGGCAGCATGTTTTGCATGAAGAAACGGTGGACATCGCCGCGCTGGCCCGCGAATGCGTGGACGTCGTGCAGCCCGCAGCGGATGAAGGCGGCGTTCTGCTGGTCGACGAAATCCAGACCGGAAGTGTGGGTTCATCGCAGCTCGGCGCCTTGGAGGTGTGGGTCGACCGGCGCAAGATGCGTCAGATCCTGCTCAATCTGTTGTCCAACGCCATAAAGTTCACCCCCAATGGCGGCACCGTGGGTGTCTCGTGGATCAATTCCGATGACGGTGGATTGGTTCTCTATGTGCGTGACACCGGTATGGGCATGACGCGCGACCAGCTGGCAGAGGCAATGAAGCCCTTTATCCAGGTCGATGAAGGTTACGAAAAGCGTTACCAGGGCACTGGACTGGGGTTGCCGCTCAGCAAGACCCTGGTGGAACTGCACGGCGGCACATTGCGGCTGGAAAGCGAGCGGGGCCGCGGCACCATAGCCACGGTCTGGCTGCCCGAGGAGCGCACTACGGTCCCGGACTTGACCACGGATTGCGACGCCCAGGCCTAGATTCAGACGCCGGCTTGCGGTCGCGCCACGGCGGTGTACAAAGGGCAAGTCCGCTTTCTGGCCAACCACTGGCCAATCCCTTGGCCAACTTCCGAAATCGCCCGCCTCATGTCCCGCAAATTTTCATCCGACAGCCTCGTCATCGCCAGCCACAATCCCGGAAAGGTGCGGGAGATTGCGGAGCTTGTGGCGCCGTTCGGGGTAAGGGTGGCCACTGCCGGCGATCTTGGCCTGCCAGAGCCTGAAGAAACCGGTGACAGCTTTCGCGCCAACGCAGAATTGAAGGCATTGGCCGCCGCACAGGGCGCGGGTCAGCCGGCCCTTGCAGACGATTCCGGTCTGGTTGTGCCGGCTCTGGATGGCGCGCCAGGGATCTATTCCGCCCGCTGGGCCGGGCCGGACAAGGACTTCACACTCGCCATGCAGAGGGTGGAGCAGGAACTTGCCGGCAAGACGGACCGGCGCGCCCACTTCACTTGCGCGCTCAGCCTGGCCTGGCCCGACGGGCATATGGAAACCTTCGAAGGCCAGGTCCATGGCCTGCTGGTGTGGCCGCCGCAGGGTGACCGGGGATTTGGCTATGACCCGGTTTTCCAGGCCGAGGGTCATCTGATCACCTTTGGCGAGATGGACCCGGCGGCCAAGCATGCCATCAGCCACCGGGCAGCGGCATTCCGTCAGCTGATCGACGCCTGCTTCTCCACCTAGCCCAGCGGCCATAATAGAATTGGCCATAACAGAAAAGGCGGCCCGTCGCCGGGCCGCCCCTTCAATGTGTATCCCAGTTGAACTTTAGTGGCGGTAGGGATTGGATGGCCGCTGGTTGTTGTCGCCATAGCGGGCCTTGCCGCGCTGCGCGTAGGCTTGAAGGCAGCGCATCACCAACTTGCCGCGTACCCGGCCGGACGGATGCTCCGGATCCTCGTTCAGCTTCGAGAGATCGCGCAGGATGGTCGCCAGCCGTTTACGGGTCAGCAGGCGCCGGTTCCACATCTCGCGGATGGCGTAGCAATCGGCGGCAAGCTCGCGCCGCTTCTGCTCCCGGTTATAGCCGGCGTGGCGCACCCGGGGCTTGGTGTGACCCAGCACATGGTGACCGCATTCGTGGAAAAAGGTGAAGATCACGGTCCCGCGGCCGGTCGCAAACCTGCCGGTGTAGGCAGGGTTGAAAACGATGATCGGCTCGCCTTCGATTGTCCGCTGGGCAAAGGCGATGGTCTTGAAGTAGCGCGAGACCACCACGTGGGCGCGTTTGCCATTCTGCATGTTGCAGGTCAGCTGGGTGCTGGCCGAGGCGTTGCCCGCGGCGGTGAGGGTGACGGCAGCCAGGGTGGCAGCCGCACCAAGAGTGAGTTTTTTGAACATGTCGTGTCGCTCCTGAATTCGGATGTTGCTCTGGCCGGGTCTAGCTGCGGCCGCCGCGGGGGATGTGGCGGGCCACCTTGCGGGCGCAGGACAGCACATACTTGCCGCGCGCCTGACCGGTGTAGCGGTAGACCGACTTGATGATCTGGTTGGCCGTCGCCACGTTGAGCAGCTTGCGGCGGGCCATATGCTGGATCGCCCAGCAGTCAGCTTGCGCCTCGTGGCGAATGTTGCGCTTGTCCGGATGACGCAGCCACAGGTGGGCGCATTTCCGGTAGAAGGCGAAGACCAGAGTGGGCATGCCCACTTTCTTCAGCATCTTGCCGTTCAGCACGATCACCGGATGACGCCGGTGGGTGCGGATCAGGATGGCTGCTGGGCCGATCGAGGTGTTGATCAGGGTCATGACGCGGCGGCCCTGGCTGTCGCTGCAGTTGAGGATTTTCCTGAGCTGCGGGTTGGCAGAGGCGCTGCTGGCGCCGACCGCCGTGGCAACTGCCGCCGCCGCAATTAGGGTTCGAATGAACATGGTCGCTCCGTTCATCAAGGGGTTACCTATTGGAACGGAACTTATCTGAGCCCACGATGAACGGCTGTGACGGTGGTCACGCCTCTGGATGTTTTTTAGGAATTTTCTTTTATGACTGTGGCGGAGCCGATCCCATATAGCGGTAACCTTTCCGCATCTGCCCTTAATGCCCACAAGGTCCGCCGATGAGTGACCCTGGCTTCGGCCTCTATATCCACTGGCCCTTCTGCCCGTCGAAATGCCCGTATTGCGACTTCAACAGCCATGTGCGCGAACAGGTGCCGGAGCAGGCCTGGCGCGATGCCCTGCTGAAAGATCTGGCGCACGCGGCGACGCTGACGCCAGGGCGCACCGTCACCAGCATATTCTTCGGCGGCGGCACGCCGTCCCTGATGGCGCCTGAGACGGTGGCCGCGGTGCTGAATGGCGTCATGGCGCTCTGGCCAGTGGACCAGCAGGCGGAGGTGACCCTGGAAGCAAATCCCGGTACTGCGGATGCCGGCCGTTTTCGCGGTTATCGCAGCGCCGGCGTCAATCGCCTGTCCATCGGCATTCAGTCATTCGACGACTCTGCACTCAGCTTCCTCGGGCGCATCCATGATGCTGCCGCTGGCCGGCGGGCGCTGGAGATGGCGGCATCCATCTTTGATCGCTTCAGTTTTGACCTGATCTATGCGCGGCCGGGCCAGAGCCTGGATGACTGGCGGCTCGAGTTACGCCAGGCGCTCGATCTTTCCGCCGGCCATCTCTCGCTCTATCAGTTGACGATCGAGGAGGGCACGGCTTTCCACACGGCCGCGCGCCTGGGCGAACTGGTCATGCCCGCGGAAAACGCTGTGGCGGATATGTATGAGGAGACCCAGCGGATCATGGAGAAGGCGGGAATGCCCGCCTACGAGATATCCAACCACGCCGCGCCGGGTCAGGAATCACGCCACAATCTGGTGTATTGGCGCTACGGCGACTTTGCGGGTGTCGGGCCCGGCGCACACGGCCGCCTGACCCTGCCGGAGGGCCGGCAGGCGACCTATCAGACGCGGCTGCCGGAAGGCTGGCTGAAGGCCGTGTCAGAGCAGGGCCATGGGATGGCGGAGATGGCTGACGTGGCGACCGAAGAACAGGCGGTCGAATCCCTGATGATGGGCCTGCGATTACGAGAAGGTGTGCCGCTCGATCGGATTGAAAAGCTCACCGGCCGGCGTTTCGACCAGCTCGTCGAGCCTGGCCGGTTGGCCGGTCTGGTGGATGGCGGGTTCCTCACCCTTGATGGCGCGCGCTTGACCGCCACGGCGGCGGGCCGCCAGCGGCTGGATGGCGTGCTGGCGGAACTGCTCGTCTGACCCCTGTCTGCAAGCGCCCTAGTTCGTGCCTTTGGCGAAGGTGGCGGGTGCGTTGCTGATGACGCGGAACTCTTCCCGTGTCACTTCCAGAACCGCGAGGCCCCGTTCCGCCGTGCCGTCCTCGACAAAGCGGAAGATGCCGTCGATACCCAGAAAGCCAGAGGCAGACGTGATTGCCTCTGCGGTATAGACCGGTCCTTCGGTGTCTGTCGTGGCGCGGGCCAGGGTCGCCGCCAGCGCGACGGCGTCATAGGCCAGGCTGGCCAGGCGCGGCGGGCGGGCCTTGTTGGCCTGGCGGTACTTTGAAACAAAGCGCTCGCGCAAGTCCGGTGGTGGCGCTGCGAACCAGCCGCCCTTCAGGGTCGGCTCCACGCGGCTGGAGGCGCTGTCCCATCGCCCGGTGCCCAGGAACTGGATCTTGTCCGGGTCCACTTCATAATAGGCAAGCAGGCTGGAAATCAGCCGCAGGCGCTGGCCACCGTCGGGGATCAGGATGGCGTCGAAGTCCAGGGGATTGCTGCGGGAGACCTGACCCTTGCGGCCGACACCGGTGACGCCGGCAAAGGCGCGCACTTCGTCGGACAGCTTTTTAGGGTCGGTGCCGTAGCGGCCAACACGGACAATTTCCGCATTATATTGCTGCGCCACCTCGCGGGCATTCTGGATCACCAGGTCGCCATAGGCGCCGTTGGGCGCAAGGATGGCGATGCGCCGCCGGCCCTGTTGTGCTGCGTAAGCGATGATCCGCTTCACCTGCGGTTTGGGCACGAAACTGATCAGATAGACGGCGCCCCCCGCCACGGAGACGTCGTTCGAGAAGGCAATGACGTTGAGCTTCGCCTCGGCGGCCTTTTCCTTGACCGCCTGCACGTTGGCGGAAAACAGCGGGCCCAGCACAAGGTCCACGCGCTGGGAGATGGCCTGATCCATGGCGGCGACCGCGCCATCGGGGGTGCCCTGGGTGTCGATTGGCACAAGCTGGAAGTTTTTGCCGCCGACCTCGAAGACCGCCATCTCCGCCGCTTTGCGCATGGCGGTGCCAATGCGCTCGTACTTGCCGGACAGCGGCAGCAGCAGCGCAACCTTCACCGGCCTGCCGGGGCCGCCCCTGCCGGGATCGGTTTCCGACGGGTCGGTCATCGGCTTTTCGACGATCTTCGGCTTATCCTGGGTTTTCGAGATTTGCGGTTTCTGGGTCTCGGGACCCTCATCATCGGCGCAGGCCGCAACGGCCAGGCCAAGGAACATCGCCATCGCCAGTCTCGAGACAGTACGCGCCATGCTCCGCCACTCAAAGATTTGGCGTTTCATAGCTGCGCCGCGATAGAATGCCATTGTGATCATCCCCCTACTCCACCTTGTTGCCGATGGACAAAAACCGCGGGTCGGACACTACCGGCGCGGCCTTGCAAAGTAAACGTGAAGCACCCCCGACGCTCGAGCCGGGGCTGTATCTTGTCGCCACGCCCATCGGAAATCTTCAGGACATTACGCTTCGTGCATTGGATACGTTGCGGGGGGCCGATGTCGTTGCCTGCGAAGACACCCGGGTGACAGGAAAACTGCTGGCGCATTATGGAATTTCGGCCACCACACTGGCCTATCACGAGCATAACGCGGCCAAGGTCCGGCCCGGCCTGATTGAACGCCTGAAGTCAGGTCAGCGGATGGCGCTGGTCAGCGACGCGGGCTCACCGCTGGTCTCTGATCCAGGCTATCGCCTGGTGCAGGACGCGGCGGCAGCCGGGGTGGTGGTCACCGCCGTTCCTGGCCCCACAGCAGTGGTGGCGGGACTTCAACTTTCCGGCCTGCCCACGGACAGGTTTTTTTTCGCCGGATTCCTGCCGCCGAAAAGCGCAGCCCGCCAGAAGGCGCTGGCAGGCGTCGCGGATGTACCCGCCACTTTGGTTTTCTTTGAATCGGGTCCGCGCCTGGCTGCATCCCTGGCTGATATGGCGGCCGTGCTGGGCGACCGGCCCGCCGCGGTCGCGCGGGAGTTGACCAAGCTGTACGAGGAAGTGCGCCGGGACGGTCTGGCTGGCCTTGCCGCCCATTATGCCGAAGCCGGCGCGCCCAGGGGCGAGATTGTGGTGATTGCCGGGCCGCCACCGCCCGCGGCTGCGGTGAGCGATGCGGAAGTGGACGCCCTGCTGGAGAAGGCGCTGGCCCATGACAGCGTGCGCGATGCCGCCGCTGCGGTTGCCGAGGCGACGGGCCGCCCGCGGCGGGATGTCTATCAACGGGCGTTGGCAGTCGCCCAGGCGCGCGGCGGGTGACCGTATCCGGGCGGCGGCGGGCCTGGCGCTATGGCCGGCAGGCGGAATGGCTGGCAACCTGGTATCTGCGCCTGAAGGGCTATCGTATTATCGAGACGAACCTGAAGACAGGCCTTGGCGAGATCGACATTGTTGCCTGCAAGGGCCACCTGCTGGTGTTCGTCGAGGTCAAGGCCCGGCAGGAAATGGCTGATGCCCAGGACGCCATCCGTCCCCGACAGCAGGCCCGTGTCGCGGCGGCCGCACAGCAATTCCTCGCCACCCAGCCGCGCTTTCAGGGCTTCGATGGCCGCTTCGATGCCCTGCTGTTGGCGCCCCGCCGTCTGCCCCGCCACATCCGCGATGCCTGGCGGGTGGACTGAAGATCAGACCAATGCCGCGACCCGCCGACATGTTTGACCCGGCGCGTCCGCCGCCTATAGTTCCTGGCAGTGAAAACATGTTGGGGGGAGGCCTATATGAGCCTGGGCGTGGCCATTCAGATGGATCCGATCGACAGCATCGACATCGATGCGGACAGCACATTTGTCATGGCGATGGAGGCGCAGGACCGGGGCCACGACCTCTGGTACTACACGCCGTCCGATCTCTCTTTCACGCCGGACCGGGTCTACGCGCGGGCGCGGCCGCTCGCGGTGCGGCGGGATTACGACGATTTCTTTACGCTCGGTGAGCCCCAGGAACTCGATCTCTCGACCCTGGACGTGGTGCTGCTGCGCCAGGACCCGCCATTCGATATGGCCTATATCACCACGACCCATGTGCTGGAGCGGATCCACCCGAAGACCCTGGTGGTGAACGATCCGGCGGAAGTCCGGAATGCGCCCGAGAAGATATTCGTCACCGACTTCCCGGATTTCATGCCCGAAACCCTCATCACCCATCGGCGGTCGGAGATCGAGGCGTTCCGCGATCAGCATCAGGACATCATCATCAAGCCGCTCTATGGCAATGGCGGCGCGGGGGTCTTTCGCCTCACCCCGGGCGACGAAAACCTGTCGTCGATCCTGGAGATGTTCGAAGCCGCGTCGCGAGAGCCGCTGATCTGCCAGCGCTATCTGCCGGAGATCCGTCAGGGCGACAAGCGCATCATTCTGGTGGACGGGGTGCCCATCGGCGGCGTTGCCCGTATGCCCCAGGAGGGCGAGGCCCGCGCCAACTTCCATTCCGGCGGCACGGCGGAGCAGGCGAAGCTGACCGTGCGGGAGCGGGAGATCTGCGCGGGCATTGGCCCGGTGCTGAAGGAAAAAGGGCTGGTCTTCGTCGGCATCGACGTGATCGGCGATTACATGACCGAGATCAACGTCACCTCGCCCACTGGCATTCAGGAAACCAACCGCCTCTCCAACACCAAGATTGAAGCCGATATCTGGGACGCCATCGAACGGCGGCGGGCATAGTTCCAGCGCCGCTGCCACCCAAAAAGGGAGGAATGCAGCCATGGTGCGAATAGCCAACATGAAGACCGCCGCGCGGGCGGTGGCCCTTTTGGCCGTGTTGCCGGTTTTTGCAGGTGCGGCGGCGTCGCAAAGCACGACGCCCAAACCGCTGACGCCGGCGCAACTCAAGCGGGAGCGGGCGATCAGGCAAGGGCTTCCCGGCGCCTGGGTGATTCCTGCGGACGGAACCTGCGACAGCGGCGCGCCCTGGCAGTTCAAACGCGCGGGCCGATTTCTCACCGAACGGATCAAGGGCCATTGGCGTCTGGACGGCCGGCGGATTTTTCTCGCCGGGTTTGACTGGGATCTGGACGACCGGAACCGTCAGCGCGTGACGGGGGTCTGGGCCGCCACCTGGACCGTGTTGAAGATGACCCGCACGCGCATGACCATGCGCCGCAAAAGCGACGGCAGGTCATTTACGTTCAATCGCTGCAAATAGCGGTCAGCCGCCGCCGTAAATCGCCATCATTTCGGCGCGGGACATCTTTACCCGCACGCTGATATCGCGCACCTGGATGCAGGCCCCGGCAACCGCGTCATGCTTCGCCTCTTCCTCGATCACGTCGGCGGCAGCGCGGACGGGCGGCATGGTCAGGCCGCGGCGGTGCAGCCGGGCGGCATGTTCCTTCAGCGCCGTGCGGGCGCGGGCCAGCGCCTCCTCGACGCTCTTGCCCGAGGCGCGGCAGCCGGGAATGTCCGGAAAAATCGCCTTGTAGAGGCCCCCGTCCATGCGCTGGACCAGGGCGATATGGCCGTTCATGCGACCCCTGCTGATTTCTGCGCCTGATCCGGCGCGTCAGGACACTAGCCCCACCATATGGCCATGCTGTGACCGGGAAAGCAAAAATATGGTTAACGGCCGATTGACGGACCGGTCACGTTACGATTTTGACGTCCGGTCGCCCGCGCGCCCGCCCGGGGGTTTGTCTGGAGGGTCGTCCGGCGGTATGGGATCCAGCGGCGCGCCGGCAGCGGCGGCGACGGTCTGGCGGGCCTCGGTACGGGCGAGCAGTATGACCGAGCCGAAAATAATCAGGGCGCCGAGGGCGGTCCAGTGGTCGGGCGCGGTGAAAAACACCAGATAGCCGGCCAGCGCGGCGAGCGGCAGGCGCATGAAGTCGAAGGGAATAATCACGCTGGCGTCAGCAGCAGCGCAGGCGCGGGTGAAGCAGTAATGGCCGATGGCCGCGGTGATGCCGAGCCCGGCGATCAGCGGCGCGTCCTCCCAGGCCGGCGTCACCCAGGTCCAGAGCGCCAGTGGCGTCGAAATGATCAGCATCAGAATGTTGAGATAGATGACCATGCGGCTGGCTGGCTCGGTGCGGGAGAGCGATTTGATGCAGAGGGCCGTGAGTGAATAGATCGCCGCCGAGCCGAGGCCGAGTAGCGCCCATTCGCTGATCGCGCCCTCCCCTGGACGCAGCAGCACCATGGCGCCCACAAAGCCGAGGGCGGTCAGTCCGATGCGCCGGGGCCCCACCTTTTCTCCCAGCAGCAGCCAGGCGAAGATCACTGCCCAGAGCGGTACCGTGGCGTTAAGGGTGGTGGCGTCGACAATGTCGATCTTGGCGATGGCAAAGTAGTAGCAGCACATGCCCGTGTAACCGAGGGCCACCCGCAGCACATAAAAGGGCAGACGGTCGGTGCGCAGGTGGCCGACGCCAAGGCGCATGACAATCGGCGCCATCACGACGATTCCCACCGCGGCGCGGAAAAAGCTGATCTCGAAAACCGTGAACTTGCCGCTCAACAGGCGGATGCAGACGATCATCACCGTGAACAGAATGGCCGCGGCCCCCATCCAGAGCGCGCCGGCCACCGGGCCTGCTGCCAGCCCCCGGGGCGGCGAGCCGCTCACCAGGTGTCCGCGTAGGGGCGGATTTCTGCGTTGAAGCTCCAGGCCCCCCGGGGCTGATGGGCGATGTGGAAGAATTCATCGGCGATTTCGGAGGGCTTGGCGTAGGCGTCGTCGGGCTTGTCGCCACCCATGCGTTCTTTCACCCACCAGAGGTCGATCAGCGCGTCGATGGTCAGATAGGCGACGTGCAATCCCTTGGGCCACAGTTCCCGGCCGAGCGCCTCCGTCAGAATGCGCTGGCCGGATTTGGTCGGGGCAAAGCCGGTGAAATGTGGTTTTCCCCGCCACGCGCCGGTGTTGCCGGTGACAAGCAGCGCGGCATCGCCCCGCTCCACCATCGCCGGCGCCAGCTCCTGCGCCGTCACCAGGAGCGAGGAAACATTGACCCGGAAACTAGCCTCGAACTTGTCGATGTCGATTTCCAGATAGTTGGGCGCAAAGGCAGCCATGGCGGCATTCTGGATCACCACCTTGGGCACGCCCATGTCAGTCTGAATTTGCGCAAGCGTTGTGCGCAACTGGTCCAGGTCGCCTATATCACACGGATAGCTGATGGCATCCGCCACATCAGCGGCGATGCGGTCCAGCCGTTCCACTTTGCGGGCAATCATGGCGACGCGATAGCCGCCGTCAGCGAAGCGGCGCACCAAGGCCTCGCCGGTGCCGCTGCCCACGCCAATAACGATGCAGGCGGGTTTGGTCTCTGTCATGGCCGGCTCCTAGAATTCACACACGACCTTGCCGAAGTGGCGACCCTCCGGGAAGGTGCGCAACGCCTCGGCCACATCCTCGAAGGCGAAGCCATTGTCGGGATCGACCGGCGCCTGTACGCCGTGCAGTTCAAAGGCGCGGTTCATCTCGCGCAGCATGTCGGCGCTGCCCACGGTGATGCCCTGCAGGCGCACGTTCTGGGTCACCACCGGGCCCAGGTTCAGCTCGCCCCCGGCGCCGGACAGCACGCCGATCAGACTGACGATGCCAGACGGCCGGATCGCGCGGATCGACTGCTGGAGGGTGCCGGCGCCACCGACTTCCACCACATGGTCCGCGCCGCGGCCGTTGGTGATTTCGCCCACCGCGCGGCCCCACTCGGCGTTTTCGCGATAGTTGATCAGGTGGTCCGCCCCCATGGCCTTGCCCTTTGCCAGCTTCTCGTCGCTGGACGAGGTCAGGATCACTTCCGCGCCGTGCATCTTCGCAATGATCAGGCCGAACAACGACACACCGCCGGTGCCCTGGATCACCACCACGTCGCCGGCCTGAACATGGCCCTGGGTGACGAGCGCGTTCCACGCAGTCAGCGCCGCGCACGGCAGGGTCGAGGCTTCCGCAGCACTCATCTGGCTGGGCGCCTTGGCGACACTTTCCGCCCGGCAGACCATATATTCGCGCATGGTGCCGTCCACCGGCCCGCCCAGAGTGCCGGCCCAGCTGCGCTCGCTGAACGGTCCATTGACCCAGGTCTGGCTGAACGCGGGGCAGACCATGTCGCCCACGGCGAGGCCCGTCACGCCATCGCCAAGACCGATAATCTCGCCGGCGCCGTCAGACAGGGGCACCAGCGGCAGCTCGCCGGAGCGTCGGCCATAGCCGCGGTTGACCATCACCGTGTCGCGAAAGTTGATCGACGCCGCCTTCATGCGGATCAGCACTTCGCCCGTCCCCGGTTCCGGATCCGGCCGCTGGCCCAGCTTGATATGGTCCAGCCCCCATTCGCCTTCGATCTGCATGACACGCATGTGGTTCTCCCTCTTTCCTCTTGAACTTGTGGCCGCGCGCAAAGTCTGGGCCCTGCAGGACGCCAGCACAGGACGGCGATATCATTTCGTGGATGGTTCCCGTGTGATAGATTTGACAGGCTCGTAAAAAAAATCAATTGCCAGCGCGTCACGGCGTGCTGCTCTGCGAAAGCACCATTCGTATGAATTTCGACGCTGCCGGAATTGCGGCCCTGATCGACCTCGCCCTGGCGGAAGACGTGGGCCATGGCGACCTGACCTCTGAGACCGCTGTGCCCGGGTCCGCCACCGGCGCCTTCACCCTGAATGCCCGCCACGACATGGTGGTGGCCGGGCTGCCCCTGGTGCCACGGGTGTTCGCGCGGTTGAGCGCTGAGGCTGTGGTGGATCTGCGGGTAGAGGATGGCGTGCCGGTGGCCGCAGGCGCTGCCATTGCCACGGTCACCGGCCCGGCGCGGCCCCTGCTGACGGCAGAACGGACGGCGCTCAACCTCTTGCAGATGCTCAGCGGTATCGCCAGTTACGCCCGGCAGTTTGTCGACGAAATTGCCCATACCAAGGCGGTCATGGTGGATACACGCAAGACCGTTCCCGGCTATCGCGACCTGTCCAAATATGCAGCGCGGCTGGGCGGCGTGCGCAACCACCGCATGCGGCTGGATGACGGCGTGCTGATCAAGGACAACCATATCGCCATGGCGGGCGGCGTCGCGCAGTCGATCGAGAATGTGCGCATGCAGACGCCTTTGCTGACGAAGATCGAAGTGGAATGCGATACCCTCGACCAGGTGCAGGAGGCGCTGGACGCAGGCGCGGACATGCTGCTGCTCGACAATATGGGCCTTGATCAGCTGCGCGAGGCGGTGGCGACGGCAGGCGGCCGCACGCCGCTCGAGGCCTCAGGCGGGGTGCGGCTCGATACCGTGCGCGGCATCGCGGAGACGGGTGTCGATTTCATCTCCTCCGGCCGCATCACTCAGGACGCGCCGGCAGCGGACATCGGACTGGACGTGACCCTCCATGTCTGACGGCCAACCCGAAACAGAACCCGAAGGCAAGCCCCGGATTCAACCCAAGACCGGCCCCATCAAGTCGGTCGCCGTGTTCTGCGCGTCAAACGACGGCCTGCCGGAAGCCTGGCAGGCGGCAGCCCGGGATGCAGGCGACCGTCTGGCCCGCGCCGGCCTGCGGGTGGTCTATGGCGGCAGTCAGGTGGGCCTGATGGGTGAGATGGCGCGGGCGGCCATGGCGGCAGGCGGTGACGTTGTGGGCGTGCTGCCCGGCCAGCTGGTACGCAACGAGGTCGCGGAACGCACGATCAGCGAGTTGATCCTGGTGGAAACCCTGGAAGCGCGGAAAACCATGATGGCGGAATTTGCCGACTGCTTTCTGGTCTTACCCGGCGGCCTCGGCACGCTCGACGAAGTGGTCACGGAATTACTGCGTTTCGATCTCGGCCAGCACGGCAAGACCGCCTATCTCTTGAACGTGGACGGCTTCTGGGACACGCTGCTGGCCGTGTTCGAGCATTTCGACAGCAGCGGTGTGCTGCGCCCCGGCGCGCTCGATGGCCTGCGCATCGCGCCCTCGATGGACGCCTTCCTCGCCGCTATCAACGCCGGATAACCCGCACCGGATCCATCGGTCAGCGCCAGCCGGGCATCGCGTCGTTGTTATCCGGCAGACCGGGGTCCAGAAGCTTGGCGGCCTGTTCGCGGCCATTGACTGGCAACCCTTCGGGATCGATGAGCCCGGCCTGAACCAGAACCGACGCCTGGTCCCAATAAATGTGCTCGTTATGAAGCTTGCCGCCCCGGAAGGTGATGACGGCGATCAGGGGAATCTCGATATAGCGGCCCGTGGGCGGCACGCCGGGCAGCATCCAGTCCAGGGGTGCGTCATGGGTGAAGCACAGCACCTGCTCCTGCACCACACGGTCGGTTCCGACGGTGCGTGAAATCGGGATCGTCCTTCTGTCCTTTGGGCCCTGGGGAATAAAGTGCTCCGCATAAAAGCGCCTCAGCCGCTCATGGCCATATCCCCCGATCATTGTCGGCACATGGTTCACGTAGGGCTCGGGCACCATGGTCGCCATCGCGCCGTCAGCATCGCGGCTGGTGAATTCAAAGGCCACATGGGCTTCCCACAGTGTGCTCAGGTCGAAATAGGGTCCGAGGGTTCGGCGGAGTACGCCGAGCGTGCGCGAATAGGCGATATCCGCATGAGGCTGATCAAAATTCTTGTCGCCATCCAGGGCGAACCCGTCCCTACATGCGGGATAGGCATGGACTGAGACCACTGGGTAGTTGCTCGCTGGTGCATCCGGCCCGGCCACATGCACAACAATCGGCCGGCCGGTGGTCAGCGCCACTGCGGGGTCGGGCGGATCATAGACGGCGGCGCAATCGATCAAACCGCCAGCCAATGCATCGACGCACGGACCAGCGCCAGCGCCGAACCCGATGGCCCCGTTCAGCCCGATCCGGCGCGGCTCTGCGTGTAGAACTGCGAGCGCCGCCTCAACATCGCCATCTGACCGGCAAACCACATAGCCTTCCTCACCCAGCTGGAACATGAGCGCCTGCGTCCCGCCAACAACAACGATGCCTGGCCCGCTGCCTTTTTCCGGCAGCGCAACAATCTCCTGGCTCATGTGCGAACTCCCAGGCGTTGCAGCCGGGGCATCACTTCTTGAATGAAGAATGGCAGCGCTTCCAGATAGTCGATCATGGCAATCGTCGCTCCGCTGAAGCCGACGTCAGCGATCCGCGCATACTCCGCCGCCACGTCGTCCGGATCGCCGACAATCGGGTAGGAGCCATGGCCGCCGGCGAACCGGGTGCGGTAACTGGCGAACACATCCGGCGGATAAGTCTGGGCGTGCAGGCCCTGCAATTCCATCAGCCGGTCGACCGCTTCCTCGTCTGCGTGCTCCACCGCATAGTGCTGGTAATAGTCCTCGGCCTCCTTGCGGGTTGGGCGGCAGACCATGTGGGTGGAGGTATAGACGTCGACCGCGCGGTTGAGATCCGCGGCCTGGGCGCGAATTTCTGTCACCGCATCCCGTGCGCGCTGGTCGTCCAGCATGACCGTGAACATGACATCGCAGTTTCGGGCAGCGAACCCGCGCCCCGCGGTCGACGAGCCTGCGTTCATGACGATCGGCCGCTCGCCGCCAAATGGGCCCGGCTCCCCCCGCACTTCTGACAAGGTGAAATAGCGGCCCGTGAAATCGAAGGGGGCAGGGTCGGCCCATATCCGGCTGACGATGTCCCACCATTCCTGGCCAAAGTCATAGCGCTCGTCATGCTCGCGCTGCTCCAGCCCAAACATTTCGAATTCATCCTGGTTCCAGCCGCAGACGATGTTGAGCCCGAAACGTCCGCCGGAAATATGATCGACAGTGGCCATCTGCTTGGCCGCAATGATCGGGTGGAGCAGCGGCGCGTGCACGGTGCCAAAGACGGTCAGTTTTTCGGTATGCGCCAGCAGCCCGCAGGCCCAGGTGATCGTTTCCAGGGTCTCGCCCTGAAAATCCGTCTCGCCGCCATAGCCGCGCCAACGGGCAATCGGCAGCATGAACTCAATCCCGGCGCGGTCGGCAAGCTGAGCCAGTTCAAGATTGCTCTGCCAGTCAGCGGGCCAGCGTTCAGATACGGTGGTAACGGCGGTCCCCGAAGAGCAGTTCGCGGCAAAGATGCCGAGCTTCAGCCGGTTGGGTCCGTGCATGGTTGGATTGCGGTGCATGTCCGATATTAGCCTATCCGCAACCGCGGTAACCCG
>JAJFFJ010000012.1 GCA_021776685.1 Alphaproteobacteria bacterium
TTTGGAATCGATCGGCAAGAAGATGTTCATGGCGGCGCGCCCGACCAGCGTCCACATGATCATGCCCAGGATGTAGTCCAGAACTAGGGCCCAGATCGGCATCGCGAGCTCTCGCGCGTAAGGCGACCGATGTCAGGTAGATCGGCCATGGGGAAAGAAAAAGGGGGGCGGAAGAAATTTCCGCCCCCCGGTAGTCATAACGCCAAAGGCGCTAGTGCTGTTCGCCGAGGATTGTACTGCCCGACGGATCTCGCGTTTCGTCCACCATGGCTTGGGTTTCGGCATCTGGCGCCGGCGTCAAAAGACTGACGACAACCATCGAAACCAAGCTTACCGGCATGCCGATAATGGCAAAGCGCAGATGGTCGATGCCGATCCATGGCGCACCACCGTTCCTCAGATAGTAGAGGTACGCTGACCCAGAGACGAAGCCGAAGAACATACCGGCAATGGCGCCGGCCTTGTTCGCGCGCTTCCACCACACACCCAGAACAAGAGGGAAGAACAAGCCAGAAGCAGCGAAGCAGAAGGCCCAGGCAACAGCGCCCAGAATTCCTGTTAGCTGGAGACTGGCCACCAAGGCAGCCGCGACACCAATCACAATCAGCAAGACACGAGCCACGATTAGCCGAACCTTCGTATCGGCCTTCGGATCGATGATCTTGTAGTAGAGATCGTGGCTAAGCGCGTTTGCGATCGCCAGCAACAGACCGTCAGCCGTCGACATCGCCGCCGCCATGCCGCCAGCAGCGACAAGACCGGAGATGACAAACGGCAGGCCAGCAATTTCTGGCGTTGCCAGGACGACAATGTCAGGTCGCATAAAGAACTCGTTGACCTGCAATATCCCGTCACCGTTAGCATCACTGATCGCCAACATACCGATTGATGACCATTTCTGGATCCATTCAAGCGCCTGCACATCGACAATTTTCTTACCGATGATGCTGGTTGCGAGGGTTGGGTCCAGAAGCTGCAGCTTCGTCAGCGTGGCAAGTGCCGGCGCCGTGAAGTAGAGCAGGAAGATGAAGAACAGCGACCAGGCCACCGACTTACGCGCTGCACGAACAGACGGCGTCGTGAAGTAGCGCATCAGAATGTGCGGTAACGAGGCAGTGCCCGCCATCATGCACAAGGCCAGGGTAACGAACTTCCAGCTCGCCATGGCATCGCCAGGTGCATTGTGAAGGGTCGTAAGCACCTTCAGGCCCGGCAGGCTTTTGACTGCCGCCGTGCCAACCTTCAGCGTCTGCTCCAACTCCGCAATCTTCATCACGGCGTCGCCATAGGAAAAATGCGGAATGATTCCGAAGCCCTGCTTGTTGGACATCCAGATAACCGGCACCAGATAGGCAATGATCAGCACGATGTACTGAGCCACCTGGGTCCAGGTCACCGCCCGCATGCCACCGAGCATGGAGCACAGCAGGATACCGAGCAGACCAAACCAGACGCCGAACTCGAACGGAATCTGCAGCGCGCGCGCCGCGATGGTCCCGGTGGCGTTGATCTGAGCTGTCACGTATGTGAAGGACGCAACAACAAGCACGATAACGGCCAGGAATCGCGCAAGGTTGCCGCCATAGCGGGTGCCAATGAAGTCAGGCACCGTATAGCAGCCGAACTTGCGCAGGTAAGGCGCCATCAGCGAGTTGACGAGCACGTAACCGCCGGTCCAGCCCACAACAAAGGCCAGATAGCCATGACCGCCGAAGTAGATGCCACCGGCCAACGCCACGAAGGACGCGCCTGACATCCAGTCCGCCGCCGTCGCCATACCATTGAAGACCGGAGGAACCTGACGGCCGGCCACGTAATAGGCGTCGACCTGCATGGTCCGTGACATCCAGCCGATCGCTGCATAGATGAAGATCGTGAATGCCACGAACAGGATGCCGATGGTGTCAGCACCCAGACCAACCTGTTCCAGGACCGCCATCAGCAAGATGAAGAGGATAAACCCGCCCGTATACATTCCGTATATTTTGGGCAGGCTTTTGATGAAATCGCTTTTTTCAGCCATAGCTTTTCCCCCTACTCTTCGCCAAAGCCGGCATCATTGTCGATCCGATCCTGCATCCAATTCTGGAAGAAGATCAGGACGACAAAAATTGCCAACGATCCCTGGACCGCGAAGTAGTACCCCAGCGGAAATCCTATGAAACTGGCGCTATTCAGATCCTGTGCGAACCAGTGCACCACGAATGAGAAAATAAACCATACCACCAGCACGAAAATGGTGACGTTTCGAGTACGGCTCCAATGACGTGCGCGGTTGGCTGCTTTGTCTTCGGACATGTCGTCCCCCTAAGTCCTTAGCCCTATAACCTGTATCGCCGTTTGTGTGCCACGTGAAATGCCATCGTTTCTTGCCGGCCAAACGGCGGTATTTATCTTGGTTACATGTGACACAATGGTAGATTAGGTCAAAATCTCCATAACGCGCTAGCCCTATTCGATGAGCGGTTCTTGATAAGATTGCTGTCCTGGATCATGCCGCGCCGCCATTTGTTCCGGGAGCGGTTCGATAAAAGCCCGCTTGAAACGGTGGCAGCGACGGAAAATTTCGTCCGCACCCGTGCGTCCTATATCGCCCAGACGTCGCTATATGGCTATCTGAAGACCCGCATGGGCACTCAATACCGGGCGCTTTTTGAGGACGACGTGTTCTCACATTCGATCCGTCTCAGCGCCGGCAAGTTATTTGCCTCGTGCCTGTCGGACCTGACCGTATATGCGGTTGCGCACATGGTCCGAGACGGTGAATTGCCGCCACCTCGCGCGCAGGGCCTTGCTGAACACAATTACCAAAACGGCCTGCTCGAAGGTCTGGAAGATATCAAGCCTGAGGAACGCCCCTCCGGGACCACAGCCACATTCAGCGAGCGGATCGGGTCCGTGGACTGGGTTCAGATGGCAGAAGGACGGGCGGCCTTTCTGGGCAGCGAGACGGACCTGATTCGCTTTGCGCCAGTGATCGACGAATACAAGAAGCTTGACGACGAAATCGTCACCAACTCTATCCGCTTTCGCTGGACGGACGTGCGCAGCCAGTTTCGCAAGCGCAT
>JAJFFJ010000111.1 GCA_021776685.1 Alphaproteobacteria bacterium
AAAATGATATGGTTTGCCGGCGATGGGCAATAGGCGTCGGAGCCTGTCTTTCATGAGGGAGAATTCAGTGAAACTAGCCACAATTTTCGCATCCGCTGGCGCATTGGCGCTGGTCGCCAGCCCTGCTGCCTCACAGCAGGCGCAGATCCAGCCGATGAGCTTTTTCGTCACCAGTGTCGGCATCGGCGACGGCGGTAACCTGGGCGGTCTCAAGGGCGCCGATGCCCACTGCCAGAAACTCGCAGGGGCGGTTGGCTCCAAATACAAGAAATGGCGTGCCTATCTGAGCACCCAGGTGAAAAAGGGCCGGGGCATCTCGGCGCGCAACCGCATTGGCACCGGCCCCTGGTACAATTCCCGCGGAGAGCTGATCGCGACCAATGTGGATCAGCTGCATCTTAACCCGAACATCACCAAGCGCACCGCGCTGACCGAGAAGGGCGACTTCGTCAAGGGGCGGGGTGACAAGCCGAACCAGCATGACATCCTGACCGGCACCAAGGCTGACGGCACGGCCTATTTTCCGTGGGAAAAGGGCGACAAGACCTGCTCCAACTGGACCAGCAACGCCCACGGCAAAGGCAGCGCCACCGTCGGCCACCATGACCGGCACGGCGGCGGCAACACTTCGTGGAACGCCGCCCACGGCTCCCGCGGCTGCAGCCAGAAGAACCTGCCCATGAGCGGCGGCAACGGCTACTTCTACTGCTTTGCGGCTGACTGATTTTCAGTCTTAGTGAATAAAGAGGGGCGGGTCCGGGACCCGCCCCTCTTCGATTCTGGACAATATTGTCAACGGCCGTGCAAAACGTTGGTATGAATCCCCCAAGACCTGCGTATCAAGCGTGCGAGGGCCAAGAGATAAAAAAAGCCAGCAACTGGCGGTGAGCCGGTTGGTACTGGCATAGCTTGCCCCTTCGGGTGGGGACTCCAGATCGGCAGACTCATATGCTAGACGGACTGTAATCTTCGGCCCGTCTGTCGGGTTTGCCATGTCCTGCCCATCGCCGGGCGGCACCCGCGGCAGGCGGAATGAATGGGGCCAACCTGAATGCTGCAACCAAATCAGACAGATTCCTCCCATCGACCGGGCGGACCAGGTGCCTGACGGCATAACATCTGCCTGCCGCGAGTCCACCGACGCTGGCCCTCAGGATGGCGCGCCCGCCGGTGTCCGCGTCATACGCGAGCCCCGGTATCGTCACTGGATCATGTGGGTGTTCGCTGTGGTTGGCGCGATCTACTTCCTTTGGCGCCCGACCGTATTCAATTGGGATGCGCCGGTTTATTCGATTGTCTTTTTCCTGGCCGAATTTTACGGCTACGCCGTCTCCCTAATCATGATGTACATCGCCTATCGCATCGTGACGCGGACGCCATCAGCGCCGCAGGACGGGCTCAGAGTTGCAGTCTTTGTCCCCACCCTGAACGAGCCTGTCGCCGTTGTCCGACGCACGCTGCTGGGCGCCATCAACATGGACTATCCGCACGAAACCTGGTTGCTGGATGACGGCAACCGGACAGAGATGCGCGACCTGGCGGGGGAGCTTGGTGTCCGGTATCTGGCGCGGGAGAAGAATACGAATGCCAAGGCCGGCAACCTGAATCACGGCCTTGAACACTGTGATGCGGATTTTGTCGCCACATTCGATGCCGACCACGTAGCGGACCGAAACTTTCTGACCAAAACACTGGGCTATTTTCGCAATCCACGACTTGCCATGGTTCAGACGCCCCAAGATTACTACAACACCAACGCCTTTCAGTATCTGAAGAACAACGGCCGCAGGCTGGTCTGGCACGAGCAATCCCTGTTCCACTATGTGGGTCAGACAGGCCGTGACTTTCACAACGCAGCCACCTGTTGCGGCTGCTCCATGGTAATGCGGCGGACGGCCCTGGACGAAGTGGGTGGATTTGCGGTCGAGACAGTTACCGAGGACATGCACACGATGGTGCGCATGCAGAAACGGGGCTGGGAAACGGTCTACCACGACGAACCGCTGGCCTATGGGATCGCCCCTTCGGATTATGGCGGGTTTTTGCGCCAGCGGTTGCGTTGGGGCGAGGGCAATCTACAGGTGTGCCGGGAAGAAGGCCTGCCGTTTACGGGGCGCATGTCTATGGCGCAGCGCCTCGGCTATTTCACACTGACGACGCCTTACCTTGAGGGATGGCACAAGCTGATCCTGTATGTCGGTCCCATTCTGGTGCTGTTTACGGGAATCGCGCCGCTGGATGTCCAGATTGGCGAATTTGCGCTCTTTTTCCTGCCCTTTTATCTGCTGGCGATGCTGTACTCGACCGCGTTGGGGCGCGGCTACGGGCGCATTTTCGCGACCGAAAAGTTCAACATGGCCAAGTTCGTGATGGCGATGTATTCGACCCTGGGGCTGGTCCGCCGAAACATCCGGTTCCGCACATCGTCCAAGCGATTGAACGGGAACTTTCCCATCATCTCTATCGTGCCGTTGATTGTCCTGACGATCGCCGCCATTTGGGCAATTGCCTACAATCAGTGGCGGTACCTGGAGGGCCTGCCGGGGCACATGCCCTATTGGTTGAGCCTGGTTATATCGGTGTGGTGTGCAATGATCGCGTGGTTTGCTCTGTGGACGATCTGGCATGCGGTTCGCTGTGCCCGCAACAAGGACACGGAATATCAGTTTCAACTCACCTTGCCGGTCTGCCTGACAGACAAAACCGGGCAGCAGCAATGGGTCATGACCCGGTCCCTGTCAGGCGACCGGATCGAGATTGCCGGCAGCGATCTTGCCGGAATAGCTCCCGGACAGGTGTCTGCCCGTCTTTTCCTGCCGGGCGCCAACATGGCATTTGACGCCACCGTGGATGTGCCCGGCGGCCCCCGGGGCACCACCAGCGTCACGCCGGTCTGGCATTCTAACGCAGACCGCGACCAGCTCGATCTCACGCTTATTTCCTGCGGCTGGCACCGTCGATGGCAGGGGCAGGTGGAGGCTGAGGAGATATGGTATGTACGCTTGGCACGGCGCCTTTTTCAGGGTCCTGAGCCGCGTGCGCGCGCTTGGCGGCCTGCCGTTGTTCGCGCCGCGGGCAGCGCTAATGATCTGGAATTCTCGCTGGTTGATCTCGGCGTCAACTCCAGCCACCCGCAGCGAATTCTTTTCTACGACACCGATGTTCCTGAGGGGGCGCTTGAGGTGTTGGTATTTGCAACCGACGGGGTTGTTGCAGATACATTGGCGGTGACACCGCTTCCAATGATTGCAGGGGGTTCCGCCTTTGCACCGCCGGGTATTCCCGAGGTGATGGCGGACTGCCGGCCTGCTATCTTGACCCTACCACAGGAGGAGTTCAGGTATGATCCAGTTACAAAATCTGTTGCGGCCTAGAAGCCTTTTGGCCGTTGCCGCAACGGTTGCGGCGATCGCCGCAGGACCGCAGGCACGTGCACAGAACGGTGTGGCCTGGTTCGGCTATGACGGAACTTTTCAGGCCTCCGGTGCATCCCACATTGGCTATGCGGGCGCGCTGCTGGCGATCCCGGGGACGCTCGCCAATCCGGGCTGGCGCCTGCGACTGGATGTGGTCGGTGGCTTCATTCACTACGACCGCGCCGGCGGTACATCCACTCGGGCGTCAGGTCTCGGCGCTTCCGTCTCGGTGGGCTACAACTTCCGTTGGGGCAGAGTGTCGGTCACACCGTTCGCCGGTATTGCCGGGCGGACCTATGATACCAAACCGCTTGATATTGGCACGTCGCTCGAAACTGAAAGTTTCGGTATTCCTGTCGGCGCGGATATCGATGTGGCTGTCACGCGGCGTATCAGCATTAACGCCATCGGCAGATACACCATCCTCTACAACAGCTACTGGGCGCGGGTCAGAGGCGGTTATCAAATTGCCTGGCACAATGCGAGAATTGGCCCGGAAGTTTTGACCCAGGGTGGCGACCGGTGGAACCGGGTGCGCGCTGGCCTATTCATCTCCGGCATCAAGTTGGGACCGGCGTCGTTGGAGTTAAACGGCGGCGCAACCTTCGACACACGCTGTTGCCATTCCGGCGGATATTTCGGCGCAGCCGTCTCGTTTGCCTTCTAGGCCCTGGGCGATCCTACCGGTCACCCGGCCTCCAGCTCGTCGATAAAGCCGCGGATCATACCGAGGCCTTTGTCCCAGAAAGCCGGGTCTGATGCGTCGAGGCCAAACGGCGCGAGCAGTTCCCGGTGCCGGAGGGTGCCGCCGGCGCTGAGCATTTCCAGGTAGCGCGCTGCGAAGTCAGCGCCGTCGCCGGCAGCGTCGGCATCCTGATAGGCAGCATAAAGGCTGTTCACCAGACAGTCGCCGAAGGCGTAGGCGTAGACATAGAAGGGTGAGTGG
>JAJFFJ010000112.1 GCA_021776685.1 Alphaproteobacteria bacterium
CCCGCCCTCGTCGTCCACGGCAAGGACAGCAAAAATCCCCTCGCCGTCCATGATCCGCTGCCAGGTCAGCTCATACTGTCCATCGGGCAGATCGGTGTCGTAGAACGCCAGATAGGCGCCCCAGAGCTCGTCCCAGACATCCCGGTCTTCTTCAGTGGGGGCGCGGAGAGTGAGGGTCATGAGGTTAGATTTTCCTGAAAATTAGATCGTTGGAAAAATATTGCCAATGTGTGTCTGCCTACCGAGGCCCGGACGCGTAAATTGCTCTTTCCAATTCACTAAACACTTGGTCCGCAATGTTCTTGTATCGCCTGGCTTCATTCACTGTGATTTGCCTTTCGCCTTCGAGATGTGCGGCCTGGTTCCTGAGCCCACGTAGTTCATCAAGCAAATTTCCTAGCCGGCGGGTGATCTCCCCTGCATCAACGAGCGCGCGGATCGTATGTACCGGCACTCTTCTACTGCGCTCGTCGATATCAGCCCGCGCAGCCAAATTCTTCAACGAGCTGTCGATGCGTATCCAAGAATCAATGATTGCTGCGCTCGGAGATATCTCAACAAGTGCGTCGAACCGATCTTCGATCGTTTGGTCCGTTTGAATTTCAGGCAAATCTGGCACAATGGAGGTATCGCCAAGTTCTTTCTCTAGGGTCTCAAGCTTTTTTCCGAATTGAACTTCTATATCTTTGAATTTGAAGGAAGATAGATTTGCCAAAAGTGAGCCTAGGGGCTTTCGCAGCAGATAAATTGCCACGACGACGGCTGTGGGCCACGCAATTGAAGAAACGAGAGAGGCTAGGAAACTAAGCCAATCCATAAACAAACCCGCTTGATTTTGGCGACCCCGGCTGAATTCGCACCTTCGACCAAAAAATTATGCCCTGCAATTGGCCAAGCGAGGAGCGTAGTCGGTACAAGGCTTTCCGTCGAGGGATAGTGGTCCGAGAATGATTTGAACACCTCACCTTTACCGAATTAATAGTCTCGAAGACGTTGAAGTTCGCCAAGCAATGCGCCGGCCTTCAGTATTTTGGACCGACGATTAAGTGTGCTCTGCAGCCGCTCCAAGCTTAGGTCGAGAAATTCTTCAAGGGTTCCAAGCCATGCGTCGGACCCAATCGTCTCATAATACTCTTGATCATCGCCGCTCCGAAAATTCATGGCATCGAACTGGTATCGGAGATCGACCGGGGCCATAGAGCATTTATCTAAGGCATTTGAGTAATTACCTTTAAGCTCGATCCCCTTGAGTGCTGATTCCTTGAGCGTGTTAATGTCATGAGAGAATTGGCGGACCATTCGTACAAGCGATCTACCCGCTAGCCCCCAAGGTGACCGCAGGCAAATGATGGATTTCAGAAGCGCTTCGACGGCCATGCGAAGGTCGACATAGGCCTTGGCGCGCCGACTCTTCTTACCTTGGAAGTCCACTTGGTTGGAGTAAAACGCGAGCTTGAAACGTCTAAGAAAGTCGAAAGCATCTTCTGCATAGAAACCGGCAAGCTCGACACGCGTCGGATAGGTTCGCGTTTCAGAGCTGCCCGCAATCATCAGAAATTCCCTCTACCTTAGCGTCTGTTTTCAATCCGCCTACTTTAAGCAGCGCTGTTTTGCTATATGTAACCCATAGCGCCCGTAGCTCAGTAGGATAGAGCACGAGATTCCTAATCTCGGGGTCGCAGGTTCGAATCCTGCCGGGCGCGCCATTTGGAGCCCAGCAGGAAAGATTGGATTATCCAAATCATCTCAACGCTTTGCAGGACGCAACGCTTGAAGCGATAGCGGCGGCGCGTGATCTGGTTGACAGTTTGTTTTCCGATCACGGTGACAACGAAAATATCGTGGACCACACCCTAAAGCGACTTTTCTCGTACATGTCTGGTCGCAGTCAAGCTGTGTCGTATCTCGCAAGTTCCAAGTATTTTTGGGATGCTGAAATTATTCTTCGGGTCTTCTATGAGGCAAATGCCAAAATCTGGCTGGTTTGTTTTGTCAATGAAGATGAGCGACAAGGATTAGCGGAAGAATTTTGGGGGGATTACTCCCAGATGCACAACCACAAAAAGGCTCATCGGGCCGGTGCGGCGGCCGAATTCCTCAAAAGACGTGGGCAAAAACAAAACGCTGAGGTTATTGCCACATTGAAGAATCCAGCGGTATTCCAATTCGGCTCCGCCAACAAGAAAACTCGAAAAGCACTCGAACAAAAGTGGTCATTTACAGAAATAGTTAAATTACTTTCTAAGCTACCAGCCAAGAACCAAAAATTGAAAGACGCACCCGTGTTGTTTCATATGTATGGACAACAAAGTCATTTGATTCATGCCGATGACGCTGCACTAGATCTAGTGCTTGATCGAAACTTGCGCTCGACAGAAGAAAAAGCCGCATTGGAAGCATCTCATCTGGCTCGGATTTATTCCGACCAATCGAGCCTATGGACATTGTCGGCGATGGCTCTGCAATTTCGGTACAATCAAGAACCGGAAGATCAGAATGAGTTAGAAGCGAAAATGGAAATAATCCGCAAACTTGCTAAACCTATATTGGTTAGGTTCAACGAAACCCAGGAAGAGTTCTATCAGGGAATAAATAGGGAGGACCAATCAGACTTGAAATCTAGGTAAGATTTACTTTCGCGCTTGAGGCAAGGGGCTGTCGTGGGCGGCATATCAAGTCAGAAGTACGGCGTGGACCGCCACAAATCCAACCCCTACCACTCCGCCAGAAGCTTGCCGAAGCCCTCGATCTGGTCCGGGATGCCGGCGCTGCGGAGGGCGTGCCAGTAGGTGGCGGTGTTGATGGCGATGACGGGCTTTTCGCGCTTCTGCTCCTCGGCCGGCGCGAGCAATGCGTTGCAGAGATTGGTTCCCACCTGGATGATCGCGTCCACATCCTCCGCGTCCACTTCCTCGATGGCGGCGAGCATGTCTTGCGGCTGCACGTGGCCGATGGCGAGCGGCGTCTGGCAGTCGAAGCTCTTCAGCGTCTTCACCGTATAGCCCGCCTCGGTGAAATAGGCGTGGACCCGTTCGTCGCCCATGGGCCGATGGGGGGTGATCAGGCTGATGGTCTTGATCGGGCTGGCGCTGGCGTAGGCGTCCAGCGCCGCGAGAATGCCAGTGGAGCCCATGGTGCCGGGGACGCCCGCCCGTTCCTCGACCCGTGTCATCAGTGCCTTGGCGCCCTCAACCCCGTCCCAGAATGCCTCCAGCGACAGACCCATGATGATGAAGTCCGGGTCCGTGCCCATGCACTGGTCGACCGCTTCCATGATGCCCGCGCGCATGCTTTCCACATGGGCGGTGAAGTCGGCATCTGATTTGAGCGGCCGGTTCTTGGTGGCGATGCGGGCGATGTGGTTGGTCACGCCCGGCGGGCGCATCAGGTCGCATTCCGGCTGCACGATGGTGTTCACCGACGGCACAACGATGCCGAATTTCTTGCGGAAGCCTAATGCGTCAGTCATTGATTTCTTGTCTCCTCCATCCCGCCACCCCCGCGTAGGCGGGGGTCCAGGGCGGCAGTTACCAGATTCTGGATTCCCGCCTTCGCGGGAATGACGCTGCAATTTTGCTGCGCCTCACTCAATCGCGTCGGCTTCCTCGATCATCGTATAGAGGGCGGCGTTTCTGAGAAAGGCCCGGTGGCGCGCGGGGTCGCCGGCAGTGGCGGCGAGTTCGTCAAGCCGCTGCTGGCGCACCGCCATATCGGTCTCCTGCAGCAGCTCCTTGTTGCGGATCGACTGGGCCTGGACATATTTCTCGGCCATGGGCCGGCGCTGCCGGTCGTAGCGGGCCAGTTCCACCTCGGCCTCAGCCTCGCCGCGCCAGATGCGCACTAGCTTGTCAGCTAGATTGAGGCCGTCATGGATGCCGCTGTTCATGCCCATACCGCCCACAGGATTGTTCACGTGCGCGGCGTCTCCGGCGAGCAGCACGCGGCCCGCGCGGAAGCTGGCCGCCACCCGCTGATGGACCATGTAGAGGTTGCGGTGAAGGATCTCGTAGGGCGGATCGTAGGGCAGGCATTCCCTGTAGCGCGCCTGGATCCAGTCGTCGGTCAGCACTTCCTCGTCCGGCGCGTCGCCGAAGGCGGGAAACAGCGAGCGCCAGACTCCCTCTTTCTCCTCGCCCGGCACCTTGATGAGCGCGGACCAGCGCTCGGGATGGGCGAGGTAGTTGCGGTAGCCGAAGCCGTCCGCCGCCTCAAAGTCATAGTGGGTGGAGACGATGATGAACCGCTCCTCCCAGGTGAAGCCGGGGAAATCGATCTCCAGCACCTTGCGCACCTGGGAGCGGCCTCCGTCGCAGCCGATCAGGAACCGGCCGGAGAACTCCTGACGGGCGCCGTCGGCGGTTTCCACGGTCGCGGTGACCCCATCCGCGTCCTGCGCCACCTCCATCACCGTATGTTCGCGCAGGATCTGGAAGTCCGGCAGGTCTTTGGCGATGCCATATGCGGTCAGGATGGTCTTGTGCTGCTCCACCTGAAGGGCGAACGGGTACGGCACCTCGACTGTGGGGTCATCGGCCAGATTGCCATAGTCGAATTCCGCCACCAGCCGCCCGGCCACCCGGTCGCGAAACTGGAAGATCGGCGACAGCAGCCCCTGCTCGATCAGCGACCCGGTCATGCCCAGTCTGTCGACCATGGCGAGGGTCGACGGATGCAGGGTCGACGCGCGGTGGTCCGCTGGCACGTCGGCCAAAGTATCGAACACGGTCACCGGCACACCGGCCTGTGCAAGCGCGAGGCCGGTGATCATGCCCACCGGGCCAGCGCCGGCGATGAGGATCCGGTCAGTGGAGGAATTGGGGCTCATTCAGCCGCCTCTGTCTGGTTGCGCGGGGCGCCCAGCCCGCCAAAAAATCCGGGCAGGCCCGCCAGCAATGCAGCGCAGCCAATGATCGCGAACGACGCGCCGTAACTCAGGCCCAGCGCGATCAGCAGGCCGAAGATGGCCGGACCTGCCATCATGCCCGCGAAGATGAAGAAGGCGACACCGCCGGTGGCCGCCGCCGCTTTTGCCGGGGAACTCGCCTCGACGATGGCGGCCAGAAGCACGCCATTCCACGACACAGCGCACGAGGCAAAGGCGATGCCGACAGCGATCAGCGCCCACATGGGCCAGCCCGGCTCAATCGCCAAGGTCAACGAGCAGGCGACTGCCATGCCCATGCTGAGTGCGCCCAAGAGACGGACGCCCGGCACCCGGCCACCTGCCACCGCGCCCCAGAGAATGCGGAACCCCACAGAAGCGAACAAGGCGATGGCATAGACAAGGCCCGCGGCCTCCAGGGTGAAGCCCAGCTTTGTCACCTGGAAGGTGACGAAATAGGTGCTGAAGCTGAGCTGCGTGGCCGAGAAGGCAAAGGCCATCAGCACCACCCGGCGCAGCCCCGGTTGGCCGAGGGTGCTGCGCAAGGTTGGCAGGATGTCGAGGGTCAGCTTGGCGCCCCGCGCCCGGTCGGCGTCATAGCGCGCCCGCGCCGGCTGGATCGCCACCGCGACCAAAAACCCGCTGGCCGCCAGAAATGCCAGCGCTGCCTGCCAGTTCCACAGCACCACCAACGCCGGCGTCAGCACACCGGTCACCGCCCCGCCAAGGGGGACCGCGGTCTGCTTGATCGAGAAGAGCAGCGGCCGCCACCGCGGCGTCGCCGCTGGCGCCAGCAGGTGCGAGCTGGCCGGTGTTGACGGTCCATAGCCGAACCCCATCAGGAAGGCGCCGGCGATCGCCAGGGGCATCGAGGCCGTGACCACCAGCAGCAAACCGCATGAGGCGCTGACCATGCAGCACTGGGTCACCCGGATCGCGCCAAACCGGGCAATCAACCCACCGCCAGCTATGGACGACATCATCGAGCCCAGGAAAACCAGCGCAGCGAAAAACCCAACGTCCCGCGCCGGCACACCGAAGTCCGGCGCGGCCACCACCGCCACCACAGCCGGCGTCAGCGCCATCAGCGCCGTGGCCGCCTGGGCGCTCACGGTAATCGCAATCACACGCAGCAGGTTTGCGGTGCTGCCGTCAGGCTGGCTCATAAAGTCTGGATCCTGCCGGTGACGTGCCGGGCTATTCCGCCGCCTGCGCCGTCGCGCGGGCGCCCGCGCCCCAGATGCCGGTGATCTCGTCGATGGACGTGACCAGGCCGAAGCGGGCGTTGGCGGTTTTCATGGTCGCCGCGTGCAGTTCCATGTCCCAGGAGGCGCAGGCATCCTCGGGCACACAGACATAATAGTTGTGCTCGAAGGCGTCGCGGAAGGTGCTCTCCACGCAGACGTTGGTGGAAACGCCCGACGGAATCACCGTGCGGATATTGTGGGCGCGCAGCAGCATGTCGAGGTCCGTGCCCTTGAAACCGCTGTAGCGATGCTTGTGCACGGTCAGCTCGCCGTCGATGGGTGACAGCTCCTCGATGAACTCCATCCCCTCGGTGCCGCTGATGGCGATCTTGTCGGCGGCGTATGTGGAGCGGCGGCGCTGGGTCAGCCACGGTCCCGAGTCGCTCATATGCTCGGGATAGGTCTCGAAGCCCACATAGATCACCAGGGCGCCCGCCTGTCGCGCTGCATCGCGGAGGCGCACAAGCCGGGGGATCAGCACTTTCACGGCATCTAATGGCCGCCCTGCCTTTGAGGTGGCGAAGCCATCGCGGCAGAAATCCTTCTGCATGTCGATAATGACCAGCGCCGTATGCGCAGGGTCAACACGCGCGGCCAGGGTTTCGAGGATCGGCGGTTCCATCGCGGCACTCCCATTGCTTGGCGCGATCATAGGCGTTTCCAAACCATCGACCCACCCTCTAGTGGCGCCCGGTCAGGATCAAGAATGTGGTCAGCCCGGCTCGTCGTCGATGAGATCGACCAGCCGCGTGACCTCCTCGCCGCTCAAGACCGACTTCCCCTGGAGCGTCTTGATCAAAGCGGCGAGGCAGAGTTCGAGCTGCGCGTTCTCCTTTTCGAGTTGCTTGATCGCCTCGTCCTGCGTTTGATCGCGCTCCCGCTTGGACGACACCTCGCCACGCAGATCCTCGATGTCCCGTTCGGTATCAGCGATATCGAGCCGGTTGCCGATGTCTCCCAAGAGCAGCGTTCTGGCCCAACCCATTCGACACCTCCGTGCTGTTGCGCCACGGCTCTTGGCCCCGGGCGCGGTCCAAATTGATTTCCGGCTCCAGGCCGGCGTCTATGCCGCGTCCGCCGCGACGAACCAGTCGGCGATCTGGCTGCCGGTCATGAAGACTGTGTCGTCCCGGGCCAGCAGGTCATCCAGCATGCGCTCAAGATAGCCGATCCGGTGTGGAACCCCAATCAGATGCGGGTGCAGGCCGATGGGCAGCACACGGGGGTTGGTCTCAAGCTCCTGGCTGAAGGCCGCCACCGTGTCAGTCAGCCGCCGGTACATCTCCGGCGAGGCGTGCTTCTCGATGGCGTAGATGATGCTGTCGTTGATTTCCAGATTGTAGGGCATGGCGATCAGCGGCCCGTGCGCCGTGGTCATCCAGGTGGGCAGGTCGTCCACCACCCAGTCGCAGACATAGTCGACGCCGGCGGCTTTCAGGATATCCGGCGTATCAAGCGTCTCCTTTAGGCCCGGCGATAGCCAGCCGCGGGTCTTGACGCCGGTGAAGGCCTCCAGCCGGTCGAGCGCCGCCTGGATCAGCCCGGCCTCATCGTCTTCGCCCTGCATGGATTTCTGGTGCATGCCGTGGCCGATAAATTCCCAGCCCGCTTCAAGCATGGCGTCTGCGCAGGCCGGATAGGCGTCGATGACGCCGGCGTTGATGCTGGTGCTGGCAGGGACGCCCCGGTCGGCAAACAGTTCGAGAATGCGGGGCATGCCCGCACGCATGCCATATTCCGCCCACGAATAGTTCGGGATGTCCGGCACACTCTCGGCGCCATGGGGCGCGGTGATGATCTTCCGCGGCATAGGATTGTCGAAGCGCCAGTGCTCCACATTCACCACCAGATGGACGATCAACGGCTTGCCGCCTGTTGATGTCTGGGGCGGCGGCAGCGGCTTGCGCTGGCTGGCCATCTCATACGGAATGCGCGGGTTGGTCATTCGGCGGCCTGCTCGCCCTTGGGGGCATCGGCTGCAAATTCCGCCCGGATCGAGTCGCCGTGCGCATTCAGCGGCGGCACAGGGCCGAAGTCCTGGGATTCGCCGTCGAAGCGCATGGGCGAAGCGACGAATTCCACCGGGCCGTTCTCCGTCATCCCGGTCGTGGTGCGGAGCTGCGGATGCTCTGCCAGATCCGCTGTGTCGTTGACTTGCGAACAGGCGATCTGCGCCTCGGTCAGGCGGACCATCACGTCAGCGCGCGGCAGCTTGCCAAAGACCTCATGGATCATCGCCGTCATCTCGGCCTTGTTCGCGGCGCGGGGTCCCGGCGCATCGAATCGCGGGTCGTCGACCATGTCGGGCCGGCCCAGCACCTTGGTGCAGAGGTTGACCCAATCCCGCTCATTCTGCACCGCGATCATCACCTGCCCGTCGGCGCAGTCGAAGGCGCCATAGGGGGCGATGGTCGGGTGGTCGAGGCCGCTGCGCGTGAACGGTTTGTCCCCCAGAGTCTGGTGCCAGAGCGGCACCTGCATATATTCGGCGAGCCCGTCGAAAAGCGCGACCTGGATCGCCGTCCCCTCCCCCGTCTTCGCCCGCTGGTGCAGCGCCTCCAGAATGCCGATGAGGGCATACATGCCAGCGGTGACATCGCAGATCGGCAGGCCACACCGCGCCATGTGTTCCGGCGTGCCGGTGATCGAAGTGACGCCCGACTCCGCCTGGATCAGCGTGTCATAGGCCTTCATCTCCTTGTACGGCCCCTCGTCGCCATAGCCGGAAATCTCGCACGTGATGAGGCCGGGATTGCGGGCCCTGAGCACGTCCGCGCCGAAGCCCGCACGGGCCGCCGCACCTGGCGCCAGGTTGTGCAGGAAGACATCGGCCCGGTCGATCATCCGGTGCAGCAGCGCCGCGTCGCCCGTGTCCTTGACGTCGAGCTCGATCGATTCCTTGCCGCGGTTCAGCCACACCTCGTAGGCCGAGAGCCCGTTCACGACGCTGTCGTAAGCGCGCGAGAAGTCACCCCCCGGCCGCTCGATCTTGATCACCCGCGCCCCCGCATCCGCCAACCGCGACGCACAGAAGGGCGCGGCGACGGCCTGGTCCATGGAGACGACTGTTATGTCGGTGAGGGGTTTCATGAAGCATTCCGATTTGGACGAAGATTGGCAAAGCAGAACACCGCACACAACAAATGGCCAACCATTGATGACATCGCTACGAATCCAACGCTAGTGCTCGAATTGATGTCCCGCGCGAAGCCGAGCGATATATCCCAAATGGCAAGCGGCCCAAACGGAAGAATCGATCCCGCCACCAAAACGCCGCTCAACGCTATCCCAAGAGCGATGAACATTGAACAGAGGAGCAATAGTTTGGTGGACCTCTTGGCTGTTCGCGATGATGGGTTAATCACGCCCATAGCCGCAATCACCCCGACAAAACTCACGACCAAAAAACCTAGAGCGGAAAATGGCGGAACCCAATAGTACTCGAATTCGCCAAGGTTGCTCGAAAACCCAATTCCCCAAACCGAAAAATAGCAGTCAAAGAGGAAAAGAATGCTTCCAATGATATTCAAGGTCATACCGAACATGACCAGATTTGACGAACCAAACATGGGCTTCGTAGATGGTGCCCCTATTCAGGCTCATCAAGGCTTCAGCCAGTAACTAAAAAGACCGCGGCATGCCCAACACGTGCTCCGCGATGTAGCTGAGAATCAGGTTTGAGCTGATTGGTGCAGTCCGGTAGAGACGAGCTTCGCGGAATTTGCGTTCGACGTCATACTCCTCGGCGAAGGCGTAGCCGCCGAAAGTCTGCATGCAGGCGTCCGCTGCCTCCCACGCGGCCTCGGCGGCGAGATATTTGGCCATATTGGCCTCGGCGCCCGGGGTCTGCCCGGCATCGAACAGGGTCGCGGCTTTCTTGGTCAGCAGGGCGGCGGCCTCGGTATTGGCGTAGGCCTTGGCGATGGGGAACTGGACGCCCTGGTTCTTGCCGATGGGCCGTCCGAACACCTCGCGCTCGTTGGCGTAGTTGGTCGCTTTCTCGATGAACCAGCGGGCGTCGCCGACGCTTTCATGGGCGATCAGCACCCGTTCCGCATTCATGCCGCCGAGGATGTAGCGGAAGCCCTCACCCTCCGTGCCGATGAGGTTTTCCGCCGGCACTTCCATCTCGTCGAAAAAGACCTCCGTCGTCGCGTGGTTGATCATGGTGCGGATCGGCCGGATCTCGAGGCCGTTGCCGAGCGCCTCCTGCATGTCCACGAGGAAGACCGACAGGCCTTCGGTGCGTTTCTTGATCTGGTCTTTGGGCGTAGTCCGGGCGAGCAGCAGCATGAGGTCGGAATGCTCCGCGCGGGAGGTCCAGACCTTCTGGCCATTGACCACATAGCGGTCGTTGCCCTTTTTCACCGCCGTGGTGGTGAGGCTCAGGGTATCCGTGCCGCTGCTGGGTTCCGTGACACCGAAAGCCTGCAGGCGCAGCTCGCCGGCCGCGATCTTGGGCAGATATTTCTCCTTCTGCTCGGTTGAGCCGTGGCGCAGGATCGTGCCCATGATGTACATCTGTGCGTGGCAGGCGCCGCCGTTGCAGCCGCTCCTGTGGATCTCCTCCAACACGGCACCGGCCGCCCGCAGGCCAAGGCCGCTGCCGCCGTATTCCTCCGGCACGAGGACCGCG
>JAJFFJ010000113.1 GCA_021776685.1 Alphaproteobacteria bacterium
ATGTCGAGCGCCTGCTCGGCACTGATGAAGGCGCCGGTAAACAACAGGTTGAAGGCCTGCTTGCGGGGTACATTGCGGCTGAGCGTGACCGCCGGCATGGAACAGAACAGTCCGTTGGTGATGCCGTTCGCGGCAAAGGTCGCCGTGCGCGCCGCCACGGCCATATCGCAGGCGGCAACCAGCTGGCAGCCGCCGGCGGTGGTCAACCCCTGGACCCGTGCGACGATCGGCTGTGGCAGCTCATACATGGTGCGTGTCAGGTGGGCCGAACGCCGGAAGGCCTCATCGTAAAATTCAGGGTCCGGATTGCCGATCATTTCCGCCAGATCATGGCCTGCGCAGAAGGCGCGGTCACCCGCAGCGGTCAACACGATCACCCGGCAGGATGGATCATCCCGCACCTCGTCGAAGACTGCCTGAAGGCTCTCGACCACATGCTCGGTCATGGAATTGAATTTGTCCGGCCGGTTGAGAGTCAGCGTGGTCACGCCGTCTCTGTCCTCCCGCAACAATGCCTGATGATTATTGGACTGATCCATCCCGGGCGCACCCCCTGAAAGTTACTTGGCAAATTCTACCAGACGCCGCGCCCTTGATACAGAGCGCGCGCAAAATCAGTAGAGCATGGTGACGCCTTGGGCCGCCCCGGAATTCCCTCGGTCACCACCCTCGTCAATGCGAGTCGGCCCCGCCAATTGCCCGCGCGAAGTGCCTATTTTTGGGCGCTGCCGCATGTCGCTCACCGGCAGCAGATCCCGCCGGTTAACCCCGCGGCAAGCTTGAGCTTGGCGTCACCCTGCATTTGCGGACAGAATGCCGGCCAACATGATGGAGATCGCGCCATGACCGCAGATAAAGGCAAAAAGCCCGCCGCAACCCAGGCCGTGCCGGTGGCCGGCGGCACGCCGGGGGCGTTCCCGCGGGTGCGTATGCGGCGCATGCGGCGGGACGACTGGTCCCGGCGACTGATGCGCGAAAATACGCTGACGCCCGATGACTTTATCTGGCCGATGTTCGTGATCGACGGGCAAAATGAAACCGAGCAGGTCGCGTCGATGCCCGGGGTCAACCGCTATTCCGTTGACCGGGCAGTGACCGCCGCCGGTGAGGCGAAGGCGCTCGGCATTCCTGTCATCGCGCTGTTCCCGAAAACGCCGAAGGAGCTGAAAGACGAGGAAGGCACCGAGGCCGGCAATCCCGAGAATCTGGTCTGCAGCGCCATCCGCGCCATCAAGGAGGCGCATCCGGACATCGGCGTGCTCTGCGACGTGGCGCTCGACCCTTTCACAAGCCACGGCCATGACGGCGTCATTCGCGACGGCTATGTGGCGAATGACGAAACCCTCGACGTGCTGGTGCGGCAGTCGCTGGTGCAGGCAGAAGCGGGCTGCGATGTGATCGCGCCGTCAGACATGATGGACGGCCGCGTCGGCGCCATCCGCGAAGCGCTCGACGCCGAAGGCCACGACCATGTGCGCATCATGGCCTACAGCGCGAAATACGCCTCCGCCTTCTATGGCCCCTTCCGCGACGCCGTGGGCTCGGGTTCGGCCCTGAAGGGGGACAAGAAGACCTACCAGATGGATCCGGCCAATGGTGACGAGGCGCTCCGCGAAGTGGCGCTCGACATCGATGAGGGCGCGGATATGGTCATGGTCAAGCCGGGCATGCCCTATCTGGACGTGCTCTGGCGGGTGAAGGAGGCCTTCGGTCTGCCCACCTACGCCTACCAGGTCTCCGGCGAATATTCGATGATCCGCGGCGCCATCGACAACGGCTGGCTGGACGGCGACCGGGTCGTTCTCGAAGCCCTCATGGGCTTCAAACGCGCCGGCGCCGACGGCATCCTCACCTATTTCGCGGTCGAGGCGGCAAAGCGGTTGAACGGGTAGCGACAGGCAGGGTCAAGCATGATGGGGCAAGCATGAAACGCCGAATTCATTGTGCAGCCGCAACCCACCTGATCCTGAGCCTCGCCGCTGTGCTCTTTCCTGTCGGCCTTGCCTTGGGTCAGGCCGACTACAAGGCTGCCTTCGGCGACTACACCCGGACAAAGGGCTACGTGACGGCACTGACCAAGGCGCTGGAGGCGGCGGAAAATCGCAATCGGCCGGAATGTACCCGGCGGCGGATTGAGCGCGGCAAGGATATTCGCGTGGAACGTCTGTTCTTGAGCAAGAAATCCCGCCAGCCCACCGCCGGCTACTGGGGAGAGTTGGTGACAATCCGCGGGTGTGATGATGCGCTCAACTACCGGGTCTGGTTCATCCTGTCTGCCGGACGGCCACTGTTCGCCTTTGCCGCCGTGCCTGGCGAGACACGCGCCGATGCCTATCAGATGCGCTCCGCCATGAAGGAGGTGTTCCAAGCGTCCAAGAGAGCCGTGGTCGGATGCGACACCGTGCGTTTCCGCAACAGCAAGCTGGTAGCAGGGGGCGACAAGGGAGCCTGGGACGAGCAATGGTCCGTTGTTGCCTGCGGCATTCCCCACACCATTGCACTGACCTTCCGCCAATCTGGCCCCGACACTCGAAAATCCACGGTGACAGCGCGTATCACCACAGCCCGCTAAAGTAGCCGGCCATCCTTTTACCGGCGGGAGATAGGCAGGGGCTGGTCCAACGGTTCGGCGCCGTATAGGTAGAGGGGATCGTTCAACGCAGGGAATCGCCCATGCGCTCATCCGCGCTCATGATGCTCGCCGCAGCGGCTTTGACCGCCGCGCCGGCAGATGCCCAGGTCCGTGAAGAGACGGTCCGCAAGTTCCGGAAATTTCTCGGGTCGTGGACCTATTCCACCCTGGTCGCCAAACGTGCGCTGGATAACGACGCTGCGCTGCCGCCCAAATGCGGTCACCGCCGGGTGGCCGGCCGCCGCCTGATTGCCCTGCCAGTCCAGCCGGCGTTCATTGCCACCCGCCAGGTGCCGATCTCCGGCGCCTGGGTGGAACGGGTGGCGGTGCGGCGCTGTGGCAGCGTCGTTCAGCACAATATTTTTATCACTGCCAGCAAGGTACGGGGTTTGCTTGCACGCGCCGGATTTCCCGGCACCACGCGCGCCGCCCTCGATTTACAGGTGGCCGTAGGCAAACGCGCACTTCGCAGTGTGCTGAAGGCGCGACCGGGCTGTCGGCGGGTCGACGTGGTCGATACCAAAGTGGTCGGTCGCAGCCGCGATCCCCGCGCGCCCTGGTCCGAGATCTGGACGATCTGGGCGTGCGGCAAGCTGATCCGGCAGACCTGGGACTTCACCCCAGGAGCGGGCCGGACACGATATCGGCGGCGTTAGCGGCCGCCTGCTCCGCGGCTCTGCGGCCACGCAGCCAGGTCATCATGGTGTCCGCATCCGAGACTTCGATCGGGTCCATCGTGCAGTCATCCTCAAGGCCGGGTTCAGCGAACATTTTCTGCACCTCGCCGTCCTCGATATAGGCTGAATAGCGCCAGGAGCGCAGGCCAAGACCGAGATTGTCCTTTTTCACCAGCATGCCCATCAGCCGCGTGAAGTCGCCGGAACCGTCGGGAAGCAGGCGCACTTTCATTACGCCCAAATGCTGGGCCCATTGGTCCATGACAAACGCGTCGTTGACCGACAGGCAGACCACCTCGTCCACGTCCAGAGCCAGGAACTCATCGTAGAGCTCTTCATACCCCGGTAGATGCGTTGACGAGCAGGTGGGCGTGAACGCACCGGGAAGAGCAAACAACACAATTTTTTTGTCCTTGAACAAGGCCTCGCTGTCAGTGCTCTGCCAGCGAAATGGGTTCGGACCTTCGACGCTTTCATCCCGGACTCGGGTTTTGAAGGTCACAATTGGCACATACATTGATTATTCCCCGAATGATCATTTTCAGGCTCATTAGCCTGACAACCCCATTATTAGAATTATTCTAATTAGAAATCAAGGCACCTTCGGCCATAAACTCGCTACCGCCCAAGTCCCGCCAAAAATGCGCCTGCGGCTCGGTCGTGCCATGCACGGAGACTGTCCCTTCCGTGAAACCCCACATGCCCCCCGCCCCGGCACAAAGAGGGTGTCAGGCTCTGGTTGGCAGACCAATTAATCCGCCGGTAGGGCTCAATAGGGATCCACGGGTCGTTATCCGCGTGGATGACAAGGGTTGGCATGCGAATGCTACCAAGATAGGGCGCGGCGGAATTGCGAGCGTAATATGTCGGTGCGTCGCCGAAGCCGTACCGAGGGGCAATGTAGCTGTCATCAAATTCATAGACCGAACGTGCCGCAGTTACGGCCGCGGCATACTCCGGCGTCAAATCCCGCAACATCAGGGACATCGCCCGCATGCGGCGCAGCAGATAGTGTTTGTAGACCCCATTGCGCCGGCGCTCGAAATGGGCAGACGTGGCAGCCAGGTCGATAGGGGCCGAAACCGAGACGGCGGCCACAGGGACCGCGCGTTCACCCTCTTCCCCCAGGTATTTGAGCAGCATGTTGCCACCCAGCGAATAGCCGATAGCGACAATATCGGACGCTGGCATTTCCGCCTTGAGTGCCGCGAAAAGTGCCCGCAGATCTTCCGTTCGACCCGCAAAATACTGTTCCTGACATAGCCGGTTGATTGGTCCTGCCGCGCGCAGGTTCACCCGCAACACCGGATACCCCAGATCCAGCCACCAAGCCGCGGACGCACGAATATATTCGCTGTCGAAGCAGCCGGTGAGCCCGTGGATCAGGACGACCAAGGGTTTTCCCGGCCCGGTAGGCCCATGCAGTTCGCCGTTCAGGATGTCGCCAGTGCCGTCGGCCATGGGAAAAGTCAGGGTACGTGTGGCCACACCGCTGAATTCCGCCCTTGGCCGGCGCAGAACGTTTCGGACAGTCTGAAGGTCGCCACCGCGCCAGGGCCAGCGCTCGGCAAATTTTGGCGGGCCGACTGCGAGTCCCGTCGAATACTCAGTCACGCAGCAGCCAGTTATGGATGACGCTGATCTGATCCTCTTCCAGCAACGCTGGTGCATGGCCGATCCCATCAAAGGTGATTACCTCGGTTGGCGGGCCGCGCCGGGTCATCTCCTCGGCCGTCTCCTCGGTCAGCAGCGGCGACTCACCACCCCGCACCACCAACACCGGACAGGTGATCGCGTCCCACACATCCCACAGCACCACGTCGGCCGTGATTGGCTGGGCTTTGAAAGCGTGGCCGATCGCCGGATCGCGCCGCCACGTCCATTTGCCGTCGTCGCGCTGATATACCGACGTTGAAGCCAAGAACATCCATTGTTCCCGGGTCAGCGGACCAAAACCGGCATTGTTGGCCGCAATCGCGTCTGCAGCGGCCTCTACACTGTCGAATTCCGGCACCACATCGATATAGGTCGCGATGTGATCCAGTGCCGGCTTCGAGACCACGGGCCCCACATCATTCAGCACCAGCTTGCGGATCGGGCTCTTCGGGAAGGCCGCCATCATCATGCCGAGCAGGCCGCCCATTGACGTGCCCACCCAATCCACCTGGTTTCGGCCACCGCTGGTCATTCGCGCGATCAGAGCGTTGGCGTCCGCACAATATTGGGGGTAGCCATAATGCGCCTGCCCCACCCGGTCGCTCTCACCGCGCCCGATCACGTCCGGACAGGCGATGTGATAGTGGGGAGCCAGGTCGGCGGCGAGCGCGTCGAAATCCCGGCCATTGCGGCTGAGGCCGTGGACGCAGATCAAGGCCCGTTCGGCTGCCGGGTCGCCCCACCCCCAAACCCGGACGTTGTGATAGCCTTCCGGCGACAGCCCCAAATAGCTTTCCGTGCGCATAGCTGCTCCATAGTTCACATGTGGTCTTGGATGTAACGGCGCTCCACGAGCCAAACAAGCGCGCGATCAGTCCCGGTCACAGCCGTTGCGGCTGGCAGGCCGGGAAGGCTATCAATGCCCGGCTATCAGGCGCTGGTTCAAGCGCCACCCCAAGGAAAAGACTGCATGACTGACACGTCCGCCGCTGGCCCGCTGGCCGGCATCACCGTTGTTGACATGACCCGCGTGCTCGCCGGTCCCTATTGCACCATGGTGCTCTCCGACCTGGGCGCCCGCGTCATCAAGGTGGAAGTGCCGGAAGTGGGCGACGATGCCCGCCATATCGGCCCCTTCATCAATGGCAAGTCGGCCTATTTCATGTCGCTCAACCGGGGCAAGGAAAGCATCGCTCTCAACCTCAAAGATGACGAAGACCGCAAGATATTCGAGGCTCTGGTCGACCGGGCGGATGTGCTGGTGGAGAATTTCCGCGCCGGCACCATGGAAAAGCTCGGCTACGACTGGGAGACCGTGCACGCTCGCTGGCCGCGGCTCATCTATGCGGCGGCGTCAGGCTTCGGCCAGACCGGTCCCTACAAGACACGCGCCGCTTACGACATGGTGGTCCAGGGAATGGGCGGCATCATGAGCGTTACCGGTCATCCCGGTGGCCCGCCCACCCGCGTGGGCACCTCTGTTGGCGATATTACCGCGGGGCTGTTCACCACCATCGGTGTCAATGCAGCGCTCTATCAGCGCGCCGAAACCGGCAAGGGCGCCTATATCGATGTCTCCATGCTCGACTGCCAGATCGCGATCCTGGAGAACGCCATCGCCCGCTATTATGCAACCGGCGAGGCGCCGGGTCCTCTGGGCGCACGGCATCCCTCGATCACGCCTTTCGAGGCGTTTGAGACATCGGACGGGCATGTCATCGTCGCGGCGGGCAACGACAACCTGTTCCGCAAGCTGGCGGATGTCATTGGCAAGCCCGAACTGGTCGACGATCCGCGATTCTCGACCAACGACCTGCGCAACGATAACCAGCCCGCCCTGAAGGGTATCCTCGACACAGCATTCGCCTCAGATACGACGGAGGCGTGGCTCGCTAACCTGGAAGGCGCCGGTGTGCCTGCGGGGCCCATGAACAATGTCGAGCAGGCGCTGCATGACCCTCAGGTGGTTCACCGCAACATGGTAGTCAGCGTCGACGACGCCGATGCCGGGCGGCTGCATATGGCAGGTAACCCCATCAAGATGGCCGGCGTTGCCGACCCGGACACCCGCGGTGACGTGCCTGATCTTGACGGCCATCGCCAAGCGCTTCTGAAGGAGCTTGGCCTGACGTGATCATTCTTCGCCTCTTGCGATGGCTGCTGATCGGCATCGTCACCCTGGTGCTGCTGATCGCGCTGTTTGCCGGAGGCATGTATTTCTACATGCGGGGTTCGGTGCCGGAGACCACCGCCACCTACAGCCTGCCGGGGCTGACTGCCGAGGTGAAGATCTACCGGGACGGAAATGGCATCCCCTACATCTATGCCGCTTCTACTGATGACGCCTATTTTGGCCTTGGTTTCGTCCACGCCCAGGACCGTCTTTTCCAGATGGATTTTCAACGCCGTGTGGGCCAGGGCCGGCTGGCGGAACTCGTTGGCGGCAGCGCGGCACCCATCGACCGGATCATGCGGGTCCTGGGCCTCTATCGGCTGGCAAAACGGTCGATCGCTCATATGTCACCGGAATCGCGCCGGGCGGTTGAGGCCTATACCCGGGGCGTCAATGCCTGGCTGAAGCACCGGCGCGCGTTGTTGCCCCCGGAATTTTTCCTGCTGTGGTACGACCCGGAGCCGTGGACGCTTCCCGACACCCTCGTGTGGGGACGGCTGATGGCCTTGCAGCTCTCTGTCAATTGGCGTTCTGAGCTGGCGCGCATGAGGCTCAGAAAGCTGCTCGGTGATGCGCGGATGCGGGCTCTGTTCCCCGCCTATCCGGATGATGCGCCGACAACGATCCCCAAGGAAGCGCTGCGCCGTCTACCGCTTGGCCGCCTGTGGGCTGCCCTGCCCCATCACCTGATCGGCAACGGCGCGTCGAACGAATGGGTGGTCTCCGGCAACCGTAGCGCCAGTGGCAAGCCGATCCTCGCCAATGACCCGCATCTGGGATTGAACGTTCCCACGCTCTGGTATCTGGCGCACATCTCGGCCCCCGGTCTGACTGTCTCTGGCGTCACCGTGCCGGGCGTGCCCTATCACATCATTGCCCATAACGGCCGTATCGCCTGGGGCGTCACCACCAGCCAAATCGATACAGACGACCTGTTCATCGAACGGGTCAACGGGAGCGACCCGACCCGCTATGACACCCCGGACGGACCCCGCGCCTTCGTCCGCTGGGAAGAGATCATCAAAGTCCGCTTTGGCAAATCCCAGAAAGTAGTGGTCCGGCAAACCCGCCATGGGCCGGTATTGGATTCGATCCTGTTCGGCGGCGCGAAAGGCGCCTCCCCGTTGGGGCCGCGCTATGTGCTGGCGCTGAAGGCGCCGTGGCTGCGCGAGGATGACACCACGGCCGATGCCTTCTATCTGCTTAACCGGGCCCGCAACTGGCAGGAGTTTCGCGCAGCCTTACGGCACTGGCAGGCGCCCCTGCAGAATGTGGTCTATGCCGATGTGGCCGGCAATATCGGCTATCAGCTGCCGGGACGTGTGCCGATCCGGAAAAAGGGTACGGGCTGGCTGCCATCTCCCGGCTGGACCGACGACCACGCCTGGACCGGCTTCATCCCCTTCGACAAGCTGCCCAGCAGCTACAATCCGGCGGATGGCTATTTCGTCAACGCCAACAGTCGCATCGTCGGGAAGGACTACCCCTATTTTCTGTCCCATGGATGGGGCGGCCGTTTTCGCGCCCAGCGCATCGTTGATCTGATTGAAATCACCGGCAAACACACGCCAGACAGTTTTGCGAAAATGCAGGGCGACCACCTCTCCCTCCCGGCACGCACCCTCGCACCGTTGATCGTGCGCGCACCTGCCCGGCACAAGGCTGCCCGTCGGGCCAAGGCGATGTTACGCGGGTGGGACTTCCGCATGGCGCGTGGCAAGCCAGAGCCGCTGATCCTGATGGCATGGGCCCGCGCCTTCGGGCGTATTCTGATCACCGATGGGCTGCCCAAAGGGCAGAAAGCGCCGAAGGGCCTGCCGCGCAGCCTCGGCATCAGCGTGATCGTGCACCTGATGAAGAGCAACTCACCCCTGTGCGATGCCGCCGCCACGCCGAAGAAGGAAACCTGCCAGGACATCGCCGGCCGGGCCCTGGACCAGGCGCTGACCACATTGGTGAGCCGCTACGGCGACGACCTCGCCGCCTGGCGCTGGGGACGTGCTCACCAGGCCCATATGAGCCATCGAACTTTCACTTTTTTTCCGGTCCTGCGGGACATGTTTGACTTGAAGATCGGCGCGGACGGCGGCCAGCAGACGATCAACAAGGTGCAAGCGTCCATGTCTGGTAGCGGCGGCAACTTCGATGCGCGCAGCGGGCCAGGCGTGCGGGCGATCTTCACCTTTGATGACCTGCGCAAGTCGCGGTTCATGATCGCGACCGGCCAATCGGGCAATCCTTACTCACCTTGGTACGGTAATCTCCTGGCCCGCTGGGCAGACGTCAAATACCTCCGCTTTCGCACCAGCAGAAAATCCCTGGAAGCGCGCAACAGCGGCGTGCTGACACTGCGCCCGGCAAAGGCAGCCAAATGACCAGCTTTGCAATTTCCCTCGACCATATTCAGGCGGCGGCCAGGAAGCTGGAAGGCCAGGTGGCGCGCACGCCAACGCGCTACTCCCCCAAGCTGAGTGAGCTTCTGGGTGCGGAAATCTGGCTGAAGCTTGAGAACATGCAGTATGTCACCTCGTTCAAACAGCGGGGCGCCTACGTCAAGCTTTCCGAACTGAACGATGACGAACGCAAGCGCGGCGTGATCGCGGTATCCGCAGGCAATCATGCCCAGGGCGTCGCCTACAACGCGCAGAAGATGGAGGTGCCAGCCATAATCGTGATGCCCCAGACCACGCCTTTCACCAAGGTGCGCCAGACCCGGCGCTATGGGGCGGAAGTGGTGTTGGTGGAAGGCAACGACCTGGCGGCAGCGGCGCCCCATGCCGAGGCGTTGCAGGCGGAACGTGGCCTCACCTTTGTGCACCCCTACGATGATCCCGCGATCATGGCCGGCCAGGGCACGGTCGCGCTGGAAATGCTCGAGGACGGGCCGGCAAACCTCGACTATCTGGTTGTCCCAATCGGCGGCGGAGGATTGATCAGCGGCATGGCGATCGCCGCCAAGGCCCTCAACCCACAGATCGAAATCATTGGCGTCGAAGCCAAGCAATATCCTTCCGCCTACCAGGCGTTGCGGGGAATCGAGGCCACATCCGGCGGGGTGACACTGGCGGAGGGCATCGCGGTAAAGCATCCGGGCGCCTTGACCCTGCCGGTGATCGACGCGCTGGTCCGGGACATCCTGCTGGTCGACGAATTGGCCATGGAGTCCGCCATCCGCACATTCATAGACCTGGAAAAAACCGTGGTCGAAGGCGCGGGCGCCGCGGCGCTGGCTGCCGTAGAAGCGAACCGCGAGCGCTTTCGCGGTCAAAAAGTTGGTATCGTGGTCAGCGGCGGCAGTATCGACTCCCGCTTGCTGTCGTCCGTGCTGTTACGGGGCCTGGTGCGGCGCGGCCAGCTGGTCCATATCCGGGTCCATATCTCGGATGCGCCCGGGGTGCTGGCGCAGGTCGCCAGTCTGGTGGGCGAATGCGGCGGCAACATCGTCGATGTGGCCCATCAACGGCTGTTCCACAGCGTCCCGATCAAGATGACAGACCTCGACATGACCATCGAGACGCGCGGGCCCGAACATGTGGACGAGATCCTGCGCGCATTCCGCAAGGCCGGTTTCGAGGCTGCCCTGATCAGCCGCATCGAAGAAGGCGACCTGGCCTAGACTTTAGTTGGTCTTGCAGGTCTCCGGCTTCAGGGGCTTTGCCGAGACCAATTTACCGCTCAGGCTGAGGCCGCCTACCTTCGCACGCATTATCAGCGTGACACCGTTACCGAGAACGATCTCGTCGAGGCCGGGCCGTCCGCCACCTGACGAATCGCGCCTCGAAAAGGCTTGGCTCTGCACGCGATAGGCCTTGTCTACTCTCAGCGGCGCAGCGATTGCCGACAGCGGCGGGACCGGCGCTGACGCGACCTTGTCCGACACCAGCATGACCTGGCCGCTGCTTTCGTGATCGAAGACCAGAGATGATCGACTGGTTTGGCCTTTGGCGATATCGACCAGGGTCCGCCTTACGTGACTGAGAGGGAAAATCGTCCCCTTTGGCAGATGAACGGTGCGCCGCCCCGTATTTTTGGTGACTGTCGCGGTTCCCACGCCATCGGCCGTGCGCTTGGCCACGACCTTGATTTCTTCGCGCATTTTGCCGGCAACCACCCGCGTGCGCGATTCATAGGTCAGGCCATCAAGGCTCTCAACTGCTGCCAGCCGCAGGGTCATGGATAGTTTCTGGCCACCGGCAGCGAAGGACATGGTCATGACCGTGAACAAGCGCCATGCGGTACACGTCCGCTCGACCTTTACGGTCGCCTTGCCACCGCCGCTCAGTTGCTGGCCACCAGCGCCACCGCGGATGGTCAGGTGATAGGTGGCCTCATGTGGGGCAAGGCTCTGGGCTGCCGCCGGCGCGGCAACAAGAACCATCAGGACAAGTGATGGGGCGGCAACGCGGCTCATGGGGGGCATCCTTGCGGGTGGCAGTCAGGTTGGGTACGCAGCGCGTTCGAACTTGGTGCCAGGGGAATTTGATGCCTGTGCAGGAAGATTTCCAGTCGGATCCGGAAATCAGCGCTTGGCCTTGTTTTTCTCCCGGCAAGGCCCGGTCGGGACGACGCGGGCTCCGGCCAATGTCGATACCACCTGCATGTCGCCAACGTCCATCCTGGTCCAAAACGTAACGCCCTTGGCGTTGATGGCGATGGACGCGCGGAAGAGGCGCTCACGGTCCTGCGAGGCGCTGTCGTGATAGGCATAGTCAATCTGCCATATCCTATTTGACTGCAGCCGCTCGGGCATGCGTACGCCCGGCACTCCCTTGCGCATCTTGCGACGCGCCTCCTCGTTAAAGGGGGTGATGACGGCTCTTACCTTCAACAATAGATTTGGCGAAGATTTGCCGTAGGCTGTCGCGAGATACTCGCGCTTGCCCGCCGACGCGGCGGCAATCAACTGCTTCAGGTAGGCAACCGGAAAAATCGTCCCCTTTGGCAACGACAGAAGCGTTCGCGCGTCACCATTATCGGCGAATGCCTCTCCTGGCCCGTCAGGCGCAGTCTTCGCGACCGCTTTGGTGATCGTCGACGTGCCGAACTGATGCCACCTGTAGTCAATGGCATAGCGTCTGCCATCCACTGATTCCTTGTGAACGATCATGATTGAGACCGGGTCCGGTCCGTCTTCTGCGAGGCCTTTGTATCGATAGCCGGATTGAAAGGTCCACGTGCCGCAATAGAGCATGTAACGAAGCTCTGCCGTACCTTTCATGATTGCCGGGGCTTTCGAGCGACCCACAGGAAAGGCTTCAACCCGGTATGTCGCGTCGTGAGGCACCAATTCCCCAGGCGACTGCACTACCACTTTGGGCTGACCTTTCACGGCAACACCAGGTGTCGTGGTACTTCCTTTAGAAGTTGTTTTGCCCGCCGCTTTGATTGGCTTGGCCGGCGCTTTGCCGTTGCGCTGGACGACGCTGGGAACAGTGCCAGGCTTCCCGGCATTATCGACGCTGGCTGCCGTCCGGATGACACCCGAATTCGGGCGCGGCTGGCGCTTTGCAGCGGCTTTTCCAGGTGCATTGACCTTGACGGCAGCCTTGCCGGCCGGCGCTTTGGCATCGGGTTTCATCATGTAGTAGCCCGCGGCGCCCACAAGCGCCACAAAGCCAATGGCCTGGAGCAATGTACGCTTGGACGGCTTGGAGCTCCGCTCTGGCCGGGCAACTTTGATTCTTGGGCGTTTCAGCATGGCAATATCCTTTGAGACAGAATACCGCCTGGAGGGTTAACGGCTCGTTTAGGCCGGATCCTCCTGGGGGTCCGGCAAGCCGTGGTGGCGCAGATACAATTCCTGCAAACGCGCGTCCGGTACGTTCGCCGGCGCGCCCATCATCAAATCCTGCGCCTGCTGGTTCATGGGGAAGGCGATAACTTCCCGGATATTTGGCTCGTCCGCCAGCAGCATGACGATCCGGTCAATGCCCGGCGCAGAGCCGCCATGGGGCGGCGCGCCGAACTTCAGCGCGTTCAGCATGCCGGAAAATTCCCGCTCAAGATCTTCGGGGCCATAGCCGGCAATCTCGAAGGCCTTGTACATGATCTCCGGGCGATGATTCCGTATCGCACCGGAACTGAGTTCAACGCCGTTGCAAACGATGTCGTACTGCCAGGCCTTGATGGTCAGCGGGTCGTCATTCTCCAGCGCCTCCAGCCCGCCCTGGGGCATGGAGAAGGGATTGTGGCTGAAGTCCATCTTGCCGGTGTCATCCAGCTCGAACATGGGGAAATCGACGATCCAGCAGAAGCGGAAGACATCCTTTTCCAAAAGATCGAGTTCATCGCCCAACCGGGTGCGCACGGTGCCGGAAAATTCGGCTGCATCCCCGGGCATATCGCAGGCAAAGAAGACGGCATCGCCGTCAGAGACGCCGGCCGCGGCGGCGATCTCAGCGGTTTTCTCTGCGCCCAGATTGTTGGCGATCGGTCCGGCACCCTCACCGTCGCGCCAGAAGATGTAACCCAGACCCGGCTTGCCCATGTCCTTCTGGGCCCAGCTGTTCATCCGGTCGCAAAATGCGCGGGAACCTGCGCCTGGTCCCGGAATAGCACGCACGATGGCGCCTTTTTCAATCAGACCGGCAAAGATCTTGAAGCCAGAGCCGCGGAATGTCTCGGTCACATCGACAATTTCGATGGGATTGCGCAGATCCGGCTTATCTGAGCCATATTTCAGCATCGCGTCATCGAAGGGAATTCGCGGGAACGGCGCTGGCGTCACGGCCCGCTCGCCGCCAAATTCCTCGAACACCCCATGCAACACTGGCTCAATGGCTTCAAAAACATCGTCCTGGGTGACAAAGCTCATCTCAAAGTCGAGCTGGTAGAATTCACCAGGTGAGCGGTCGGCGCGGGCATCCTCGTCGCGGAAGCAGGGCGCGATCTGAAAATATTTGTCGAAGCCCGCCATCATCAACAGCTGCTTGAACATCTGCGGTGCCTGGGGCAGCGCATAAAATGTGCCGGGATGGAGGCGCGACGGCACCAGATAGTCGCGCGCGCCTTCGGGTGAACTGGCCGTCAGGATGGGGGTCTGGAACTCCCGGAAACCCTGGTCGATCATACGGCGGCGGATCGATGAAATTACATCGGAGCGAAGCGCGATGTTGCGCTGCATCTTCTCCCGACGCAGGTCCAAATAGCGGTGGCGGAGACGCACATCCTCGCCATAGTCGGTCTCGCTGTTAACCTGCAATGGCAGTGGATCAGCGGCACTTTCGATCTTGGCGCTCTCCACCCGTACTTCCACCTCGCCGGTAGGCAACGTCGTGTTGATGGTGTCATCGCTACGATTATCGACCTTGCCGGTAACGGTCAGCACGCTCTCCAGCTTGACCTCTTCCAGGATCTTGAATGACGGCGCGTCCGTCTCCACCACGCATTGGGTGAGGCCGAAATGGTCGCGCAGGTCGACGAACAGCAGATTGCCATGATCGCGCTTGCGATGGACCCAGCCCGACAGGCGGACTTCCTGGTCAGATTGGTCGAGCCGCAGCTCGCCACAGGTGTGGGTTCTGAATGGATGCATGAAATGGGACCGTCGATGGTTCGAACCGGCGCGACAGCTTGGGCTGCGGGACGCCTGCAGGTGGACCTTGAAGCCATTTGAGGCAGCCACTTGTCAAGCTGTGGCTGGAATTGCGCGACTATTCACCCTGTCGCGCCCTATAGAACCAGCGTTACCGCAAGCGACACAAGCAGCAGAATCGCGAAAAGGATATTGATGATCCGATTGGCACGGGGCTGACGAAAAAATCGCGTCAGGGTCGCGCCGCCAAACAGCCAGCTAACATTGACGATGGTGATGATGATCAGCAGGCACGCAAATTTTAGAGCAATGTCGAGGTCCAGCCGGCCCGGTACCAACACAAAGCCGGAAAACACCGCCGCCATGGCCGCGTAGGCCTTCGGATTGACCAAGGACAGGAACACCCCGCCATAAAATGATGGGTGTTGCCCGCGGTCTGCGCCATCCGCCAGCGGTGGGGCCGTCGCGATGCGCCAGGCCAGATAAATGAAATAGGCGGCGGCGACGGCAAGGATGATCTCCTCCGCATAGGGCAGCGCCAGGAGAATTCCGGAGACACCGGTGGCGGTAATCACCATGACGCCCCCCATCCCGACGATCAGGCCGACCAGAAAGGCAGCACCGCGCCGGGGGCCGAATGCGGCGCCCGTGGCGGCCAGGCTGAGCGTATTGGGGCCGGGGCTGCCGGTCAGCGCGAAGGCCGCCAGAATAAAGGGCAATAGATGTTCCATGGCACCGGGGAACCAGTGGGTCAGTCGGCTAGGCAGGCCTGCGGCCGGCCACCATCATATAGATACCGCCGGTCGCAAACATGATGATGCTGTAGATACCGGCGGGAATCATCATCGCCGGTTGCTGCAAGAGCGTCCCGGCCACCACGATGGCGAGTGTGCCATTCTGTAGACCACATTCCAGCACGATGGCCCGCCGTTGCTTCCCTCCCAAGCGGAAGAAGACCGCCAGCCCAAATGCCAGCGACATCATCACCAGATTCAGCACCAGCATGGCCGGCCCAACCTGGCGAAAATAGTCGGCCAGATTGGCGCGCTCTGCATAGATCGCCCAGGCAACAATCAGCACAAACAGGATGGTGGCAATGACCCGCCCCAGCCGCTCGAACCTAGCGGCGAAGCCGGGCCAAAACCCACGCACGGCCATGCCGATCGCCACGGGCACGACGGTGATGACAAATATGCCGGCGACGGTCGTGAAGACCGAAAAATCCGGGGCGGCCGACGCCATCTTCCAGGCGATGGCGGATCCGACGATAAAGGGCAGCGTGACGACGCTCAGCAGGCTGATGACCGCGGTCAAGGTCACCGAAAGTGCCGTGTCTCCCTTGGCCAGATAGGTCATCAGGTTTGAGGTGACGCCGCCGGGACAGGCTGCCAACAGCATGACCCCCACGGCCAGCGCTGGCGCCATGGGCCAGACAAACACCAGCAACAGCGCCACAGCCGGCAACAAAATCACCTGACTGAATGCCCCCACCATAAAGTCCCGCGGCTGCACGGCGACGCGCCGAAAGTCCGCCAGCGCAAGAGACAGGCCCAGGGTGAACATGATGAAGGCCAGCGACACCGGCAGCAATATCTGGGTGATGAAACTGGCTTCTGGCATGACGTTCTTCTCCTGGTGCAGGGCATCACTGTGGCCAATATGGCGGTGGTGTGCCAGTTATCTCTGCACCTTTCAGTATGCTCGACCAGGGACGAATCGATGACCTCTTCCGCCACCAATCCGGAAACAGGAAAGGGTCAAACGGACCCTGTCACGGGGGCTCCGGGCGCAGATACGATGGCCCGCCTGTCTGACGCCTTCGCCACTGAGGAACTGGCGTCACTTCGACTTCTCATGTTTGTGCGCATTGCTGTGTCGGCGGCCATCATTGTTTTTTTGCTGATTAATTTTCCCTCCGCGGGCGGCGCCTACTGGTCGATCATGACGGCGGTTTTCGGTGCATTCGGCGTCATCCAATATGTCATCCGGCGCGCAGGCACCAGCGCTCCCTGGCATAAATACGCCTGGATATTCTTCGATCTGGCGCTGGTTAGTTTCATTATCCTGGGCGGAAATCCGTGGTTGCCAGAAGCGTTTCCACCTCAGGAGCAATTGCGCTTTCCCAACTTTGATTTTCTCTATGTGGTGGTGGCGGTGTTGTCACTTAGCTACACACCGCGTGCGGTTGCGTGGATGGGGGTGTCGGCGGTGCTGTGTTGGGGCGCCGGGTTTCTCTGGATTCTGTCACAGCCAGAAACGATCACCTCCTACGACATTCCCGGCTATGATAATCTGCCCGTTCTGAAGAGGGTCGAACTCTCCAACCAGGTGACCTTCGTCAACTTATCGGCCCGCATACAGGAATTCTTCCTGATGCTGGTTTTCGCAGGCACCCTTGCGGCCGGCGTTTGGCGGTCGCGGCGGCTTCTGCAGCGGCAGGTCGTGGCCGAGCGGGCGCGCACCAATCTCTCCCGATACTTCTCACCGGCCATCGTGGACGAGATTCTCAACGAAGACATGGGCGTCACTGAGGGGCGAACTCAAAAAGCCGCGGTGCTCTTTGCAGATATTGTCGGGTTCACACGGCTGTCGGAAAAGCTGCCGCCTGCCGACGTCATGACCCTGCTGCGTGAATTTCATGGCCGCATGGGCGCCGCCATCTTCGACCACAAAGGCACCATCGATAAATATATCGGCGACGAGGTCATGGCCACATTCGGGACACCCATTACCGGCCCCGACGACGCCGCCAATGCGATTGCCTGCGCCCGCACCATGCGTGGCGCCCTGGCTGACTGGAACCGGGACCGTGCCGAGACGGGTGCGCCGCCCGTGGATGTGGGTATTGGCGTTGATTTTGGCGATGTGGTCATCGGCAATATGGGTGACGAACGCCGGCTGGAGTTCGCGGTGATCGGCGATACCGTCAATGTCGCCTCGCGCCTGCAGTCACTGACCAGAGAGCGCGATGCCGCAGTCTTGGTGTCGGGCGATGTTGTCGAGGCTGCAGGAACACCAACGGGTCTAACCCAAATTGGCGCCACCGCAATTCGCGGGCGCGACGGGGAGGTCAGCCTGTGGACAGTGTCTTAGGCTCGGGCCTCGCGGCCAAGCGCCGCTTCCGTCTGCTGGCTGAACGGGCTATATGGCCAGCATGTCATTGATTACCGACTCGGCCGAAGTGGCCGCCCTGTGCGAGCGGCTCAGCCGGGAGACCTACGTCACCGTCGACACCGAATTCCTGCGCGAGAACACCTATTGGCCAATTCTCTGCGTCGTGCAATTGGGCGGCGCTGAGGAAGCGGTGGCCATCGACGCTCTGGCCGAAGGCATGGACCTTCAGCCGGTTCTGGATCTGATGGCCAACCCGGACGTCCTGAAGGTGTTTCATGCTGCCCGTCAGGATATCGAGATCTTTGTCCGTATGACCGGCCAGGTGCCGGCGCCCCTGTTCGACACCCAGATTGCGGCCATGGTTTGCGGCTTTGGCGACCAGGTAGGTTACGAAACGCTTGTCAGCAAACTCGCCAAGGCGAGCATCGACAAGAGCTCCCGCTTTACAGACTGGTCGGCGCGGCCGTTGACCGAAAAGCAGATCAAATACGCGTTGTCAGACGTGATTCACCTGCGCCCTGCCTACGAGAAACTGAACGCCAGGCTGGAACGCACCGACCGGTCAAGCTGGTTGGTGGCAGAAATGAAAACCCTGTCCAACGCGGGGACCTATCAGGTCGAACCAAGCGAAGCCTGGCGGCGGCTGAAAATTCGCAGCCCTCGCCCGCGATTCCTGGCCATTCTTCAGGAAGTGGCGGCATGGCGTGAGGAAACTGCCAAGCGCCGCGATCAACCGCGCAACCGCGTGGTGCGGGATGAAGCGCTGGTCGAGATCGCCGCCCATCCCCCGGCGGACGCCAAGGCGCTTGCGCGTGTGCGCGGGTTGTCCAAGGCGACGGCGGACGGAAACTACGGCAAGGCGATCCTGGCCGCTGTTCAACGTGGCCTTGACCTGCCGGAAGAAGATGCACCCACCCTGCCGCCACGACCGGACTTGCCGAAAGGCAATGGTGCGACGGTCGATCTGCTGCGGGTGCTGTTGAAGATGCGCTGCGACCAGCATGAAGTGGCGCAGAAACTGGTGGCGTCGGCCAGTGACCTCGAGCTGATCGCGGCGTTCGGTGATGGCGATGTCCAAGCGCTCAGCGGCTGGCGGCGGGAGATCTTCGGCGAGGACGCGCTGGCCCTGCGTGATGGCCGGCTGGCGCTGAGGCTGAAGGGCGGCAAGCTGGACGCTGTGCCCCTGGACGACTGACCGCCCGCGCTAGCCTTCGGTCCCGTCGGCGCCTTCTTCGGCGCCCCCATCGGCACCCCCATTGGCACCCTGGCCGGCAACATCCACCCTTGGCTTCAAACCAAGCAGTTTCGCCAGGGCCCCATGCCGGCTCGCCAGTGCATCGCCCCTATATGTGCCGCTCGCTTCCGGCAGATGCAGCACCAATTGGCCGCCTTCCCGCTTGATAAAAGTAGCACGGAGGAAATCCGCCCGACCCGCGCTGATCGAAAACCCAAGGCGCAGTGCTGCACCCACTGCACGGGCGCGCATCAGCGCCTCAGGCTCCAGGCCTGCATGTTCGGCAACGGCCAGGTGTTCTTCCTCCGTCGCGCCGCCGAACCGGGCGTGGATGGCGTGTGCCAGATAGGCCCGGCCAGGATGATCCAGCCCTTGCACCGGCAGGGTGAGGAGACGGCTGAAGCCGTGGATGGCCCGATGGTCGGGATGATCGATCCAACCAAGGTCGCTCAGCAGGCACACGGCGTGGCGCAACCGGGTTTCCTCGGGTGGCTCATCGGCGAACAGTGGATCTGTCCAATCCGCCAGGGGCAGGCCAAGTGAGGCGAACCGCCCAAATCGTACGGCAATCTGCTCTGCGCTGGCCAGCAACGGGTCGTCTCGCCGCGCCAACGCGCCCAAGGCGTCAAACAGAACGCCCTCGCGAACACCCCGTGCGCTGAATTCAACTATATCGGGCCTGCCAAGACGGATGACATTGCGCAGAACCCGCGCTGACGGGCGTATGGTGTTGAGCCGGCGGGAGGAAAAGGATTGCGCCTTCAGAAGGGCCATGTCGCTCTGGCGGCTGATCAGGCGCGCCATTTCACCCATCTCGCCGGCTGGCACCTTGTAGGCATCGATAATCTGCAACCGCCCGGGATGCTGCGCCATATGTATCCGGGCCAATGCCCGCCAGGCGCCGCCGATGGCATAGAATGTTCGCCCCTTCAGGTCGCGAAGCCACGGCACCGATTCCAGCTGCTCCTTGAGCAGGCCGCCCACGGAATCGCCCTGCTCACGAAACTCATTCAGCTGTAGGGCGCCAATGGGCAGTGTCACCGTGTCCACGATGCGCCCGGCGCGCAGATTGATCAATTCCAGGCTGCCGCCGCCAAGATCGCCCACGACCCCATCAGCATCGGGCACGCCGCTGAGGAGACCCATACCGGACAGCCGCGCTTCCTCATCGCCACTGAGAACCTGGATCGTCAGGCCCGTTTCCCGGCGGACGCGTTTGACAAAACTGCTGCCATCAGTGGCATCGCGCACCGCGGAAGTGGCGAATACATGTATCTCCGCAGCACCTGTCGCTTCCGCCGCTGCTTTGAACCGCGGCAGGTTTTCCGTGGCGAGCGCAACGCCTTTGGGGTCGAGCTTGCCGGTAGAACGGATTTTGGCGCCCAGCCCACAGATCACCTTCTCGTTGAAAATGGTCAGCGGTGCCCGGCGTGCCCCTTCATAGACGACGAGGCGAACACTGTTGGAGCCGATGTCGATCACCGCCGACCGCCACGGAGGTGAGAATGGCAGCGTCATGTCAGACAGGATTGTCGCTTGGGGCCGGGCTGTCATGCGGGCTCGCGTCTATCTTCGGTCTGTCAATGGACCTAGAGGGGGACCTAGTCAGTCGTCAAGCAAGACTGGCGATACCGGCTGCGATTGTTTCAACGCACTGCCGCGGCCGGAAAGGCTGGGGTTGGTCATGAAGAAGTGGTGACAGGCAAATCCCTGCCCCGTTTTATCGACCCGACGATAGGTGCCGTCAGCCTGCATCTCCCAGCTTTGCGCCTCATCTTTCAGCTGTGTTGCCAGGATCTGGTTGACCAGTTGCTGGTGGACCGTTTCGTTTTCAATTGGAACGAAGCTCTCGACCCTGCGGTCAAAGTTGCGCGGCATCCAGTCGGCGGAGCTGATAAAAACCTTTGCTTCCGGGCCGGGCAGTTCGTGGCCATTGGCGAAGACATAGACCCGACCATGTTCCAGGAAGCGGCCAATAATGCTCTTGACCCGGATATTGTCGGACAGCCCCGGCACGCCCGGCCGCAGGCAACAGATGCCACGGATAATCAGGTCAATCTGCACGCCTGCCTGAGACGCGCGGTAGAGATGATCAATGATGGTCGTGTCCACCAGTGCATTCATCTTTCCCCACATGGCTGCCGGCTTTCCGGCGCGGGCGTTCTCTATCTCCTGATCCAGCAATGCAATCAGCTTATCGCGAAGTTCCAGCGGCGCTGCCGCCAGCTTCTGCATGGGCTCCGGCGTCGCATAGCCGGTCATGTAGTTGAACAGGTGGGCGGCATCCAGGCAGAGGACCGGATCGCACGTGAAAAACGACAGGTCCGTATAGATGCGCGCGGTAATCGGGTGATAGTTGCCGGTGCCGAAATGTGCATACGACCGGAGCGCACCGGATTCGCGGCGCACCACCAACGACAGCTTGGCGTGGGTCTTCAGGTCGAGGAACCCGTAAACCACCTGGGCGCCCGCGCGCTCCAGATCGCGCGCCCAGCGGATATTTGCTTCCTCGTCAAAGCGCGCCTTCAACTCGACCATTGCGGTGACCGACTTGCCCGCCTCGGCCGCCTCGATCAATGCGGCGACAATGGGCGAATCATTGCTGGTCCGGTAGAGCGTCTGCTTGATCGCCACCACGTTCGGATCCTGGGCTGCCTGACGGATGAACTGGACCACCACGTCAAAGCTTTCGTAGGGGTGGTGAACGATGAAGTCCTTGGCCCGGATCGCGGCGAAGCAGTCGCCGCCGAAGTCGCGCACACGTTCCGGAAAACGCACGTTATAGGGCTCGAACAGCATATCGGGGCGTTCGTCGGAGATCACTTTCGACACGTCCGCCAGGCCCAGAATGCCGTCCATCTCGAAGATATCCGCGCGGTCGATCTCCAGCCAGTCAATCACCTGAGCGCGTAAACCTTCAGGCATCCGCTTGTTGACGGACAGGCGGATCACATGGCCACGCCGGCGACGCTTCAGTGCAGATTCGAATGTCCGCACCAAATCTTCTGCCTCTTCGTCGATTTCCATTTCACTGTCGCGAATGACCCGGAAAAATCCCTTCGCGAGAATTCTGAATTCCGGAAAAAGCTGGCCGATATGCAAGGTGACCAGATCTTCAAGCGTCAGATAGCGCATGCCCTCGCCCGGCAGGCGGATGAATCGGTTGACCTGATCGGGCAGCCGGATCACCGCTTCCAGCGGTTCGTGTCCTGCCACCGGCATCAACTGCAGCGCTATTGCCAGGTTCAGATTCGGAATGAACGGAAACGGGTGCGCCGGATCGATTGCAAGCGGTGTCAGGACCGGAAAGACCTGGTCCATGAAATAGGTACTGAGGAACCGAAGATCGGCTGCATCGAGTTCGGAAGGCTTGGCAATGACCATGCCTTCCGCCCGCAACAGGCCGCGGACCTCATTCCAGCAATCAATCTGCCGGCCGATCAGCGAGGCGGCGCGAACGTTGATCGCAGCGAGTTGCTGCTCAGGCGTCATGCCTTCGGGGCTGGGGCGCTGAATGCCAGCTGCCACCTGCCCTTTCAGGCCGGCCACACGCACCATATAAAATTCGTCCAGATTGCTGGCTGAAATCGACAGAAACCGCAACCGCTCCAGTAACGGATGGTTTGGATTTCCCGCCTCGTCCAGGACGCGTTCGTTGAACGTGAGCCACGACAGTTCACGATTGATGAACCGTTCTGACGACTCAAGTCCGACGACTGGCGGCGATATGGCGTCCGCATCCGGCACGGGCAGTTGCTCCTGCAACACTGGCGAGGGGTTGTGGATAATTCTAGCTGCAGCGCATGGCGCTGCCTATGTCATATGGCGATTTTTCTTGTTTTGTCTCAAGAATTTCATGTCATCGGGTTAACGCAGGAGCCTCAGGGTGCTGAAGATTACAGGGCGTAAAGCTGCAAACCTCGCAGAATCAGGACAAATACGGTGAAAACGATACTTTTTATGCGGCACGCAAAATCAGACTGGAATTCTCCCGATCAGTCCGATTTTGACCGGCCTTTGGCGCCCCGTGGCGAGCGGGCATCGCCCCAGATGGGCCAGTATATTGAGGAACACGACCTGACCCCGGACCAGGTGCTCTGTTCGACTGCCGTTCGGGCCAGGCAAACGTGGGATCTTGCCGCCGCAAGGCTGGCCGCCCCACCGCAGGTAAAGATGTTGCAATCCCTCTACCTCGCCAGCCCCCATGACGTGATCGAGGTAATTCGCGAGCAGGGTGGCGCCGCCGAGTGTTTGTGCATCGTGGGGCATCATCCCGGCATCGATGGCACAGTCCTGATGCTGGCCGGGAGCGGTGACCGCGTGGCGCTTGACCGCATCGGTGCGAAATACCCCACCGGCGCCCTGGCAGTACTGCAAACCGGCATCGACGACTGGCAGGCACTGGCGCCCGGCATCGCGGAACTGACCCGCTTCGTCACGCCGCGGGATTTGGTCCCTCAATAATCGAATCAGGCGCTTTTGAAAGAGAGACCGCCCCAAAAAGAAACCGGGGCCCCGGAGGGCCCCGGCTCCCGGTATTTCTGTTGCGAAACCGTTAGGCGGTCTTGCCACCCATACGCCCGGCACCCAACAACAGGCCGATGCCATGGCAGATCAGTGCTGCCAAGCCAACGAGCATGCCGATCAGCGCCAACACGCCGGCGAAATTGGCCAAGCCCATGCTGAGGGTTTTGGTTACCACCATGATGATCATGATCGCCATCATGATCCCAAAACAGGCGCCCATGATCATGTAAAGAACGCCGATGGCTTTCCACAGGCCCATCTTTGCTTTGCCGCCAAAGCCAAAGCAGGCCAATGAGAACCAGAAGAAACCAATGAACATCAAAAGGGAAACAATGAGCGAGATGGTGCCCATTGCGTTTCCGGTTCCCGACATCGCTGACGGGGTTGTCATCTGGGTAACGCCTGCACCACCAATGAATGACAGAATGAAGCCGATTACCATCATGGCGATGATGATCATCACCGGCATATTTCCGCCATTATAGCCAAAGCTATTGAACAGGCCTTTGCTGGTCCACACCGTCATTATCAGACAGATATAGACCACAAGGCCGATGATGATGCTGCCAATCTGAACCCCACCCGCTGCTGCTGTTGCGCCGCCGCTACGGGCCGCGTCAACTGCCATGCCAGCGACCACAAAAGTGCCGATGATCATCACTGCGATCACCAGAAATGCACAAATACCGCCTATGCGGACAAATCCTGGGCTCATAAGTACCCCCTCCGTGTTTGAACTGAACTATTCAATCCGAGCAAAAAGCCCGGCGCTTCCCACCCGACCACAACGGCAGTCCGGCAAACCAAACGTGACGCTTATCCTCTGATATTACCATATCTTGTGTATGATTTCGCATCAGTTAGAAGTTGTTGTGGATAAAAGCTGAATTCCCCATAACTTTTACGTGACCCATTTGCCCGCCGTTCCCGATCGCTAGAACGTCCCCCAGGTCTCACCTCCGTCCAGCACGAGATTCTGCCCGGTAATGAAACCGGACTGGGCGCTACACAGGAACAGACAGGCGGCGCCGAATTCATCGGGATCGCCGAAACGCCCGGCCGGGTTTCCGGCACGGCGCAGGTCGGCCTCCTCATCGACGGGAATACCCTTGCGGTCGGCCACGGCAGCGATGTTTTCATGCAGGCGGTCGGTCTCGAATGGTCCCGGCAGCAGGTTGTTCACTGTCACGTTGTGCTTGACGGTCTCCCTTGCCAATCCGGCAACAAAACCGGTCAGACCGGCCCGTGCGCCGTTGGACAGGCCGATCGAAGGCAACGGACGCTTGACCGCATAGCTTGTGATGTTGACGACCCGACCAAAGCGCCGCGCGATCATGTCGTCGACCACCGCCTTGGTCAGCAGAATCGGGGCGATCATGTTGGCATCCACGGCCGCAACCCAATCCTCCCGACCCCATTCGCGAAAGTCGCCGGCCGGCGGCCCGCCGGCGTTGTTGACCAGAATGTCGGGTGAGGGACAAACCGCAAGGGCCGCCATGCGGCCTGCCTCTGTGGTGATGTCCCCCGCCGAGATGTCAACGGAGGCCCCTGTTGCGTCTGCGATTTCGGCGGCCGTCGCTTTCAGGGCGTCTTCATTGCGCGCCGTGATGGTGACCCTGACGCCTTCTGCCGCAAGCGCCGTGGCACATGCACGACCCAAGCCCTTACTGGCAGCACAGACCAGTGCGGTCTTGCCGGTGAGCCCCATATCCATGCGGTGTCCTCCCCCGTGAATGAAATATTTTTAGTGGTGATGTAACTAATCCGTGACGGCAAGTTGGTCCAACGCCCGGCGCGCAAGCGGCACCGTGATGGGCCGTGCAGCGGCCAACGCTTCCTGGTCGATGGCGGCAACCACACGATCGACGCCCCGGAACGACCGGTCAATCCGCAGCAGCATAAAATCCACGACCTCCGGTGAAACCTGCACCTGTCGGTCCCCGAAGCGCTTGACGATAAGCGCCGCTAGGAGCGGATCGTCGGGCGCGCCGATCGATACGGATGGCAGGCTGTTCAGACGGGACGACAGGTCACGCAGACCGAGCCCCCAGCGCGCCGGCGGCGTCTTCGCGGTCGCCAGCAGGGCGCCACCCGAGGCGCGCATGCGATTAAAGAGATGAAAGACCGTTTCCTGCCGATCCGGCCGCGCGTCGAGAAGATCGTCCAGATCGTCCAGGATCACCGCCGCCGGGTCGGCCGAGGCATTGGCCGCAAGACGGTCGATTTCGTGGCCATCCAGCCAGGCCGCACCCGACTGTGCATCCCAGACGCTGGCCAGGTGGGTTTTGCCACTAGCCGCTGGGCCGCTCAGCACCAGGCCAAACTGCGGCCAGTCCGGCCAACGGTCGAGCCAGGCAACCGCATCGCTGTTGCAGTCGGCGACCAGATAGTCCCGGCGGCCCAGGGCCTGTCGCACCGGCAGGTCGAACACCAATTGACGGGGCGTGGCAACCACACTCACAGGGCCACACCGCCCGGACACATTTGGGCCAGACTCATTAGGGCCAGGCTCATTCTGCATTCTTCTTTTTTGGCAAATTGCGCTTTTCCGGCCGACGGTCAGCGCCCGTATTCAGCAGGCGCAGTTCCCAGACTTCCGCATCACCGTCCGCGCCGCCTTTGCGCAATTCGATATCATTCTGACGCAGCGCCTCGGTCAACTGCCGCACGCCGCCAGCATGCCCAAGCTGGATCACCGCCATCGCAGGAGTCAGGCTGACAATGCGCTGACGGCGGATCAGACGCACCTGACGCAGGCCGTCACGCAGCCGGACCCAGTAGCTGAGCCCGCGGAGCGGCGCCCGTACAGTCAGAGTTGAGGTGGCGCCAGCAGGCACGATGTTGGCGGTCTTCCAGCTTTCCTCATATTCAGTTGCGATCTTTGCCGCGGTCTTGCTCAGCGCCGCTTCGCTGATGCCGGACTGGTAGCGGCCGACCAGCCGGGGCTTGCCAGTCACGGTATTGTAACGGCGCACGAGGATCTCCGCCGTCGCGCCCTTAACTGCCGCCTGGGCCACCAACACAGTCGATGCACCATAGCTCTGGGCAATCGCGGCGAGCGCGGCGGCATCCAGTTTCAGTGCCTGCTCTGCAGAAACTGCGCGGACATCTTTCAGGCTGCCGCCGGGCCGCAGATATTCCACCAGGCCTTTGTGCGACAGGTGGCGCCAGCTGTCCCGCCAGGGATTCGGATCGTCCCACAGCACTGGCAGGTCACCTTTTTGCCAGACGGCGAGAACCAAAACCGGCTTGCTGCCGGTTTCCACGAAGGACACGCCTGCCTTGCGCAACAGGGATCGCACCTTCGCCGGATGAAAAACAAATGCAAGCCGGCCCCGATAGCGGCGCGATCCCGCACGCTGGTTTTCCACCTCGTGGCTTTTGACAAGTGCATCCAGCGCCTTGCCTTTGGCGGTGGGCAACCGTTTGCGGTCCCGCCGAAGGGTCAGCCGCTGCAGCAATCGGCCGAGCGCTGCTTTCTGCCCTTTGGCAATTGCCGCCGCCTTCGCCGCCTTGGCGGACTTGCCCCGTCCATCGACTGCCACGCCTGCAACGCGGTAGAGGTCCGCCGCCGAGGCAGGCGCAATCGTCAGGAAGCCCAGGCACAGGGCCAGAATGGCCGCGCCCGCCTCGGGGCACAGCCTGGAGAGGGTGCGTTGTGCACAATCAATTCTGTCGCGCATGGCACAGGATCCGGCTATTCATGGACAACTTTGGAAGCGACTGTTATGCGGTGAATGCGCCTGAATTTAGGCTGAGTGGCAGCCCCATGGCGAGCCTGCAGTCGCCGACATGTCCACCCCCTGTGAAAAGCCTGAGAGGCGGGTGTGTGAGAGGCGCACCAAGAGCGCGCCAAGTCGGTAACCAGGACCAGTGAACCGGAGAATCAGCATTTCCACCACCTATAAAAGCGCTGGTGTTGATATCGAGGCGGGAAACGAACTGGTCCAGCGCATCGGGCCAGCCGCTGCCGCGACCGACCGCCCTGGCATGATGGGCGGGTTGGGCGGCTTTGGCGGGCTTTTCGATCTCAAGGCAGCGGGCTATCGCGACCCTCTCTTGGTGGCGGCGACTGACGGGGTCGGCACCAAACTGCGCATCGCGATCGATACGGGACAGCACGCCACCATTGGCCAGGACCTGGTGGCTATGTGCGTCAACGATCTAGTGGTTCAGGGCGCAGAGCCGCTGTTCTTCCTCGACTATTTCGCGACCGGCAGGCTGGCACCAGAAATCGCGGCCGATGTGGTCGAGGGCATTGCCCGCGCCTGCAAGGACTCGGGCTGCGGGTTGATCGGAGGCGAAACCGCGGAGATGCCCGGCATGTATGGCGACGGCGACTATGATGTTGCCGGCTTCGCGGTGGGGGCGGTGGAGCGTGATAGCGTGCTCACCGGTGGGGATATCGCCGCGGGCGACGTCGTTCTCGGACTCGCCTCCAGTGGCGTTCATTCAAACGGCTTTTCACTGGTTCGCCGGATCGTTACTGACGCGAGCCTGGGATGGAGCGACCCTGCCCCCTTCGACCCGACGCAGTCGCTCGGCGCCGCGCTCCTGACCCCGACCCGGCTTTATGTGCGGTCCTGCCTGGCGGCAATCCGGACGGGCGGCGTTCACGGGCTTGCCCACATTACCGGCGGCGGCTTGCTGGAAAATATCCCGCGGGTGTTGCCGGAAGGCCTGGGCGTGGAACTAGATCCGGCTGCCTGGCCCGCGCCGGCCGTCTTCGGCTGGCTGGCGGCCTCCGGCGGCATCGCGCCGGAAGAGATGGCGCGCACGTTCAACTGCGGCATTGGCATGGCGGTGATCGTGGCGCCGGACCAGGCCGATGCCGTCCACGACACGCTCAGCGATACCGGTGAAACCGTCTACCGGATCGGCCATGTGAAGGCCGGCGACGGCCAGGTCGTGCCCGTCGATGGCTGGCCGGCGGGGTGGCCCGGCCCATGAGCCGGCTGCGCGTGGGCGTGCTGATCTCAGGCCGCGGGTCAAACCTGCAGGCCCTGATTGACGCCTGCGCAGACCCCGCATTCCCGGCGGAGATTGTGGTGGTTCTGTCGAACCAGGCGGACGCCTTTGGCCTGACCCGCGCGACCGAGGCAGGAATTAAGACCGTTGTCGTGGACCACCGCGAATTCGAAGATCGACCCACATTCGAAGCAGCAATGACGGAAATGCTGGAGCAACATGGGGTCCAACTCGTCTGCCTGGCGGGCTTCATGCGGCTTTTGACCGAAGGATTTGTCGGCCACTGGCGTGACCGGTTGATCAACATTCACCCATCGCTCCTGCCAGCCTTCAAAGGGCTGGACACCCACGCACGGGCGCTCGCGGCCGGGGTACGAATTACGGGATGCACCGTCCACTATGTGCGGGAAGAGATGGACTCGGGGCCGATCATCATTCAGGCCGCCGTACCGGTGCTGCCGGACGATACGGAGGACACCCTCGCCGCGCGGGTGTTGGCAGCAGAACACCGCATATATCCGGAAGCCCTGGGCCTTGTCGGCAGCGGGAAGACGCAGGTGGTAGCGGAGCGCGTCGCTATCGATGCAGGCGCACCCGAGGACTTCCTGGTCAATCCATCAGATCGCCACATATGAGCGCACGAGAGGGCATCGTCACGCTGATGCCATGATCTAGGACTACCAGCCCCCTGTTGGGGCGCAGCGGACGGAGACGCCAACACCCTTGATCAGAAATATGCGGAAGCGGTTGCGCTTTCGGGAGGAGATGGAAATGCAGGACAGAAAATGGACTGGTTTCAAAATGGCAGCGCTCGCCGGAGTCATGGCGCTGGGATTGGCAGCTTGCGGCGATGATAGCGGCAGCGGTAATGCCAACAGCGGTGGCGCCAAATCTGGCGGCGCGACGGCAGCGGCCAAAGGCCTGCCCGGCACATGGAAGGTGACCGCCGCGACCGGCGACAGCGCCAAAGACAATATGGGCACGGTCTACAAATTCGACAGCGACGGCAAGCTGCTGTTGGGCGGTTTCAACAAATGCACCTACACCCACACCGCGCCCAATCTGGAAGTCAAATGCGGCACGGTCGCGATCAAATGGAAAACCGAGCTGAAGCCTGATGGCAAAACGTTGATGCTGTCGAATGAGGCCAAGCAGGTACTGACCCTGACGCGGCAATAGCCGCAATTGTCCCGGGCGCAACGCCCCAACTGACCTCACCCGTTTGCCTGTCGGCGCTTGCCGGCGGGCAAACGGGGTTGGCTATTCCTGTCTGAAGCGGTATATCGCCCCTTGTCGCGCAGCGACTTCTGGGAAATTGGCGAAACCGACGGGAACTGCGTCAAATGGCAGATAACTTCAATATGCAACCGCACAATGCGACCTGGCAGCGATTTACAAAGCTGCTCACCTATTCCAGCGTGGCGATTGCCTTGCTGATGGTCCTGATGGCGATCTTTCTGACATAGCCAATCCAGTCAGAATCATAAGCGCCCACATGCGCAACCTGGCTTATTCAGCCGGGGCCCAGCCAGGCTCATGCGCCCGTCCGCAGTGTAGTCCGAGCCCGGACCCGGGTTTATCAGGCTGTTAGCCGACGATCTCGTTGTCAGAGAAAAAGAACGCAATTTCCTCGGCGGCCGTTTCCGGCGCGTCTGAACCGTGGACCGAATTGCGCTCGATATTCTCGGCAAATGTCTTGCGGATAGTGCCCTCGGCGGCCTCTTCCGGATTGGTCGCGCCCATCACCTCCCGGTAACGCGCAATCGCCTCTTCACCTTCCAGCGCCTGAACCACGACCGGGCCCGATGTCATGAAGGCGACCAGATCATTGTAGAAGGGCCGCTCCTTGTGGACCGCGTAGAAGCCCTGGGCCTGCTCCGTGGTCATGTGGATGCGGCGCTGGGCAATGATGCGCAGCCCGGCTTCCTCTATCTTGGCATTGACCTTGCCGGTGATGTTCCTGGCCGTTGCGTCCGGCTTGATAATCGAAAATGTGCGTTGCACCGCCACCGTCTTCTCCGTCGCTATACTGATGGGTTTCGCGCCATATAGACGGGGCGCTCATGGCCCACAAGGCAACCGGTGTCGCAGGCGGCTTCAGGCGCGGACCAGCGTCGCCTGCCCCCACCGCTCAACACCGTTGATCAGGATCGGGCCAGTGGTCGCCAGGGTCAGCGTGTCACCGTCGAGCGCGAAGCGGCGGCGCTGCTCGCTGCCCGTCCAGTTGGGAAAGAAGCTGTGTTCGACTGAGACCACCACGTCGTCGCCCTCAACCCGACAGGGGCCTCCAAACGACACATAGCTCGCCGCTGCCGCGGCCTTTTCGCCGTCGCTCGCGCCCAGAAGGTCAGGCGCCGCAAATCCAGGACGGTCGGCGGCAATAAAGACCAATGAAAGATAGCCATCCGGCGTGATGACGACGCTCCCCCGTGGGGCTGCGCCTAACGGCAAGTGCGCGTCGCCGGCATCATCCATGAAGACAAAGGACCGCAGCCGCCAAGCTCCCGCAACAATCTCAAGTGACACGGACTACTCCTTCTTTTCCCAACCGCCCTGTGGGGTCTGCTGCCAGTAGGTAAGCTCGTGCCCGGCCTCCTTGTAGGTGGTCCAGCGGGCTCGGGCGGAGGCAACGGCGTCGTCGTCGCGGCCGTCAAACATTTCGCAACAGCGCGCATAGGCGGCAATCCTGGCGCTTTCAGCGCCATCAGTCAGAACCAGCACATTGGCGTCGTTGGGATTCTCGTCTTCCGCTGTAAGCCAGACCGGTTGCGCCGCCGCATTTCCATCTGCCTTGCTGCCGTGCGGCAGGAAGCTTTCCTCACGGTAGGTCCACAGCAGGCCGTTCAACGCCTCTACCCGCGTCTCGGACCCGGCCAGCACCACAGCGCGGAAGCCGCCGGCCAGCACACGCTCCAGCAGTTGCGGCAAAGCCACTTCAAGCGGCCATTTTTGCAGGTGATAGAAACGCACGTCGGTCATTGGAGTCCCGGGCGGCGGAGAGGTATCGGATGATCGTCCGTGTCAGGCATCGGGAGTCAACCGGATTGTGCGGTGTTAAGATCAGCGACCACGCGATCCCAGACTGCCGGGGCGTCCAGGCTTGCGAGATCCGGTGCCTGAAGACAGGCAATTCTCGGAGATGGTGGCGCGTGGCGGTCCGGGTCGCTGGCAGGACCCAGGATTGTCAGGCCGCTGGCGCCCGCAGCACCGGCGATGTGCATGGGCCCGGTATCATTGCCGACCACACAATCCACCTGGGTGAACAGGGTCACCAACTGCCGCACGGATAGCCGCCCGCCCAGGTTAAGCGCGCCCGTCGCCTGTTCAATCTCCCGCAACAAATCTGCCTCCGCGGCCGCACCGACCAGAACAGGCGTGTCTCCGTCGGCACGAATTATGCGGGCGAGGTCGCCAAATCCTGGCCAGCGTTTTTCCGGCCGACTCGGGGCGGAGCCGGGTAACAGGGCGACCGTGCGACCGCCGGCGGCGGCCAGCGCGTCACTCTCCGCCTGCCCCAGGGGTTCACCGGCCCAGGACAAATCGGGCTCATGGGTGGTGGCGACGCCAATTTCGCCCAGCTGATCGCGCAAGATATCGAAGCCATGCATGTTGTGGCGGGCGGCATTTGTATGCGGATGGGTGCACCCGGGGACGATACCGTTCCACGTTGGGCGGCCCATCAGTCGCCAATATCGGCCAGTACGGCGGTTGCCCTGCAGATCGTAGACCATGTCATAGCCACCGCGTCGCAGGCGGCGCATCAGCTCCGCCACGTAACCAACACGCCAGAGCGGCAGGCGACGATCAACCTCGATCCGGTCGAACCAAGGTGCGGCTTCGGCCAGCCCGGCAAGGGCAGGCGTCGTCAGCACCGTGATCTCCGCGTCCGCTTCATGGGCGCGCAGGTCGGCGAAGGCGCCGGTCGCGAGCACGAAATCACCCAGCGCACCCAACTTGATGACCAAGACCCGCCGGCCCTTGCTTCGGGGTATCATCGTCGGACCTATTCTGTCAGAAACGCGCGAGTCGCGACAGCGCGGCTCCGATCGGCAGACGTGTGATGCATGGGCAGCTGAGAGAGCAGGTAGTTGGATCGAACGAAACGCCAATCTAGTACAGTGCAGCATGATGACCAACCGGCAGAGTCGGCACCCCGCACCAATCCGTGCGCCGCAAATATCTGAACCTTGAATACATCAACTGAATCTCCCCAAGCCGAGCAAAGCGGGCTGCAGGCATGGTTCCGGCGGCGCCTTGCTCGATTGACCATCGGGCGTGTCATGGCGACCGTCCTGATCCTTTTGCCGTTGGTCTCCCTCTATGCCCGACAGCAAATTGTCGGATTGATGGTAATCGGCGCGCTTGTTGCGCTGGCCGCGGTGCGTGCTGGCAAGCCCCAGCCAACGAATCGCTGGGCCGGGGTCGATCCATGGCCAGCGATCGCGTTCCTGCTGTTCGCAGCCTGGGGTGCACTGAGCCTTACCTGGAGCATCGACGTAGGCCGCAGCGCGGGCGTGCTGGGCAAGCTCGTTGGGATTGGTCTGGCGGGGTTCGTCTTCGCTTTGGCGGCCCGGCGTTCAACGGCGGCGGACAGGCGATTGATCAGCACCGCCGCACTGGTCGCCGCGGCAGTATCGGTCGCAATCATCGTTTTTGAAGCGGTTCTGGACCTTGCGCTGATCAAATGGCTTTGGCCGATGCTTGGACAGAAAGCGCCCGAGCGGCTTGTCTATCTCAACTTCCCCTTGCTGGTCATGTCCGGACTGGTTCCGCTTGGTGCTCTGTTTGCTTTCGTGCGCGGCTGGTGGTGGCTTGTGCCACCGCTCTATGCAGGCGCCCTAATTGCAGCCCTGCAGCTTGAAAGCGCCACATCGATCCTGTCCCTCCTGGTGACCGGCATCGCGCTGCCGCTGTTCGGGGCAACCCCCCGGTGGTTCGGCGGTGGTGCGGCTGCCTTGGCGCTGATCATGGGCCTGATGTTCATTCCGATGACCGGCAAGCCGCTGTCCACTTTTCGACCAGCGCTCGAAACCGTGGAACGGTTCGGGGACTCAGCCCGGCACCGGCTGGCGATATGGGGGGCACTCAGTGGCAAGCTGGGCGACAGGCCGGTTGTGGGTATCGGGCTGGGTGCAATCCGTTCCATGCCCCAGGCAGGCAAAATCATTGACGTTCCGGGAAGCACAAAAAGTGTCAGGAAGCTGCGCGTCCACCTGATTCCCATGCACCCGCACAATGCAGGGCTCGAAATCGGCCTCGAGTTGGGAGCAGTGGGCCTGGCGCTGGCCCTGTTCATGGTCCTGAGCATCCTGCGGACTGCCCGCAACATGGCAACGACCCGGTGGCAGGCGGCAGGCATTGCCGCCCTCGCCTGCGCCATTGCCGCCACCAGCATGATGGCGCTCAGCATCTGGAACTATGCCTATCTGTCCGCCTGGCTGATCATATTCGCGAGCTTGGCCGGTGGCAGCGGCCGAGGCTCGGCCCCTCAGCCCTCGTAGTAGCGGGCAACCAGCTCGTTCAACAGCTGGACGCCAAAACCAGTGCCGCCCTTGGGCACCGTCGGCGTATCCTTTTTCGACCAGGTGACGCCGGCAATGTCGATATGCGCCCAAGGGGTGTCGTTCACGAATCGCTGTAGGAATTGGGCGGCAGTGATGCTGCCCGCATCGCGGCCGCCAACATTTTTCATGTCAGCTGCTTCACTGTTGATCTGCTTGTTGTAGTCGTCGCTGACCGGCAACCGCCAGACCGCTTCGCCGACATCCCTGCCGCATTCTGCCAGGCGATCCGCGAGCTCGTCATTGTTCGCAAACACGCCCGCATGGTGGTGCCCAAGAGCGATGATGATCGCGCCTGTCAATGTCGCCAGATCGATCATGAATTTGGGCTTGAAGCGCTCCTGGGTGTACCAGAGCGCGTCGGCCAGCACGAGGCGGCCCTCGGCGTCAGTGTTGATCACTTCGATGGTCTGGCCGCTCATGGACGTGACGATATCGCCGGGCCGTTGGGCCGTGGATGACGGCATATTTTCCACCAGGCCTGCCACGGCCACCACATTCACCGGCGCTTTCCGGCCGGCCAGCGCCTTCATCAGGCCGATGACAACACCGGCACCGCCCATATCCCATTTCATGTCTTCCATGCCGCCGGCGGGTTTGATCGAGATGCCGCCCGTGTCAAAGCAGACCCCCTTGCCGATAAACGCGATGGGGGCCTCACCGGTTTGCCCGCCATTCCACTGCATCACCAGCAATTGGGATTCCCGGGCGCTGCCCTGGCCGACGCCAAGGAGTGCCCCCATGCCCAGATCCTTCATCTGGGCCTCGCCAAGCACTTCCACCTGGACACCTAGGGATTCCAGGGTCTGGCCCGCCTGCGCCAAAGTTTCCGGATAGATTATGTTTGCCGGTTCAGAAACGAGGTTGCGGGTGAACACAACGCCGTCGGCAACCTTGTCCAATGGTTCGAACCCTGCAGCCGCATCGCCTGCGCCGGCCGCCATCAGGGTCAGCTCTTCCAAGGAAGGCTTCTGATCTTCTTTCTCTCGGGTGCGGTATTTATCAAACCTGTAGGCGCGCAGCCGGGCGCCAAACGCCAGGCTCGCAAGCGCAGCGGCGCCCTCCACCTTGGCCCCCTCGAGGGTGTCGAACGCAAATACCGCCTTTTTGACGCCAGCCCGCCCCAGATGGGCGACCACAACCCCACCGGTGTCCTGCGCCTTCCGCAACGTCAGGTCTTCGACCTTCCCCAATCCCACGAGCACAACACGGTCCAGACCATCAGACGGCGCCAGCACATCCAACAATTCGCTCGGCTTGCCCCGGAAACGGCTGGCAGCCATCGCCCGGACCAGGGCGCCGCCCGTGCGGCCATCAACGGCTTCGGCGGTGGGCGTGAGCTGACGGTCATCCAATACCCCAACGACCAGGGTGCCGGACTCAGGCAGGGCGGGCTCGGCGAATGCGATCTTCATTTAGGAACTCCTGGAACATAACTGTTGTTGAGGCGCCACCTGCACAATCAGGTGGAAGTGCACCAGTGGGCGCAGCAGCGGCGGACCATCCGTATCAGATTTAGGCGACCGAAGGCGGTTGGGCAACCTGCACGCAATGACACGGCAGACGCGTTCGATTGCCGCTATCAGGACCAGAAGGCCCCCGCTATAAACAGCCCATGCTTCGTCTGCAAACCTATCTGTTCCGCCAGTTGTTCATATCCACCGTGTTCGTCACGCTGACGCTGACCATGGTGCTGTGGCTGACTCAGTCCATGCGGTTCGTGAAATTCATCCTGAACCGCGGGTTGGAGCTGTCGACATTTCTGGAACTGACGATGTTGCTAATCCCCGGCTTCTGGCTGGTGATTTTGCCCATCTCGCTGTTTTTCTCCACACTGTTCACTTACAACAAATTCACCAATGACCGGGAGTTGGTGGTAATGCGCGCGGCTGGCGTCAGCCAGTTGGGGCTCGCAAAGCCAGTCCTCATTCTTGGCGGACTGGTGATGCTGTTCTGCTATCTCCTCAGCCTCTACGTCGTGCCTCTCTCATTTCGGCAATTTCGCACCGTACAGCACGAGATTCGCTCGAATATTTCCGCCGGCCTGATTCAGCAAGGAAGCTTCACGCAGATAACCCGCGGCCTGACGATTTATGTGCGGGAGCGGGTGGATACCGAAATTCACGGCATCATCTTGCATGACACACGCGACGCGACGAAACGCATCACAATGCTGGCTGAGCGCGGCATCGTCCTGCCATCGGACCAAGGTCCCCGCGTGTTGATGCTGAATGGCAGCCGACAGGAACTGGACATCAAGAGTGGCAAGATTTCACTGCTGTATTTCAAGCGGTACGGTTTTCGCCTGGCGGATCCATCCAAACGAAAAAAGCGAGTCTTCCGACAGCCTGAAGAACGCTTTGTCGGACAACTGTTGGAGCCCGACAATTCGGCCCACGACAAATTTTACCGGAAGAAGCTGATCGCGGAAGGCCACAACCGCATAGTGGGGCCGCTGGGAGCGCTTGTCATGCCGTTGATCGCGCTGGTCGCGCTGCTGACCGGTGAGTTCAACAAGAGAGGTCAGGCGATCCGACTGGTGGCGGCATGTGGGATCGCCGCGGCAATGCAGGGGACCATGATTGGGCTGCTCAGTGCGTCCGCCAAGAACAACATTCTGATTCCACTGACCTACCTGAATATGATCATCCCATTTTGCTTGCTTCTCTACTTTCTGGTCCGAAGTCCCCGGCGCCATAAAGGGAATGTCACCGGCGCCCCGCCGCCGGTTGACTCAGCCGAAGCCCCGGTGACAGGGGCAACCTGATGACCGGCCGCAACCTGTCTCTGACACTCTCACTCTACATAGGGCGTCAGTATCTACTTGTTTTCGCCGGCATTCTGGCGATTTTCGTCTCGATTGTGCTGATGATCGACATGATCGAGCTTCTTCGCCGCTCGTCAGGCAAAGCCGACGTCACCTTCAGTCTGGTCATGACGATGGCGGTCTACAAGCTGCCTCTGACCGCCCAGAAAACCCTGCCCTTCGCCATTCTGTTTGCCGGCATGTTCGCGTTCTGGCAGCTCAACCGACATAGTGAGCTGGTCGCCCTCCGGGCTGCCGGCGTCTCGGTCTGGCAGTTTCTGCTCCCAGTATTCGGTGGCGCTCTGTTGATCGGCATCGTCAAAATTACCCTGATCAACCCGCTGGGCACCCACCTGATCGCTCAATTCGAGTTGCATGAAAACCGTTACCTGAAGGGGCGGTCCCAGTTGATGGCGGCATCGGCATCCGGCATCTGGCTGAGACAAACCGATAAAAAGGGCGACACGGTTATTCATGCCAAACAGTCGAAAGTTGCCGCCAATGGGCTGAAGCTCCAGCAGGTTATGGTGCTGCTCTATGCCAAGGGCGACCACTATATCGGGCGCATCGACGCGGCTCAGGCCAGATTGGACAAGGGTTTTTGGGTCCTGGAAAACGCGCTCGTGCGCATGAAGGACAAGCCCGACAAAAAGCACCCGAGCTTCAAGATCGCCACGGATCTGACATTCGACAAGATTCAAGAGAGCTTCTCTTCACCCGCGTCGATCTCATTCTGGGACCTGCCAAAATTTATCCGGTCCCTCGAGGCGACTGGCTTCTCTGCGCTAAGCCACCGGCTTCATTGGCATTCCTTGCTGGCCGAACCAATGCTGTATTTGGCGATGATCCTAATTGCAGCGGTTTTCTCCCTGAGGCATAACCGGCGGACCGGAATCTTGCTTTCGGTCGCGGGGGGAGTCGGTGCAGGTTTTCTTTTGTTCTTTATTTCCGACCTTGTGCTGGCGTTGGCGCACTCGACCAACCTGCCACCTATCATGGCGGCATGGTCACCCGCTATGGCCAGCGCCTTCTGCGGCCTTGCTATCTTGCTTCATGTGGAAGACGGCTGAGCAGAAGTTGCAGAGACCTTGCTGAAACGACTTACCATTCTGCTGATCGCCTTAGGGGTCGCTGCCGGCGGTGCCAGCGCGCAGGTGCTGCGCGGCGCTAACGACAAGCTACCGGTGCTGGTGAGCGCCGATAACCTGCAATATGACCGGGAGCGGGATATCATTACCGCCAGCGGCCGGGTGCGGGTGTCCCAGGGTGACAACGTCATCCTGGCGGACAATCTGGTCTACAACCGGCGAACCAAGATCCTGATCGCCACTGGCAAGGTCAGCGTCACCCGGCCCAGTGGCGAAACCGTCTTTGCCTCTCGTGTTGTGTTGAGCGACGATCTGAAAAACGGCGTTATTCATCAGTTCCGTCTGCTGTTTCCAGATAATACCCGGGTTGCCGCCAATGGCGCAGTGCGCGTGGGCGGCAAACGCGATGAAATGGCGAAAGTAGTCTTTTCGCCCTGCAACCTCTGCGAAAAGGATCCCACGGCGGCGCCGCTCTGGCAGATCAAGGCGCGAAAGCTGGTCCATCTGAAGGAAGAACGTGACCTGGTCTACCGTGATGCCTGGCTAGAGGTTTTTGGCTTCCCGGTTTTCTACTCCCCTTATTTCCGGCATCCGGATCCGTCGGTGCGGCGGCGTAGCGGCTTTCTTGTTCCCAAATTCGGAGGCGAGAGCACGCTGGGGCAGTTTCTTAAAGTGCCCTATTTCTATGCAATCTCCCGGGACAAAGACATCACCATCACGCCCTTCCTCACCACAAAGGAGCGGGCGGCCCTATTTGCTACCTACCGGCAACGCTTCAAGAATGGCGCGGTGATCCTCGACGGCAGCTACACCTACGTTCGGCGTCAGAATGACGAGGGTGAGCACATCAGAGGCAATCGCAGCCGAGGTCATTTGTTCGGCAAACTGCACTATGACATAAACCGCCACTGGCGCTTCACCTTCGATGGCGGCGTGACAACCGACGATACCTTTCTGCGCCGATACAGCGTAACCGGCACTGATGTCCTGACCACAACTCCCAAAATCGAAGGATTCTACGGCCGCAACTACTACGCCGCGGAATCATTCATTTTCCAGGGGCTCAGAACAGAGGACGACTTCGACAAGGACGGCATCGTCTTGCCGATGCTGACATTTTCTGCATTCGGCAAGCCTGTGCGCCGCTGGGGCCGGTGGCATGCGAATGGCAGCCTGGTCGGCCTGCAGCGACTGGAGGGAGCGGCCAATCAAAGGCTCCACGCAAATGCTGGCTGGCGGCTGCCCTTTACGCACAAGAGTGGCTGGCAGCTGGCAGTCAGTGCCGACGTCCATTTCGATCTTTTCCTGTTGAACAATGTTCCACGTTTGGGTGCACGTTCGTTCAACGGGTTTGTATCCCGCGTCTACCCAATCGGGCGTATCGACTGGCGATATCCGTTCGTGCGCGAACTGGGAAATGTCAGAAACGTCATTGAGCCCCGAATCGCGATTGTCACCGCTCCGACCGGGCTCAATACCGGCAAGATTCCCAATGAAGACAGCCAGGATATTGAACTTGATGACGCAAATCTGTTCTCGATCAACAGGTTCAATGGCCGTGACCGGGTCGATGACGGCAGTCGGATCGTTTATGGAGTCCGGACTGCTTTCTTCGGCAACCGTGGGGGTCGCACGGATATCTTCCTCGGACAGAGCCTGCGTATCGACGGATCGCGGTCGATAACCGTCGATCCGTCATTCCGGGAAACATTCTCTGACATCGTAGGTCGTGTTCAATTCGAGCCCGGCGATTTTCTCAGCCTCGCTTACAGGTTCCGGTTCGATGTCTCTGAAATGACCTCGCGTCGTCATGAACTTACGGCGTCATTTGGTGTTCCCGCCCTTCGGGCATTCGTCAATTATGTCAAATTCTCAGGGAATGGCGTTAGCGAACCTGCCGGCCGCAGTGAGCTTGTTTTTTCGCTGAATAGCCAGATCACCAAGAACATCTCTATGTTCGGCGGCGCCCGCATTGACTTGGCCAGAGACGGCGGGGTGCGTCGCTGGCAAATGGGCGCCCAATTCAAGAATGAGTGCTGTACAATTCGTGGGACCTTTACACGAACATTTTTTACGGACCGGGAGCTTCGCCCCAACAGTTTGTTTATCGTCGAAATTACGCTTAAACATCTGGGCGGTTTCGGCATTTCCAGGTGAGGTACCGTTGCGCGATGGCCTTCGGGTTTTTATAACCGTGGTCAACATGGCCCCAGCTACAATGAAATGGGGTCGAACAAGCATACGAAATGTCAGGTTATCCAATGAGACACCTTGCGACGATGGCGTTGGCGCTGTGCTGCGCGCTTGCGCCGAATATCGCTGCGGCCCAATCCCATGGACTAGCTGCAGTGGTCAACAGCGAACCGATCACGGCCTACGACCTGTCTTCACGGTTGCGGCTGGCCGTGTTGACCCTGCGCGTACCGGATCGTCCTGAGATCAGGCGACGGCTGGCGCCCCAGGTCTTGCGGCGGCTGATCCAGGAAAGGCTGCGCGTGCAGGAAGCCACACGACTCAAAATCAGGATCAATGCCAAGCAGGTGCAGACCTATGTTTTGTCCCTTGAGCGGCGACGCGGTCTCGCCCGTGGACAGTTTTTGAAGAATTTTGAACGGGCGGGCGTCGACCCCAAGACCGTGGTCGCGCAGATACACTCAGGTCTGCTCTGGAACCAGGTAGTCGCCCGGCGCATCGCCCCATTGGTGCGCATCACAGACGCGGAAATCGATGAAGTGGCGGCCCGAATGCGTGCGGACAAAAATCGTGTCCAATACCGGCTGCGCGAAATCTATCTCCCGGTTACGACTGCAGACCGTGAAGCGACTGTCCTCCGCAACGCCCAACAACTGATGTTGCAGCTTCGCCGCGGCGCGCCTTTTGTAGCGCTGGCGAGACAGTTCTCCAGCAGCAGCACCGCCGCTGTTGGGGGCGACCGCGGTAATGTCTTCGAAGCACAGATGGAACCGGAATTGCTGTCGGCCGTGCGCAAAATGCGGCCCGGACAGATTGTCGGGCCGGTCAGAACGGTGACGGGATATTACATCGTTCAGCTGGTTTCGCGCGGGACGCTGGCAACCGGGGCAACCGGTGCCAAGACACTGTCTATCGCCAATGTTGGGTTTCGCTACAAGACACGCCGGCCGGCGGAGCGCGCAAAGGCGGTAAAGGCGATGAGAGAAATCGCCAAGGTTGCCAAAACCTGCCCGGCCATTATGGCCGCCGCCCGCCAAAGGAACACGAGCATTACACGATGGGAAAGGAAGGTTCGGGTTGGAACCTTGTCCCCTGCTGTGCGCGGAATAGTACAACGCCTGAAAGTGGGCCAGAAATCCAGAATACTTCAAACGCCACAGGCCGTTGTCGTCTTCATGCGTTGCAAGGAAGTCGGCCGCAATCTGCCGACCCGGGCAGCAATCCG
>JAJFFJ010000114.1 GCA_021776685.1 Alphaproteobacteria bacterium
CATGGCCGCGCTGTACCGTGGCGTCGATATGGCGGAACCAGCGGCCCCAGGCCGCCTTGCCCTTACCGGAGCCCGTCAGCGGTGCAGTTACCGGATGGCGCTGGCCCAGCTTGCTACGGACCGCCCGATAGCCCTCCACAAACACCTGCCCAGTGGGACGAGCGGGCAGCAATGGCCCGATCTCGGTGTGGTTGAGGCTGAGCGACCCGGCATAATCCGGCCCGGCAGCGACCAGCAGCGCGCCACCGCGGCGCACATAGTTGGCGATGTTGCGCAGGTAGAAGGAGCGAATGACTCCTCGCCGGCGATAGCGGTCGAAGATGATCAGGTGAAATTTGTTGAGCTTCTCCTGGAACAGTTCGCGCACGGGGAAGGAAATCAGCGCAAGTTCATTCACCGGCGTCATATCGCGTTTTTCCGGCGGCCTCAGAATGGTGAAATGCACCAGGTCGACGCCGGGGTCGGCCTTGAGGATATTGCGCCATGCGCGTTCACCCGGATGGGGGTGGCCGGAGATCAGCAATACGCGCAACCGGTCCCGAATGCCGTTGACCGAGACGACTTTGCGGTTGTTCTCAAGCGTCAGCTCTTTCGGGCCCTTTTCCACTTCCAGCTCAAAGAAGGTGGTGCGCGGATGGGCCAGCTCGAAGCGCAGGGTGGCCACCCGGCCGACGGGCACGGTGCCGCTGCGCCATGGCTTGCCGTCCCGCTTAATGGTCACCCGCACGCGGGTGCCGGCGGCGACCGCGTTGTCATCCACCCGCACCTTGATAGCCAGAGGTTTCCGCATCAGACCGAAAGCCGGCTTGCTGACGATCACCAGCTTGCGGTCTTTCTCGTCCTTGCGTCCGGACAACAACAGATGCACCGGGCCAATGCCGCGTGGAATGCGCCCGGCCTTTGGCACGTCGTGGACCTGGCCGTCGGACAGGATAATGACACCGGCCAGCCGCTTCCGAGGAATATCTGCGAGCGCGCGGTCGAGGACGCCAAACAGATGGGTGCCGTCCTGGGTCGGGTCGTTGCCCGCGCGGATCACGCGCAGGTCCAGATTGCCCATCCGCTTGACCACCTGGCGGATGTGGGCGAGGGCAGCCTTGGTGCGCGCCGTGCGCTTTTCCAGGCTCTGGCTGCGCGATTCGTCCACCACCACGACCGCCACATCGCGAATCGGCTCGCGTTTCTCAATCACCAGCGACGGGTTGGCGAGGATCAGCCACAGGATCGCCACAGCGCCGGCGCGCCAGACAACGCCACGGGCGCGCAAGAACAGGCCACCGGCAACAACGGCCACCGCGATGGCGGCGAGCACATACAGGATGATCCAGCCAACCAGCGGCGAGAAGGCAATGGTGGCGCCCAGCGCGTTCATTGGCCGAGCCTCCGGAGGATTGTCGGGATGTGCACCTGGTCGGACTTATAGTTGCCGGTCAGGGCATACATGATGATGTTCACACCAGCGCGGTAAGCGTATTCCCGCTGCATGTATCCGCCGGGGACAGTGGGGAACAGCGGCCTGCCTTCGCCGTCAATCGCCCAGGCGCCGCCCCAGTCGTTGCTGCCGATCACGACCGAGGAGACACCGTCCTTGGCCGCATGCCCCTTGCGCGCGACCCAGACCGCACCGCCGGTGAACCGGCCCGGAAAGCGCTGCAAAAGATAATAAGTACGGGTCAACACATGGCGCTCGGGGATCCGCCGCAGCGCCGGAATCTTCAGGCCCTTGGTCAATTGCTGCAGGATGCCATAGCCCTCCTGGCCGGTGACCCCAGGGCCCTGGTTGCGGATGTCGAAGACGATCATGCCGCCGCCCTTGATATAGGCCTGCAGGCGGGCCAGTCCGGCGGCATTGGGGGGCGTCTGGCCGGGGGTAACGGGCCAGTAGAGCACCGGATAGAAGGCCAGTTCGTCCGTGTTCGGATTGACGCCGACAGGCACGCCGGGCTCGACCGACGTCCGTGCGAACAGCACCCGGCCAAGGCCGACCAACGCCTGTTTGCTGACACGGTCGGTGTCGCCATTGCCGGTTAGCACGTAGGCGATGATGGTGCGTTTGGTGGCGCGGATGGCAATATCGTCGGGCACCTTCGCCGACGGCGTGCCTTGGGCGAATGCCGGCGTTGGTGGAGGAACGGTCAGCACCATTGCCGCGAGCGCAAGGGTCGCGGCAGCGGCAACCGGCCGGCGCACCAATCCGCGCAGGAAGAAGCTGAGCAGAAAGTCGAATAGAAGCAGGATCAACGCCATCAGCAGCAACCAGGGTTTGAGATCCACCTCTTCCCCCGAATTATAGAGGCCCCGCGCCACATTGCCCGGTAAATCGGCAAGCGGTTTCATTGCCTGGACGCTGGCGGAAAGATTGAGCGCCCGCCGGGCGGCGCCTTTGCCGTAAAATCCGGGGGGTGTATCCGGCCCCGCCTTCGCCTTGTTGAATGCCCGCGCGCGCAGGGTCAGCACCGTGGGGGGCGGGGTCACCAGACGGCCAATGCCGTCCAGTATCAGATGGGGTGACAGCGCCGCTGCCCGCTCCTCGCCGGCGGCAACGCCCCGGCTCAGCTGAACTGCCCGCTGCAGCATTTCCACAAACAGGCCGGACAGCGCCAGGCTGGACCATTCCGCGCTCGCCGTGGTGTGGAACAGGATGATCAGTCCTTTATCACGCTTGACGGCGGTCACGATCGGCGTCCCGTCCTCGAGCCGCGCCCAGGTGCGCCGCCCCAGATCCGGGCCGGGCTCGGCTAATACCTGGCGGCGTACCGTGACATCACGGGGCACTGCCAATCCTGAGAAGGGGCTGGTGTTGGGGAAATTGGCCAACCGCTGGGGCTTGGTCCATGACATTGCGCCCCCAAATGAACGGTTGCCGCTGCGCAGCTTGACCGGCACCAGATCGTCTGCCTTTGCCGCCAGCGCAGGCCCGGCAAAACGCACCAGCACACCGCCGTCCGCCACCCACTTGGCGAGACGTTTTCGCTCGGCCGATGAAATTGGCGCCTGGTCGGTAAGGAAAATCACGCTCAGGGGCCGCTCCAGCAGGACGGTGATGCGGCCACGGCGAACCTCGCTGTAGGGCGCCAGCGCCCGTTGCAAGTAATACAAGTCAGACAGCAGTGGCTGCGCCCCGGTCAGCTTGGCCAGCGCAACCAGCCCGACCGGCCGGCGACGCAGACGCTCGTCCAGCAGCAGGGTCGCCCCGGCGCTGCGATGGTGCTCAATATCGATGCGCGTCACCCGGTTGCGCAGCTCCGATGGCAGCTCAAGCGTTACGCGGGCGCTGGCCTCGCCTGATTTAAGGGCGACCCGGCGGCGGGCCAGGCGGCGGCCTTTTTCATCGGTGGCGCGCACCCAGAATGCGGTGGGCTTGTCGGCATTCACCCGTTTGATCTGAAAAACCAGGCGGTTGCCTTCCAGGCGCGCCGGCATGACCAACAGCGGCAGGGCGGCTGGTGCATCCGTCAGCACCGTTACCCGGCCGATGGTGGTTAGCGCACTGACCAGGGCGTCGGTGCCCTTGTGCGCCAGGCCATCGCTCAGCCAGACAATGTTGGCGGCCTGATCCAGCTTGATTTTCTTCGCGGCGGCGGCGGCGCCCTCATGGTTCACCGGCCAGCTGACGGGCAGCAACGCCTGAAAGACCGCTTTCGCATCGGCGGCGCGAAGCAGCTTGCTGGCGGTGATCGCCTGTTTTGACGGACGGGGGGCAGTGGTCAACAGAATGACTTTGCGTTCTTCACGCTCTGCGCGGTCCAGCAGCTCGCCCACCACGGCTCGCCGGCGGTCCCAGTTGGGGCCGGCAGCCCAGCCGTTGTCGATCACCAGCACCAGCGGACCATCGCCCTTGAAGGCGCTCCCAGGGTTGAGCAGCGGATGCGCCAGCCCCAGGATCAGCAGCACCACGATGGAAATGCGCAGCAGCAACAGCCACCAGGGGGTGCGGGATGGGGTGTCCTCTTTTTCCTGGAGACGGAACAGCAATCGGATCGCCGGGAACCGCAACCGACGGGGCGACGGCGGTGTTACCCGCAGCAGCCACCAGATAATCGGCACCGCTGCCAGCGCAATCAGCGCCCACGGCACGGCAAAGGCCAGTGCGCCCAATGTCAGCATGGGTCTGCCCTACGTGTCGGGAGGCTGGGCGCGCGGGGCGTCAAGCGTCGATCTCGGACAGGGCGATATAGAGGGGCAACAGGGTTTGCTCCGGCGGATGGTCGGTTCTGCTCAGATAGTAGGTCCAGCCATTGGATCGAGCGAGGTCGCGCAAGCCGGCCTGATGCCGGTCCATACGTTCCACATACTCCTCACGCACATTTTCCACGCGTTTGACCAGCACCTCGCCTTCCTCTTCCAGGCCCTCAAAGCGGGTGCGGCCGGCGAACGGCAGGGATTCTTCCGCCGGGTCCAGCACCTGCACCAAATGTCCATGGATCCCGGAAACCGCGTAACGGCGGATCATGCTTTCCAGCTCTTCCAACGGCGACAGTAGATCGCCAATCAGCACCAGGTGAGAGAATCGCGAAAGCGGTCTGAACGGCGGGACGGATTCGGGCGGCCCGGGCGGCGTTTCCTGGTCGAGCAGCTGCATGGCGATGCGGTCGACAGCCATGTTGCCCTGGGTGGCGCGTTCGGAGCCGTGCAGCAAGCCGATCTTCTCTCCCGCACGGGCCAACAGCGCGGCGAGCGCAAGCAGCAGCAGGTCGGCGCGGTCGCGCTTTTCGGGCAGGTTGCGGGAAGACCGGTAGGTCATGGAGGGGGATGGATCGCGCCACAGCCAGACGGACTGGGCGGCGGCCCATTCGGTCTCGCGAATATAAATATGATCGGTCTTGCCGCTCTGCCGCCAGTCGATACTACGGATCGGGTCGCCGGGTTCGTAGCGCCGGAACTGCCAGAATGTCTCGCCAATACCGACCCTGCGGCGGCCGTGCACGCCCTGGGCGACAGTGGCGGCTACCTGTTCCGCAGCGATCTGCAATGGAGGCAGACGGCCTGCAGCCTGTTCCGCGCCATGGCGGATCTTGTGGCGCGCCTGGCTCACTGGCAGGGCCTGCTGGCGATGTTGGTTGATCGGATGGCGGTCATATTCCTGTGTATGGCCATGGGTGTCTGATATGGGCCGCTAGGCCAGCCGCTCACAAAGCTTTGCGATGATATCTTCGATGGTCACACCGTCGGCGCGGGCGGCAAAGTTGAGCGCCATGCGATGACGCAGGATGGGCGCGGCCAGGGCGACCACATCGTCTACGGACGGCGCCAGGCGGCCCTGCAACACGGCACGGGCGCGGGTGGCCAGCATCAGCGCCTGGCTTGCGCGGGGGCCGGGCGCCCAGGCCACGTGGGTGCGAATCTCTTCCAGGTCCGTGGACTCAGGACGGGCGTTGCGAATCAGCGCCAGGATCGATTCCAGCACGCTCTCACCCACAGGGATGCGCCGGATCACGCGCTGGGCGGCCTGCAATTCGCCGCCGGTCATGGCCGGAGTGGCCTGCGCCTCGTCAACGCCTGTGGTCTTGAGCAGGATTTCGCGTTCAGCCGCCAGGTCGGGGTAGCCGACATTGACCTGAAGCAGGAAACGATCGAGCTGCGCTTCGGGCAGGGGATAGGTGCCTTCCTGCTCCAGCGGGTTTTGCGTCGCCAGCACATGGAATGGCTCAGGCAGTGTGTGATATTGCCCGGCGACGGAGACGCGATGCTCCTGCATCGCCTGGAGCAATGCGGACTGGGTTCGCGGGCTGGCGCGGTTGATTTCGTCCGCCATCAGCAACTGGCAAAAGACCGGTCCCTTGATGTACCGGAATTCGCGGCGGCCGCTTTCACCTTCCTCCAACACCTCTGAGCCGACGATATCCGCCGGCATCAGATCGGGCGTGCACTGGATGCGGTTCGCGTCCAGCCCGACCACGGTGGCAAGCGCGTCCACCAATTTGGTCTTGGCCAAGCCGGGCACACCGATCAGCAGCACATGGCCGCCCGACAGCAGCGTGATCAGGGTCTGTTCGACCACTTCTTCCTGGCCAAAGATGACACTGCCAATGTGTTCCCTGACACGCTCTAGCGCGGCTGATACCTTCTCTGCCTCGGCCACCAGTTCCGCTGTGGATTCTTGCGGGACCAGATTGCTTGTGTTGTCGGGGTTATTGGGGGAACCTGCGAAACTGCTTGATGAGTTCACGCGTCAACTCCAATGCGATGATAAACAAAGACGGCACTTCCCGCGCCGCCCAGCCGGCGGACCAACTGACACCCGCACCGGGTGACCAGCAGATGTTCGAGAATATCTGCGGCGATTTCGGGATACGGATCGGCCGTGACGGCACGTGGTATTATCATGGCTCGCCAATAGGCCGTAAACCTCTGGTCAAACTGTTCTCCACCGTTCTACGTAAGGACGACGAGGGTCGTTACTGGCTGATCACGCCAGTGGAGAAAGGCCTGATCGAGGTCGACGACGTGCCCTTCATTGCTGTGGAGATGACGGCGGAGGGCAACGGCGACAACCAGCAGGTGACCCTGCGCACCAATCTTGACGATTGTGTGGTGGTTAATGGGGATCACCCGCTCCGGGTGGTGGAAGACCCTGAAACCGGCGAGCCCAGTCCCTATGTTCTGATCAGGGACAATCTGGAAGCGAGGCTGGCGCGGCCGGTGTATTACCATCTTGTAGAGATTGGCGAAGAACGCGAAATTGACGGCGAGACCGTCTTTGGCGTGCAGAGCGCTGGTCAGTTCTTTCGCCTGGGATCGCTTGAGAATCCGGGGGAAAACCCGGAGCATGACAGCGGTCCATGACGCCCAAAGAAATTGAAGAGAAACTGTCGGCGCTGGGCGGCGACTGGTATCGCCAGCCCAATCCAGAGGCAGCGTCGCGCCAGCGTCGCGACACGTTGCGGGGTGATTTCCAGCTGGATAATGCCGTTCAGCCGCCGGAAGATTTGCGCCCTGCCGCGGTCCTGGTGCCCCTGGTGGCGCACGACGACGGCGTCGCCGTCATGCTCACGGTGCGCAACGGCAATCTGAAACGCCATGCTGGCCAGATTGCTTTTCCAGGCGGGCGCATCGACCCGGAGGACCCTGATCCTGTCTATGCCGCACTGCGGGAAACCGAGGAAGAGGTCGGCGTCGGCCACCATCAAATTTCGGTGATCGGCCGACTGGACGACTATGCCACCGGCACCGGCTTTGTTATTGCGCCGCTTGTGGGGCTGATTCAGCCGCCGGTCAGTGTTGCGCCCGACCCTGCCGAGGTGGCAGATGTGTTCGAAGTGCCGCTGGCCTTTTTTATGGACAGCCGGAACCACAAACGGGACAGCCGGGAATGGAATGGCGTGCGCCGGCATTTCTATGCCATGCCCTATAACGACTGGTACATCTGGGGAGCCACCGCAGCTATGCTGGTCAATCTCTACGAGGTTTTGAGCGACGCATGATTCGTCAAATCATCCAGCTGCTGGCCATCTTCCTGCTGCCCTTCCTGTTCTATTTCGCCTATGTGCTTGTCGCGCGGAACCGGACCAGGCCGGGCGAGACAAAGCCGGCTTGGGAGAATGGCCCCTGGTTCTGGCTGGCCATCGCCGGCCTGGCGCTTTGCGCTATTGGCTTTGTCGGCGTGGGCTTGTTGCGGGAAACGTCCACAGACCTGCACAACGTCCCGAAATAGCGCAGAAATAGTCACGGTTCACGCGGCGCCGTGGCCGCAACCTGAGTCCCCACTAGAGCCCCCACTAAAGCCGGAGTCGCCCACCACCGTGTCACAGACCCAGCTGCCAATCAGCGAGTGGATGACCGGTGACCGGGTGCGCCGGCTGTTCGACGCGCTGACCCGTGACGGCGCCGAGGCGCGCTTTGTGGGAGGCTGCGTGCGCGATGGCCTGCTTGGGCGGCCTGTCAGCGATGTGGATGTGGCCACCACCGCCCCGCCGCAGGTGGTGATGGACCTGGCAAAAGCCGATGGGCTGAAAGCGATCCCAACCGGCATCGACCATGGCACGATCACGATTGTGGTGGATGGACGCGGCTTCGAGGTGACGACCCTGCGCGAGGATATTTCCACGGACGGCCGGCATGCGGTGGTGGCGTTCACTGAAGACTGGCAGCTGGATGCGGCGCGGCGGGATTTCACCATCAACGCCATGTCGGCCACGCTGGACGGCGCGCTGCACGATTACTTTGGAGGCGCAGCCGATCTGCAGGATGGGGAAGTTCGGTTTGTCGGCGACCCGGACGCGCGGATTACCGAGGACGTTTTGCGCCTTCTGCGCTTCTACAGGATTTACGCCTGGTACGGCCGTGGTGCGCCAAATCCCGCGGCGCGGGCTGCCTGCCGCGATCAGGCAGCCAAGCTTCCTGGTCTTTCGGCGGAACGGGTGCGGGAAGAGCTGCTCAAAATCCTGCGCGCGCCTGATCCTGCGGCGGTCTTTCAGATGATGGCGGATGACGGTGTTCTGGCGCAAAGCCTGCCTGATGCCGGTCAGATCGGCCGGCTCGCCGCACTCGTACCCCTGGAAGATGCGCCGGATGCCACCCGGCGTCTCAGCGCGCTCTTGAATGACGATGTGGACTTGACGGCATTGGCCGCCGCGCTGCGGCTTTCCAACAAGGATGCGCGCCGGCTGGTTGACATGGCGGCGGCCCGTGGGACCGTGGTGCTGGACGCGGACGCGCACGAATGGCGTCGGCACCTCTACCGTCTGGGCGCAGACCTCGTGCGAGACGGTGCGTTCCTGGCCGCGGCCGGGCAGGGGGCATTGCCGGTGGCGCTTGCGCCCCTGCACGCCGCGCTTGACGGATGGCAGCCACTAACCCTGCCGGTGACGGGCGCTGATTTGGTAAATGCCGGCGTACGGGAAGGCCCCCAGGTAGGCGAGATCATGCGGGCGCTGGATGCCTGGTGGGTGGATGAGGGTTTTCAGCCGGACCGCAATGCGCTGCTGGGACGCGCGGCGGATATTCTGGCGGACATGAAAAAGGGTGAGGGGACATGACCACATTGCGCATCTGTTTCGTGGGCGACAGCATCACCAATGGCACGTTGGATGATGAAGTGCTGGGTTGGTGTGGGCGCCTCTGTGCGGGGGAGCGGGCCCGCGGCCATGATCTGACCTGCTACAATATGGGAGTCCGCGCCGACACGTCAGAAGAGATCAAAGCGCGCTGGCGGGCGGAATGCGAGCCACGCCTGCCGCCTCATGTGAGCGGTGGGCTGGTCTTCGCATTTGGCGTCAACGATATGGCCGACCAGCAAGGCTTGGGCCTGCGCGTGCCCATGGAGCAGTCGCTCGCGAACGCGTCGGAGATGTTGTTCCGTGCGTCGGAATGGTTGCCGACCTTGTGGATCGGGCCCGCACCGGCCGAGATGTCCATGCAGCCCCTGCGTATTGCCGACACCGTCGTCTTTGATTTCAAGAACGACCGGACCCGGGAACTGAACAACCGGTTTGCTGATCTCGCGGCCGAGATGGGCGTGCCTTATCTGGACCTGTTCACGCCGCTGGCGGGCGATCCCCGCTGGAGCGCGGCGCTGCAGGCGGGCGATGGTGTCCATCCCGTGGCCGACGGCTACGCCTTAATGGCCGAGCTGGTTGGCGCCTGGCCCGCCTGGCGGGTCTGGATGGGCGACTGAAGTCTATTCCGCTGCCTTCGGCATTGGCGGCATCGTGGCCGCAAAGCTGTCCCGCGCCGCCAGCTTGCCGAACCAGGCGCCGACCGCCGGCTGCCTGGCGATAGCCCCTTCGCCTTCCGGGCACCCCTTCAGGTAGGTGACGATCGGCACCAGGACCCAGTCAGCGAGGGACGGCGCGTCGCCCGCCAAATAGCTGTCGCCAATATCGCCGGCAATCACGCCAAGCTGGTGATCGAGCTTGGGAATCGCCGCGGCAATCATCTCCTCGTCCGGTTGTCCGCCTTGCATCGGTACCAGGAAGCGCTGCCAGATAATTTCGCGAACGGCGACCTGATAGAAATAGTCGGTGATGGCGGTCAGCCATTTGTCCATGAGGGCGAGGTTTTTCGGGTCGGAAGGCTGTAGCGCAGGCCCATCAAAGACCCGGTCGATATACCGGCCAATGGCGTCGGTCTCGTGGAGGGTGAAATCGCCATGGCGGAAAGCCGGGATCCTACCGAAAGGGTGCAGTGCGTTGTACTCGGCGCCTTCCCGGTCGATCTCCTGGTTCAGATCATAGGCGACACCTTTCTCCTCGCAGAAGATGCGTGCCGAACGCACATAGGTGCTGGGCGCGGGGCCATAGATGGTAACGGTGCTCATGGACTGTATTCCTCCCAAACGGGCTGGTGTTTTACCTAGCCATCCAGTGTTGCCAGCAGGCAGACAAGGGTGCTGGTCCACCCCTGATTGTGCATGTCGCGCTGCTCGTCGTTCTCGAACCCTGCATGGGTGAACAGAATTTCGGTGCCGCCGTCTTTTTCGACGAAGTCGATCGTCACCAGGGTCTCGTGGCCGGGCGCACCGTCTTCTTCCCAAGCCCATGTGAATACCAGCCGGGACGGGGGAGACACCTCCTGGTATTCGCCCTGGACCCAATTGTCGTTGCCTTCGGGCGAGCGCATGCAGGTGCGCCACTTGCCGCCGGGACGGGGGTCGAGCTCGGCGAAGGGGCAGGAATGGGTTTCGGGACCCCACCACTGCCTCAGCATGTCGGCGTCGGTAAACGCCAGAAACACCTTCTGCGGCGGCGCGCTGATGAAGCGCGAGAGATTGAGCGCGATAGAGTCGGCGAGATTGGCCATGGCTGCCCTAGTGCTCCTTGTGGTTCGCGAGGAATTCTTCCAGAGAATCGAACTGGCTTTCCCAGAAGGCGCGATACTGCTCGACCCAGCGGGCGGCATTTTCCAGTGGCGCCGCCACCAGGTGGCAGTGCCGCCATTGTGCAGATTTCTCGCGGCTGATCAGGCCGGCGCCTTCGAGAACCTTCAGATGACGGGAGACCGCCGGCAGCGAGATGTCGAACGGCTCCGCAATCTCGCCGACGGAAGCCGATCCCTGAGAAAGCTTCTCAAGAATTGCCCGGCGGGTCGGGTCGGCCAGCGCCGAGAATACAGTGCTGAGGGGATCTGCGGTGGTCATGAAGGCGATCACATTAGTTAACGTACAAGTTAAATAATGGGCCGCCGCAATTGGTTCAAG
>JAJFFJ010000115.1 GCA_021776685.1 Alphaproteobacteria bacterium
GGCGGGCATGCCCTACGCCCAGGAAGTCAGCGAGGCAGGCGATTCCGCCATCGCGGCCGTGGTGCGTCAGGTTGCGGAAAGCCTTGCACCATATGGCACAGGCGAGGGTGCAGAACGAATTTATCGCGTGCCGCAGCAAACACACCTGGTCCAAGCAACCGCTACCTGAGCCCGCAAAAACAAGGTTTGGCAGGCGCGACCATCTGCCAGCGTCGGTGCCCGGAATTCGCCCCAGCGGCTGCCTACATTAGGAGCAGTGATCCCGCAGTCGGGACAGGCTACCACCGTTGGAGGTTTCCATGGCGGCTCATGCCGTTGACCTGGACATCCACCACAAGCCCACTGGATTTAGCGACCGTTTCGCCTTCGCGATCGTGCGAATTCTGCGCTTCTTTGCCGACAGATTCTTTGCCAAACGCTATGGCCACCGCGCCGTTGTTCTGGAGACGGTCGCGGCCGTTCCCGGCATGGTCGGCGGACTGCTTCAGCACCTGCGGGCGCTCCGGCGTATCCGCGATGACCAGGGCTGGATAAAGACACTGCTCGACGAAGCTGAGAACGAACGTATGCACCTCATGACCTTCATCGAAATCGCCAAGCCGAATGGGTTCGAGCGATTTCTGGTGATGATGACGCAACTGGTTTTCTACAATTTCTACTTCTGGCTCTATCTGCTCGCCCCGCGCACCGCGCACCGGGTTGTTGGCTATTTCGAGGAAGAGGCTGTGGTCAGCTATACCCGCTATCTGGAAGAGATCGATGCGGGTCGCCACGAAAATGGCCCGGCGCCGTCACTTGCTATCCGCTATTGGAACCTGAAGCCTGACGCCCGCCTGCGCGATGTGGTTCTGGCTGTGCGGGCCGACGAGGCGGGCCACCGCGACGTCAATCACCGTTTCGCCGATACCTACCATCAGCATGCAGAGTCTACCTGACGAAGGTCTGGTCGGTTCCACTTGCTTCTCCCCGCTAATCGGTGGTTCTAATCCGGGTTCTTGAAATCGGAAAGGCCAGCTAAATGTCGGAAAAACAGACCGCAATCGTTGCCGGCGGCACCTATGGGATCGGCCGGGGCATCGCCCTCCGACTAGCGCGGGCGGGCTGGCATGTGGTTGCCTTTGGCCTGAACACGCGGCAGCCCGGCAGTGCGGCTGAAGGTGGCGTAGAGGGCACCCGCGCGGCATTGGCCGAAGCCGGCCTCACCGGGGATGTGCTGGAGGGGGATGTCTCTGTTGCCGCCGATGTGGATCGGGTCGTTCAACACGCGCTGGATGCGACCGGCCGGATTGACGGCCTGGTGAATATTGCCGCCATGCGCCCCACCGGCTCGATCCTTGATACGGACGAGGCCACGTTCGACCGGACGGTTGCGGTCAACCTCAAGGGCATGTTTCTGACCTGCAAGGCGACCATCCCGCATATGAAGGCGGTTGGCGGCGGCGCGATCGTCAACATCGGCTCCGGCGCGGGCTGGGGCAAGGCAGGCATCCTCGCCTATTGCAGCAGCAAGGGTGGGGTCTTCGCATTTTCCTCAGCACTCGCCTACGACCATCTGGTGGATCATATCCGGGTCAACGTGGTGGTGCCGGGACCGCAGACCGAATCAGGCATGATCGAGATCGCGCGTGAGGAAGGCCGGTCAATGCCGGCCTACCAGACAGCCACCGGCCGTCAGACCCAGCCGGATGATATCGCCAATGCCGTCAACTTTCTGATGTCCGCCGAGGCAGCACAGATATCCGGCACGGTTGTCGATGTGGGCGCCTTCTCCCACCAGGGAATGACCGGCCAGCCCCGGGCCTGACCGCCATGAAGGCGCCGGATTTTTCTATAGCGCGGCGGCGATGCGCGGCGCGATGAAGTCCAGAAATGCCCGTACCTTTGGCGTGGCCCCACGGTGACTGGGATAAAGCGCATGAAAGCCAACCGCCGGCAGGGACCAGCCGGGCAATACCCGAACCAGCGCACCGTCACGTATCGGACCAGCACAAAGATAGGACGGCAGGCTGGCGATGCCGCCGCCGTCGAGGGTGACCTGCAGAAGGGATGGGAAGTCGTTGATTTCGGTCCTGGGGAGAATGCTGACGGTTTCTGTCAGGCCATCGCTCTGTAGCGCCCAGCGCACCTGCCCCTGAGCGTCCCGCATGGCGAGGCAGTCGTGGCGTTCCAGGTCCTTCGGATGCGCTGGCGCGCCGTGGGCGGCCAGATAAACAGGGTTGGCATAAAGATTGCGCTCACTGATCCCCAGGTTTTTGGCAATCAGATTCGAATCGTTCAGGGTGCCGATGCGAATCACAAGATCAAAGCCTTCTTCGATGATGTCGATACGCCTGTTGGACAGCACCAGATCGACGCGAACTTCCGGATGGGCGGCCAGGAAGTCAGCCAGATGAGGGCTCACCAGATGCCGCCCGGTGGTCACCGAACAGCCGACCCTGAGCAGGCCCCGGGGTGCTTCGGAAAGATGATTGACCGAAGTATCCGCATGGTCCGCCTCTTCCTGAATGCGCTTGCAGTGGCGGTAGTAGACGTCGCCGATCTCGGTGGTGTGCACCTGACGGGTGGTGCGTTCCAAAAGGCGAACGCCCAGCCGGTCTTCAAGGCGGCTTACCCGGCGGCTGACATTTGATTTTGGCAAGCCCAACTGGCGCCCGGCAGCGGAGAATCCGCCTTCATCCACGACACGTGCAAAGACGATCAGGTCGTTGAGATCAATCATTCTACCGTTCCACTAATGAAACAAAGTGTTCCTGATATTCAATCTTATACTTTTTTTGGATCAATATAAATTGATCTCCAGCGATTTGCCAAAGCTGGCATAGGCAAGCGGAGCCCGGTTACACAACCGGAATACAGGACATGGACATCATCAATCGGGATGACCTGGAACGCGGCGGCTTCGCTGGTCTCAAGGAAACCCGTCTGGTTATGGATCCACGGGTGTTCAATGGCCGGGCTAATGCCGGCACCTGGTCCGGGCTGGGCAATTTCGTTTTTCTTGCGGATTCAAACTATGTGCCGGGTGGGCAGACTGGTCTTCACGGCCACAAAGAGATCGACGTGATTTCCGTGATGGTCGACGGACGCATCGCCCACGAAGGCTCTCTTGAGCATGGCCAGGAACTGTCCGGCAGTATGGTTCAGGTGCAGCGCGCCGGCGGCGAAGGCTTCGAGCACAACGAAATCAATCCAGATGAACACGAGAACCGGATGATTCAGCTCTGGGTGCTGCCGGAATCGGCGGGCGCTCCCGCAGGCTACAAGCTCTATGAAACGGATGTCGGTAAGTCGGTCCGGATCTATGGCGGAGACACAGATCAGCAGACCGCCTATCCCTCGAACACACTCATCGATGTCAGCAGGCTAGCCACCGGACAATCCATCGAAGTCGCGGCAGAAACCCTTGTCTATGTGACCGTTGGCGGGGGCTTGGTAAACGGCCAGACCGCACGGGAAGGCGACATGATTAGCGCTGACAGGCTTCGTTTCGAGGCAACCGAAGTTTCGCACCTGATAGTCATTCACATAGCGGCCGACCATCCGCCGCAGATTCATCACACCTAGAAGAACAGAGACCGCACATGATCGAAAAATTTCACGGTGTCGTCCCGGCAATGGCCACGCCCTTCACGCCGGACTTCGAGGTCGACGAGGCGACGTTCCGATCGTTGATCGACTGGTATATTGAACAAGGCGTCCATGGCATTTCGGTTGCTGGCAGCCAGGGCGAGTTTTTCGCCCTCGACCACCAGGAACGTATTCGCCTGACGGAACTATCTGTCGAAGCCATCGGTGGCCGGGTGCCGCTTTATATGGGTACCGGCGGCATCAGCACCCGGGAGGCGATCACATATACCCGGGTGGCCGAATCTGCGGGCGCCGATCTGGCGCTGGTCATCACGCCCTATTTCATCTCGCCAAACGGCGAAGAGCTGGTGGAGCATTTCTCGCAGATCGCCAAGGCCACCAAGCTGCCGGTGATGCTCTACAACAACCCGCCGCGGACCGGCACCAACGTCACGCCGGAGATCTACACGCGCTGCGCCCAGATCGACAATGTGGTCGGAATCAAGGACAGCAGCGGCGACATCACCCAGGTGGTTGAATATGTTCTGGCGGGCGGCGCGGAAAAGGTCGTCTTTGCGGGCCGGGATACCATCATCATGTCGTTGGTCATGCACGGTGGCGCCGGTGCGATTTCCCCCGCGGCCAATGTCTTCCCGTCACTGGTGGTCGATCTCTACGACGCCATCAAGGCAGGCAGGATGGCGGAGGCGCTCGAGATTTCCAATGCCCTCGCGCCGCTTCGCGCGGCCTGGGCCTGGGCGTCCTTCCCGGTGGTGATCAAGGAAGCAATGGATGTCATGGGCCACAGCGCCGGTCCGGCCCGGCCGCCGATATCAGGCCTGTCGCCGGATCGACGGGCACAGCTGAAAGTTTTGCTCGAGAGAATCCAGGACTTCGCGGATCAGCGAAGCGCCCTTCCCGCTGCCGTCGCCGCCGAATAGTCCACCTACGGCCCAAGAAAGGAAAAGCCCCATGCCAAAACTCAGACATGTCGCGCTTCAAGTGAAGGATCCGGAAACCACGGCGACCTTCTTCGAAGAGGCCTTTGAAATGAAGCGGATTGGCCGAACCGATGCCGGAATATCCCACGGCATTTACCTGTCGGACGGCACCATCAATCTCGCAATTCTGCATTTCAAGACCGATGAGGCCGCCTGCGTACCCCAGGGTAAGGATTTTGTCGGCATCAATCACATCGGGTTTTGGGTCGACGACTTGGGCGAAATCGACGAAAAGATTGTTGATGCAGGGGGCAAGGCGTTCCTGAACCAGGAAGAGCCTGAAAATGACACGCTGTTCTTTGAGAGAAAATATCACAATCCCGATGGCATCGTTTTCGATGTTTCGAAGACAGGTTGGGGCGGGGCGAAGAGATAGGCGGGCTTCAAATAACCCGCCAGCCGGCGCCCGCTTGTCATGAAGGCGCCTGATTTCTCCTATGTGCGGCCGGCATCGCTCGACGAGGCGATTGGCCTGCTGGTGACCCATGGCGAAAGCGCCGTGCCGCTCGCTGGCGGGCAGAGCCTGCTGACCACTCTCAACATGCGCCTGTCTGCACCCGAGCTTCTGGTGGACATCAGCGGGCTGGACGAATTGCGCGGCATCGATGTTGACGGCGGCACGGTGCGCATCGGCGCGCTCGCCCGGCATGTGGATGTGGCGACCTCGCCGGTCGTCGCCGAACACCTGCCGCTGATTTCCGAGGCCATGGCCCATGTCGCCCATGTGGCGATCCGCAATCGCGGCACGTTCGGCGGCAGCCTTGCCAATGCGGACCCCGCTGCGGAACTGCCGGCCTGTGCGGTGGTCCTGAAGGCAACGCTGGTGCTTGCGGGTCCCGACGGCCAGCGCGAAGTGGCCGCCGGCGACTTCTATCAGGGCCTGTTTGAGACCACCCGCCAGGGCGACGAGCTTCTGGTGGAGGTGCGCGTGCCGGTTCAGCCCGCGGGCCAACTGTTCGCCTTCGAGGAATTGAGCCGGCGCAGCGGTGACTTTGGCATCGCCGGTCTGGCAGCCACAGGGCAGCTTGAGGACGGCGGCTTCGCGGATCTTCGGTTGGCCTATCTGGGGTGCGACGACGGCCCGAGGCTGGCCGCCGCCGTCGCCGCAGCCGTCTCTGGTCAGGGCGGGCCGCTTGACGACCGCCAAATCGCCGAGGCGCTGCGGCAGGATTATGAGTTTTCCGATGTGCCCGGCCTGTCCGCGGCCACCAAAGTCCGCCTGGCCGCGGTACTGACCCGGCGCGCGCTGGACCGGATGCGGGGAGCGGCATGAGCGCAGAACCTCAATCCATGATTGACGTCACCATGACGGTGAATGGCGAGGCGGTGCAGCGGCGCGTGGCGGCCCGTCTGCATCTGGCGGATTTTCTCCGTGAGGAGTTGGGCCTGACCGGCACGCACCTGGGGTGCGAGCACGGCGTGTGCGGCGCCTGCAGCGTGGTCATTGATGGCGACGTGGTGCGCGGCTGTCTCACGCTGGTGGCCCAGGCCGATGGTCACCAGGTGGATACCATCGAAGGTTTGTCGGAAGCGGGCGCGCTGGCTGATCTGCAGGCAGAATTCCTTGCCCGCAATGCGGCCCAATGCGGCTTCTGTACCTCGGGTATGCTGCTGACTGCCCATGAACTTCTGGCTGGGCCGCACACTTTGAGCCGGGCGGAAATTCGCGAGTTCATGTCCGGCAATTTCTGCCGCTGCACGGGCTACCAGGCGATCATCGACGCGATTGAGGCAGCTCAGAAGGCCAGTCAGAAAAAGCAAGGAGGCAAGGATGTCTGACGGCTCGTCTGATCCGACACTCCCCGCCGGAATCCTGGATGGCGATACAGCAATCGGCAAGCGTGTGCCGCGGGAAAGTGCCAAACGGCTGGTTGCCGGGCGCGGCCGATATGTGGGCGACATTTCATTGCCACGCATGCTGCACCTGGCCTTCCTGCGCAGTCCCTATGCCCATGCAATCATCGGCGATATCGACATCTCCGCTGCGGCGGCGGTGCCCGGCGTCACCCATGTCATCACCGGCCGGCAGGTGGCGGAGGTCTGCGCGCCGTTGATGGGTGTCGCCCATCACCGACCGGGACATCGATCCGCACCACAGCACGTCATGGCCGTGGAGAAGACCTGTTGGCAGGGTGAGCCCGTGGTCGCCGTGCTGGCGGAAAGCCGCGCGATAGCCGAGGACGCGGCTGAGTTGATCGAAGTGGACTGGCAGGACCTGCCTGCCGTGGTCGACGCCGCGGATGCCCTCAGCCCGGATGCACCGGTGCTCCATGCCGAGATGGGCGACAATCTCGCCTTCCAGTTCGATGTGGATACAGGCGATGCCGATGCCGCATTCGCCGCTGCCCACACGGTGGTCGAACATGACTTCCGCTTCGATAGTCAGACGCCGCTCACCCTGGAGCCGCGTGGCTTGATCGCGGACTTTGACCCGTCCACCGGCGGCATCACGGTCCACCATTCCGGTCAGTCACCCTTCCAGATGCAGGATATCCTGAGCGAGAATCTGGGTATTCCGGAACATAGGGTGCGGGTGATCTGTCCCGATGTGGGCGGCGGATTTGGTCTCAAGGTCAACGTCTATGGCGACGAGATCGCGGTCGCAGCGATCAGCAAGATCGTTGGCCGGCCGGTGCGTTTCCTTGCGGACCGGCTGGAGTCTTTCGTCTCCGATATCCATGCGCGCGATCATGTGGTGACGGCGCGCATGGCGGTGGACGCAGATGGCGCTATCACCGCCATGGAGATGGATGACCTGGCGGCACTCGGCGCCTATGGCATGGCCCGGCGCTTCAGCGTTGCCGAGGGCATGATGGCCGTCACCATGATGGGTGCGCCCTACCGGTTCGAGAACTATCGGGCGCGCACGCGCAACGTCTACGTGAACAAGCCGTTGGTGGGGGTGTATCGCGGTGTCGGTATGCCGTTCGCCTGCGTCGCCCAGGAGGTCCTGGCGGACAAGGCGGCAGCGGCGCTTGACATGGATCCCGTGGCATTCCGGCGGCAAAATTATCGCCGGCTCGACGAACTTCCCTATACCTCGCCCGGCGGCGCGAAGGTGGACACCGCGTCCTTTGCGGCCTGCCTCGACAAGCTGACGGCCGCCATGGACTACGACCATCTGCGGGCGGAGCAGGCGGAGCTTTGTGGGCAGGGCGTCTGGCGGGGCATTGGCATTGCCACCTTTATCGAGCAGACCGCCTATGGACCGCCTTACTATGGCCCGTCGTTGGCGCGTATCTCGGTGCAGGACGGCTGTACGGTAAAGCTCGAGCCTTCCGGCAAGGTGCGCTGCATCACCAGCATCACGGATCAGGGGCAGGGCACCTGGACCGGTATCGCGCAGGTGGTGGCGTCCTCCCTCGGCATCCCGGTGGATGATGTGGAGATTCATGCGGGCGACAGCGCAACCACGCCCTTCGGCGGCGGCGCCTGGGCGTCCCGGGGCATGGCCATTGGAGGCGAAGCGGCGCTGAAAGCGTCCCTGGCTCTGCGCGCCAACATCCTGGCGCTGGCCGGCGCAATTACCCAGGCTGATCCCGCGAAGCTCGCGCTTCGCGCGGGTGAGGTGGTCAACATGGAAACCGGCATGGCGTCCATCAGCCTCGCCGAAGTGGGGCGCGTCGGCTATTTCCGGCAGGACACCCTGCCGGGAGATTTCGACGTCGAACTCACTGTCACCCACAACCATGCCCACAACCACCAACTCTACTACACTGCCAACGGCGTCCAGGGCGCCTATGTGGAAGTGGATATCGAGACCGGGTTCATTCGCCTGCTGGGTCACTGGGCGGTGGATGATTGCGGCCGTATCATCAACCCCCTGATGGTTGACGAGCAGGTGCGTGGGGGCGTTGTGCAGGGTCTTGGGGCGGCGCTGTTTGAGCAATGTCTCTACAGCGAGGATGGCCAGCTTCAGAACGGCACCATGGCCGATTACCTGGCCCCAATGGCCGCGGAAATGCCCGACATTGTCGTCGAGCATGTGGAGACGCCCGAGGCCTCGACACGCCTGGGCGCCAAGGGTGTGGGCGAAGCTGGCACCATCGGCGCCATCGGCGTCATGTGGAGCGCGGTCAACGACGCGCTGCGGCCGCTCGGCGCCAGCATCCACCACCAACCCTTTACGCCGGAACGTGTGCTTGATGCGCTCGACCGCGCCAATGCCGGATCTGAAAACGGGACTTGAATCCGCCGCGCCGGGCCTGTCTGATCTCCCGTAACCAACGGGAGGAAATCATGATCATCGTATCCGGAGAAATCGAGCTCGACGCCGCCAAGGCTCCCCGCGTCATGGACGCCGCCAAAGCCATGATGGCGGAGACGCGCAAGGAAGACGGCTGCATTTCCTATTGTTTCTACCAGTCGCTTGAAGATGCCGGTACATTCCGCGTGTTTGAGGAATGGGAGAGCCTGGACCACCTGAAGGCTCATTTCGAGGCGCCGCATATGGGCGATTGGCGCGCGGCGCTGGGTGACATCGGCATTGCCCGCCGGGATATCAAGCGCTACGAGATCGCCTCCGCTGAGTCCCTCTAACGCCTCACAAGGATCAGAGCGATGACCCTCCAAACACCCATCGGAACGCAGGTCCCCAACGACCTTGAAGCCTTCTGGATGCCGTTCACGCCAAACAAGCGGTTCAAGGCGGACCCACGGATGGTCGTCTCTGCCAAGGGGGTGCACTACAAGAGCGCCGATGGCCGGGACATTCTGGATGGTACGGCGGGCCTGTGGTGCTGCAACGCGGGCCATGCTCATCCGAAGATTGTCGAGGCGGTCCAGGCTCAGGTGGCGCAGCTCGATTACGCGCCCAACTTCCAGTTCGGCCATCCGCTGCCCTTCATGCTGGCCAGCCGGCTGCGCGAGCTGTTCCCGGGGGATCTCGACTACGCCTTTTTCACCAATTCCGGCTCGGAGGCGGTGGATACGGCGCTCAAGATCGCGCTCGCCTATCACCGGGTGCGGGGCGATGGTACGCGGACGCGGCTGATCGGGCGGGAACGCGGCTACCATGGTACCGGTTTCGGCGGCATCACCGTGGGCGGTATCGTCAAGAACCGCATGTATTTTGGCACGCTGCTTACCGGTGCGGACCATATCCGGCATACCCACGACATGGATCACAACGCGTGGAGCCAGGGCCAGCCCGACCATGGTGCAGACTTCGCCGATGATCTGGAGCGGCTGGTGACGCTGCATGATGCGTCTACCATCGCCGCCGTCATTGTCGAGCCTATGGCTGGTTCCACCGGCGTGCTGATCCCACCAAAAGGCTATCTGGAACGGCTGCGGGAGATCTGCGATCGCCACGGCATTCTGCTGATCTTCGACGAGGTCATCACCGCTTTTGGCCGGTTGGGATCGGGCTCGGCCACG
>JAJFFJ010000116.1 GCA_021776685.1 Alphaproteobacteria bacterium
GGCGTTGCAGTCGATTGGCAAGGAAGTGCCGCATTTCTGCTTCCACGAACGGCTGTCCATCGCGGGTAACTGCCGCATGTGTCTGGTGGAGGTAGAAAAAGAGCGCAAGCCTGTTGCCTCCTGCGCCATGCCCCTGCGCGACGGCCTGGTGGTGCACACCGACAGCGAGATGACGCGCGATATGCGCAAAGGCGTCATGGAATTTCTGCTGATCAACCACCCGCTGGATTGCCCGATCTGCGATCAGGGCGGCGAGTGTGATCTGCAGGACCAGGCGATGGCCTACGGCTTCGACCGCACCCGCTATCATGAGAACAAGCGTGCGGTTGCGGACAAGGAGATGGGCCCGCTGGTCGCGACGGAAATGACCCGCTGCATTCATTGCACCCGCTGTGTGCGTTTCGCCCAGGAGATTGCCGGTGTCGAGGAACTGGGTGCGCTGTTCCGCGGCGAGGACATGGAAATCACCAGCTATCTGGAGAAATCCCTTACCTCAGAGCTGTCGGCCAATGTGATCGATCTCTGCCCGGTTGGCGCGTTGACCTCAAAGCCCTATGCCTTCGCCGCCCGGCCGTGGGAATTGCGCAAGACGGAAAGCGTCGATGTGATGGATGCCGTTGGCTCCAACATTCGCGTCGACAGCCGTGGCTCGGAAGTCATGCGCGTGCTGCCGCGTATGAATGACGACATCAATGAAGAATGGATTTCTGACAAGACCCGCTATGCCTGTGATGGCCTGAAGCGCCAGCGGCTCGACCGGCCCTATCTGCGCAAGGACGGGAAGCTGGAAGAAACCGACTGGCCCACAGCACTTGAAGCCGTGGCCGCAAAGCTCAACAGCCTGCCGGCCAGCGGTATCGCAGCAATTGCCGGCGATCAGGTGGATTGCGAATCGATGTTCGTGCTCAAGTCGCTGATGGACGGGCTGGGTGTCGCCAATCTGGACTGCCGGCAGGACGGTGCAGCCTTCGATCCCGATGTTCGCGCCAGCTATCTTTTCAATTCCACCATCGCCGGAATTGAGGGCGCGGACGCGCTGCTCATCATCGGCAGTAATCCGCGGCTGGAAGCCCCAATCCTGAATGCCCGCATTCGCAAGCGCTGGCTGATGGGTGATTTCCCGGTGGCCGCCATCGGCGATCCTGGGGACCTGACATATCGCTACGAGAAAATCGGCGCGGGCCCGGACACCCTGAAAGAGGTGCTGGACGGCAGCCATTCCTTCGCCGAAGTTCTGCAGAAGGCCGAACGGCCTATGCTGATCCTGGGCATGGGCGCACTGACACGTTCAGACGGACCGGCGATCTTGGCCGCGGCCCGGGAACTTGCCGATAAAGTCGGCATGATCGCCGATGGCTGGAACGGCTTCAATATTCTGCACACGGCAGCCGGGCGGGTAGGTGGCCTCGACCTTGGCTTTGTGCCCGGCGAGGGCGGTAAGTCGACAAGCCAGATTCTTGAGGCCGCAGGCAGTGACATCAACATGGTCTGGCTGCTGGGCGCAGACGAGATCGATGCGGACAAATTGAAGGACACCTTTGTCGTCTATCAGGGCCACCATGGCGACGCCGGGGCCCACGTGGCGGACGTGATTCTGCCGGGCGCCGCATACACGGAGAAGAACGCGACCTATGTGAACACAGAAGGGCGGCCCCAACGGGGCTTTCTGGCAGCCTTCCCGCCAGGTGAGGCCAAGGAAGATTGGGCGATCCTGCGCGCGCTGTCCGCCATCCTTGGCCAGTCCCTGCCGTTCAATACATTGGCGGAATTGCGGGTCAAAATGGAAGAGGCCTGTCCGGTGCTGGCCGATGTGGACGACATCGCAGTCGCCGAATGGAGGTCTTTTGGAGAAGCGGGCGACCTGGGCAGCGCGCCCTTTGCCTCGCCCGTCGAGAATTTCTACATGACTGACCCGATCAGCCGTTGTTCCGAGACCATGGCGCGGTGCACGGAAATGGCCCGCTCCCTCAAGAGCGACGCGGCGTAGGGGCGGGCGATGGAATTCTTCAACGCATACGTCTGGCCGACCATCGAGATCATTTTCTGGATCCTGGTCATCATCGTGCCGATCATCCTCGGCATGGCTTACCTGACATATGCGGAGCGCAAGATTATTGGCGCGGTGCAGCTGCGCAAAGGGCCGAATGTGGTGGGCTGGTTCGGCCTACTGCAGCCAATCGCCGACGGTCTGAAGCTGCTGACCAAGGAAACCATTATCCCGTCTGGCGCCAACAGGGTGATCTTCGTGATTGCGCCGATGACGACATTCGTCCTGGCGATGATTGCCTGGGCGGTTGTTCCCTTCGGCTACAGTGACGTTTCCGGCGGTCCGGAGCCGGAGAAATGGGTGTTGGCGGACATCAATGTCGGCATCCTCTACCTGTTTGCGATTTCCTCGCTCGGTGTCTACGGCATCATCATGGCGGGGTGGGCGAGCAACTCGAAATACGCGTTCCTGGGTGCCCTCAGGTCCGCCGCGCAGATGGTGTCTTACGAGGTCTCCATCGGCTTCATCATGATTACCGTATTGCTGGCGGCCGGGTCACTCAATCTCACCGAAATCGTGTTGGCACAGAAGAATCACGGCATTGCGCACATGATTGGCGTGCCGGAATTGACCTTCCTGAACTGGTTCTGGATTCCGTTGTTTCCGATGTTCGTGATCTTCTTCATCTCGGTGTTGGCGGAGACCAACCGGCATCCGTTCGATCTGCCGGAAGCTGAAGCGGAACTGGTCTCGGGCTACAACGTCGAATATTCAGCGTTCATTTTCGCCATGTTCTTCCTGGGCGAATACATCAACATGATTTTGATGAGCGCGATGACGGTCGTGCTCTTCATGGGGGGCTGGTTACCGCCCCTGGACGTCAGTTGGCTGAACTGGATTCCGGGGCCGATATGGTTCGCCGGTAAAGTCGCCTTCTGCCTCCTGATCTTCATTTTGGCGCGGGCGGCGCTGCCCCGGTACCGCTATGACCAGCTCATGCGTCTGGGGTGGAAGATCTTCCTGCCCACATCCCTCTTTGCCGTGGTGGCCGTGGCCGGCGTTTTGCTGTCCTTCGGCTGGCTGCCGAAGTGAGGCGCTGACAGATGGCGATGCTCGACAGAAATGCCCGCGCGCTCTTCATGGGAGAGATTGCCGGCGGCCTGTGGCTGGCCTTCCGGTACATGTTCAAGCGCAAGGTGACGATCAACTATCCGTTTGAGAAAGGGCCGATCAGCCCGCGCTTTCGTGGGGAGCACGCGCTGCGCCGCTATCCCAATGGGGAAGAGCGCTGTATCGCCTGCAAGCTGTGTGAAGCGGTGTGTCCGGCCCAGGCGATTACGATTGAAGCCGAGCCGCGTGACGACGGTAGCCGCCGGACAACGCGCTACGACATCGACATGACCAAGTGCATCTACTGCGGTTTTTGCCAAGAGGCATGCCCGGTGGACGCCGTGGTGGAAGGACCAAATTTTGAATTCGCGACCGAGACCCGTGAGGAGCTGATGTACGACAAGGACAAGCTGCTCGACAACGGCGACCGGTGGGAAGTTGAGATCGCCGCCAACATCGCAGAAGACGCGCCGTATCGGTAGGCGTCATGGACTGGCGAAAGGGAGACGACGAGTGACGAGGAAGGGCAGCATAGCGATGGCGCGCCGGGACGGTTGGACATGGTAGTCCAGGCGCTTGCCTTCTATGCCTTTGCGGCGGTGCTGATCAGCGCCGGCATCATGGTTGTGGTGTCGAAAAACCCTGTGCATTCCGTGCTGTTCCTGATTCTCTGCTTCTTCAACGCAGCAGGCCTGTTCGTGATGATGGGCGCGGAGTTCCTCGCGATGATCCTGGTGATCGTCTATGTGGGCGCGGTCGCCGTGTTGTTCCTGTTCGTTGTCATGATGCTGGACGTAAATTTCACGGAACTGCGCGAGGGCTTTGCCCGCTATCTGCCCATCGGCCTGGTCATCGGCGTCGTGCTTCTGATTGAACTGATCGTTCTCGTCTCCGGGGCCATCCCCATCGGCAAGGCCAGTGGGCCCGTGGCGAAGGCCATTGCCAAGCAGCCGAGCGGCCACAACACGGAAATGATCGGGCGGCTGCTCTACACCGACTATTTCTACCTGTTCCAGGCCGCCGGCATGGTGCTGCTGGTCGCCATGATTGGCGCTATCGTGCTGACCCATCGGCGGCGGGATGGCGTGCGCCGCCAGAGCATTGCCAAACAGACAGCGCGCAAGTCGAGCGAAAGCATCCGGGTTGTCGACGTCAAGCCGGGGGAGGGGCTCTAGGTCATGTGGGAGATTGGTCTCGGCCATTACCTGACCGTCGCGGCGATCCTGTTCACGATCGGCATCTTCGGCATCTTCCTCAACCGGAAGAACGTCATCATCATCCTTATGTCGGTGGAGCTCATGCTGCTCGCCGTCAACATCAACTTCGTGGCCTTCTCCTGGGCGTTGCAGGACCTTGTCGGCCAGATCTTCACAATGTTCGTCCTCACCGTGGCGGCGGCTGAAGCCGCCATCGGCCTCGCGATCCTGGTGATCTATTTCCGCAACCGCGGCTCGATCGAGGTCGAGGACATCAACGTGATGAAGGGCTAGGGGAGCACCAATGTACGTCGCCGCCGTCTTCCTGCCACTGCTGGGTGCGATCATTGCCGGCCTGTTTGGCCGCGCAATTGGAGACCGTGCGTCCCAGTTGGTCACCTGCGGTCTGATGGCGGTGTCGGCGGTCTTCGGCTGCGTGATCTTCTATGTGGTGGCGCTACAGGGCCTCGACAAACCACTGATTATCCCGGTGTTCGAGTGGATTTCTGTTGGCGATCTCAAGGTCAACTGGTCGCTTCAGTTCGATACCCTCTCTGCCGTCATGGTCTTCGTGGTCACCGTGGTCAGCTGCTTGATCCACATCTATTCGATTGGCTACATGCACCACGACCCGGGCATCCCGCGGTTTTTCGCTTATCTGAGCCTCTTCACCTTCTCCATGCTGATGCTGGTGACGGCGGACAACATCGTGCAGATGTTCTTCGGCTGGGAAGGCGTGGGCGTTTGCTCCTATCTGCTGATCGGCTTCTGGCACCATCGCGAATCGGCCAACGCCGCGTCTATCAAGGCATTTGTCGTCAACCGGGTAGGCGACTTTGGCTTCGCGCTCGGCATCTTTGGTCTGTTCGCCATGTTTGGCTCGGTGGAATTCGTCAATTTGCTCGCCGATGGCGCCGGCGCCGAGGCGCTGAAGAAGACCTATCAGATCGCCGGTTACAGTATCGCGGGTCAGGACGCGCTCAACATCGTCTGCATCCTGCTGTTCGTGGGCGCGATGGGCAAGTCGGCCCAGTTGCTGCTGCATACCTGGCTGCCGGATGCGATGGAGGGGCCGACGCCGGTCTCCGCCTTGATCCACGCGGCAACGATGGTGACGGCCGGTGTCTTCATGGTCACGCGCATGTCGCCATTGTTTGAGTATGCGCCGATTGCACTGGCAGTCGTCACCGTGGTTGGTGCATCAACAGCGCTGTTCGCGGCGACCATTGGCCTGGTGCAGACCGATATCAAACGGGTCATTGCCTATTCCACCTGCTCGCAGCTCGGCTACATGTTCTTTGCGATCGGTGTTTCCGCCTATCCGGCGGCAATTTTCCATCTGATGACCCACGCTTTCTTCAAGGCGCTGCTGTTCCTCGGTGCGGGCTCCGTCATCCATGGCATGTCCGACGAACAGGACATGCGCAAGATGGGCGGCATCTGGCGGAAGATGAAAGTCACCTACACGATGATGTGGATCGGCAGCCTTGCGCTTGCCGGGATCGGCATTCCACTGACGATCATCGGCTTCGCTGGATTTTTCTCCAAGGACACGATCATCGAATCCGCCTTCGCGGCGCATACAGGCTGGGGCGAATACGCCTTCTGGCTCGGCATCGTGGCAGCCTTCATGACCGCCTTCTATTCCTGGCGCCTGTTGTTCATGACCTTCCACGGCAAGACCCGGGCGTCGTCCGACACTTTCAGCCACGTCCATGAATCACCGCCAATCATGCTGATCCCACTGATGGGTCTGGCGCTCGGCGCCATTTTCGCGGGCGCGCTGATGGTCGATCTGTTTGTGGGCGACAAATTCAAAGAGTTCTGGGGTGGCGCCATCTTCATCCTTGAGACCAACAAGGCCCTGGAGCATGCGCACCATGTGCCCATGTGGGTTAAATTCTCGGCCATCGCTGTGGGCGTCGGCGGTATCACAGTTGCAGTCTTCTATTATCTCCTGATCCCGTCGTTGCCCGCGCTCACGGCGCGGGTGTTCCGGCCGCTATATGTGTTCTTCCTGAACAAGTGGTATTTCGACGAACTGTTCAATTTCCTGTTCGTCCGCCCGGCCTTCATGTTCGGCCGGTTCTTCTGGAAGAAAGGCGATGTGGCGACCATCGACGGGCTGGGCCCGGACGGCATTGCCGCCACCGCATTACGTTCATCCCGGCTGGTGGCCGCGCTCCAGACCGGGTTTGTCTATCACTATGCGTTTTCGATCATGATCGGTGCTGTGGCGCTGATCTCGCTCTATCTGCTCGGAGTCATGAGGTAGGGCGATGCAAGACTGGCCAATTCTCTCTGTCGTAACTTTTCTGCCGCTGGTCGGGGTGATTTTCATCCTGCTGCTCGCCCGCGGTGACAAGGAATTCACGGACCGGAACGCCAAGTTCATGGCGCTCTGGACGTCGATCGTCACCTTTCTTTTCTCCCTGATCCTGTGGTTCCGCTTCGATGTCACAAAAGCGAGCTTCCAGTTTGTCGAGAAAACCGATTGGCTGAGCCTGCCTGGTGGGTACACGCTGACCTACCATATGGGCATTGACGGCATTTCGATGCTGTTCGTGCTGCTGGCAACGCTCCTGACACCCATCTGTGTGCTGGCGAGCTGGGACTCGATCAAGGACCGGGTCCGCGAATACATGATCGCCTTCCTGGTGCTCGAAACCCTGATGATCGGCACCTTCTGCGCGCTCAACCTAGTGACCTTCTACATCTTCTTCGAGGGTGTGCTGATCCCGATGTTCCTGATCATCGGCGTGTGGGGCGGAGGCAACCGGATCTATTCGGCGGTCAAGTTCTTCCTCTACACGCTGTTAGGATCGGTGCTGATGCTGGTGGCGATGTTCGTCATCTATAGCGAGGCGAAGACAACCGACATTCCGGCGTTGATGGCGTTTGCCACCAAGACGGGCTTCGACAAGGACCTGCAGATCTGGCTGTGGCTGGCTTTCTTTGCC
>JAJFFJ010000117.1 GCA_021776685.1 Alphaproteobacteria bacterium
GGCGGGCAGGACATCTCCGGCAGGGGGCCACGCTGGGCAAGCAGCGCTGGCTCGGCGCATTCAGAAATGACGGCCACATCGGGCCGCAGGGCCATCAGGGCGTCGATCTTGCGATGAAATCCGCCGCTACAGTTCCAGGCGACGATACGCACGCGCCAGGCGATCAGGTATCCAGGAAGCTCCTGAGCTTACGGGACCGGCTCGGGTGCTTCAGTTTGCGGAGCGCCTTGGCCTCGATCTGGCGAATACGCTCGCGGGTGACGCTGAACTGCTGGCCCACTTCTTCAAGGGTGTGATCGGTGTTCATGCCGATGCCGAAGCGCATACGCAGCACGCGCTCTTCGCGGGGCGTGAGCGTCGCCAGCACGCGGGTCGTGGTTTCGCGCAGGTTCGACTGGATCGCCGCGTCGAGCGGCACCACCGCGTTCTTGTCCTCGATGAAATCGCCCAGATGGCTGTCTTCCTCGTCGCCGATCGGCGTTTCGAGGGAGATCGGCTCCTTGGCGATCTTCAGCACCTTGCGCACTTTTTCCAGTGGCATGTGCAGCTTTTCGGCCAGCTCTTCCGGCGTCGGCTCGCGGCCGATCTCGTGCAGCATCTGGCGGCTCGTGCGCACCAGCTTGTTGATCGTCTCGATCATGTGCACGGGAATGCGGATGGTGCGCGCCTGATCGGCAATCGAGCGGGTGATCGCCTGGCGGATCCACCAGGTGGCATAGGTCGAGAATTTGTAGCCGCGGCGGTACTCGAACTTGTCGACCGCTTTCATCAGGCCGATGTTGCCTTCCTGGATCAGATCCAGGAACTGCAGGCCGCGGTTGGTGTATTTCTTGGCGATGGAAATCACGAGACGCAGGTTCGCCTCGACCATTTCCTTCTTCGCCTGGCCAGCTTCGCGCTCGCCTGCCTGAACGGCAGCAACCACGCGGCGGAATTCCTGGGTCGGCAGCTCGACCACACCGGCGATCTCAAGGATGCCTTGGCGCAGATCCCTGATTTCTTCCTCGTAGGTGGTGGTGAACTTCTCCCAGCCCTTGCCTTTCAGGCGCTTGGCCTTTGCCAGCCAGCGTGGGTCCAGCTCGCTGCCGCGATAGCGCTCCAGAAAATCTGTACGTTTGACGCCACAGTCGACGGACAGACGCAGCAACTTGCCCTCGAGGCTGACCAGCAGCCGGTTGAGGTCATAGAGCTGGTCCATCAGCTGATCGATACGCGCGTTGTTGAGCTGCACCTGGTCCACATGGGCAACCATCTGGGCCTTGCAGTTCTCGTAGCGGGTTTCGAGCCGTTTCTCGGGCTCCTTGCTTTTCTGGATCGCGCTGAGGCGCTCATCCTGAATCTTGGTGAGACGTTTGTAGGTTGTCGCGATCTTGTTGAAGTTGTCGATCACGTCCGGCATCAGCGCGGCTTCCTTGGCCGCCAGCGACATGTTTTGCGGGTCGTCCTCGTCGTCATCCGCGTCGTCGCTATCGCTTTGGCTCTCGCCGTCTTCATCCTCGGACTCGTCAGAACCCTTGGTCTTTTCTCCGTCCTCGCCGTCCTTGCCGCCCTGGCCGTCTGCGGCCTCAGTCTTCTCGCCGCCTTCGTTTTCGTCTTCGTTCTCGTTTGCGTTCACGACGGGGGCGAACGTGGTGCCGAAGGTGCCTTCCAGATCGATGATATCGCGCAGCAGAATGCTGCCGTCCTTGAGCGCGTCCCGCCAGCCGACGATAGCCTTGATGGTCAGCGGGCTCTCGCAGATCGCGCCGATCATTTTCTCGCGGCCGGCTTCGATGCGCTTGGCGATTGCAATTTCGCCCTCGCGGGAGAGCAGTTCCACCGAGCCCATCTCGCGCAGATACATGCGCACAGGATCGTCTGTGCGGCCGACGTCATCATCGGCTACGTTGCCGGCGCGCGGGCTTGTCCCGGTGGTGGTTTCTGCGACTTCGGTGCTTTCATTGTCGTCGCTGTCGTCATCGCCTTCTTCATTGTCGACGATGTTGACGCCCATCTCTGAAAAGCGGGCCAGAATGTCTTCGCGCTGATCGTTGGTCACCTGGTCCGGCGGAAGGGCCTTGTCGAGCTCTTCCTCGGTGATATAGCCGCGTTCCTTGCCGACCTGGATCAGGCCCTTGACGGCCTGCCGCAGCATGTCGACGACAGCTGTCTCGGGCGACTCCGCCGGGGCCGCAGGTTTACGGGGCTTCGTGGCTGTTGCTGCCTTCGCCATGAATGAACTGTCTCCACCTGTCTTCCGCCACGCTGATGTCAGCGTTCCGCGGTCTGCCGTGCCGGCGTTTCCATCTGCTTGCCACCGCCCTGCCCTGGCGCTGAATTTGCCCGGCGCATCTGACGCGTCTGACTGTACAGAGTACCGCCTCTGGGACGGACCTGTTATGTGGCAATATCGACTCTAGTACGCCCGTTTGGCTGTTAACTTTCCCCCAACGCCGGCACTAAACCGGCTTTGACCTTCTTGCTGTCCGTCCCGTGTTGCTCCGCGCGCCGGGATCAGACGATCGATTCATCCGGATTTTTGACTGATTCCTGCCGCACACGCCATAGCGCATTCAGATGTTCCCAATTACGGGCGGTTACATCTTGCGCCAGCGCCTGCCGGGCATTTTGGATATCCCGTTCCAGCGCCCGCTGCCGCATCAGTCCGTCACACAAATCCAGCCAGCCGCTCAGTGCCTGTTCGCGCGTGGCCGACGGGGCCGCAAAGGGCGCGAGTTCATATACATCCCGGCTGAGGATCTTCTGCAACAAATCGGATAACCCGAGTGACCTCAAATGGTCCTGAATTGCCTCAGAATCAAGGTCTATGGCGGATATGGTTAAGATTTCCTGACGAATCCTGTCAAGGTCGCCACCTGGCGCGCCGGAAGGCCCCTCCGCCCCCTCAAAATCTTCCCCAGAACTTCGGGAAGAACCGCCCATCTCAAGAGTCCCGAGCGCTTCGCCGACCTCTTCAAGAATCGCCGGGTGATTGATCGCTGTGGCAAGAAGCGCCTGACGCGCGCGCATCTCCAGGACAGACGTGTTGCCGTCGCTTTGCAGGCTGGCATCCCGGACCGGCGCGCCGCCCTTTTGCCCCCGGCGCCCAGACGCGCCGCGATGTTGCCGCTGCCGCCCGGGCGCAGAACCACGGCCAAACAGGTCCGCCAGCCGTCCGTCAAACTCTTCCCAATAGCTTTGCCGCACTGACGGGTCACCCACATCGTCCGCCCGGTCGCGCAGATTCTTGCGGATAAGCGCCCGGCGTTCCGGCGTGTCCTGAGGCTTGCCGGCGCTCTCCATCATCCAGATGACATCCACCAGCGGCTTCGCCGCGGACAGCACCGTTTCCATCGCGGCCTTGCCGCCAGCCTGCAGCAAACTGTCAGGATCTTCCCCGCCGGGTAACACCGAAAACCGCAGGGAGTGGCCGGGCTTCAGCAACGGCAGCGTCCGTTCTGCGGCCCGCTGTGCCGCACGCTGGCCTGCATTGTCACCGTCGAAACACATCACCGGCTCCGGCGCCAGGCGCCAAAGAGCCTGGATGTGATCTTCGGTCACCGCTGTGCCGAGAGGCGCCACCGCACCGCCGAAACCGGCCTGGTGGAGGGCGATCACATCCATATAGCCCTCGGTAACGATCACCTCGGCGCCATTGGCTGACGCCTCCCGCGCAAGGGCCAGGGCGTAAAGGGTGCGGCCTTTGTGGAACAGCGGCGTTTCCGGCGAGTTGAGATATTTGGCGACCCCCTCCCGGTCGGCCATGATGCGCCCGCCGAAAGCGATCACCCGGCCGCGCCGGTCCGTGATGGGGAAGATCACCCGGCCCCGGAACCGGTCATAGGCGGCGCGGCCGTCATCCGGCTTCGCGATCAGCCCTGCCTCGATCAGCATCGCCTCTTCGTAGCCGTCCGCCTGCAGCGCCTGGCCCAGGCCGTCCCGTTTGTCCGGAGCGAATCCCAATCGGAAGCGTGCAATCGTCTCTTCGGTCAGCCCGCGCCCGCGCAGATAATCAAGCGCGGAACGTCCATCGGCCTGGTAGAGTTGCTTCTCAAACCACCCGCAGGCAGCCTCGTTGGCGTCCAGCAGGGTTTTGGCGCGCTTGGCCCTGGCCTGCTCCTCCGGCGTGCTCTGGGGCACTGCCATACCGGCATCACTCGCCAGCCGCTCCACCGCTTCCGGAAAGGACAGGCCCTCCATCTGCATGGCCCAGTCGATGGCGCTGCCGTGGGCGCCACAGCCGAAACAGTGAAAGAAGGCCTTGTCGTTGTTGACTGTGAAGGAGGGTGTTTTCTCGCTGTGGAACGGGCAGAGGCCGGTATGCTCCCGGCCCTTCTTCTGCAGCTTGACCCGCTTGCCGACATAGTCGGTCAGCGTCAGCCGGCTGCGAAGTTCATCAAGAAACTGGGGTGTAAAAGACATTCGGGGGCACCTGCCACGCGATCAAGTCGCCTAACCTAAGTCACCCCTCGCCCTATAGAGACCGCCAATTGACCGGCCGGCAGATATCCCCTGACGCTTCGGGGATATCTCTTTCGCGAACCTTACCAGAACAAACCAGTTGGTGTCACCCCGGAGTGGCGTTGCGTCCCTGTGGGGTATTTCAGGGAAGCCTAGCCCAGCGTCGCCTTCACGAGGGCGCTGGCCTTGCCGAAATCCATCTGCCCGGCATAGCGCTCGCGAAGTGCGGTCATAGTGCGGCCCATATCCTTGATCGTGGTCGCGCCAAGTTCCTCGATCGTGCCCTTGACGGCGGCGTCCAGATCGTCGCCATCCAGCTGCGCCGGCAGGAACCGTTCGATGATCGTGATTTCCTCACGCTCCTGCTCGGCCAGTTCCAGACGGCCGCCATTCTCGTAATGCTCGATGGATTCCCGCCGCTGCTTGATCATGGTCTGCAGCATCTGCAGGATTTCCTGCTCATCGACGCCGTCTGTATTTCCCTTGCCGCGCAGTGCGATGTCACGGTCCTTCATTGCAGCAATGATCAGCCGCAATGTGCCGGTGGCCCGCGCTTCCTTGTTTTTCATGGCCTCTTTGAGGGAGGCGGTAAATTGCTCGCGTAACATTTATCTTCTCCGCCCCGACCTTGCGGCCTGGGACTGAACAACGGTCAAAAATGTTGGGTGGGGGTGCGTCTCTTCCGAGAGGGCCGGACCCTATCCCAAATGGCCATTTAACCCAAGTATCGCAAGGCGGCGATTCCGCCGCAGGTTGATGCCGCTGAAATATCCCACTTTTTCCCGTGACACCCTGCCGCGCCGCGCCCCGCCCTATTGACGCAGTGCAACATAGAGCCTTTATTTGCCCCGGCTCCGGCAGGGGGGAATGGCGACTGTCGCATCGCCACATAAGGCCGCCCGGGAGACCGTCGAAGGACTGCCCAAGTTGGAAAAAAACGTACCGTCCGAGACCGCAGGCGGCACGGGAAACCGGCCTGCGGCAACCGTTTCCGCGAGCCCGCCGACCGTTTCTCCGAAACCGGATTGGGCCACTGCCGGTCTGTTTCTGGATGATGGCAGCGTTTTCTGGGGCCGGGGCGCAGGCGCCCACGGCACCGCGCTCGGCGAGCTGTGCTTCAACACCTCGATGACGGGCTACCAGGAAATCCTCACCGACCCGTCCTACGCGGCGCAGATCATCACCTTCACCTTCCCGCATATCGGCAACGTGGGCACCAACCCGGAAGATATCGAAACGGCGACGCCCGCCGCCCGCGGCGCGATCTTCCGCGCGGATATCACCGACCCGTCCAACTATCGCAATGCCCAGCATCTGGACCCCTGGCTGAAGAGCCACAATCTGGTGGCCATGAGCGGCATCGACACGCGGCGCCTGACCCGCCGTCTGCGGGACGGCGGTGCCGCCAACGTGGCGCTGCACTATCCGGCAGACAATATTTTTCCCATCGACGACCTGATCGAGAACGCACGCGCGTGGCCCGGCCTGGAAGGCATGGATCTGGCGAAAGAGGTCACCTGCCAACAGACCTATTCCTGGGACGAGGCGCCCTGGGCCTGGGGTGAGGGCTTCGGGCGCCAGACGGCGCCCAAGTTTCATGTGGTCGCCATCGACTATGGCGCAAAACGCAACATCCTGCGCTGCCTGGCGGGCCTCGGCTGCAAGGTCACGGTGGTGCCGGCGACAGCGACCGCAGAGGAGATCCTGCGCCACCAGCCCGACGGGATTTTCCTGAGCAACGGCCCCGGCGACCCGGCGGCCACCGGCCAATACGCCATCCCGGTGATCCAGCAGCTGCTCAAATTCGACCTGCCCACCTTCGGTATCTGTCTCGGCCATCAGATCCTGGCCCTCGCCCTCGGCGCGACCTCGAAGAAGATGCATCACGGCCACCGCGGCGCGAACCACCCGGTGCAGGACCTGGAAACCCGCAAAGTGGAGATCACCAGTCAGAACCACGGCTTCGTCATCGACGGCAACAGCCTTCCCGCCGGCGTCACCCAGACCCATATCAGCCTGTTCGATCAGTCCTGCGAAGGCCTCAAGGTCGAAGGCAAACCCGTCTTCTCCGTCCAGTATCACCCCGAAGCCTCCCCCGGCCCCAAGGACAGCCACTATCTGTTCGAGCGGTTTATCGGGTTGATGGAGAAGGCCCGTGCCTAAACGCACCGACATCGAGAGCATCCTGATCATCGGCGCGGGGCCGATTATTATCGGGCAGGCCTGCGAGTTCGACTATTCGGGGACCCAGGCGTGCAAGGCGCTGAAGGACGAGGGCTACCGGGTGATCCTGGTGAACTCCAACCCGGCAACCATCATGACCGACCCGGGGCTGGCCGACGCCACCTATATCGAGCCGATCACGCCAACTGCCGTGCGCCGGATTATCGAGAAGGAACGGCCAGACGCGCTGCTGCCCACCATGGGCGGTCAGACGGCGCTGAACATCGCCATGGCCCTGGACGACGACGGCGTGCTGGAGGAATTCGGTGTCGAGCTGATCGGCGCCAACCGGGCAAGCATCGAGATGGCCGAGGACCGGCTGCAGTTCCGGGAGGCGATGGACCGGATCGGTCTGGAAAGCCCCAAGAGCGGCGTGGCCAACGCCAAGGATTTTGTGCCCGACGACCAGGCCGCCTTCGACGCGCTGTCCCTCGATGAGCAGAAACGCCGGCTGATCGATCACGCGCTGCGCAAGGCCGGCGACCTGCTGGAGATGGTCGGCCTGCCCGCCATCATCCGCCCGTCCTTCACCTTGGGCGGCACCGGTGGCGGCATCGCCTATAACCGCGATGAGTTCGAGGAAGTGGTCACCCGCGGCCTTGACGCCAGCCCGGCAACGGAAGTGCTGATCGAGGAATCCGTGCTTGGCTGGAAGGAATTCGAGATGGAGGTGGTCCGCGACCGGGCGGACAATTGCATCATCATCTGTTCGATCGAGAATATCGACCCGATGGGCATTCACACGGGCGACAGCATCACCGTCGCGCCGGCGCTGACCCTGACGGACAAAGAATACCAGATCATGCGCGACTCCTCGATCGCGGTGTTGCGCGAGATTGGCGTCGACACCGGCGGGTCGAACGTGCAGTTCGCGGTCGACCCTGCAACGGGCCGCCAGGTGATCATCGAGATGAACCCGCGGGTCAGCCGCTCCTCGGCACTCGCGTCCAAGGCCACCGGCTTCCCCATTGCCAAGGTCGCCGCCAAACTGGCCGTGGGCTACACGCTGGACGAGATCGACAACGATATCACCGGCGTCACACCGGCCAGTTTCGAGCCGACCATCGACTATGTGGTCACCAAGATCCCACGCTTCACCTTCGAGAAGTTCCCCGGCACCGACGCGATGCTGACCACGGCCATGAAGTCCGTCGGCGAGGCCATGTCCATCGGCCGCAATTTCCAGGAGAGCCTGCAGAAAGGGCTTCGCTCCATGGAGACCGGCCTGACCGGCCTGAACGAGGTGCTGGTGGACGAGGCTGCCGGTGGCGAGGTGGACCCGTCCGCGATCCGCCGGGCGCTGTCACTGCCTACGCCGGAGCGCATTCTGACCATCGCCCAGGCCTTTCGCGCCGGACTGACCACGGATGAAATTCACGCCGCCTGCGCGGTCGACCCCTGGTTCCTCGACCAGATTGACGGCATCGTCCAGGCGGAAGAAAAGGTGCGGGAACACGGCCTGCCGGACGCGCGCGACGGCCTCCTGAAGCTCAAGTCCATGGGCTTTTCAGATGCCCGCCTGGCCACCCTTGCCGGACTGGAAGAAGACCAGGTCAAGACCCAGCGCGACGCGCTGGACGTGCGCCCGGTCTACAAGCGCATCGATACCTGCGCCGGCGAGTTTGCCAGCCAGACGCCCTATATGTACTCGACCTATGAGGCAGAGCCGGATCCGGAGGATGAATCCGACCCGACCGACCGGGAGAAGGTCATTATCCTGGGCGGTGGCCCCAACCGCATCGGTCAGGGCATCGAATTCGACTATTGCTGCGTCCACGCGGTCTATGCACTGGCCGAGGCGGGCTATGAGACCATCATGGTCAACTGCAACCCGGAGACGGTGTCGACCGACTATGACACCGCCGACCGCCTCTATTTCGAGCCGCTGACCGCCGAGGATGTGATCGAACTGGTGCGGAAGGAGCAGGAGCGCGGCACCCTCAAAGGGCTGATCGTCCAGTATGGCGGCCAGACGCCACTCAAGCTCGCCCGCGCCATCGAGGATGCCGGCATTCCGATCTTGGGCACCTCGCCCGACGCCATCGATCTTGCCGAGGACCGGGAGCAGTTCCAGAAGCTGTTGCAGCGGCTCAACCTTCGCCAGCCGACCAACGGCATCGCCTATTCAGTCGAGCAAAGCCGGCTGGTGACCGGTGATGTGGGCCTGCCTTTCGTCGTCCGTCCGTCCTATGTGCTGGGCGGCCGGGCCATGGAGATCATCCGAGACGAGGAAGCCTTCGACGACTATCTCCTCGGCACCCTGCCGAGCCTGGTGCCGTCCGACATCAAGGCCCTGTATCCCAACGACAAGACCGGCCAGATCAACATGGTGCTGGGCCGCAATCCGCTGCTGTTCGACAGCTATCTGACCGACGCCATTGAAGTGGACGTGGACGCGGTCTGCGACGGCACCGACGTAAAGGTCGCCGGCATCCTGGAGCATATCGAGGAGGCCGGCATCCATTCGGGTGACAGCGCCTGCTCCCTGCCGCCCCATTCGCTGAGCGAGGCCATGTGTGCGGAGCTGGAGGATCAGACCACCAAGCTGGCGCACGCGTTGGGCGTGGTTGGCCTGATGAATGTGCAGTTCGCCATCAAGGGCGAGGATATTTTCATCCTGGAAGTCAATCCGCGGGCCAGCCGCACCGTGCCGTTTGTCGCCAAGGCCACTGGCGCGCCGGTGGCAAAGATCGCCGCCCGGGTTATGGCCGGCGAGCCCCTGTCGAAATTCACTCTGGGCATGAAGTTGTGCAATGGACATGTGGCGGTAAAGGAAGCCGTCTTCCCGTTCAACCGCTTCCCGGGTGTCGACACCCTGCTGGGCCCGGAAATGAAATCCACCGGCGAGGTCATGGGCCTCGACCGCGATTTCGGCAGGGCCTTTGCCAAGTCGCAGCTGGCGAGCGGTGTACGCCTGCCCCAACAGGGTACGGTCTTCGTCTCCGTCCGCGACAGCGACAAGGCGGCAATCACGCCTATCGCCGCGAAACTCACCACCCTTGGCTTTCACATTCTCGCCACCGCAGGCACCTGCAAACACCTGAACGACCACGGCATTGACGCCGCCTTCGTCAAGAAGGTCGCCGAGGGCCGGCCCCATGTGCTGGACTCCATGAAGAACGGCGAAGTGCATCTGGTGATCAACACTACCGAGGGCGCGGTGGCGATCAAGGATTCCTACAGCCTGCGCCGAACGGCGCTGACTTCCGAGCTGCCCTACTACACAACGGTGGCCGGCGCACGGGCGGCTGTGGAAGCAATCGAGGCATTGGGGCGCGGAACACTTGATGTTGCGCCGCTTCAGTCCTATTTTCCCGCCTCTTTCTGACGGGAACCTCCCTCTACCGTCCCCGGACCACTCCGGGGGTGCGTAGAATTTTTTGTCGCCCGCGCCGGGATTACCGGCAGGCCGGGCCTATGGACAAGCAAAGGACGACGGGCATGGACAAGCTCCCCATGACGCAAGGCGGCTACACGGCGCTGCAGGACGAATTGAAGAAGCTGAAGAGCGAGGAGCGGCCGGCAGTGGTCGTGGCGCTGGAGGAAGCCCGCGCCCATGGCGATCTGGCTGAGAACGCCGAATATCACGCTGCCAAGGAGCGGCAATCCTTCATCGAGGGCCGGGTGATGGAGCTGGAAGACAAGATCAGCCGCGCCGAGGTGATTGACCCCAAGAAGATCAAAGGCAAGGTCATCCGGTTTGGCGCGACCGTCACCGTCGCCGACGAGGACACGGACGAAGAAGCCACCTACCAGATCGTCGGCGAAGACGAAGGCGACATCAAGAAGGGCAAGCTTTCCGTCACCTCCCCCATGGCCCGCGCCCTGATCGGCAAGGAAATGGGCGACAGTGTCGAGGTCGCGGCCCCTGGCGGCGCCAAGGCCTTTGAAGTCGTGAAGTTGGCCTGGCGGTAGGACCAACAACACCCGCCTGGCATCCCCGGCCCGAACCCTCAGGTCGCGCTACAGCGCCGCCACGACAAATGCCTGATGGGCGAGAGTCTTGATCGAATCGATATACTGGGATTGGGACCAGTTGCAGGTGATGGTGAGTTGCTCCCAGTTGGCCACCGAGAGAGCCGTCCAGAGAAGATCGGTGGCCTGCTCCGGCGAATGAGCCGCGTTTAGCCGCCCGTCCGCCTTCAATGCCAGGATCGCCGCCTCACAGCCTTCCCGCATATCCTGCATGCGCTGGCCCCAGGCGGCAGCCGCCGCCTCATCCGTATCGCTCATGGCGATCAACGCCCGGGCCATGCCGTAGATAATCGGAATGTAGCCGCCCCACGCCTCGATGAAGGCGTCCAGGCGTTCAACCCCCGACGCTGCCGCACGGCTGGCCGCCAGCCGCGCATCACTGTCATTCAACTCGTCCACATAAAGAGTCGTGGCGATCAGCAGTTCTGCC
>JAJFFJ010000118.1 GCA_021776685.1 Alphaproteobacteria bacterium
CCTGCAACGCGCCATCGACCGGCTGGCGCGGGGGAGAACCTGAATGCTGACCGGAGACATGCTCCGCCGCGCCGCGCGGCGCTTTCCATTCAAGCCTGCCGTGTTGTGGGAAGGCACCACCACGAGCTATCGCGCCTTCAACGCCAGCGCCAAACAGTTTTCCCATGCCTTGGCCGCCTTGGGACTCCCCAAGGGGGCTAAAGTCGGGATCATCAGCCGCAATCGGCCCGAGTATGGCGTCACATTTTTCGGAACTGCCAAGTCTGGCTGCATCCTAGCCAATATCTCCGTGCTCTATTCAGAGGACGAGCTGGAATTCGTCCTCGAAAAGGCGGACGTGGAAGTCCTGATCTTTGAGGATATCTTTGCCGAAGCGGTCGGCGTGGTGTGCGGCCGCCTGCCGAGGATCAAGCATCGGGTAGCCATCGGCCAGCCCGTCACCGGCGCCATCTCTTTCGAGGATTTTCTGGATCGTAAACCGTTGACCGAGCCGAATGTGCCCCTCAGCGAGGACGACCCCTTCTGCATGACCTACACCGGCGGCACCACCGGCCGACCGAAGGGCGTCTTGTGCACCCACCGGGCGCGGGCGGTCACGGCCCATACGGTGATGGTCGAAGAACGGCTGGACGAGAGGGACATCGTTGGCGTCGTCACACCACTGTTCCACGTGGCCGCGCTCAACATCATGTTTCAGCCGGCAATTCTCGCCGGCGCCACGGTGGCGATGCTGTCAAAGTGGGATGTGGACGACTTCCGCGAGATGGCGCGTACCACAGGCATGACTGCCAACTTCTTCGTCCCCACCCAGGCAGGTCAGGTGGTGCAGGATCCGAAATTCGACCCTGCCGCCTATGCCACCTGGCGTAAGGCCAGCTTCGCCGGCGCACCGATGCCGGACTGGGTACAGGTAGAGCTGAGCAAGAAATTACCGGACCTCAAACTCACACAGATTTACGGCCAGTCGGAAATGGGTGTCATCTGTCTGCTGCCGGCCTGGAAGCTGGAGGACAAACTCGGCTGCGTCGGGCGCGAGGCCTACAATACCGACATGGATGTGGTGCATCCCGATGGCACGCCCGTCAAACCTGGCGAAGTTGGCGAGGTTGTCTCCCGCGGCGACAACCTGATGCTGGAATATTACGACGAGCCGGAACAAACCGCCGAATTCTTCAAGCTGGGCGATGGCTGGGGCTGGTCCGGCGACATGGCGACGATCGACGACGAGGGCTACGTGCGGCTCGTCGACCGGTCAAAGGAGATGCTGATTTCCGGCGGTGAGAATATCTATCCCAGCGAGATTGAACGGGTGATCTACGAACTCGACGCGGTATCGGAATGCGCTGTCTTCGGGATTCCCCACGATGAATGGGGCGAAGTGCCGGCGGCCTATATCGCAGTGAAGGCCGGGCAGGATCTGACCGAGGACGCCGTGACCGAGCATTGCGCCGCGAAGCTTGCGCGATTCAAACGGCCGCGGCTGGTCCGCTTTGTGGATGATTTTCCGAAGACTGCTATCGGCAAGATTCAGAAAACTGTGCTGAAGGATGCCTTCTGGACCGAGACCGGCCGGAAAATCTAGGCGCGAACGCTTGCCCTTTCACACCATGCTCCCCGCCAGACTTGTCGCGACCGTTGCCACCGTTCTTTTAGGAGTCATGGCCTGGGGTTCCCTGGCCATTGCCCAGACGCCGCCGAAGCTGACCTACACGGTGACCCTCAAGGGGGTGGCCAACAAAGCCCTGGCGAAACAGGTGCGCAGCGTGATGGTGCTGATCTCCAAACGCAGCAAGCCGCCGTCTACCCTGATCGGCCTGGAGCAACGCGCCGCCACAGACCGGAAGACGATACGCGATCTGCTGCGCAGCGAAGGCTATTACGGTAACAGCATTAAAGTGGCGATCCCGGAGTCCGGCGCACCGGTCAAGATCGTTGTCACCGTGACACCAGGCCCGGCCTATCGGCTGACGCGGTTCACACTCCGCTGGGCCGCCGGCGATCAGCCGACTATCAAGCCCGCAGATCTGGGCGTCGTCATCAACGCCCGGGCCCGGGCGGCGGCAATTCTGAGCGCGCAGGAGAAGCTGTTCGCAAAGCTGGCGGACGGCGGCTGGCCGTTTGCGCGAATTCGCGAGCGCCGGGTGGAGGTCCATCACCGCCTGCGCGAAGTGCGGGTGCGTTTCACCATCAACCAGCGCCGGCGCATCAAGTTTGGCCGGACCATCATCGAAGGCGCAAAAGGCGTCGACCGCGGCTATATCCGCCGGCGCATTGTCTGGCGTCAGGGCGCCCGGTTCACGACGGACCCGGTGCGTCGAACCCGCGAACGGCTGGCGGCGGCGGATGTCTTCGGCCGCATTACAATCGCGCCTGACGAATCCCGTATCGGCCCGGACGGGCGGACGCCGATGATCATCCGGCTGACGGAACGCAAGCCCCGCAGCATCTCCGTGACAGGCTTCTTCGACACCTCCCTCGGCCCCGGCGCTGAGGTGGAATGGCGGCACCGCAATCTCTTCGGCGGCGTCGAGCAGCTGATCGTCAAGGCCGGCGGCACCCTCACCGAGTACGGCGCCCGCATCAGCTTCCGTAAGCCCGACATCTTCCAGGGCAACGAGGACCTGCTGGCGGATGCCCGATATCTGGAGCTCAACACCCCCGCCTATGACGGCCGGGAGGCCGTGGCCGGGATCGCGCTTGAATGGCGGGTGTCACCGCAGCTGACCCTGACCGCGGGGCCGTTGGTTGATTTCGCACGGCTCGATCAGGACGGAACAACCCGCCGCTTCACACTGGGCGGCGCTCTTCTGACGGGGCGCTATGACGGCAGCGATTCACTGCTCAATCCCACCAAGGGCTATCGTCTCTCCGTGACCGTCGCCCCCTACGCCGGCAGCGGCGTGCGGTTTGCGCGGATGCTGGCGCGGGTCAGCGGATATGTGCCGATCCAGCCCGATGCCAAGCTTGTGCTGGCCTTCTGGTCCCGGATGGGCATCGTCGTCGGTGAAGAAAATGCCGACCTTCCCGCCAATAAGCGCCTGTTCGCGGGCGGCGGGGGATCAATCCGCGGCTTTGGCTACCAGCGTGTCGGCCCCCTCGACAGTGCCAACAATCCCACCGGCGGGCGCTCGCTGTTCTCCTTTGGCCTGGAGCTGCGCTATCGGTTTACCGAGACGTGGGGCGCGGTGGCATTCTTCGAGGGTGGCAACGTCGCCACCGGTCTGTTTCCCAACGGCCGCTACCTGTACGGTGTGGGCGCAGGCATCAGGTACAATAGCCCCGCTGGCGTTATCCGGCTGGACCTGGCAACGCCGATCAGTCGACGTACCGGAGATTCACTGATCCAGATCTATGTGAGCATTGGGCAGGCCTTTTGATGATGTTTCTGCGCAAGTCCAAATCCAGATGCACATGGCGCCAACGCCTGGGACGATGGGCTGCGGTTTGTCTGGCGGCCAGCTGCCTGGCGGCAGGCCCGGCGTCCGCCCAGCAGAAGCCACAGCCCCCGGCGATGTTGTCATGGCTGGAAAGCAAACTGGTGTCTTATCTGGAGGGCATGTCCGGCTATCGCATCCGCATCGGCAAAACCCAGGGAACGATGCTTGGCTCACTGCTCTACCGCCAGATCACCCTGTCCGACCATCGCGGGGTGTTCGCCCGCATTGGCGAAATCCGGTTCGACTGGTCTGCCCGGCGGTTGCTGTCCGGCGAGATACAGGTCAACACGCTTGAGGCGCGCAATGTGCGTATCCTTCGCCTGCCGGAAAAACGCGCGGTCCAGCCAAAACCCGGAGACGCGCCGCCCAAAATGCCCAGTCGCACGGTTGAGCTGCCTTTCGTCAAAACCAAGATCGACCTGCCTCTCAGTCTGAACATCAAGCAATTCTCCCTGAAGGACGTCACGTTGGCGCCCGGGGTGGCGGGTGTCGCCACGCGCTTCTCCGTGGCCGGCCGCGCATTTGTGGAAGACGACGGCAGTGTGTTGGACGTAGACCTGAAACTGACGCGTCACGCCGGCGTTGCGCCCGAAGGGCACATCCGCGTCTCCCTGCCCAAAAAGCCCCGGCGGCTGACAATTGATATCGCTCTCCGCGACCAGCCCGGCGGCCTGGTGACCCGGGCCCTGGGCCTGAAGGCGCGGGGGTCCGTTGCCATCAAGATCGCCGGCAAGGGATCGCTCGACCGTTGGCGGGGCGGCTTCAGCGCCGCCGCCGGAGATGTCGCAAAGATCGACGGAAAGATCAGCGCCGATGCCGTGGCCACCGGCCATCGGGTCCGATTCACGGCGTCCGGGGCTTCGTCCCTGCTGCGGGGAAAGCTCGCCGTCTTCGGGGACAGGCTCGAGCTGGAATATGACGCGATCTATAACCGCAAGCTGGTGACCATCACGCGGCTCTCCGTCAAAGGCGCACCCGGTGAAATTGTACTTTCCGGCAGGCTGCCGACCGATGGCGACACCCTCGATCTGCGGGTTCGGGTAGATGCCCCGGAGCTCAAGAAACTGGCGCCTCTGACCGGTCTGCCCTTCGCCGGCAAGGGCGCCATCACCGCCCGCGTCTACGGGCGCACGTCGGCCCCGGCGCTGGACATGACCGGCAGCATCGGCGAACTGCGGATCGACCGGCTCCACGCCCGGCAGGCCCAGTTGAAGCTGACCTTCAAACCAGCCAAAGGCGCAGAGTTTCCGTGGCAGGGCGCACTCGACCTGTCCCTGACTGCCGACACCGCCCGGGTCGCCACCACTGCCAACCCTGGCGCCGCCTTCCGGCCACTGGCGGCGTTGAACCTGAAGGTGCAGGGCGCGCTGGACTGGCCTGGCCAAAAGGTCGACCTGAAGAATCTGGCGCTGGTGGTGGATGGTGCGCGGCTCCAGGCCGCCGGCAAAGTGGATCGCCTGTCTCCGTTGCAGTTTTCCGGCACGCTGAGGTTCAACGGCACCCTGCCGCCAGAGCTGCTTTACGGCGCCCGACTGGAGCGCGCCGCCGTCGCCGGGCAGGTCACCATCGATATGGGCGCAAAAACCGGACAGGCGCGGCTCACCGCCGATGTGGCCCGCATGCAGACCGGCAACACCGCCATCGATACGCTGCTGGCGGGATCGGTCGGCCTGAAGGTCGCGGCGGCATGGACGCCCGACCAGGTTGACGTGACGGCGCTGCAGTTGCGCGCGCGGCTGATGCGACTCGACGGCAGCGGCAAACTCTCCGCCTCGAAGGGCGCACGCTTTTCGGTGACGGCGCGGGTTCCCGACCTGTCGCCCGTGTCAGCCGCATTGGGCCGCAAGATCAGCGGTAGTCTGAATATGGACCTGGGCGTTTCCGGCACCGGCGCGGGCTATGACGCAGGCATCAAGGCAAGCGGCGATGGCCTTGCCGTGGACCGGCTGAAGCTCGGGCAAGTTCAATTGGCGCTCCGCGCCGCCGGGCTTTCCGCAGACGCGGGCGCCATCGATTTCACCATGACCGCCAAGGGCGGCGCCTGGCCGGTGTACATCAAGGCGAGCGCGCGCCGTCTTCCCCGCAATCGCTGGCGCATTGCCATGCCGCGCGGCCGGCTTGCGGGCACACGGCTCGCGGTTGCCGGCGTCTACAGCCAGGACGCGGGCGTTTTCGACGGACGTATCCGGCTGGCGGCGGGCGCACTTGGCCGGGCGTTACGGCCGCTGGGGATCCCCGTTTCAGGCGCGCTCAACCTGGTGGCGCGGCTCCGTTCCCGTGGCCGGGTGCAGTCTGCCTATGTGGTGGCCAATGGACGCCGTCTGAGGTTTGCCGGCACGGGCATGAAGCGGGTCCGCGCCCGGCTGGCGATAGGCAATCTGCGTCATACCAGCGGCTTGACCGGCACCGTCAGCGCGTGGGGTATCGTTTCAGGCGGCGCCCGCATTTCAAAGCTGGATGCGCGCTTCCGCGCTACCCGGAAAGGAACTGCGTTCACCCTTGCGGCGACGCCTCTCTGGCGGTCGCGCCCGGCGCGAATCTCCGCGCGCGGTGTGATGCGTCGCCACGGCGGCTGGACCCGGATCAATCTCACGACAATGGCGGCCCAACACCAGCGAAACCGCATCACCCTGACTGCGCCCGCCGAAATCCGCCTGGGACCTGGCACCCTTGCTGTACGCAACCTGCGGCTTGGCCTTGGCGGCCGGGGTCAGCTGACCCTTGATTACCTGCAGCAGGGCGGGCGTATCCGGGGCAAGGCCGCCATCCAGCGGGTACAGGCACGGCTCCTGGCGCTCGCCGGCATCGGCAATCCTGCCCATGGCCAGATCGATGGCGCCGTCACCTTCTCCGGCACAACATGGCGGCCGATCATCGGGTTCGACATCCGCGCTGCCGGTGTTCGCCGGGCCTTTGCGCCTGCGAAGGCGGCACTGAACCTGGCGGCACGAGGCCGGCTCACTGCAGGAGCCCTCACGGCCGACGGAAGCCTGGGCACCGTCAGCAGTACCCGCAAGCTGACCTTCCGTGTGCGGTCAAGCAAAGGCCGCGGCGGCAAGACGGACGCGCAGATCAGCGGCGAGATTGACCTGGCGCCGGTGTCCAACTCCGGCCTGTTCTGGGCGCATCGTTTGTCCGGAATCCTGCGCGCCAATCTGACCGTCATCAGCGGCGCGGGCGCACCCCAGGCCACTGGCGAAATCCGCGTCACCGGCGGCCGGTTTGAGCACGCGGTGACGGGCGCAGTGCTGCGCGACCTCACGATTGTGGCCCGGGGCAACGGCCGCCGGATTACGCTGCAGACGGTCACGGCCAACGACGGCACCGGCGGTACCATCAGCGCCACCGGCGGGCTGACCGTGAATGCGGCCACGGGCTATCCGTTCGACATTCGCATCGACGCACAACGTATCGCGATTGCGCGGCGGGAAGACCTCGACATCACCATCACCGGCAAAGTCGCGATTTCAAAGGCGGCCAAAGGTCCGGTGTCCCTGCGGGGCGACATCACCGTGGACAAGGGCGAACTGCTGATCCCGGAAGGCAGCGCTCCATCAATCCCACGGATGAAAGTCGTCGAGATCGGCGGCAAAGTCCGCAGGGGCCGGCGGGTGCAGACCAGGGGCGGCGTGGCACCCCCGATGCGCCTGGCGCTCAACGTCATCGTCCCCCGGCGGCTGTTCATCCGTGGCCGCGGGGTCGAGGTGGAGCTACGCGGCCAGTTGCGCGTTTTCGGAACGTCCGCCGCGCCCAAGGTGAGAGGCGAACTGCGCACGGTGCGCGGCCAGGTCAACATCCTGTCCAAGGCATTTGCCATCACCCGTGGCATCATCCGCTTCAACAATCCGAGCCTGGCCAATCCCAGCCTGGACCTGCTGGCCACCGGCACAGGCGGCGGCATCACAGCGACGATTACCGGCTCCGGCACCGCCCGCCAGCCGAAGTTCAAATTCGAATCCTCGCCGACCCGCCCCCAGGATGAAATCCTCGCGCGCCTGATTTTCGGCAAGGACCCGGCCGAGATGACCACCCCGGAAGCGCTTAAGCTGGCGGCAGGAGCAGCCACGTTGTTGGGCTCCGGATCGGGCGGAGTCCTCAACAAGCTCAGGCGGGCCGCGGGCCTGGATGTTGTCGATGTGACCACGGACGGCGCCGGCAATCCACGCGCGGTCGCAGGCAAATACGTCACCGACAAAGTGCTGGTGAAGGTCGAGCAGGGTCTGACCCCAGAGAGCTCCGCCGCGGGCGTCGAAGTGGAGATCCGGCGCAATCTTCGGTTTGACGCCAAGTCCGGCACCGATGGCCGCCAGCGGATCGGCCTCAAATGGCGCTACGACTACTGACAACCGGTTGACGCGGGTGCTTAGGCGATCCAGCTTTGCTGGTGTGCCGCACATAAGACGGCGCGAGGGGAGAGAAACATGACCAACATGGCCGCGGTGATCCACGAGAAGGGCGCGCCGGACGTGTTCCGCTGGGAGGAATGGCCGGTGGGCGACCCGGGCCCCGGTGAGGTGCTGATCCGCCACGGCGCCATCGGCGTCAACATGGTGGATGCCTACCACCGGGGAGGCGTGCCGCACCCTGCGAAAGTGCCGGACCTGCCAACGGTCATTGGCCTCGAAGGGGCCGGCACCGTCGAAGCGCTGGGCGAGGGCGTTTCGGAAGTACAGGTTGGCGACCGGGTTGCCTATATCTTCGGCCCCCACGGCGCCTATTCACAGAGCCGGCTTTATCCCGCCGAGCGCTGCTACAAGCTGGCGGACGAGATTTCCTTCGAGCAGGGCGCCGCCATGTCGCTCAAGGGCCTCACCGCGTGGTATCTGATCCGCCGGGTCTATGCGGTCCAACCCGGTGACGTTGTGCTGGTTCATGCCGCATCGGGCGGCACGGGCACCTTCCTGTGCCAGTGGCTGAACGCCATCGGCGCAATCACCGTGGGCACGGTCAGCACGCCGGAAAAAGCCGAGATCGCACGCAGCAACGGCTGCCACCACCCAGTCGTGCGCAGCGAACAAAGCTTCGTCGACGTGGTCAAGGAGGTGACCGACGGCAAAGGCGTCCCCGTCGTCTATGAATCCATCGGCAAGGATACCTTCCTGGACTCAATGGACTGCCTGGCCCGGTTCGGCATCATGGCGTGCTACGGTCACTCGTCGGGCCCGCCGCCGGACGTCAACGTCGTCGATCTGGGCCGACGCGGCTCCGTATTTGTCACCCGGCCCGGTCTGAACGATTACACCTACCATCGCGAAGACATCCTGCGTGGCGCGGCGGATCTGATGGACGCGGTCACCAATCACGGGGTCGACATCGCGATCAACCAGCGCTGGCCGCTCCGCGAAGTCGCCCAGGCGCACGCGGCGCTCGAGTCCGCCACAACCACGGGCTCGACCGTCCTGCTGCCCTTCGAGTAGGCCCAAGGACACGCACATGCGCTTCGGCATCCGCTTCATTGAATATGTGGGCAACGCGCGGGAGGTGGTGAACCTCTCGGTCAAGGCGGACCAGGCCGATTTCGATTCGGTCTGGTTTCCGCACGACCCCTTCATGCGCAATACCTGGATCCTCACCGCCGCCGTCGCCGAGCATACCAGCCGCATTCACATCGGCAGCGTCGGCACCAATCCCTACACCACCGGCCCGTCGGAGATCGCCACCTACCTTGCGACCCTCGACGAGCTGTCGGAAGGCCGCGCCATCCTTGGCCTCGGCCTGCACACGACCGAGATGGTGGAGTGGAGCGGCTACGACGCCGGGGACTATCTGCAGCGCACCCGTGAGGCGACAGAGATTATCCGCGCGCTGCTCCGCGGCGAGACCGTGGACTATCAGGGCGAGAGCTTTACCTGGTCAAATCAATGCTACCTGCGTTTCACGCCCTTTCGCGCGGACGTGCCGATCTACATTGCCGGCTTTGGCGAGGAATATAACGCGCTCTCGGGCGAGATCGGCGACGGCAGCCTGCCCATGATCACGCCGCCGGAATCCGCGAGCTATATGGTTCCGGCGATCCACAAGGGGGCAACGGCGGCAGGCCGCGACCCGTCAGAGGTGGATATCTGTGCCTGCGGCTGGCTCTCGCTCAGCAATGACGTGACCGCGGCGCAGGATTTGCTGCGCCCGATGGTGGCCTATTTCGCGCCCTATCTGGAGGCGCCGGCGCTGGCCACCGCCGGGCTCGATCTCGCGGATTTTGACGAGGTTGGCCGGTTGATCACGGCGCAGCGCTATGACGATGCCTATGCCGCCATCACCGAGCCCATGTTCCGCCTGGGCATCGTCGGCACCGCCAAAGACGTGATCGCCCGCATCGAAACCCTGGCGGAGATGGGCGTCACCCATGTCAATCTGGGCGGCCCGCTCGGCCCTGACCCTGAGGAAACCATCCGCATCATGGGGGAAGAGGTGATCCCCTACTTCAGGGGCTGAAACCTAGCCGATCACGTTCCCCGTGGTTGCCGCGGCGTCACGCTTGCGGGAGAAGGCGCCAATGTTGATCTCACCGCCCGTATAGCGGCAGGGGAAATGATAGGGCTCGGCGTCGTGGTCATGGCCGCTTTCGCACCAGTCAATCAGGCCGGCCATCAATTGGCCCGCCACGGGCGCATTCTTGAACTGGTTGCCGCTTGTGCCGCAGGCCATATAGAAGCCCGGCAGGTCGCTCTTGTCGTAGATCGGCATCCAGTCGTCGGAAACATCGTAGAGATCGACCACGCCGGTGGCCTGCCCCGGGATCTGCAGATCCGGCATGCGCAGCGCCTGGCGGTAAACCTGCGCGGTCCATTGCTCAGAGTGAGAGCGGTTGAAGCCGTCGGGATCATCCTCCCACACCACCGGATCGCAGGCCGGCTCCATGGAGCCGATCATCAGCTTGTTGCCCACGTCGGGCCGGGCGTAATTGCCGATATCGGCGTCGGCGATCAGCGCCACGCCGCCGTCGTCTTTGGGCGCCATCGATGCCGGCAGGGGCACGTGACAGACTTCCTGGCGGAGCGGCCGGTTGCTCACCCTCATACTGTCCGCCACCCCGGCCAGCCGGTTGAGACCGGAGGACCAGGGACCGCCGGCGTTGACCACAACCGGCGCGTTGATCACCTCACCGCCTTCCAGCCTTACGCCGGACGCGCGGGCCCCATCGACCAGAAATTCCTCGACCGCGGTGTTGAACTGAAAGCGCGCGCCATGGGCCTCCGCGGCGGCCTGAAAATTATGCGCCGTCAGTTGCGGATCGCTGACATATCCACTGTCCGGAAAATAGAGCGCCCGGGTGATCTGCCTACCCGAGGGCTCGCCGAAGTCCGGATCGTCATGCCGGCGCGGTGGGCCATAGCCGGTCCGGTCGAGCCATGCCATTTCCTTTGTCAGCCGGGCGTCATCCCACAGCTCGTAGGCGATGCCGAGGGTCTCCTGATGGGTCAGCAGATTTTCCAGGCCGTCTTCGTCGTCTGTGCGCAGGAAAAGCGAGCCGGTTTCGGTGTAGTGCACCATGCCGCGCTCGTCGGTGACGCCCAGAAAGTTTTCATAGTCGCGCCAGTGATGCAGCGACTCCCAGGCCAGCCTGGTGCTGGGCAGGGTCGAGTAATAGGTGCGGATGACCGCGGCGCTGGAACTGGTCGAGCCGTAGCCCGCCGCCGGCAGCTTGTCGATCACCTGAACGCGCCGCCCCTGCCCGGCCAGGCCGAAAGCGATGGAGCAGCCGATGACACCGGCACCAACGATCAGTGCATCGATGGCATTGCTCATCCTGTCCTCCTAAAGCGATTTTCGCGCCAGCACCGCGCCCGCGCCCAACGCCCTGAGCTTGGCCGCCGCCACGTCCCGGGACAGGGGCGCCATGCCGCAATTGGTGCAGGGGCGGATGCGCGCCGGGTCCACATATTGGGAGGCTTCTTTCAGGGTTTCCGCCACCTGCTCCGGTGTTTCGATCTGGTCCGTCGCCACATCGATGGCGCCCACCAGCACGTCCTTGTCCGGCAGCAGGCCGATCAGTGACATGGGCACGTGGGAGCCCCGGCATTCCAGCGAGACCTGGCCGATGCTGCTGGCGTTCAGAGCCGGGAAGATCCCCTCATACTGCCGCCATTCCCCGCCCAACGTGCCCTTCCAGGAAATATTCGCCTCGATGCCGTAGCCGTAGCAAATGTGCACAGCCGTGTCGCAGGTGAGCCCCTCGACCGCCCGCTCCAGCGCCGCCACGCCCCATTCATTCACATCATCCATGAATACATTGAAGGCGGGTTCGTCGAACTGGATGACATCCACACCGGCGGCTTCCAACTCGCGTGCCTCCTGATTCAGCAGGTCCGCGAAGGCCATGGCCATGTCGGCGCGGCGGCCATAATGGGCGTCCGCGATGGTGTCACAAATAGTCATCGGTCCCGGAAGGGTGAACTTGAGCTTGCGGGAGGTATGCGCCCGGGTGAAGGCCGCCTCGGCGCCATGCACCGGGCGGGTTCGGCTCAGCGCCGAGGTCACGGTCGGCACGTCCACCACATAGCGGTTGTCGCGGATGCCCATGGGGGTTTTCAGATCCCAGTCGATGCCGCCCACATGCTCGAGAAAACCGTGTACGAAATGAATCCGGAATTGCTCGCCTTCGGTGACGATGTCGATCCCGGCGTCCTCCTGCTCCTTGAGCCAGACCAGGGCAGCGTCCTTTTTGGCCCGCTCAAGCGCCTCGCCCTCGTGCTGCCAGGGCGCCCAGAGGGTCTCCGGCTCGGCGAGCCATGCTGGTTTCGGCAGGCTGCCGGCAATGGTCGTCTCGAACATGGTGCGCTCCCGTTTTTGGATCACCGCGGTTGACGGATCACCCCGGCCCCGTTTGGTGAACCAACCCTAGCATTCTGCCAGATCGTCGCCTATTGCGGCGTCCGCAACGGCGTCACCAATCTGCGGGTTGCGCCGGGAAAGCCGCCACAGCACTATGCGCCCGCAATCCAATAGGGGGAGAAAATCATGAGTGGAAATGTGCACTGGATTCTGGAAGTCGGCATCAACGACGGCGAACTGGATAATTTCAAACAACTGATGACCGAGATGGTCGAGGCGACCCAGGCCAACGAGCCGGGTGCGCTGAACTATGAGTGGTTCATCAGCGAAGACGGCAAGACCTGCCACATCTACGAGCGCTATCAGGACTCAGACGCGACCCGCGTTCATATGGGCAATTTCGGCGGGCAATTCGCCGGACGCTTCATGTCCATCTGCAAGATGGGCAAGACCAGCCTTTATGGCGACCCGGACGACAAGCTGAAGGAAATGATGGGCGGCATGGGGGCCGTGCAATACAGCCAGATCGGCGGCTTTGTGCGGTAGCGGATCGCTGGGGCGATTGCCAGAGCGGCCTGGATACAAGGAGCGGTGGCGTTGACCGCAGAACGAAAAGACAGCATCCGCGCCTTGTTGAAAGGCATAGAAACCGGCGACCCGGCAGCGGTGGCCGTGGTCAACGAAGACAAGTACATCCAGCACAATCCGCAGACCCAGGAGGGCAGCGAGGGGCTGGCAGCGCTGTTCAAACGGCTGTCCAAGACGTCTCCACGGGTCAACATCGTGCGGGCCTTTTCCGATGGCGACTATGTCTTCGCCCATACCGAATACGACTTCGCGACCCGCAGAATCGGTTTCGAGGTCTTCCGCTTCGAGGGCGACCAAGCCGTCGAGCACTGGGACAATATCCAGCCGCGACGGGGCCCCAATCCATCCGGTCACACCATGGTCGATGGCCCGACTGACGCGACCGATCCTGACAGCACCGAGGCCAACCGGGCCATTGTGCGATCCTTTGTCGAAGACATCCTGATCGCCCGCAGGCTGGACAGGTTGGACTCCTATATCGGCGGCACGCCCTTCACCCAGCACAACCCGGATATGGCGGACGGCCTTCCCGCCCTGCGCGCGGCGCTGCAGGCCCAATCCGGCGACGGCGTCATGATCGGCTACGACAAAAATCACCGCGTGCTGGCCGAGGGGAGTTTCGTTCTTTCCGTCAGCGAAGGAACCCTGGACGGCGTCCACACGTCCTTCTACGACCTCTTCCGCCTCGCCGACGGCAAGATTGTCGAACACTGGGACACCATCGAAGCGATTCCCCCGCCCAGCGAGTGGAAGAACCAAAACGGCAAATTCTAGGGCCGGAACCGCGACCGATCCCGGGAGCAAAGCAGGCGCGCCCCGGGTTAGTCCGATCTTCCTT
>JAJFFJ010000119.1 GCA_021776685.1 Alphaproteobacteria bacterium
GCAGACTGTGCGCACACGGGATGGCTGGCTCTATATCATGTGCATGATGGACAAGTTCTGGGAGGCACTGCTGCCGATCATCGGCCGGGAGGTGCTGGCCGAGGACCCGCGCTTTGCCACCGGTGTCCTGCGCGGCCAGAATCGCGCCGCGCTGACCCCCCTTCTGGATGAGGCCTTTGCCGGGAAGACCACAGCCGATTGGATCGACGTGCTGAGCGGCGTGCTGCCTGTGGGTCCGGTCTATGACGTAACGCAAGCGCTGGAGAACCCGTTCGTGGAGCAAGTCGGCATGATCGCCACGGTGCCCCACCCCGAGAATCCGGACCTGAAGCTGCTGGCTAATCCCCTCAAGATTGACGGCCAGCGGCCGGCTCAGCAGGTCTGCGCGCCGATGGGCGCGGACAATGACGAGGTCTTGGGGAGGAACTGACCTCTCCGGCACAACCGACACCGGATTTCCAATTGAAAAACCCAGTAAAGGATATAAGTCCTAGTCTTCGCTTTTGACAATTTCAGAATAGCACTGAGGAAAGATCACACCTTGGAAGGGCATCGCGGGGCTGCCACCGGGCGCGCTCCCCCACATTCCCCCACAAAACACCACATCTAGTAAAATTTTAGATGGGCCCGGGAGGCGCTGGGGGATCAGGTTAAGGGTGCATCCCTGCGGGCGCGCAGGGCGGCGGGTCGCTCGATATGCCGCGCCTGGCGTAAGGGTGCCGGGGATAAGGTTTAAGCTGTTGAAGGATCGCCGGGCGAGTATCCGGATCAGGCGCCCACGCTGCCGAAAGCGTCGGAGATGCGCATGATCGCCGGGCCCATCAGGATGACAAACAAGAAGGGCAGGATGAAAATGATCATCGGGACGGTCAGGATCGCCGGCAGCCGCGCGGCCTTTTCCTCAGCCTTGGACAACCGCTCAGTGCGCATTTCGTTGGAAAGCACACGCAGCGCCTGGCTGAGGGCGGTGCCGTACTTCTCGGACTGGACCAGCGTGTTGACCAACGAGCTCAGCTCCGGCAGGCCGGTGCGGTTAATCAGGTTCTCATAGGCCTGGCGGCGCTCGTTGAGAAAGTTGAGCTCGATCGACAACAGGCCCAAATCGTCGGCCAATTCCGGCGAAGACTGGCTGATCTCACGGGTCACCCGGTTGACGCCGGCGTCAAGGCCAAGACCCGCTTCCGAGCAGATCACCAGCAGGTCCATCGCATCGGGCAACTGTTTGCGCATCTTCTTCTGGCGCTTGGTAGCGATGTTCTTGAGGTAAATGGTCGGAAGGAAGTAGCCGAGCGCCACCGCACCCACGGTCAAGGCGACATCCATGATCAGATTCGGCTTGTCACCTTGATTGAATACCAGATAGGCGGCCATGCCGGCACCGCAGAGCACCGGCATGATGGCGCGCCACAGATTGTAGATCGAAACCGCTTCCTTGTTCCGGAAGTTGGCCTGGGCCAGGAGATTGCGGGCGTCGTCAGCGTTCTTGGATTTGGTAAACCGGGAGAACCATGCCGCCATGGTCTTCATCAGCCCGACGGCCATCTTGTCCCGTTCGGAGCGGGTGGTGGCCAGCGCCTGCGCCTTCATCTCGGCGCGGCGGTTCGCCATCTTCTTGAGGCGTGGCGTCAGACGGTCCCGTTCGACAAAGGTCTGCCAGATGATCACACAGATCAGCAGCGCCGTGCCGCCCGACAGGACAAGGGCCATCAATTCCGCATTGATCTCGGTGCCGAAGATTTCCATAGGGGTCAGACCTCGAATTTGATCATTTTCATCATCGTGGCAATGCCGATCGCCATCCAGACACCGCCGACCGCGAGCATCTGATGGCCACGGTCGTCAATGAACAGCTGCATGATGTATTTTTCGTTGAGCGTGTAGACGATCAAGGCGATGACAAAAGGCAACGCGCCGATGATGTAGGCACTCGCCTTGGCTTCAGATGAGTAGGCCTTGACCTTGAGCTTGACCTGACGGCGCGCACGAAGGACGTCGCCCAGGTTCTGAAGTGTCTCGGCCAAATTACCGCCCGTCTCGCGCTGGATCGCCATCGAGACCACAAAGAATTTGAACTCCGGCAGGTCCACGCGGGTCGCCGAGGCCCACATGACCTCGTCGATATTCTGGCCGATGCGGATGGCGTCAGACATGCGCATGAATTCTTCCGCGATCGGGCCCTTCATCTCGGTGCCCACAACCCGGATCGACTCGGTCACCGGCAGGCCGGATTTCAGGCCGCGGACAAGCACGTCGGTCGCTTCCGGAAATGACGCAAGGATCTTCTTCTGCCGCTTGGCAATCATCTTTCCGATGATGAAATGCGGCAGGCCGATACCAGCCCCAATGGCCACGAAAACGGATGGCATGGGGCCCATGCCAAGGATCTTCAGGGACAGGAAGCCGAAGCCACCGGCGATCATCAGATTCCAGAGCGTGTACAGGCTGATCGGAATTTTCTTGCCGGTGCGCTCCAGGCGCGCGCGCAATTTGGCCGGACGCGGCGCGACAGTCCGCAGGATTGTATCCAGAAGTTTGAACTTCATCTCGCCGTCCGAGCGGCGAACGCTGTCGAATTTCTTGACGGCGTTGTCCACGGCGCGGCGGCCCGTCTGGATGCGCGAGATCCGGTCCTGCAATTGGCGTTTGCTGCCACCGGCAAAGTAGACAGCGATGGCGCCACCAACAAACAGCGCAAACAGCCCAAACATCAGGGCGCTCAGCAGGATCGGGTCCATTTGGCGAAGGGTATCGAGCATAGCGGTTCCCTAGACGGCTTCCAAAAGGGCCCGATCGAGCCCGAAATATTCTGCGCGACTTGTAAAGTGCGGGCGCAAACCAGCAGATTCCCAACCACCAATCATATTGCCGTCAGCATCCAGACCGGTGAATTGGTACTTGAACAGCTCCTGCATTGTGATGACTTCACCCTCCATACCAATCACCTCACTGATGCTGGTGATGCGGCGCGCACCGTCACGCATGCGGCTGATCTGGACGATCAAATCTACGGCAGAGCTGATCTGCATTTTCATCGCCTGGCTGGGCCAACTTACGCCCGCAAGCATGATCATATTCTCAAGACGCATCAGCGCTTCACGGGGTGTATTGGCGTGCAATGTGCCGAGTGAGCCATCGTGGCCCGTGTTCATGGCCTGCAGCATGTCCACCGCCTCGCCGCCGCGCACCTCACCCAGAATGATGCGGTCGGGGCGCATACGCAGGGAGTTCTTGACGAGGTCACGCATGGTGATTTCGCCCTGGCCTTCAAGATTGGCCGGCCGGGTCTCAAGACGCACAACATGGGGCTGCTGCATCTGCAACTCAGCAGCGTCCTCAATGGTGACGATGCGCTCACCCAGATCAATCTGCTGCGAGAGGGCGTTCAACAATGTCGTCTTACCAGAGCCGGTACCGCCGGAGATCAGGATGTTGAGCCGGCAGCGCGAGGCGATGCGCAGCACAATGGCCATCTCGCGCGAGCAACTCATCATGGCCTCGTAATCATCGAGCGTGAACTGGCGCTGGCCGAATTTACGAATGGAGATCGTGGGGCCGTCGATCGCGAGCGGCGGGATGATAATGTTGACACGACTGCCGTCTTCAAGGCGCGCGTCCACCAGTGGCTGGGATTCGTCGATGCGCCGGCCAATGCGCGAAACGATCCGCGTGCAGATGTTCATCACATGGGCGTTATCGCGGAACTTGACGTCTGAAAGCGTCAACTTCCCCATCTTTTCCACGTAGATCTGGTCAAAGCCGTTGACCATGATGTCCGCGATGTCGTCGTCGCAAAGCAGCGCCTCAAGTGGACCAAGCCCCAACATGTCGTTGAGGATCATCTCCACCAGCTCACGCTGCTCCTGCATATTTAGCCGGATCTTCTGCTCCAGCAGGATGTCGCTCAACAGATCGGCGATCTGGCGCGCAAGTTCCTCCCGCGGCAGCTTGACAGCTGTGGAGACGTCAATCTGGTCCATCAGGATGGGCTGAACCACATCCTTTGCCTTCTCCATGGTCGATTGATTCGACGGCGTGGAGACTGCCTTGGGTTTGGGCTGAGGCGGCGCTGCTGTAGGCGGAGGCGCGGGCGCCGACGGCTGAGGTGCTGGTGGCGCGGGATCAGCGGTTGGCGCACCCGTCACGTCAGGCGGCGCCGCTTCCGACGCCACTTGAGGTTGAGGTGCCAACCCGGCGCCGCTAGCGCCTCTTCGCCCGAATCCGTTAGACATCTAATTCCTGCTACTTCCTGCGTTTCTTTTTGCCGGCGTCCGGTTTCGCGTCCGGACCGATGCGCTTACAAATGTCGCTGCGGATAGCGGCAGCCATTTTCGATTTTGCTGCCGTTTCAACCACCGGCTTGCCCGCCCGTACGGCATCGATCGCCGCCTTGCGGTCTTCCGGCACTTCGACATCGATCTTGTGATCGACGGTCTTCTCAAAGTTCTTTCGGTCAACTTCGGCCGCTTTTTCAGCTCCGATGCGGTTGACGACAATGCTGAGTTTGTCATTTTCGACAACGGTACGCGCAGCAGTCAGCATCCGCATGGTATCGCGAAGTCCAAACAGGGTCAGATCCGACACAACCACCAGGTGAGAGGCCTCGCCAATCGCCTTCCAATTCTTGACAGCGATTCCTGGCGGCATATCGACCACGATGTGATCGAAGTGAAGGCGCAACTCGGAGACGAACTCGGCGACGGAATCTGGGTCCAGGTCCACACCACCGGTCAGGCCTTCCTCAGCCGCCAGCACAAACAGCTTCTCGTGCACCTTGGCCGCAGCGCTTGACAGGAACATGCTGTCGATGCGGCTGGGATTTTCCAACAGTTCACGCAGGCCATTGCCTGCTTCAACATCCAGCAACAGGGCGACGGTGCCGAACTGAAGATCGAGATCTACAAGGGCGACCTTCTGGTTCATCTCCTTGGCCAGGACGGTTGCCGTGTTCATCGCCAGCGTGCTGGTACCGGTGCCGCTGCGGGCGCCGACAAACATCGTCACCTTACCGCCACCGCCTTCGACTGGCGTCTGACTCAGGTGCGCGTGAGCTTTCTCGATCGATGTCTGAAATGCTTGTGGCGTCAGCGGCTTTACCAGGTAATCCAAGACGCCGGCATCGGTGAGTTGCCGAAAAAGATTGATGTCATTGACGCTACCGATAGCGATCACGACCGTGCCGGGTTCGCACACTTCTGCCAGCGCGTCGACGTGGCCCATCGGATCTTGGACCGTGGAAATGTCGACCACCAGCATGCGTGGGCATGCGGACTGGGTCAGGTGCGAGACTGCATGCTCAATGCCGCCCTGGGCCACGCGCGTTTGCGCCTCAGCACCCAACACGGAAGCAATCGCCTGATAGGTGTGTTCGTCGTTGACGAACGCCAACCCATCCATGGTCGCAGTTGCCGCAACGGGAGTCTCCGCGCCCCCGCCGTCCAATTGGGGGGCTTCGTCGACCTGTGCGTCTTCCTGGTAGACTGCGGTGGTCACATCACTGCTCACTTGCTCGAGCCTCCCTGGGTGCCTTCCGTGGTCGGAAGCTTGTCGAGCTTGCCGGCCCGATAGTCCGTAATCGTCTTGGCTGCGGTCACACCGTCAAACCCACCCAGCGGTCGTCCGCCAACGAGGTCTGCCGGATTGTCGATATGTGCCCGGAGAGATGATCGGGTGACACAGCCGTAGCGCCATTCGTCGGCGCGGGGCAAAGTTCCTCCAACCGCCGTCCTCCACTCGTTGCATGAGGAGACCACCGCTCGCCGCACGCCCATCAGGACAACGGCCGAGTTGCGATGCTTTGCGCCTGGAACGGCTCGCACATTGCTTGCCGACAGTCCCCGTTGCGCAAGGGCGACGGAGATCGCGCGACGGCGTTCCTCCACCAACTTGCGCGCCTTGGCATCGCTGGGATAGTCCAACAGAACCGTTACCCTGGTGCCACGCCCGCCATAGCGAGTGCCAAGCCTGGACAGACCCGCTCGAGCGCCAGACGTCAATTTCGACGAGCCGGGCTTGAACGCTGCGACATAGGTCAGTTGGGTCCACTCAACGCCGCCGTCACGGACACGGCTGGCACGCGACGGCACAAATACCGGGCTCCAACGAGCACGCTTTTCGTTGTATCGCGCCTTGGCGTCATAGTAGCCCTGCTGAAGTCCATCCGAGCAGCCTGCGACGAGGACGACCGAACCGAGGAACAGTGCTTTGGGAAGCTGTTTTCCAAACATTGCTGTCTTCCTATTCGAGAATGAAGCCGGCCGGTCCGACCAGACGTTTCGGTGACGTGACCCGGCGACCTTTTTTGCGGCCGAGAACAATACGTTTGATATCCGTGTGCGCGGCGCGGTTGCGGGCGCGGGCGAGTTGCTTACGCATGCCCGGACGGACCACATAGGGCGTCACGATGATCACCAGTTCGGTCTCGTTGCGCTGGAACTGCTCTGAGGTGAACAGCCTGCCGACAACCGGCACATCACCCAGCCACGGAACCTTTGAAAGATCCTTGGTGACGTTGTTCTGCAACAGGCCGGCGATCGCAAAGCTCTGGCCACTGCTGACGTCTACCGATGTTTCTGCACGGCGTGTCGTCAAGGCAGGGATAGACGTACCCTGAATGGTGATCGCGCCGGCGCTCGACAACTGGCTTACCTCGGTTCGCACCCGCAGGCTGATCCGGTTGCCGTCATGGATCACCGGAATGAACGCCAGTTCCACACCGAACTTCTTGAATTCGATGCCGATGGCGCCGCCATCCTGCGGCACGGGGATCGGGAACTCACCGCCAGCCAGGAAGCTTGCAGACTTACCTGTAAGAGCAGTCAGGTTCGGCTCAGCGAGCACCTTGATCAGCCCTTCGGTCTCCAAGGCATCGATAACGGCATTAACGCTGTAGGGACCACTCGTATAGTTGAGGCCGAGAGAGTTCGAGGTCCGCTGGTTGACTGTGCGTCGCAAAGCAAACGGCGTTGCAGGCGGAAAGGCGCCGGCCGCGGTCGTCGCCAAACCCGTGGCCGCTTGAAGGATCATGGTGCCACGCTGCATGAGCGCGTCCCAGTTGATGCCCAGCTGCCGCATTGCTACGCGGGACATCTCGACCACGCGTACCCGAAGGTTGACCTGGTTGGGACCGACTACCTTTAGCTGGTTGACCACACGACGGGGGTCGCCAGCCACTCGGGACGCCAACTCCATCGCCTTCGCCGCTTCGGATGGCGATTCGACATTGCCCGCTAGAACAATTGCGCCATCCACTGAGCGGATCTTGATGCGTCGCTTCGGCAGCACCGCGCGCATGGTACGGCGCAGGCGTGACAGATTGTGGTTGACCGAGACCAGCGCGTTGATCAGCACCTTCTCGTCACCATCGACCGCGATCAAGGTCGTCTCGCCGACACCCTTGGCAAACAGATACACGAGGGTCGGACTCTTGACCTGGATATCCGCAATCTTCGGGTTGGCGATAAACACCACCTTGGCCGGGTTGGGCAGCCGAATGAGCCGGCCCTTGTTGATTTCCAGACCGTATGCCCTGCGGACGCCCACCTGGGCCGAAGCACTGTCAACCTTAACGGCGGCAATCGACAGACTGACCAGCAGTCCGAGCAAAGCCATCGCGATGATAGGCCAGCGCCAGCCAGCAGCTACGCCGTGCGGCGCGCTATGTGAAAACGTATTCATGCTCATTCGTCCTCTCCCTCATCGTCGCCTTCTTCGGCGTCGGGATCCTTTTCGACCTTGTTCTTTTTGCGAACGGTGCCAGCGTTGTCTGACTTGCCGCCACGCAGGACAACCACCTGCTGCCGGGTCGGTTTCTGTTGCTTGGCGAAACTGATCAGCCGGCTAACATGCTGATCCATTGTGAAAGTTCGCCCACGCTTTGGGTTGCCGTCACCCGAATCGGTCTTCAAAGTTTGATCGGTGTTGGCCGCCGTGATCAGATGATTTTGCTTGGTCGTCGGGCGCGCCAGGCTGTTCAGGCTAAGGGTGATTGCACCCTTGGTCAGTGCGACAGCAATCATCTCCGCCTGTTTTGGCGTAAGTTCTACCGTCGCTGTGCTGAGCTTGATCTTTTTGCGCCGGGTCTTGCGCGCAGATTTACCTTTTGATCCCTTCGGTCTCTTTGTGACAACGGCGCGTTGCGGTTGACCCAATTCCTGGTTGATCGCCAGAAGGCGAACGCTGACCAGCAATGTTTCAGCAACCCTTGTCTTGGACCGTCGCGCCCCACCGGGAGTCTGGATCGAGTAGACCCAGATTAGGTCCACCCTGTCCCCTGGTTGGGCCAATCCGGATACACCAGAAGCGGAATTGATCTTGATCGATACGGCGCGCATACCAGGCTTGAGCACCGCAGCGAGAAAGCCGCGCTCGCCCGGCAGCACGAACATCTGGTCGGTAATCGGCTGGCCGGAAGGAATTTGCAGACGCACAACTGCGCCTTCCAGCTCCTTCACCCGCCGACGTTGTTGTGATGTCGGGCGGCCTATCCGCGTGATGTAGGCAGGGCTAACGCGCCCAGCCGGCCAAACCTGCCAACGCACATTGGCCGGGCGGACATAGGCGCCTGGTTGCATGGTGCTCTGCGCGACCAGGACAAAGGTCAGCTTCTTGATGCGCTTGGGCTTGACCTTGACAACCTTGGACTTGTTGCGCTCGGCCTTCAGGAAATTGCTGACGACATAAACCGTGCCGCCGGCCATCGTGAGGGCCAATACCACCAGAACAATAAGGCTTTTACGCATCAGAAATTCTCCAGACCTAGAAGGTCAAAATGCCACTGGCGATATAGATCCCTGCCGCCGCAATCGCGACGCCATATGGAATCCAATGACCTCTGAGATGAACGAAGCGCATCCCCGCCAGCGCTGAACCGAAAGTACGAGCGCCCGCCAGGGCGCCGGCGCCACCCGCCTGGGCGGCTTCGGCTTTGGCAAACTTGAGTGACGTTAAAAATGCGGACAGCGGGATCAGCAACACGCCGACACACGCCGTCACGACCATCAACGTCAGATAATTCTCGAACCCCGACCACAGGCTTACCGCCACAAGTAGTTTCACATCGCCGCCGCCCATTGCGCCAAACCGGAACAGGATCAGCCCTGCTACGAAAAGCACACCGGCTGCCATTAGGGAGGCAGCCCAGGCGACGTTCTCGGGGCTACTAACTACATAGGCAGGGTAAAGAATGAGTATAGAAGCGACGATTCTGTTCGGAATTTTGAAGAAACGGAAATCGGTATAGGCCGCGGTCAGCAGCAAGCCGCCGTAGATGAGAACCAGCACATTCGTCATTTCGCCTGGTGTAAGCATCTGTCTCAGTCCGCTTTCTCAGCCAGCTTCTTGGCTTCTTCAATCATCGTTGCAGGTGGGTTCTCGATCGTCCTGGCGTCATTTGCCGTCAGGCAAGAAAGGCTTTTGGGGCAAGCTGGCGTCTGACTTGACGTCGCCGAATTTTGTTTAGCTGCGCCCCGCTGGCGCCGTTGGAAATCGAGAATTCCCCCTGATTGAGCTATCTTCTGAGCGGCAGAGTAGTGCGAAGGGAGTTAACCTTTGGTTACCCCGTGGAGGATGATTGCGGGAAGTCTGCCCGACGCGGCCAGCATTCGAAGTTGGTTTTCGACGGTGAGGCACATGGGCGAGATTGGTGCGACACCCAAGCCCCGCGCGGTGCAGGCAGGCCCCTCAAAAAAAAAGAAACCGCCAACAATGTCGGCGGTCTCCTTTACTTGGCTTTCTGCGAGGCGGATCCTCCTGGGAGGGTGTCCGCCCGCAGAATCTTGGTTTTGGCTTACGGAGTTGGCGCCGGCGCCGGGGCAGAGGCCGCACCGGTCTGCATCTTCGAAGAGACGTCAGAGAACAGCGCGGACAGCGAGGAGCCCATGGACTCCAGAGCAACAATGCCAGCAACCGAAACCAAAGCGGCAATCAGGCCATACTCGATGGCCGTCGCGCCGGACTCGTCTGCAAGAAACTTCTTAAACATAGTGAAACCCTCCACATTGAATTTTGCGACCGGCACCACTGCCGGGGCACGGCGCTATCTTCCACATCGGGCGCTAAGGGAATTTCAAAGGATATGGATAATAAATTATAAAAATTCGGCGCGCAGGCACGACACATAATAATAGGGGAAATATTTTTGCCGCTGATCACCCCGCAGGACATCATCGGCCAACGATCAATAGCCTCAAATACGCCACCCAATGATTAACTGAGTGTTTTTTCGCCGTCTTAACGCGGCCCGCCCAGATTGTAGGCAATCATAATAAGGCCAGAGCCCGGGGATAGGGGCACGGCCAGCAAGAAATGCACATTACACTGGGAGTGTTAATAGCATGTTCGGGCTCATCCGGCGGCTGCTGCAGTCGCAATCTGGCTCCAATCTGGCCTACACCGCAGTCATTATTGTCCCTCTGATCGGCGCAGTCGGCCTCGGCACCGACGCCGGCCGCGGCTTCATGGTCAAAGCAAAGCTTTCACAGGCCTTGGATTCAGCCGCACTGGCCGGCGCCAAAGTGGTCCACGACGACGACATGCTCAATCAGGATGTCAATCAGTTCTTCAGTTCGAATTTTCCAAACGGGTACCTGGATGCCGTGGTCACCGGCCCCACAATCACGGTGGATGACCAGGCCGAGACCGTCACCCTGCGCGCGTCGGCCACCGTGCCGACGACCTTCATGCGCATCTTCGGCATCAACCAGATCACCGTATCAGCCGAAACCGAGGTGACACGCAAAACCTCCTATCTTGATCTTGTCATGTCCATCGACATGTCGGGCTCGATGGGTTGGAGTGCGCCCGGGGGCGGCACACGAATTGCTGCTGCCCGTGCAGCAGCAGTCGAACTCGTGAACGTGCTGTATGGTGACCTGGAAACCAAAGATCTGCTGAAAATTGGCATTGTGCCCTGGAACGCGAAAGTGAACGTTACGATGAACGGCGTCGCTTATTCCGCGGGTTCGAGCCAATGGAACAGCGTCGACTCGTTCAAGAACCCCCTTACCAGCGCCAGCCAAAGCCAAGTTTATCAACCCAACAACACGGCCGTCCCGCTTCTTTCCCAGCCACCCGCCAACTGGAAAGGCTGCGTGTACGCCCGGTACAAGAATAATGGGGTCGCGGACGACGGTGACTCCACGGCCGGTGATTTCACCCACGCCAATGGCGACTGGGTTGCGTGGGAGCCGATCGGCACAGAAGGCGAGCCGGTGTCACCGGGCCAATGCAGTGCGGCCGGGGGAAGCGGCAACGAATGCACACCCTGCCTGTCCCACGGCATCGTTCCCTTGGCACAAAGCAAGTCGTCGACCATGTCATCGATCAACGCGCTGGTCTCGCCAACCGGGTCGACCAATATCGCCCAGGGCCTGGTGTGGGCCTGGCGGGTTCTGATACCCACGGCGCCCTATACCCAGGCAGACCCCGATCCGGACGGCCCGCGCACCCAGGCCATCGTGTTGCTGACAGATGGCGAGCATGTGGCCGCTTACGGCGACGGCTACAAACGGACATGGGGCGGCGGCTCAACGGCCCAGGCACAGATGAATGCACGGCTGCTGGAAATTGCCGGCAACATCAAAGCTCAAGGTATCCTGATCTATACGATCCAGTTCGCCAACGGCGGCGGTGCGCTGCAGGATCTGATGAAGCAGGTGGCCAGCGAACCTGGTGCGCCCTACTACCACTACGCTCCTGACAGCAACGCTCTTAAGACAATTTTCACCGAAGTTGCAAATCACTTAGCAAAGCTTCGCATCTCAAAATAGCAACAATAATAATAAGCCAGACCACGCACTAACCATCGGAGGAGGGGCGGGCTTGGCACCCGAAATTGTTCCTGGGGGAACTTTGAGATGTTTAGGCTTTTCCGACGCCTTTTCCGTAGCGAAGAGGGGTCCAACCTCGCCTACACCGCGTTCATAGCAATTCCACTGATTGGCGCCGTCGGCGTCGGCACTGATGCCGGCCGCGGATATATGCTGCGCGCAAAGCTGAGTCAGGCACTGGATTCCGCAGCTCTCGCCGGCGCACACAAGACCCACGACAACACTGAGATGGAATCGGATGTTCGCCAGTTCTTCAACGCGAATTTTCCGGCCGGCTACATGGACGCCACCATCACTGGGCCCACGTTCAGCTATGACAGTGATGAAGATAAGATCACTGTGACGGCCAGCGCATCGATTCCAACATCCTTCATGCGCATTTTCGGCCACCAGACAATCTCGGTCAGCGCCTCCACAGAGGTGACCCGCCAGACGAACTATATGGATGTGGTCATGTCGATCGACATGTCCGGTTCGATGAGCTCATCGGCGCCGGGTGGCGGCAGTCGCATCTCTGGTGCACGAACAGCAGCGAAGCTATTGGTCGATCATTTGTTTGGCGACCTCAATACATCAGAACTCCTCAAAGTCGCTGTGGTTCCCTGGAACGGCAAGGTCAACGTGACGGTCAACGGAACGCCCTACAATCCGGGTTCGAACAATACCACCACCGTCGATTCGTTCACCAATCCGCTGACGAGTGCCACCCAGAACATCGTCTACAATACAAACCATTCACCAGTACCGCTGTTGAGCGCTCCGCCAAACAACTGGAGTGGCTGCGTTTATGCGCGGTTCAAGGACAATGGCGTGGATGACGATGCCGACCATGTGGATGGTAGTGTCGCACATGCGAACGGAGACTGGGTTGCGTGGGAACCGGTTGGCGCCGAGGGCGAACCCAAGTCCCCCGGCGTCTGCACCGCCAGCCCTTACTCGTGGGATGAATGCACGCCCTGCCTGAACAAAGGCATCTATGCGCTGGCCAGCAACAAGAACCAGGTAAAAGCGTATATCAACGGCCTGACCCAACCTACAGGCACCACCAACATTGCCCAGGGGCTGATGTGGGCGGCCCGCGTATTGAGCCCCGAGGCGCCATTCACAGAAGCCGATCCGGATCCGGACGGCCCACGCACCCAGGCAATTGTGCTCCTCACCGATGGCTCCCATGTACGTGACTATGGCGACGCCTATAAGCGAAGATTGAACACGTCAGAGCTTGACGCACGCCTGCGTCTGATCGCCTCCAACATCAAGGCGAAAGGCATTCTGGTCTACACGATCCAGTTCGCAAACGGTGGCGGCAGCAGCCAGGAGCAGCTGATGAAGGATGTGGCCAGTGAGCCGAATTCACCCTACTACCACTTCGCGCCCACGTCCTCGGAGCTGGCCAGTGTGTTCATCGCCATCTCCAAGCACTTGTCGAAACTACGCATCTCCAAATAGGGGCAGGAGCACCAGCTCCCACCCCCCGCATTCCTCAAGGCGGCGCCTGTAGGCCAGGCGCCGCCTTTTTCTTTGAGCCGCCTTTTCATTTAGTGGTCTTTTCTCTGGGCGCCCTTTTCTCCGAAATGACAAGCCCCTTACCGCCATCGGCGATGCCCACTGTTGCGGACCTTCAATGCGGCAGTGGCCAGCTTCGACGGGAATGAAACAGGCTCCATTTCACTCGGGAAATACGGCAAGCCTCGCGCTGGCATCTAAGACGCGCCAGGGACAATCGACCCCGCCTCTGAAATTGGGAGGCCTGGACCTGGCTCGACGTCTTGCTCGACCAGGGATCCCGTTCGAACCCGGGCAGCCGAGCCTAAGATGGCGAAGGGGATGTTCATCTGATCCGACCAACCACCAGGATAGTCCTGCGTCGGTTGAACGGCCATGCGCCCGAGGCCCAGGTTACCGATGATCCGGCGGTAGCTCACCTTGGTGAGGTTGCCGGAAGAAAGCGTCGGGCGGTCAGTGATGCGAACGAAACCCAATTGCGAACGCACCGGACCAGACGGTGCATCCGGTGAATGGCAACAAAAATGAGATGAGGAACCGAGGCGCTGATCGTTGAGATCAGCGTCCCAGTCAATGGATCCAGGGGGGCCGTGCCCCCGAACCGCGGTTGGGAAAATGCGATGCGATACACATTGGTGATCCCGATGAAGCTGCCGAGGATCAGCGGGCTGGCAGCAGGGTCGGGAGGATCAGCGGGGGCGCCGCCCCCTCACCCCAGATGCGGACGAACGGCCAGACGCAAGACCGTCTCATCTCTGGAGGCCCCCATTCCGCCTTTCGGGATTGGTGCGCCGAGGATTCCTGGGCTGTCCGCTGGCAATCGGCGATGCCGATCATGCGCAAAAGTGAATGCACCGGACCGGCCGGTGCATCCTGTGAACGGTATTGCTGATAAATTTAATAACCGAGGCGCTGATCGTTGAAGTCGGCGCGCCGGTCTGCTGATCGTTAAGATCAGTGTCGCGGTCTAGGGATCCAGGGGAACTGTGGCTCCGAACCGCGGTCGGAAATAGGCAATGTGATACACATCCGTGATTCCGAGGAAGCTGCCGAGGATCATCGGGTTGTAGCGATAGTGGACTTCGGCAACGACGACGCTTTCGCCGTCACGGAGAGTAAATCCGGCAGGCAGAGTGGCGACGTTGCCTTCGACGCCGACCACACTGTTCTTCACAAGTGTTCCACCACCGGCCCGTTGCCAGACGATCGTGTCGTCGCCATTGGTCTGGGTCACCATCGAGACAATGACGAGGCCGTTGGCGGTGAAATCATAGGGCGTCATCACTTCCTTTGTGGAACTGAAAATATTGCCCAGTTGGCCGGTGGAAACGGTCTCCGCGCGCGCAACAAGATCACTGGCGGTTGTTGCCGCACGGTCGAGCTTTTGCCGGACGAGAACGTAGCGCCCAAATTCCATGCCGCCAGTCAGCAACGCGATGATGACCGTCATCGAGATCGCGAATTCGGCGGAAATCGAGCCGCGCTCCGATCCGCGAAACCGTCTAATCAGTGAAAGCAGCATCTGTCTATCTCCGTGGCGAACGATCCCATTTAGAAAGGCTCGTTCTGTACGACGACGACCGCCGTGAATTCGATCTTGCCGTTTCCGTCACCAACGAGGGGCGCCAGGAAGGGCGTCATCAGGGTGTAGTTGTAGGTGATCTTGTAGGCGACGATGTCGCCCGGACCGCCGGCGCCATCTTCACCGACATCCGCGTCATAGACGCCATTGCCGTTTTCATCGATGAACGGTTCACCGTCGTCATACTTACCGTTGGCGTTCTCGTCGGTGAATTTCTCGCCGTCACCAACCCGGTCAAATGCCGGATAAATTTTCGTGGTGATTTTTGTGTCTTCGCCACTGAGGAATCCCAGCGTGTGTTCCTGGACGATCTGGGTGATGTGCTCTTCTCGGGTCTTGCCGTCAGGCACAAACCCTGTGATGCCGTATCGTGCCGCTTCGCGCAGGCCGCCTTCGGCCATCACATTGATGAAAAGCATCATCAAAAGCTCAAGGAAGACAAATCCCACGGTTGTCGCTACAGGCGCGACCAGGGCCCACTCAACCATAGCTGCGCCACGATTACAGCGCAGGAACTGGTATGAAAATCTTGCCGCTCGACGCATGTGGGTTTCCCCAATAGGTTGGTTTCAACCGGCGAACTAATAGTGTCCGGCAAAACTTGAATGCGTCTGAAAATCTAGTCGCCGCGCTTTAACAATCCCCTAGTCCCGATGGCTAACCAATCGTGGACTCAGATGGTTAATGGCTGGTTTGGCACGGAAACCAGCCGTTCATGCTGGGTTCAGGTTGGCAGCGGCATAGTCGCTGCGTGTCACGTTGGCGGGCCCGTTTGGTATCAGCATCGCTGTTCCCTACCCGCCGATTTCTTTGAACGGCAGGCTTCGGCCTGCCGTTTTTTTTGCCCAGGTCTTTTCGGAGAGCGGACAAACGGTAATGGCCGGCCCAGGTACCTGGGCCGGCTTATAGTCTAAATTGACCTGACGAAACGGATCTGTGCCGGGCTGACGCCCGAAATCAGAAGCCTTCGCGCTCCAGGCGCTTACGGGCCAGTTTGCGGGCGCGTCTAATCGCCTCCGCCTTTTCCCGCGCGCGTCGCTCGGACGGCTTCTCATAGTTGCGGCGCAGCTTCATCTCGCGAAAGACACCTTCGCGCTGCATCTTCTTTTTCAGGGCCTTGAGGGCCTGGTCAACGTTGTTGTCCCGTACGATTACCTGAACGATGGGTCTGTCTCCATGTCATATGCCAGCGTGGACTGGCCAGCGCCCCGCTGCCCACTGGCGATTGCGACGCGATTTGTCTAGGATCAAAAAGCGGCCGTTCGGTTTCCCGAACCAGCCGCATTGCCAAATTAGTATCACAATGCGCTGGAATTGTGAAGGCCTACGCAACTTCCTGCCGCACCGAGCAAGACCATGAGCGATCATACCCACAGTCCCGACGCGCAGAATGACGCCCGATTGGAGCGCTTTCTGGACGCTGTCGTCGGGCACGTCCCGTTCGATGGCTGGTCCCGCCGGGCGATCGAAAAAGCCATAGAAGACCTCGGAATCGCATCGGAAGATGTAGGGACCCTGCCTGCAACCAGCCTCGGTGCCCTGAAGGAATGGAGTTTTCTTGTGGACCGCCGGATGCTGGCGCGCATAGCGGACGAGTTCGAAGCGACGGACAGAGTACGGGACAAAGTCGTATTGGGAGTCCGGGCTCGGCTTGAACTTCTCGCCCCTGACAAAGAAGCAGTACGCCGCGCGGCCGTGATCCTCGCACTGCCCCAAAATATGCTTGCCTCAATGCGATGCGTGCACCACACCGTCGACGCGATTTGGTATGCTGCCGGCGATACGGCCACAGACTACAACTACTATACCAAGCGCGGCCTGTTAGCCTCGGTTTATGTACCGACCCTGTTGTACTGGCTTTCGGACAGCTCACCGGACAAAGCCAATACCTGGCAGTTTTTAGGCCGTCGTATTGATAGTGTGATGAAGATACCGGGCAGCCTATCGAGCCTGCGAAACCGTTTCGGCTCGCTTTCGGGGCCAGCGGAATTTCTGCAAAAGCTCAGGCGATCACAACGCTGGACATACCGCTACTGACTGCATTTGCTCGCGGGCCGGCTAGGTACGTGGGCGCAGCATCGTGATGTGCCCCATCTTTCGCCCGGCGCGGGCTTCGGATTTTCCATAGAGATGCACGCAAGTGCCCGGCTGTGAAAGGCTATCGGATACCATCGATGCTTCATTACCGAGAAGATTGAGCATTTCCGCATCTGAATGGCGTTGCGGATCGCCCAGCGGCAGATCCACAACTGCGCGCACCAACTGCTCAAACTGGCTCACGGTGCAGGCATCGATTGTCCAGTGTCCGGAATTATGCGGCCGCGGCGCGATTTCATTGACCATCAAGGTGCCATCTTCGAGCAGGAAAAATTCGACGGCGAGCAAGCCAACCAGATCGAGAGCAGACGCCAGCCTGGCCCCTATTTCCTGCGCCTGTGAAGCTACAGCAGGAGAAATCGCCGCCGGCGCCAGCGTTCGTCGAAGGATGTGGTTTTCGTGATGATTTTCCATCACATCATAGGCGCGACAGGCACCGTCTAGGCCACGGCCAACAATTACCGAGACTTCCTTTTCGAATGGCACAAAGCCTTCGAGAATACAGGGAACGCCGCCCACCTCCTCCCAGGCAAGCGGCGCATCGCCGGATTGGTTGAGGCGGGTCTGACCCTTACCATCGTAGCCCAGCCGTCGGGATTTTAGGATCGCCGGCCCGCCAATATCCTGGAATGCCCTACCCAGTTCATCGAGTGAACCGACCTGGCGATACGGCGCCGTTGCGATGCCCAAATCGTTGGCAAAGGTTTTCTCCAACAGTCGATCTTGGGCAACTTCAAGACATCTCGCGCCGGGACGCACGGCGACCAACTCCGTTAGCGCCCGGACCGCATCCAGCGGCACGTTCTCGAACTCGAGTGTCACCGCATCAACTTTTGCTGCAAGCACCGCCGCCGCCTGCGAGTCGTTCCAGGGCGCAACAATGGTTTCAGCGGCCACCTGGGATGCAGGCGAATCGGCGTCAGGGGTCCAGACCACACAGGGAATTCCAAGCCGCGCTGCCGCCATGGCGGTCATGCGCCCCAGCTGTCCGCCGCCCAAAATTCCAAGCGTGGCGCCCATCCCTGGCCGGCCTAGGTCCGTTGACGAGAAGTCATCACGCCGGTTTGTCCGCAACACCCTCGGTCTGGGCGCTGCGCCAGGCGTCAAGCCGGTCGGCGAGCCCGGAATCAGCCAGCGCCAGTATCCCGGCCGCGAGCAGCGCCGCATTTTTTGCGCCAGCCTCACCTACAGCGAGGGTACCCACCGGCACGCCGCCTGGCATCTGGACGATCGACAGGAGAGAATCCAGCCCGTCCAGGGTTTTGGATCTGACAGGGACCCCAAGCACCGGCAACGGCGTCATCGATGCAATCATGCCCGGAAGATGTGCGGCCCCCCCTGCCCCGGCAATAACCACTTTGAAGCCTGAATCCCGAGCTTTGGTCGCAAATTCAACCAGGCGGGCCGGTGTCCGATGGGCGGAAACGATCCGCGCCTCATAGGGGACCGCCAGCGCGTCCAGAATATCGGCAGCAGCTTTCATGGTCGGCCAGTCGGACTGGCTACCCATTACTATCGCGACGTCGGCATGCTCCACGGTTTGCCTCATCCAATATGCAAAAAACACCCTTACACGCTCGAGCGATTGGCGGCAACAGCGCGCAATTTTGCGGGAAAGTTAACGGTTTCTTGGTCCTTGGCGACTAGTCTCGGGCCAACATCATCAGCATGTTGAACGGTTTCAGATATGGACCAACAGGCACCGGACCGCACTCTGCCACCAGCAGAGGCCCAAGCAAGCGGCGCAACTGACCAGGAACCTCGGGATTTTGATTGGCTCGATGATGATCGGGTGCCGACGGAAGAAGTCTTTCGCCGGCGGTTCCGTCTTGATCTGCCGCTGCCCCGCCGTCCGAAGGACATGGCGGACGAAATCAAATACTTGCGTTCGGCCCTTGAGGGCGCCTACCGGCGCATCGCCTATCTGGAAAATCTGGCGGATACCGACCCGCTGGTGCCAGCCTTCAACCGGCGCGCTTTCCTGCGTGAACTCAACCGTGCGGTGGCGTTCTGTACTCGCTATGGAATCCCTAGCTGCGTCGTCTACATGGACATCAACGACCTGAAGCGGATCAACGACGAGCTTGGCCATTCGGCTGGTGACACCATGATATCGCATGTCGCACAGATGCTGGTACGCAATGTTCGTCAATCAGATGCGGTTGGACGATTAGGCGGCGATGAGTTCGCCGTACTGCTCATGCACACGGATGAACATAACGCGTTTCGCAAGGGAGAATCCCTGTCGAAGCTGATGACGGATACCCCCATGGAATGGGGTGGTGAAGGCGTCGATGTGTCCGTTTCCTGGGGCGTCCATGCGATCAAGCCAGGTGAATCCGCAGAGGACGCTCTGTCAGGTGCTGACAAGGCTATGTATAAGACCCGAGCCGACCGCTAGACCGCGTCTCACGCAATAATATCCGGCAGCAATATATTTTCGATCCGCGCGATCTCATCGCGCAGCATCAGCTTGCGCTTTTTCAACCGCTGAACTCGAATTTGATCGAAGGGCGCTTCTTCGGCGACCCGCGCAATCACGTCATCCAGGTCGCGATGTTCGACCCGCAGGTCTTCCAGTTTTTGCTGCCATTGGTCCGTATCCTGTTCTGAGTCATTCATGGGATACCAGTCGCGTCTGCCCCGTTCCTCAACGTGTGGACATTCTTGCCGCCCTGTCGTTGGCATCGACAGTTTATCGAGATAGAACAGGCGCGCAATGAGTTCTGGATTTCCTGACGACGCATTCTGGGATTTTTCGCTGACGGTGTATGGCACCGACGGCGTGCCCCCTGCATGCCTGGAATTGCAAGAACGCCACCAGATCGACGTCAATCTGCTGCTTTGGTGCCTGTGGTGCGGTGCGGACGGATACCCGGCGCTGAACGCCGAGGATCTCGCAAATGCTGAATCTCAGATCGGCGACTGGCATCACACAGTGGTGCGTCACATTCGTTGGCTGCGCCAGCACTTGAAGACCCCTTATTCCGGCGTTGAGGACAGCTTGCAGCAATCGCTTCGCGCCCGTCTTCAGAAGATCGAGATCGACGCGGAACATCTTGAGCAACTCTCGCTCGCCGGGATTGCGCGGAAAATGAAACCGGAGGGACCTGCAGACCTTCACAAAAGGATTGGCGTTTCCGCCGCGAATGGCGCGCTCTATCTGAGGGCAGCAGGCGCCGCATCAGAAGGCGAGGATGCTGCCGCCTTTGCAACAATTCTGACCGCCGGTTATGCAGATTTCACGGCAGATGTGGTGTCGGCCCACGCCCATGATGCGATGGGTGCAGCGATGGGTGCAGCAACATCCGCGTAACCGCCAGACCGCCAGGAATCGACGTGTAGCTAAATGGCTGCTAAAATACAGATGTGAATGTAAGGAGGAAGACGTGAATGTAAGGAGGAAAAAGCGTGGCCCAGCAGGAACAGCTTGAAGCCCTAAAGGCTCAGCACACGAAATTGAAAGATGATATCTCTGACGAATATGCGCGCCCCAACCCAGACGACCAAAGAATTGCGGCGCTGAAGGTTCAAAAGCTTGGCATCAAGGATCAGATAGCAGATATGGAGCGCACCTAGCCCCGCTAACCCATCAGGTCTTCTGCCATCTGACGAAGCTTTTTGCGTTGAATTTTCGTTCCGTTTGCGCTTTCGGCAACGGGAAAGCGAGCAATCTGCTGCGCACCTATCGGCACCTTGAATTTTGCCAAACGCGCCGCGCAATGCGCCAACACCCTCCCTTCATCGAAGTCATTACCTGACACCAGCACAACGAAGGCAAATGGGCGGGCCCGGCCGTCGTGGGAAACTGCCACCACCTGCGCTTCGGCTACTTCCGGCAGATCTTCGATCTGGCTGGAAATTTCCGCCGGATTGACCAGGAATCCTCCCAACCGCATTGCATCGCCCATCCGGGCCAGAAAAACAAAACCGTCTGGTGTCTGGTAGCCGAGGTCGCCGGTTCGGATATAGCCGTCGTCGGTGATAGCCTCGGCCGTCGCCTCCGGGTCGCCGAAATACCCGGCCATCAGGCTCGGACCACTCAGTTCCAGTTCCCCCTGCTCGCCCGGTGCAAGCAGGCGCCCGGTATCAGAATCCCTTACCCGCACTCTTGCCTGGGGCGATACCAGCTTGCCGCCGCCCAACGCCCGCTGTTCCGGGCTGTCAGTTGGGGCCTGCCCGGCGAACAGGGCCTGCACTTCACTCATCCCGTATAAACCCACCAGCGGCAGACCGCGGGCTTTACCCATGCGCATGGTTTCATTGGCATCGCGATTAAAGGATGCAAAACCACAGCGCCTGAGCGACGGGAAAGGATGTGGTTCTTCTTCCTGCGCAACCAGCGCCTCCAGCATATCGTCGGTGGCATTCATATGTGTGACCCGGTGGCGGCGGATCAGGTTGGCGGCGGCTGAAGGATCAAAAGACGGCAGCATCACTGTAGGTCGGCGGGCTGCCAGGGTCGCCATCATCTGTGCATAGCCAAACACCCCGCAGAGAGGCACCGCGAGCATGAAGCTCGCATCGGAGTCGTCATAGCTGAATGCCTGAACCACATCATTGGCGTGGTGAACGGTGGAGCGGTGATTGTGAAGCACAAATTTTGGTGCACTGGTGGTGCCAGAGGTGGTGAAAATCGCGCAGCCTTCCTCGCCGCCTGCCGCATACTCAGTCAGCGCTCCCTGCGCCTTCAACTCGTCAAAAGCGACAACCTCCTGTTCACCGTCCCAAACACCCGGGTTTCCTCCAATCACCACCAAATCCTTCAGCGCCGTAAGGGCCGCCACGTTCACGCCCTTCAGAATGGCCAGGAAGTCGATACCCCTGAAGCCTGGCCACAGGATCAGAATTTTTGCCCCGGCGCGCCCCACGATGTCCTGCACCTCTGCGCTTTTGAAGCGGGTGTTAACGGCGACAGCAATGGCACCGATTTGTGCACAGGCAAACAGCACCTCCAGCCATTCCGGACAGTTAGGCAACCAAACGGCAACCCGGTCGCCTTTCTCCACGCCCTTCGCACGTAATCCCGCGGCGAGCCTTGCGGCGCCCTCGCGAATTTCTTCGGCATAGACGGGCTCAGCTTCAAATATGAGTGCGGGTCCAGCACCCCACGGATGAAGGAGTGAATCAAGTTGATGCATACAGTGTGCAGCTCCCAAGCCTAACATTGCCGACTGCGACTTGTTCTTGTCGAACCTCATGCCAGCGTGCAATCTAGTGTCCGTCAAGTGCGCCGCACGATTCGTCGGAATTTCCGTCACGAATGGGCGAAGCGATGACGGAAGCGATGGATACCCTCATCGACAGCCCAGACACAATGGGCGGGCCCAGCCAGCCTAGAGAACAATCACAGGGGAGCACCTTATGGCCGGCGACTATCGCGCGATTCACAAAAGATCGCTCGACGATCCTGACGCGTTTTGGTCGGAGGCAGCAGAAGACCTCCACTGGGAAAAGCGCTGGGACCGCGTCTTTGACGACAGCAACGCTCCATCGTACCGCTGGTTCTCTGGCGCACGCTGCAACACCTGCTACAACGCGCTCGATCGCCACGTGGACGGCGGCCGTGCGGAACAAGCGGCACTCATCTACGATAGTCCGATCACCGGTCGGCAGCGATCTTATACATACCGGCAACTCCGGGACGAAGTAGCTCGGTTTGCAGGCGTGCTGGCGTCAACCGGGGTCGCAAAAGGCGACAGGGTGATCATCTATATGCCGATGATACCCGAAGCGGTTATTGCCATGCTGGCGGTCGCGCGTCTGGGCGCCGTCCACTCGGTGGTGTTTGGCGGATTTGCATCCAACGAACTGGCCGTGCGCATTGATGACGCAACGCCGAAGGTCATCGTCTCCGCGTCCTGCGGACTGGAGCCGGGCCGTGTCGTTGCGTACAAGCCGCTTCTGGACGACGCGATTGCGATGGCGTCCCATAAACCTGACCGCAGCATTGTTCTGCAGCGGGATGAAGAGATCGCCCTACTGAATCCCGAACGGGATCTGGATTGGGATGATGCCATGTCCGCTGCGGAACCACATGAGTGTGTCCCCGTTGCGGCCACAGATCCGCTCTACATTCTCTACACCTCGGGCACCACCGGGGAGCCAAAAGGCATCGTCCGGGACAATGGTGGTCACATGGTGGCGCTGAACTGGTCGATGAAGAACATTTATGGCGTGAACCCGGGTGAAACATTCTGGGCGGCGTCAGACGTGGGCTGGGTGGTCGGGCACTCTTACATCGTCTATGCCCCACTCCTGCATGGAAACACGACCATCCTTTTTGAGGGAAAACCGGTAGGTACGCCCGACGCTGGGGTCTTCTGGCGGATCATTTCTGAGCACAATGTCCGGGTCCTGTTCACCGCGCCCACCGCCTTCCGCGCAATCAAGCAGCAGGACCCCGCCGGCGAGTTCGTAACCCGCTACGACATGTCTGGCTTCCGTACCTTGTTCCTCGCCGGCGAGCGGGCCGATCCGGACACCATTCAATGGGCGGAGCGGCACCTGGACGTGCCAGTGATTGATCATTGGTGGCAGACCGAAACGGGCTGGTCGATTTGCGCCAATCCGATGGGCATTGAGAAGCTGCCGGTTAAGTATGGCTCACCGACCCTGCCCATGCCCGGATGGGACATGGCGGTTCTGGACGACAACCAGCAGCCAGTGGCGGCCGGCGACATCGGCGCGCTTGTGGCAAAATTACCGCTGCCGCCCGGAACATTGCCGACGCTCTGGAATGCGGAGGCGCGGTATCACGAAGCTTATATGGCCGACTTCCCGGGCTACTACAAAACCGGCGATGCCGGCTATATCGACGAGGATGGCTATGTCTTTGTCATGACCCGCACGGACGACGTGATCAATGTGGCGGGTCATCGATTGTCCACCGGGGCGATCGAAGAAGTGCTGGCCGATCATCCGGAGGTCGCTGAATGTGCGGTCATTGGCGTTGCCGATCAGCTCAAGGGCCAGATACCTGTTGGTTTTCTTGTGCTGAATGCTGGCTGCGAGCGCCCTGACAGCGATATTTTGGACGAATCTGTAAAGATGGTGCGAGATCGCATTGGACCCGTCGCCGCGTTCAAGACAGCCACCATCGTCGGCAGACTGCCGAAGACCCGTTCCGGAAAAATCCTCCGTGGTACAATGCAGAAAATTGCAGACAACGAGGCGTGGAAGATGCCAGCGACCATTGATGACGCGGCGATCCTCGACGAGATTACCGTGGCGCTGCAAGCCCTCGGCTACGCATCTGGCGCAGCAGCCTAGTCGTCTTTTCCCGTGCCCAGGAACTGCGCGTATGGATCCTGTGCGGGCGTGTCGGCAGATTCAGGCACTTCAGGGGCCGGGTAGTGCGGCGCGCCAGAGGCAGCATCCTCGGGCGTCTTGCCATCTTTCTTGAGCTTGGCGCGCGCTTTCTCCACTGCCGCATACAAATCAACATAAGTGCACAACCCGATGTCCACAGGATCCCGGGCACGGATGTTGCTCGTGTTCCAGTGGGTTCGCTCGCGCACCGCAGTAATTGTCGACTTTGTGGTGCCAAGGAGCCGGCCCACCTGGGCATCGGTCAGTTCAGGATGGTTCTTCAGTAGCCAGGCGATTCCGTCCGGCTTGTCCTGACGCTTTGAGATGGGCGTGTACCGGGCACCCTTTGCGCGCTTGATCGGCTCCGGCATATCGGTTTTCAGCAATTCCAGGGACGCCGTCGGATCCGCCTCGCAGCGTTTAATCTCCTCGGGTGTCAGCTGGCTATTCTGCAGCGGGTCCATGCCCGCCATACCGCCATTGACTTCGCCATCTGCAATGGCCTGCACTTCAAGTTCATGCAAACTGCAAAATTCGGCAATTTGAATGAAAGTTAGCGCTGTGTTGTCAATCAGCCAGACCGCAGTTGCACGCGGCATCATTAGTTGTGTCATAGAACCTCCAGGCGGTTCGCCCTAGAGGCGAACGGATGGTCTGATACGTGAATTGCGGAGAGTTAGCGAAGTCATATAGTCAGGCGGCGCGCCACGTCCAGCGCCAACTTGACAACAAATTGGCGCTGCGGGCCAAATATATCGCCGTCTGGTGCCCATACAGTCCCGGTGCGGTCATTGTTCCACCAACCCAACCATCCAGCCAGGGGAGTCATTGCCATGGATATCGACGACCTCGAACCACGAAAGCCCGTTCTTGCCCCGCTGGACCTTGAAAAGATGTCTGTGGAAGAGCTGAAAGATTACATCGCGAAGATGGAGCAAGAAATAATCAGGGTTCAGGCTGCAATCTCCGCGAAGGAAACCCACCGAAACTCCGCCGAAAACGTCTTCAAGACCTAGCTACGTCAGGCTATTTGGTGCCGCGCCCGGGAGCCACGCTCGATCGCAGCCGCCACCAGCCGGTCAAGATCCAGGCTGTAGCGAAGCAGCTCAAGCAAACGCGCCTCTTCCTGCTTTACGGTGCCATCTGCAGCCGCCACATCGCAGGCAAGCGCATACGCGGTTTCACGCAGGTTTGCTGGCAAAGCCTGCCTGATCACTTCAAGAGCGTTATCCAGGCCATCTTCATCGCCCAGCAGCGCCGCACAATCCCGCGCCACGTTGGTTAGCGAATTTCGGTCAAAATCCTGGAACACGGGGAGATTTTCGACCATCTCCCCGATCGTGCGAAGTTCCGCGTCGGTCATATCGTTGTCTGCCGCGGAGATCAGCACCATCGTATAGATCAGGGCTGCGTGATGATTGATTGGCATAGAAGGGATCTTTCAGGGCTAGGGGCAGCACAACCGATCGTGCGCTGACTCGCTGGCAGGTAGGCACTGGACGCTGGTGCGTCAACTGGGGGCCAGTATCTGGTGACGGTTCGCCGCGGGACGGGATATCGTTTCGCAAGTAAGACGATTCAAATTCAAGTCAAATTCAAGCCGTCCTTTCAGTCACTCTTCCGGTCTTCGCCATCATCGCCTGCGGATATCTGGCGGCAAGGAGCAGATTGCTCAACCAGCAGCCATCGGAGGCGCTAAATAGCTTTGCCTACTGGCTCGCGCTGCCTGCACTGTTCCTTAAGGCGATGGCGACCACACCTCTGGCCGAAATTTTCGATTGGCCCTTCCGGCTGCAACTCTTAGCTTCGTCCTGGCGCAAAAACACAGCGTCTTCGAGCAACGTTCGGCTAACGTCGTGCTGATCACACCCATCCTGGGCGCCGGTACGCTAACAATCTTATTCGGTTATTTCGGGGTGGCCAGATGAGCAGGTATTTTCCGATACTGTGAGGGTCATCACACCCAGCCAGCGCAGAATTCCACATAATACAGACGGTCACAGAGTCACATCCCGCCATATAGCCGGGGATAGCCATTGGCTCCCCGGGGCATTCACGTATAAATACGCGACCTCTTGGACAGGCGGGGCTGGCTGGAGCAAACACGCAGGCAATCGAGATAGTTGAGAAGCGCCCGTTGAAAAGAGGAAATCGACAAGAAGACGCCGCCATTGTGGTGCGGCTGCTGGACGGCGAGGTTTCCGCATGGGACCAGTTTGTCGAAACCTATTCAGGCGCAATTTTTGGCGCCGTGGCGAACACGCTGCGTAAATCAGGCCGCAACATGGACGACAGCACGGACATCGCGCAGGACGTTTATGTCCGTCTGTGCAAGAACGATTTTCGCCTCCTCAAGCAATATGATTCCGAACGCGCCGGGCTGAAAACCTGGCTGGGCGTCATTTCCAGCAGCGCGACCATCGACCACCTCCGGAAGCTGAAGGGCAGCAATGTTCCTCTGGATGACCTGCCTGAGGAAGTTGGCTCCGTGGAGCCGGAAACCCACGATCCGATCAGGATTCCCGACGGCCTGCTATCCGCCAGACAGGCGCTGGTTCTGCAATTGCTTTATGACAAAGACATGGACGCTGGCGAGGTTGCGGCGATGCTTGGCATTGATTCGCAAACCGTACGTAGCACCCATCACAAAGCGCTTGTGAAATTGCGAAAATATTTTGCACTGGAAGACTGAAAATTGAGGGATACACAAGCCCTGCCCCGCGTAATAGGGTTTGAAACGGGGAACCTGAGACGTGACACACACAAACGAAAAAAGCGATCAGGACCGGGGAATATGGGAACAGTACCAACGGACATGGCCAGCGAACCTGCGTGAGCAGGCGGCCGTTGATCCGGATGGTGAAGATGCGAACCAAATCGCAGCGTTCCTGTACAACCGGCTGAGCAAGCGCGAGAGAAGCGCAATTGAGCAACGGATGGCCCACGAGCCGGCCTTCCGCGACGCGGTTATCGCTGCCCGGGATTCGGGCATAACCGACGATACCGACCTATCTGCAGCACCGGCGGAATTTACCGCTTGGGCCAAGAACCTTGGGCCGGTGAACGCTTCATCCGAACGCTCTCCTACCCGTATGCCACCGGGCTCAACCTGGGGCGGATTCTTCCTGAAGCCGGTCATGGGATTTGCATTTGGTATGGCGGTTCTTGGCATTGTTGCCGGTTTCGGCATCTTCAAGGCGATTGAAGGTGACGGCGGCACAGGCCCTGTGGCGAACAAATCAACACCCGCGCCCAACCTGAGCCGCACCGCCAACGGCGACAAGCTTGACCCGGACAAGAACAGCATCTTCTCGTCGGACCCGGATATGATCTTTGACGGGCTGGATGTCGATCCCGAATAGGCAGCTGGTGTTTGCCAGGTCCTAAGCGCCGCATTGACCTGTTTTGCGGCCAGGCATAGGGTCCGCGCGCACTCACAAACAGGCATCATCATGACCAGCGCGACCAACACGGTGGCCGAGGCGAAAGCGTGGCCGTTCCAGGAAGCGGCCCGGCTGCTTAAACGGGTCAAGAGCACCACCCCGGACAAAGGCTATGTGTTGTTCGAAACGGGCTATGGTCCTTCAGGACTGCCGCACATCGGCACATTTGGCGAGGTTGTTCGGACAAACATGGTCCGCGGCGCCTTCGCGGCCATGAGTGACCTGCCCACCAGGCTCTTCGCTTTTTCCGACGACATGGACGGCTTACGAAGCGTCCCGGACAATGTGCCAAAGCAGGACATGCTGAAGGAATACCTCGGCAAACCGCTGACCGCTGTCCCGGACCCGTTCGAAACCCACGAAAGCTTTGGCCACCACAACAACGCTCGGCTGCGCAGCTTTTTGGACTCTTTCGGGTTCGACTATGAATTCCAGAGCGCAACGGACTGCTACAAAAGCGGCCGCTTCGACGAAACGCTGCTTCATATTCTTCAGGACTATGAGCGCGTTACCAACGTCATCCTTCCGACGTTGGGGGAGGAACGACGCAAGACCTACAGCCCCTTTCTCCCGGTCTGCCCAAAGACCGGCCGGGTGTTGCAGGTTCCAGTCGTAGAGCGCGATGCAGACGCAGGCACGATCGTCTACCTGGACGAGAGTGGCGCCAAAGTGGAGACACCCGTCACCGGCGGCCATTGCAAGCTCCAATGGAAGGCCGACTGGGCCATGCGATGGATAGCACTGGATGTCGACTATGAGATGTCAGGGAAGGACCTGATTGAATCAGTGAAACTATCCAGCGCCATCTGCAGGATCCTGGGCGGCACGCCGCCAGAGGGATTCACCTATGAGCTGTTCCTGGACGAAAACGGCGAGAAGATATCCAAGTCACGCGGCAATGGACTGGCTGTTGAGGAGTGGCTGGCCTATGCACCCCAGGAAAGCCTGTCACTGTTCATGTTCCAGCAACCGCGACGGGCAAAACGGCTGTATTTTGATGCCATCCCCAAGAATGTGGACGACTATCTCACTTTCCTTGGCAAGTTTGCGGAGCAGGACGAATCCCAACGTCTGGAAAATCCTGCCTGGCATATTCATGCCGGTTCGCCACCGACCAATGACAGTCCCCTGGGTTTTGGACTTTTGCTCAATCTTGCGAGCGTCTGCAACGCCGAAGACAAGGCTGTCTTGTGGGGTTTCATAAGCAAATATGCACCCGACACCTCGCCAGAAGCCAACCCGACCCTGGACAAGCTGGCAGCCTTCGCGGTGCGCTATTATCAAGATTTTGTGCGCCCGCAGAAAAGCTATCGGCCCCCGACAGATATGGAGCGGGCCGCAATGGAGACTCTTGCCTCCGAACTGGAAGAGCTACCCGCGACGGCAAGCGCAGAAGAAATTCAGAATATCGTATACGCGGTAGGCAAAGCACATGACTTCGAGAACCTGCGGGATTGGTTCAAGGCGCTCTACGAAGTTCTGATGGGACAATCTCAAGGTCCAAGAATGGGCTCCTTCGCAGCGCTATATGGGCGTGAAAACACAATCGACTTGATACGCCGAGCCTTAGCGGGTGAGCAGATGGACGCCGCTTAAAGATTTTTGTGCACTGCACAAAAAAATTCGTTGACATTCCCATTTAGAGCTCTAAATTCTGCTTTATTGCAGTGCACAAAACGTGCGCTGCGGCGCAACAACCAGAGACTGCCGAGCTGGGGCTCGACAGGACCGCAAACGCAGAACACAGGAGAGCCACAATGGCATTCGACAAATTCGCAAATGTCGATCAGTACGAGACCGCGGTGAAAGCCGGCCAAGAGACCTGGACCAAAGCCGTAGACGCTGGTCGCACCGCCACCCAGAAAGCCCTGGCCGACGGCCAGGATGCCTTCGTCAAAACCTATGACGAGGCCGTCGCCATGGCGTCCGAGCAAGTCCAGAAGTCTTGGCCGAACATCGCCGGCCAGTTTGCAGAGATGACCGCTTGGCACAAGCAGCAGATGGAAGCTGTTTTCAAAACCACTGATCTTGCCCAGAAGGGCGTCGAGAAGGTCGCTGGCGAGATGGCCACCCTTAGCCAGGAAGCCTGGGACAAGGGCGTTGCATCAACCAAAGCCGCGATGACCGCGAAAGACCCGCAGTCGTGGGTTGAGAGCCAGACCGAGCAGTCGCGTACTGCGTTTGACGACGTTGTCTCCTACAGCACCAAGCTGTCGGACGTCGCCGTGAAGGCCGCAAGCGAGATTGCAGCACCGTTCCAGGCGGAATTCAACAAAGCCGCCGCCAAGGCAACGAAGGCCCCGGCCAAGAAGGCTTCGGCCAAGCCGGAAGCCAAAGCTGGCGCCTAGTCCCCGGACTACAGCCTGAATAAAAAAGGCCCGGCCAAATTGGCCGGGCCTTTTCTGTTTTCAACAGATGGTCGCGTCAGGCAGCCACCTTTTTAAGCGGTGATGGTTGATTCTGTGACCAACCAAAATACAGGTCATGGGCGCGCCGCGCCACAGGACCAGGCTGAAGATCCCGATCCTCTATGCGAGTGCACGGCAATATCTTGGCATAGTTACCCGTGCTGAATAGTTCGTCTGCGCCCAGGATATCCTGCGGCGTCACCCTGCGTTCCTCAACGATGTAGCCATCTTCCTGCAACAGTTCGATGATCCGCTGGCGCGTGATTCCGTTGAGAAAACAACCATTAATCACCGGTGTTGAGACCACGCCGTCCTTCACCATGAACAGATTGGCAGTAGCGAACTCCGCCACATTGCCATTGGCGTCCAGGACTACGGCCGCCTCGTATCCCTTCTTGATCGCTTCCTGCATACAGCGGGCTACATTGGGATAAAGACAGGAGGCCTTCGCTTCTGTCGGCGCCGACTCCGGCGTAGGCCGACGGTAGGACGAGAAACAGGCGGAGAATGCAGATTCGCTTTCGGGCAACGGTGATTCGAATATTGTCAGGGCAAATTGCGTGCTTTCCGGCGCCGGCACCACAAATCCTTCACCCGCCCAAAAGGTCGGTCGCACATACAAGGCCACATCGTTCGAAAATTTTGCAATCCCCTCCCACGCTAACGCCTGAATTTCTTCCGCTGTTATTTGGGGTGCGAGTCCCAGCGTGGTCGCCGAAGCAATAGCGCGCTCACAATGGCGATCCAGATCGGGTGCAACACCATTGAAAACCCGTGCCCCATCAAAGACGATCGATGACAGCCATGCGCCGGGGCTCATTACCGTAAACAAAGGCACATCGCCTTCCAGCCATTCGTCTTTGTAAAAGGTGCGAATCTCTTTTCCTGAATCTTCGCCTTTGAAAAGATTGCTCATATCGTTCCGCTCTAACTCAGCCTCTCGCGATTGTAGATGGCCAAGATTGCATTCAACCGCAAACCTCTGAGTAATAATAGCTGGTCAAACCAACGATTGCCAATTAGCACGATCAGTCTGGCAGTCCCTGGTCATTCACCATCCATCAGACGGTTGGCCCAGCGCCTTTGATCGGCGAGCAAAAGGCCGGCTTCAGCTAATCGCCTCTCCCCAGAAAGATGATTTGCGCCGGTCCGCCTGCGCAGTTTCGCGAGGCCCACGCGGACCTGGCTCAGCGCCTGTTGAAAAGTTGCAAGCTGAGCTTTCGGCGGCGAGTAATGGCCGTCGCCTGCTTCCTTCAATCGATTGATAGGTATCGGCCCGTCATTGGCCAAATGAATCTGATCAATGGCAACGCGCCAAGCCGGCCTCTGATCCATCGAACGCCTCCTGCATGTCACTCATCAGACATACATATAGGGCGCTGCAAGCCAAATTGAAGGAAAAAATTCTTATTATAGCAACTTGGTGCCGAGGTGACGGGTTATTGGCTCGACCAGAGAACACGATGCACAAACAAAACCTCATCTGCTTCCAAGGTCCTGTCTTGATGTTCGGGATTGAGCGAATGAAGCTCGAGCTTCCGCGCCGTACGCCGGTACAGCTCCTTCGCCATCACTTCGCCCTCAGTGGTTTTCACCACCACACGGTCGCCCCGGCGGGTACCAGCCTGAGGCGAAACAATCACCACATCGCCATCGCGATAAACTGGAGCCATGCTGTCGCCAGAAATTTCGAGCGCATAGGCATGCGGATCGCCGATATCCGGAAATGTCACTTCATCCCAGCCAGATCCGGTGGGATATCCTGCGTCATCGAAAAAACCTGAATCGCCGGCCTGTGCATACCCAATGACCGGCACCCGCTGGACAATTTTGGGCGTTTGCTCCCCTTGAACATAGCTCAGAAATTCGTCCAGGGACGCGCCGGTCGCACGCAAAACTTTCGACACGCTTTCAGTTGATGGCCAGCGCTGTTTGCCGCTGGCGCCCACACGCTTGCTCTTGTTGAAGGTCGTGGGATCCAGGCCCGCCTTGCGAGCAAGTCCGGAAGGTGACATCCCATATTCCGACGCAAGCCGGTCGATCGCCTGCCAAACATCCCTGTGGCGCATGAGGTCCCTCCCGAGGGTCGGATGAAATAACTCCTATAATCCGACGCCGTAGGAATTTAAGGAACTTCGCCAAGGCCGTCAAGCAATCTCCCGCCTATCCCGAAGGTTTCAGCACGGCCACCGACGAAACAATGGCAGGAAGCGTTAACGCGAGCTGCGCGGGAAAAAACCTATTTCTGATAAATTTCCTATTATTCTCTTGAATATGGTTAAAATATTATTATTTTCCTATATCCTTTATCAATCTGGATACCGAAATGCCACCACCCCGCCGTTCGCCACCTCGCTACGCCCAACTGGAAACTGTCCCTTTTCTCTCGGCCGAAGAGGCCTGGATCTGGGGCATGCAAGGTTTGCTCGCCCGGCAGGACGGCGCGAGGCCGGTGGCCGGCATGGCTCTCTACCCCCGTCCTTGTGAGCCGGATGACCTTGTTCTGGTGCTGCAACGGCTTCACCGAAGAGGTCGGGTATCATCAGGCCATATTCGCGTGATGATAGACTTTGGCCGGCAACTTACGCCGCCCGATGAGCGTTGCCGCGAGGAAGAACTGGCAGCCCGTCTTTGGGAAGAGGCGCTAGACCAGATGCTGAAACCACTCAAAGCCAAAGGGATCGTTCAATGAAACTGGCCCAGCTTCGGGATGAAAATCCTTATGCTGAGGCCATCGTCGCGTTTTCCGGTCGAACCGATCTGCCACTTCTCAAGCTCCTCCGTCCCGGCTTCCGTCACTGCTTTGCAGCGGTTCAATCAACCGACGCATGCCTCTTGGTAGAGCCCCTGGCCCATCGGCTCGAAATCTCAGCCCATCCCCATTTGACGGTCCAGGACCTGGCCGACGCATACCGCCGCTTGGGATTGCGCGTGGTGCGCGTACATCCGAAGCCTGTCCTTCGACGCCCTGCGCATTTCCGCCCCTTTAGCTGTGTGGAGCTCATCAAGCGGCTACTCGGACTGCGCATGCCATTCGTTGTCACGCCCCGGCAGCTATATCTCCGCCTCAACTCAATCCAGGAAAATATTCTTGACAAATAGGAACAAATAGGGTATATTCAAAATAATCGCAGCCAGAGTCTGCCCTGGCGGCGCTCCCCAAAACTGTCTGAAACCGCCAATCCAGGAGAAGTCCCATGGGTTCCCTGTTCCGCGCGCCCAAAGCGCCGCCGCCTCCGCCGCCACCCGTCCTCGATACGCCCGACCCCGAAGCTGACGCGCGGAAAGCGCGCCTCGAAGCTCTGATACGGCGACGGCGCGGCCGGGCAGGCACCATCATCACTGGCCGCAAAGGGATCCTGCGGGCCGACACCCGGAATCAATCGGGCAAACAGCTTTTGGGTGAATAGCATGACCACTGAACAGCTCGACCGACTTGCAAACCGGTTTAAAAAACTCAGCGCTGACAGGGTCCCCTACGAAAGCCTGTGGCGGGATTGCTATGCCGTCGCGTTGCCCTATCGCCAAGGCCTGTCGCCCTCCATGGACCAAGGGGCTGGAATGGCGCAAATCTATGATGCCACAGCACTCGATGCGGTCGATCAATTGGCCGCCAGCCTGTTGGCCCAACTGACGCCGCCATGGTCCCGCTGGTTCGGCCTGGGCGCGGGGAATGATCTACCCCCGGCCGAACGGGTCACCATCGGCAAGGAACTGGAGGCGATTTCTACAACCCTGCAGGCCCATTTCGACAGGTCCAATTTCACCGTCGAGATTCACCAGTGCTTTCTGGACCTCGTGGTGGGTGGCACCGCCAGCCTGCTTTTCGAAGAATCACCAAGTGGCAGTGACTCTGCCTTCCGCTTCCGGGCGGTGCCTCTTTCGCAGGTCTATGTTGCGGAGGGATCGAATGGCCAACTTACAGTCACGTTTCGCCGGAGCCATCTTACCGTCGCCGAATTTCGCGAGCGCTTTCGCAACGTCACCTTGGAAGATGACTCCCTGGTAGAGTCGCCCAACGGGCGCCGGATCGAAGTAATCGAAGCTGTGGAACCCCATGGCGGCGCCTTCCGCTACACTGCCTTCCGCCCAAACGGACGAGACGGCAAACCAGATTCCCTCCGCACCGGCGAATTCAAAAGCCCACCCTTTATCAACTTCCGCTGGATGAAGGCGCCCGGTGAGGCCTGGGGCCGGTCGCCGATAATGAAGGCCCTGCCAGACATACGAACGGCGAAAATCGAAAACCTCGGCTGGCTCAACCAGGACGACGGCAGGAAGGCCTGGCGGGAGGAAAATGGCAGCCGTACGCCCTCGGTAGCGCTTGAGGACTGTTTCCGCGCCATCCACCCCCTGCGTGGCGGACGGGCATACTGGTGGCCGACCTATCCCGTCGGGCAGATCGAGGCGCTCTACGATCTATGCACGGCCCTTTGCGAAGCCTACCCGTCCATCCAGTACATGGTCGGCCACGATGAGGTGAGCCGGCAGAAGTACGATCCTGGCCCTGCGTTTGAGCTGGACTCATGGCGAGCGGTGTTTGGCATAAAGGGCGTTCCGGAAGAAGAGCTGGCGGCATGATCTGGGCTGCACTGATTGGCCCTGTGGCCAAGGTGGTTGAGAAGGTGATCGACAGGATCGAGGACCCCAACCTGAAGGCCAAGCTGGGCGCGGAAAAGGACAAGCTGCAGGCCGCGATCACCATGGAGCTGATGAACAACGAGGCGGCGATCAACGCGGCCGCGTCGGACATCGTGCTTGCCGAGGTTCAGGGCAAGAGCTGGCTGCAGCGCAACTGGCGGCCGACCATGATGTGGATGCTGATGTTGATGATCTTCATCAACTACATCGTTGCACCGATGTTCCAGGCCGTGGGCGTCAATCTCAAGGTGGACGTGCCGGAAAATGTCTGGACCCTGCTGGGCATCGGCATGGGCGGCTACGTGGTCGGCCGCTCCGGCGAGAAGATGGTCAAGACCTGGGCCCAGGCCCGCAGCACCCAACCGACAGGAGACTCTCAATGATTGACTGGCAGGCCATTCTAATCAATTTGACCAGCTATCCCGTTGAAGGCCGTCACGGCCGCTATATGAACGGCCTCATCCATGGCTCCATTGTCATTGCTCTGCTCTGGCTTGTTGCAACAGTGTCTTTCTGATTCGACCCTATGCCATCTCCGCGACGATCTTGCCAAAGACGTCGCGGGATCGAAGCCGCTCGATCGCAACCGGAAACTCGTCGAGATTGATGGTTGAATCGATCACCGGCGTAATGCCGGCTGCCATTTTGTCCAGAGAGTCGACGCAGTTTTGCACGCTGGAGCCGAATGACCCGAAGATGCGCAGCTGTTGCTGAAAGACCGAGTAAAGATTGGTAGATGCCTGGATACCGCTGGTGGAGCCGCAAGTCACGAGGCGCCCGCCTTTCCGAAGCGAAAGCAGGCTGCCGGCCCAGGTATCAGGCCCCACATGCTCAAAAACCACGTCGACACCCTGCTTGCCGGTCAGCCGTCGAACCCGGCCTTCAAACCGTTCTTCCGTGTAGTTGATGACGTGGTCAGCGCCGAGGGCCAGGGCCTTCTCCGCTTTGGCGTCGCTGCCAACGGTGGTGATCACTTTGCACCCGATCGCTTTGGCCATCTTAATCGCGGTCGAGCCAATCCCGCTGCCGCCCGCGTGCACCAATATAGTCTCACCCGCCTCAAGTTTGGCGTTGTCGAACAGCATGTGCTGAACGGTTGCGAACGTTACCGTAACGCAGGCAGCCTGTACCAGTGAGACGCCATTAGGAACGGGAATCACACGGGACGCGGGCGCCACCAGAAGTTCCCGGGCCATACCATCCACATGAAATCCCATTATGCCGGCGATATTCTCGCAGAGATTTTCTTGGCTCTTGGCGCACCATCGGCAGTCGCCGCAAAAGAGGCCGGGATAAACGATCACCGACTGGCCGGGTGATAGCCCTTCGACTCCATCGCCAATCGACTCGACCACTCCCGAGGCCTCGACACCCACGGTCAATGGCAACGTGCGCTTTGCAAAAGCCATACCGCGGAGTCCAAAGAGGTCAATATGGTTCAGCGATACAGCCTTGATGCGCACGAGCACATCGCCAGGCCCCGGCGCAGCCGGCGCCTCAATATCCTGAAAAGCAAGCTTCTCTTCTTCGAGCAGCTGCAGCGCACGCATGGGCATTGACCTGTCTGTCGAGATTGTTGCGGAAGAAATTAGGCGATCAGGCGTCGGCGTGGCCCAAGACCAAGCTGACATTCTGGCCGCCAAATCCAAATGAGTTGGACAGGACGAATTCGACCTGTTGGGCACGTTTTTCGTTGGGCACCACGTCGATGTCTATGGCCGGGTCCGGCTCATCGTAGTTGATGGTCGGAGGCAGGATCCCATCACGCAGTGTCATGACACTGAAAGCGGCCTCCACCGCGCCCGCGGCGGTCAGACTGTGGCCAATCATCGACTTGTTCGAACTGACAGCCACCCTTCTCGCCGCGTCGCCATAGACATTCGCAATACCGAAACACTCCATCTTGTCGTTCTCCTGCGTCCCGGTGCCGTGAGCGTTGATATAGCCCACATCTGCCGGCGACAGGCCAGCGTCATTGATTGCGCCTGAGATCGACCGGATGATTGCCTCCCCGTCGGGATGACTGCGCGTGCGGTGAAACGTGTCGGCAGCCTCGCCGATGCCATAGACGTAGGCCAGAATTTCCGCGCCGCGTGCCTTGGCGTGTTCCGCATCTTCCAACACCAGCGCAGCCGCGCCTTCCGCCATCACGAAGCCGTCGCGGTTCGCGGAAAACGGCTTTGCCGCCTGTTCCGGTGGATCGTTCTTGGTGGACAAGGCAGAGAGCAAGGCAAATCTGATCAATGTTTCTTCGTTGATTGACCCATCGGTTCCCACACATAGGGCAACCGGCGCCTCCCCTCGTCGTACGGATTCGACGCCCAGCTGAATGGTGGTAGCTCCGGAGGCGCACGCTGTCGTCAGAGTGATAGGCGAGCCCGTGATGCCATGCTTCTCCGCGATCCGGTCGGAGATGGTGCCGTTCATGAAATCCCGGTGATGATCAAACAACTCCCGGGGCGCCGCTTCATATGGCCCATGATCGCTGTAATAGCTCTTAGGCCCCATATGCACCTGGGCTGAAAGTTTTTCGCGGGTAGCCCAATCATGCTCGATTGGCGGCGCTGCCAGAAACAAGTCGCCCGGGAAGGCGCCGTTACCGGCAAACCCGGCCTGGCCCATGGCTTCGTCGACGACTGCGTCCGCCATTGAGTAGCTATGGGACGGAATCGTCAGTGGGTCCTCACCCATAAAGTCCACCGACCCTGCGATCTTGGTCCTCAAGCCTTCGGTGGAAAACCGCTCGATCAAGTGGATGCCGGAATTGCCATTCTGCAGCCGCGTCCAGTTTTCAGCGACGCCACGTCCCAAAGCCGTAATCATGCCGATGCCGGTAATGGCGATGGGCTTGGTCTTGTCAGGCATCTGCTTTCTCCACCAGGGCCATCGCTTCACCCGTCAAGTGACCCCATGACGTGACGAGATACTGGGAAACAGGTACGTCGTTGGCGGCTGTTTCCAAGGGCGCATCAGCCAACGGTGCACAGATCGCGCCGCGCTCCAGCATCGATACCGCCAAAACCATGTTCTGCAGGAATGCAGCATCCATGGAATGGCCACAGGCCTGCGCCGTGCCGCGAACAGGCGCACCGCCCAATTCACCTGCGATTTCCTTCAGGAAACTCTTTTCTTCACCTGTCACCGGCCCAAATCCGGAGGCCCCGCTCAAAATCCCTACTTCGCCTTTTCTGATTCCAGGATGAAGCGAGCCAAACTGTTGCCGTGCATTTGCGACGGCTGCGCCCTCCCGCCGATGCGACCGGCCGCTCTTCACATCTCCAAGGACGGCGCGCACCTGTACGCCCCTGGCGACAGCTCGTTCGCGGCTTTCCAGGACCAAAAATGCCCCAGCGCTACCAGGTACAATTCCGGCATCCGGTCTTTGCCAAAGTGGCGTCATATCTCCGGTCAGCAGAATGTTTCCTGCGTGATAGGTAAACATCATGTCTGGCCGCGACCCGTTGTACCCGGCGCCAACCAGACAGATATCGACCTGTCCCGCGCGAATCCGGCTAGCCGCAATTCGCAGCGCATCAACCCCAGCGGATTCTTCGCCCATAAACGTGCGGCTCGAGCCCGAAACCTTGTGGATCAATGAGATGTTCCCCGCAAATAGGTTGGGCAGCTGTGCGAGAAAAAGCGTAGGCCGGAGCCCATCGGCCAGTTGCTGGTTGAGAAAGGCCCCCCGGTCATTGTGTCCCGGAAGTTCAGCCAATATTTGCTGATCCAGTTCCCAGTCCCGTTCCCCGCCGCCGGCGGCAACTACGAGGTGGGTCTCTCCTAGAAGATCTTCATCGTCCTTCAGCCCTGCCATCTCCAGAGCCAGACCGGCCGCGTAGGTGCCATACTGCATCATCGGTTCCATGGCCCGTTGATCGCCGCGTTTCGGCACCTGTGAGGCCAGATCATAATCTCCTACCGGCACAACGTGAAACGGCGCATAGGCATCGGATTCCACCAGACCGGCCGTTGCCGATGGATCATTCAGCAGGGACCACCACGCCTCTGGCGTTTCGCCTAGCGGCGAAATCAGGCCATATCCGGTGATGCAAACCTCTCGGTTCACGGGGCACTCTCCATCTCAAGAAAACTGCGGCGGGCGACGACTCTCACGACGACACGCCAAGCCGAGAAGCGTACTCGCGAACAATATCCCGAAGGTCATCAGTTGGGAACGGCATCGTTCGGAATCGCAGCTCGGCGTCAGCCACGCGTTCCTCGCCGCGCAGGATTTCCCCATTTGTTACGGCGAAGCCGGAGCCGTCATGCTCCAGCGCCCCCTTCACGACAAGTTCTGTTCCAGGCTCAACAAATGTCCGTATCCGGGCGCGCGCCACCTGAATCAAGAAAGGTAGCCGGTCGAAGTCGAAACGTGACAGCAACATGTAGCCCGAAGTCTGCGCCATCGCCTCGATCAACAGGGTCCCGGGCATAAGCGGGTGGCCGGGGAAATGGCCTTCGAAGATCGTCGAGGATTCGGGAACTGTCGCAATACATGTCACGTGTTCTCTGTCAGCATCGATCGTCTCGACCCGATCAACCAGCTGAAAATACTCGATGTGCATATGTATTGCGTCCGGGCCGTAGCCCGTCCTGGTTATGCAGCTGCGCGCAGCTCTTCGATACGGATGACGAGATTCTTCATGACGAAGAAATCGTCGCCGTCGCGTGTGCCTTCGTTGACCTCTTCCATCCACTGTTCGACCGGCATTTTAATGCCGAACTTCTTGTCGATGTCGAACACGATGTCTAGGAACTCCAGGCTATCGATGCCCAGATCATTGACCGTGTGGGACTCAGGCGTGATTTCGCTCTTATCCACCTCGCTCAAATCCGCAATGATTTCGGCGACGGCATCAAACGTCTCTTGATTGAACTCGGCCGTCATAAAGAAGGCTCCATCTAAAATAAGGGTCCCCTGCCAAACAGGTAGTAGGCGTTCTCGCCCATAAAGCAGCTAGGAACAGCCACTCCGGCAGATTGGTGGGCCGCCGCGGCGCGGCCAGTGGGACTGGTTCGGCCTGTATATCGGGTCGCCAAATGCCGCTCAAGAATCATAGGTGTGGCAGGAAGCCGCTAGGAATACAGGTGTTTTGGCCAGCGGCGATGTTGCCACAGCCACTGCTCGGGATGGGCGCGCACCCAGTCCTCTATTTGTTTGTTGACTGCGGTCATAATCGCAACCTGATCGGCCTTGGCGTCACCGGTCCTTTCGTAGGGAAGCGCCGGCGTTATGGTGAAGCGGAACTGCCCGCGCGGCAGGCGCACCACACAGGTGCCAAAAATCGGGGCGTCGAAATCCAACGCCAGCTTCGCCAGCGTATGACCGGTCATTGCGGGCTTGCCAAAGAAAGGAATTTCCAGCCCACGGTTCTGTTTCTGGTCAACCAGAAAGCCCAACCGCCCGCCTGCCTGCATCACCCGACCAGCCGCGATGGCGCCCTCGAAGCCCTTTGGTATGAGCGAGACCATACCCGCCCTCATGCGTTCTATCTTGCGGGCGATATAGGGATTGTTCGGCCGGCGAAAGACGACAGATGTAAAGACACCGAAACGGGCAGCGAATAGCGGCAGCAGTTCCCAATTTCCCATATGCGGAGAGAAAATGAGCGCGGGACCGGGCAATGTCTGCAATCGCGCAAAATTCTCAGCGCCGACAATCTCGATCTTGTCGCCCTTAAGGGTGATGGTCTCTCCAGCATCTGCCGCCGCCAAAAACCCCTCGATTCCTATTGCCGACACTTCATCATAAATCCGGTCTTCCCAGATCCTGTCGAGATGGATCATCTCACCGGCCAACCGTCCAAGGTTTTCCCAGGACCCGCGGGTTATCTTTCTGCGAGACGCTGTGTCGAGCTCCGGTAGGGCAATTTCCAGATTGCGCCGTATCCTTCGTGAATAAAGCAGGCGCGGGCCTGCCCAGCGAAAAATTCTACCCATGGTGCCTGATGCCCAGGAAAGGGGAACCAACCGCATTAGCGAAAAGGTCAGCAGCAGCGGCGCCGCCTGAAGCGCATAGGCAAGTTTTTCAAGTCGTCTGATCCTTCGCCGCATGGGCGCGTTTTCCCTGCGAAACAGCGGGGTAATTGACCGCCCGCCCTGTTTGCACTGCTGCTAATCTATATGCCACCATACCGTACCGATATTAGGGAGGCTGTTCATGAGTACCAGATGCAAACATATGTCGCCGGTGTCATTTCTCGGCGCAGCGGCGATCGCTGTCCTGACCGGGGCAACCGCGCCGGTCACGGCGGAAGAGGTAACCTATCTGTTCCCGGCGCCGCCAATCCTGCCAGCCTTCGGGCCGATTCAAATCGCCAAGGCCAATGGTTATTTCAAGGCCGAGGGCCTTGAGGTCAAATTTCGCCGGGCAAAAGGTGGCGTCGATGTCGCCAAGCAAGTCGGCGTCGGCAATGCCGACCTTGGCGGCGGCCTCGCGGACGGCCCAATCATCGTGCGCGCCCAGGGCGTACCGGTGCGTGCAGTGGCGGCGTTCGGCGGCCGCGGCTTTATGCAACTCGTTGTCCGGGCCGACTCGGGCATCAAGACCCCCAAAGACCTGAAAGGGAAGACTATCGCGGTCATGTCCTACCAGGACACCACCTTCTATGCGCTGCGCGGCATGCTCGCGAGCCAAGGCCTGAAGCTCAAAGATGTGAAGGCAATCGCCGTCGGGCCGCGTGCAGTTTCGGGAATGGTGATCAAGGGTCGCGCCGTTGCCTGTGCTTGCGTACCTGACTGGATCCCACCTTTCCACCGCGCGAAGGTGAAAGTGCTGATCATCAAATCCGAAGACTATTTTCCGCACATGGCCCAGGCGATCCTGGCATCAGACGCGATCTTGAAGAAGCGCCCGCAAATGGTGATCAAATTCATCCGTGCTTCCATGCGCGGCATGAAGGACATCATGGACGATCCGGCCAAAGCGACGAAGTCATTCGTCAAGGCCGTGCCGTTCTGGAAAGGCAAGGAAGCCTACATCACCGGCGTCTTCCGCTATTACGCGCAGTTGGTTTACCCAAGCACGTTGAAACAGGGGGTTATTGACGCGAAGCGGCTCGCCAAGCTTCAGGATTTCTATGTGTCCCAGGGTATCGTGCGGAAGAAGGTGCCGCTCGACCAGCTTTACACCAACAAATATGTCAAAGCCGCAATGAAGTAATTTCGGCTTTATCAGCAGTCTTTGAGCCTCGGCATCCCGCCGGGGCTCTTTTTTTTGCGCTATATGTGCGCTTCCACCCAAGCGGCCGCCGCAAACAAACCAGCCTCGTCCTCGTGCTGACCCACAAGCTGAATCCCCACAGGGAGGCCGTTCGGTCCTTTACCTGTGGGAAGGGTGACGCAGGGCACGCCGATGAATGTCCAGAACCGGTTGAAGATGGGATTACCGGTCCAACCGAGGCCCTCCGGCGCTTCGCCCGGTTGAGCGGGTGTGAGAACCACATCGACTTCAGTGAGACGCCCAGCCATTTCAATGCGCGCCTCAGCACCAATTTGTCGGGCGGCATAGTATTCCGCAGGCGACAGGGTTTCGCCATGCTCAATCAGCGGCGCCAAAGATTCTGAAATCAGCGCGGCATGCTCGACCCATTCGTAGGCAAAGGCCTTAGAAATCTCGTAGCAAGCAACCTGATAGTGGGCTTCCAACGCATCATCAAAGAGAGCCGGCACTGGCAAATCTACGATTTCTGCACCTGCTGCGCCGAGTGCATCAGCCGCTGAGTCCAATACCTGCATGGTCTCCGGCAAAACTTCACCCCACCCCGGCCCACGGCTGATGCCAATACGCGGGTTAGGCGGGGCGCCTACATCGAACGCAGCAGCTTCGTGACCGGTCAGACCGGCCAGCAACAGGGGCATGTCATGGGCAGAGCGGCAGAATGCGCCAACAGTATCAAGAGCCTCTGCCTCAGCTTTGACGCCGGCTCGCGACACAAGGCCAAACGTCGGCTTGAAAGCTACAGTACCGCAATAACCAGCCGGTCGTATGATCGAGCCAAAGGTCTGGGTCCCCAGCGCCGCTGGCACCATATTGTCTGCAACTGCGGCCGCCGAACCTGCAGACGACCCACCCGGCGTGAAGTCTGGGTTATGAGGATTGGTGGTGATCGTCGGGTGAACCGCAGCCAGTTCCGTGGTCCGCGTCTTGCCAACAATTACAGCCCCTGCACGCTTCAGCATCGTCACACAAGACGCATCTGCTCTGGGCTGGTGGCCGTCATATATGGGCGTGCCATATTCAGTCGGATAGTCCTGAGTATCGATGATATCTTTGATGGCAATCGGAATGCCATGAAGAGGACCACGGCGTTCTTCCGCGTCCCGTTGCCGGGCTTGGGCGAGGGCAACCTCGGGGTTCAGGAACGCCCAAGCCTTCACCACGTCTTCGCGAACATCAATCCGATCCAGGCACGCACGGACAACCTGTTCGGAAGATGTTGCGCCTTTGCTCAGGAGCTCACTCAATTCCGTCACGCAAAGTTCATTCAGCCGCCGATCAGACATCTACCCTCACCCAATATCGTCATCGCAGATAGGCCGCGCATACTGGCACCCAGACGCCATATTTCGCCAGTGACAGTCGCGCAGAATTCATGATCCACCGCTCGCTTGCGAAGCCGGCCAACTATTCAGATGCATGAGGGGGAATGGTGCCAGGGCTGGCATCACATCAAGCTAAAAAGCGCCCCAATCTGTTGAGTTTAATAATTGCGACAGACCGAAATACCAACAGAAATACCAACATTTTCTAGCGGTGAGATGGCCCGTCTTCCCTACAAAGGAGAAACATTCGGTGCCAAAGCGGTAAATGTCCGAATCTCATCCAGAACCGGACATGCATGTCGATGGTCCACAAGGTCCGCTTATAGCCAACAGCGGCCCTCCGACAGCACGGCCTCCTTTTGATATCGTTACCCGCGTCTTCGCCGGAGATTTACTACAGACCGCCCCAGGCTCCAGCGTCATACGGGCCGGCATTGACACGTTAACTACTGCTGTCAGTCGCCAGCGGAGGGGCACATCATGGATCATGCCGGGAGGCAGCTCTGCCGCCAGACGTCAAATGCCTCGGCCCGAAACTTCTTGAAGATTGCGCGAGGTAGAAGATGACGTTGGACATAGAAGGCGTTCTGGACGGCGGCGTGGATCGCGAGGAAACGTTGGGCTGATCCAGCCGACTTGAACCGTTGCTGCTTTCGTTCCCTTCGTCGAACCGGTTGGTGTGAGTTTTCGGCTCGATTGTTTGCTCGCAGTCCCTGATCATGGATCGCACTTAGCCGCTCTATGCGTATGGCGGCGGGGTACGATTTCAGCTTATCCGTCGTAATTCGCTTCGGCGCGAAGCCCTGCTTCTTCAGTAGCATTCTAAGCAATCTCCTCGCCGATCGAGCGCAACGTCGTCTCTGAACCAGGAAGTCGAGCACCTCGCCTTCATCGTCGACCGCCCGCCAAAGCCAGTATTTTCGATCACGGATCTTGATGACCATCTCATCGATGTGCCAGCGCGCGCTGGCGCGTGGACGGCTGCGTCGAAGATTGCCGGCGATCAGACGCCCGAACTTTAGAAACCAGCGCCGGACAGTTTCGTTCGAAACCTCAATGCCGCGCTGGGCCAGGAGTTCTTCGACGTCGCGGAAGGACAGCGTGAACCGGGCATAAAGCCAGATCGCGTGCTGGATGATTACAGGTGGAAAGCGATGCCGCTTGAACGATATCGGTGTCATTCAGCGAGGGTAGCGACACCCGACAAACGCGTCGAGCCGCTTAACGTGTCAATGCCGTTTCATGGCATCAAGCGATCGATCGACTCCCGGCCCCTTGCCGTACCAGTAACCCACAACACCATCCACTGACGGATCGGGATGATCGTCGATCATTTGAGTGCCCATAAGCGACGTTGCGGCAAGTTCCTCATTCTGTGCGGGTAAGTGGCGGACTTCGTACTTGTCCAAGAACGGTTTGGCTGATCGTAACGCGGTATCTATGCCACCCAATGGAGAACCTGGATAACCGGTGATGAAGCTTGCTGTATTCAGACCGTTGCGTGCATCACGACGTTTCTGATCAAACAGAAGACGCACTAGCGCATGGGTCCCTGAGAGGAAAACTAGGCCATTTTCCAGCTCATAGCGGTCATCAAGCGACGGAACATCTTTACGGTGAGAATCTGGCATAAAGAGTAATCCCTTGGGTTTCTAAGTCCGGGCTCCGCCGCGTGGCGCTAAGTCGGCCGTTAGGGATGCCTTTTGAGGTTCGCCGATCCGTCGGCGACTGGCCCAGCAATCTTTGATGAAGATCAGCGGTTGTTCGTAGTGGTGAACATCACGTACCGCATCCAAAAGCCGCAGGGGCCAAATTCAACCTCAGGGCCAGCCTAGACGGCCCCGCTGATAAGTGTGTGATCGCCCGCTTTGTGACCAATTGGGCGACAACTGACGGTGAGGTGAGATTGCGGGGGTTGCTCGGCGCACTGGCCCGCGTAACCCTGCTGCAGCCTTACCTAGCTGGCCCCAGAAAATCCACCAGCTAGAAATTGATCCAGTGAAGCGATCCGGTCCTGGCCCCAGAACTTCTCTTTCCCATCGACGATGTAGAATGGGACGCCGAAGCAGTCATCCTCGACCGCCTCTTCAAGATTTCGGGCGTAAGTTTCCGACACCTCCGGCAAATCAAGATTTGCAATGGCGGGATCAAAGCCAGCCGCTGTCAAACATTCCGCAATCACACTGTCTTCCATGATATCCCGGCCGTCGCGCCAAACCGCACCGGTGAATTGATGCACCAACTGACCCAGATCACCGCCCCCTACCTTTTGCGCGTTGATCACAGCATAGGAGGACCGTTCCGAATCAAAACCCCGGTAAGGCGGGTCGAGATCCATTTCCAACCCTAATGTTCGGGAAATCCGGCGCAATTCCTGTACCCGCATGGCGCGGCGGGCCGGATGTCTAGCCGGGGCCGCAATGCCGCCAGTCCTGTCAAACAGCGGATAGGCGTTGAGTGGCTTATATTCGATGGTCGCGCTATGTTTGGCCGCAACTGCCTCCATCCGAGTGCCTGATAGGTAAGTAAAGGGTGAATTCGTAGCAAGATAATAGGTGATATGGGCCATTCGCTGTTTCCTTTCTATAAAACTTTGGGGCCAGCTTAACGGCTGGCAAGAGGCAGCACCGCGCGAACCTGCAAGATGATGTAGGCACCTACCGAGCGCTCTAGAGGTGTCCGTAGAAAATCTTGATTACTTCGTCTCGCGGTGCACAGGGTTTTTCCGGCCGCTTTCCCGGCCACCGCGCTGACCAACACCCGCGTTGGGGAGTCGACATTGCGGGGCGCCCTCTCGCATTGCGGATCCGGGTCCAAAAAACTCCCAATATCGGATCAGGCTCGCGGCAAGTGTTTCAAGATCACTATTGCTCGTCAGCGAATCATCAGTTGTCCGGTCAATTGCCTGATTCATAATTTCGCTCCCTGATACCGATAGGGCGTTGTGAATCTGAATATGCTACTTGGAGCGGAATAATTGAAATTTTGAATCATTGGCGTTAGCATAATCTGTATGGATACCAAAAATGTTGATCTGAACCTGCTGGTTGCCCTAGAAACGCTGTTGGCTGAGCGAAATGTCACCAGAGCCGCGAAACGGCTAAACATTTCTCAACCTGCCTTGTCCGCCCGACTCAACCGATTGCGCGTTCTGTTCAACGATCCGTTGTTGGTTCCGAACCGACGGGGGATGAACGTCACTGAGCGGGCGCTATCACTTCAAGAACCGTTGCGGCAGGCACTTGATAGCGTTCGGGGTGTGGTAACCGACCAAAGGGCGTTCGATCCGAAGACAGAATCAGCGTCACTCACAGTGGCTGGGTCCGACTATGCTCACCACGCCTATTTGTTACCTTTGGTCGATGCGCTTCGATACGAAGCACCTGGAATTCGATTCGCTTGGAGCCATCTCAACTTCGAAACATTTGACGCCCAATTGGAACGAGGGGAAATCGATTTCCTGCTTATGCCGCCAAAGGCTGCGTCGGATCGATTGAGGTTTCGGCACCTGCTTGACGAACGGTATGTCGTGATTACGCGAATGAATCACCCTAGGGTGGGTCGTCAACTAACTCTGTCCAAATTCTGCTCACTTGAGCACATTGTTCGCTCTCCGAGTGGTGGAGGCTTTAGCGGGCCTACTGATGAAGCATTGGAGGCCCGAAACCGGACAAGAAACGTTGTTCTCTCCGTTCCGAGCTGGCTCATTATTCCGCAGATTGTCCGATCGACGGACCTGGTCGCCGTCGTGCCAGAGCGCCTTGTCGCCTATCAAAATGACGAACTCGATATTTTTGAGCTGCCTCTCCCGGTACGCGGGTTCGCGGTCGCGATGCTCTGGCACGACCGCGTGGGCGAATCGCAAATTCATTTGTGGTTTAGAAATCGGATTGCAGAACTAATCAACACCGTGTGAGAGCTCACATTTTTTGTCGAGGAAAGCCGTTGCGACTTGCAACTTCATGAGTTGTACATCGCAGCGCGCCGGCAATTTCTGTTGTTTAGTACGCGTCGAAATTCGTTTTCGAACCTGAAATGTTCGGAGGCAACAATCCAAGCGTTAGAAGGGGCGACTTTCGAACACTGCTTATTGTGCGCTCAGGACCAAGCTATGGTCGACAGCGCCAAGTC
>JAJFFJ010000120.1 GCA_021776685.1 Alphaproteobacteria bacterium
TCGTGGGCGCGCTCACCGATGTGGCGGCTGCGCTGGGCGAGGTCGGCGAGGCGCCAGCCTGACCCAGTGCATCCAGGACCTGATGCTGGCGTAATCAGGAAGATGGGTAGTTTGAACTGGATCAAATCGCAGGGCTCAAAACCCCGCGTCAGGGTCGTTCAGATACACTTCCTCTTCGGGGGTGTTGGGACGGCCGAGCGCCTTGTTGCGGTGGGGGAAACGTCCGAACCCGCGGATGACGTCCCGGTGCGCTTCGGCGAACTCGATATTGCGCTCGCGCCCGCAGCGCTCCCGGAAGAGTCTGACGGAGAGGTCCTGATCGGCCATGTCTTCGCTGTGCTCGAAAGGCAGATAGAAAAATGCGCGATGGCGCGGATTGTCGAAGGTCATGTCGTGACCGCGCTCCAGACATAGATGGGCGATCTCCCGGGCTTTGGGGTCGGCGGCGAAGGCGTTGGGGCTGTCGCGGTACATATTTCGGGGGAGCTGGTCGAGCAGGATCAGCAACGCCAGGGCACCGTCAGCCGTCTCCGCCCAGCCGTCCAGCTCGCCGGCCTTCGCCGCCTTGAAGCTGGCTTCAAAGGTGCTCGTGATTTCATTGTCGAAGTCGGCGTTCTTTTCGAACCACAGTGCTTCTGCCCGCTCGCTGAGCCAGAATTCCAGCACGTCGTTCATCCTGCGAATTTCGCCCATTTATGCCCATCCCCTCCGTGAGGTCCGGCTTGCCCCATGGGCGTCGCGTGACCTTGTGTCGCCTGAATTCTCCGCGCCCTTCGCTGGACTCGGACGCGCCGGTCTATATAACCCGTGAGACCGGAAAGTGACGCACCGGGGCGTCCTCCGGCGACAGTCTTAGCACGTCCGTTTGATCCCTGAATATGGCGCCAGCGCCCGGTTGACCGGGCCGGCGTCCACCACCGAATTGCCGGGCAGCGCTGCGGGACTCACCAGCGGCCGCGCCCATCCGGCCCGCAAGGGCCGGCACACAGACAGCACAGGAGAACCCGCCATGTCTTCCAGCTACCCCGTTTCAGGTCAGGATTCCTGGGGCGTCCGCCGTTCCCTCGATGTGGGCGACGCCAGCTACGACTATTTCAGCCTGCGCTCGATCGAAAGCGAGTTGGGCGACCTTTCGCGGCTGCCTTACTCCCTGAAGGTGCTGTTGGAGAATCTGCTCCGCTGGGAAGACGGCCGCACGGTGACAGTCCACGACGTCAAGGCCGTCGGTCAGTGGCTGGAGACCCAGACCAGCAGCCAGGAGATCGCTTATCGTCCGGCGCGTGTGCTGATGCAGGACTTCACCGGCGTCCCTGCGGTGGTTGATCTGGCTGCCATGCGCGACGCGATAACGGCGCTCGGCGGTGACCCGCGCAAGATCAATCCGATGGTGCCGGTGGATCTGGTGATCGACCACTCCGTGATGATCGACCAGTTCGGCTCACCTGAAGCCTTCGCCTTCAACGTGGACATGGAATATGAGCGCAACAAGGAGCGCTATGAATTTCTGCGCTGGGGCGCGGGCGCGTTCGACAACTTCCGCGTGGTGCCGCCGGGCACCGGCATCTGCCACCAGGTGAATCTCGAAAATCTGGCGCAGGTTGTCTGGACAGCGCAGGACGGCGACAGGCAGATCGCCTATCCGGACACCTGTGTCGGCACCGACAGCCACACCACCATGGTCAATGGCCTTTCGGTTCTCGGCTGGGGTGTCGGCGGCATCGAGGCGGAAGCGGCGATGCTCGGCCAGCCCATTTCCATGCTGATACCGGAAGTGGTGGGCATGAAGCTCAAAGGTGAAATGAAGGAAGGCACCACGGCGACCGACCTGGTGTTGACCGTGACCCAGATGCTGCGCGCCCAAGGCGTGGTGGGCAAGTTCGTGGAGTTCTTCGGTGGCGGCCTCGACAATCTGACCCTGGCCGACCAGGCGACCATCTCCAACATGGCGCCGGAATATGGCGCAACCTGCGGCTTCTTCCCGGTGGATCAATCGACCATCGACTATCTGACCTTTACCGGCCGCGACCCCGAGCGGGTGGCGCTGGTCGAGGCCTACGCGAAAGAGCAGGGCATGTGGCGGGACGCGGACTCGCCGGACCCGATCTTCACTGACACCCTGGAGCTTGACCTGGGCGATGTGGAGCCGTCGCTCGCCGGGCCGAAACGGCCGCAGGACCGCATCACGCTGTCCGACATGTCGAAGAGTTTCAAAGGCGGCTTTGACGATCTGTCCGGCCGCGCCGATCAGAAAAGCGTCGAGGTCGAAGGCGTCGACTGGCAGCTTGAGGACGGCGCCGTGGTGATTGCATCGATCACCAGCTGCACCAACACGTCGAACCCGTCGGTGCTCGTCGCAGCCGGCCTTGTCGCCCGCAAGGCGCGGGAGAAAGGACTCGGGGTTCAGCCGTGGGTCAAGACCAGCTTCGCGCCGGGCAGTCAGGTGGTGACCGATTATATGGTGGCGAGTGGCCTGCAGGAGGATCTGGACGCGCTCGGTTACAACCTCGTGGGCTATGGCTGCACGACCTGCATCGGCAACTCCGGCCCGCTGCCGGCCCATGTTCACAACGCGGCGGCCGACAACGACCTGACCGTGGCCGCAGTGCTTTCCGGCAACCGCAACTTTGAAGGCCGGGTGCATCCGCTGACCAAGGCCAACTATCTGGCCTCACCCCCGCTGGTGCTCGCCTATGCGCTTGCCGGCAACGTCAACATCGACCTGCTGAATGATCCGCTTGGCCAGGACACGGACGGCAACGATGTCTTCCTGAAAGACATCTGGCCGACCAACAAGGAAATCGCCGACGTGATCGACAGCGTGCTGACGCCGGATATGTTCCGCGCGCGATACGCCAACGTGTTCGAAGGCGACGCCCACTGGCAGGCGATCAAGACGTCTGCGGGCCTGACATACGACTGGGACATGGGCAGCACCTATGTGCAGAACCCGCCCTATTTCGAGGGTATGGGTATGGATGTCGGCACGATCAGCGACGTCAAGGGGGCCCGCGTCTTGGCGCTGCTGGGCGACTCGGTCACTACCGACCACATCTCGCCTGCCGGCGTCATCACCGAGGAGAGCCCGGGCGGCGACTATCTGAAAGAGCATCAGGTGCGTCCCGTGGACTTCAACTCCTACGGCTCCCGCCGCGGCAACCACGAGGTGATGATGCGCGGCACCTTCGCCAACATTCGCATCCGTAACCAGATGGTGCCAGGCGTTGAAGGCGGCTACACAAAGTATGTGCCGACGGGTGCGCAGATGCCGATCTACACCGCGGCCATGGCCTACAAGACCGACAACACGCCGCTGGTGGTGATTGCCGGCAAGGAATACGGCACCGGCTCGTCCCGGGACTGGGCGGCCAAGGGCACCAACCTGCTGGGCATCAAGGCGGTGATCACCGAGAGCTTCGAGCGCATCCATCGCTCCAACCTGGTGGGCATGGGCGTTTTGCCGTTGACCTTCAAAGACGGCCAGAGCGCCGAGAGCCTGGGCCTCGATGGCTCGGAAACCATCGACATCACTGGCGTCGAGGGCCAGAAAGGCGGCGTCACCCCAGGCCAGGACGTGACCGCCACCATCACCCGCGCCGACGGCTCAACGGAGCAGATAACCCTGCTCCTGCGCATCGATACAGAGGACGAGATCGACTACGTCAAAAACGGCGGCATCTTGCACTATGTGCTGCGGAACATGGCGGCCTAAGCAGACGGGCGGCGCAGCCAAGGTTCCGGTCAGGCCCGGTCGACGCGCGCGGCGTAGCAGCCGGCCGCCGCATAGTGCAGGTGCATGTAGGCCGCTGCCGGCTCACCCAACAGGCGGTCGATGACCTCCTCCAGCGCCCTGCCATCGACCAGCTCCCAGTCAACCGTCATACCGGCGCCATCGAACGTGCGTGCGGCGAGCATGCGGGTGCGGAGTTGCTCCGGTATCTCGTCGACGGCGTCGTAGCGTTCCTCCCCCGGCCGCACATAGATCGCATAGCGCATGCGGTAGGGGGTGGGGATCGCGTGGTGCTCATAGTTGGTGAGGACAAGCCGGTCGCCTGGCTGGGAATCGGTGAGGCTGATCCGGCAGGGATAGCCGGGGGTGCGGTCGTCTGCGATCTGGCGGACGGCGCACTGCGCCGCCAACTCATCGTCCGACAGGTCGAAGAGGGGGAGGAAGGGTTCGTTGGGCAGGCCGGTGATCCGGAAAGGCATGGGATGGCTCCAGTTCGTGTTCAGGAGCCCCAACTTTCCTCACCCCGTCCACCAGCGATATCCGATTTCTGCGCCCAAATCAGGTGCGCCAGTCCCACGCCGCAGCCGCCGGCGTTCTGCATGTTCCGAGAATCGACGGCGTAATTAAAGGCCTGTCGGGCGCGTCATCCCGGGGATAGATTGGCGGTCCTTCCGGCCATAACCCTGCGGTGGCGCCTGACATGAACGAAGCCTCTAGCGGTCTCAACCTGTTTTCTCTGAAAGACCGGATCGTCGTCCTTACCGGCGCGACGGGGGGCATCGGCGGCGCGGTCGCCAAAGGCTTGAGCGCGGCCGGCGCGATCGTTGGATTGAACGGCCGCCGAACGGAACAGATTGAAGATCTCTGCCGCGAAATTCCGGACAGTTTCGCCTTGCCTTTCGACATCACCGACGAAGACGCTGCACAGGCTGCACTCCAAGGCGTCGTCGACCGGCATGGGCATCTGGACGCCCTTGTCTGCACGGCTGCCGCCCGCGATCGTCGGGGGTTCGCCGATATTGAAACCGAGGCCTACCGAAAGCTCATCGAGGCCAACCTGATCGCGCCGTTTCACCTGGCCCGGAACGCGGCTGTGCACATGATAGCGCAGGGCAGCGGGCGCATCGTCATGATGACGTCCCTGGCCGGCGACTTTGCCATGACCGGAGACTCGGCCTACCCAAGCACCAAGGCGGGGCTGGCGGGCCTGGTGCGCACCCTTGCCGTCGAGCTTGGCCCCCATGGGATCAATGTCAACGGCGTCGCGCCCGGCCCCGTTGCGACGCAGGTCAACCTGCCCGTGGCGGAAAAGCCGGAATGGCAGGCCATGATCCGCCGCAGCATCCCGTTGAAGCGCTGGGCCGATCCGTCCGAACTCGTCGGCCCGGTTCTTTTCCTGGCCTCCGACGCCAGCAGCTACATCAACGGCCAGATCATCCATGTGGACGGCGGAGCAAGCGTCAAAATGTTCCCGATGGACTAGGCTATCTGGTGTCGCGCCCCGTAAATCGTCAGCCGTCACCCACCGGGCGGCCGGCGGCAAAGATATCCGATTCCTGCGCAAACCGTCCGGGGACAAGGCAAGAGAGAGTTTAGGCAGCCGCCCAGTGGATCGAGCGGACCTCGCCAAATTCGTGGTCGAGCTTGGTCCATGTCTCGCCGCCGTCGGTGCTGCGAAAGATTTGCCCCAGGTTGGTGCAGACAAAGATCAGCATTGGGTCCTGAGGATTGGTCGCGATGCACCAGGGCGTGCTGTTGAGCGTGCCGGGCAGGCCGGCATCTTCCCAGCTGTCACCCTGATCGCGGCTGCGCAGCAAGCGGCCCGTGGACCCTGGCGGCCCGTTGCCATTGGCGAGGAAGATCACCGCGCCGTCGGCTCGCGGGGTAACTGCGCGGGTGTACTGCCAGTCGGAGTCGAGCTTCTGGATTTGCCAGCTATCGCCACGATCGTTGCTCCGGTGCAGGCCCTTGTTGGTGGTTGCGAACAGGGTGCCGTCGTCGAGAATGGCCAGGTCGTGAACATCGTCCGAGACCAGCCCATTCGCGGTCCGTTGCCAGCTCTCGCCGCCATCTGTGCTGCGATAGATGCCGTCGATCTCGACGCTGACCCAGATGGTATTTGACTCCGCGGGGTCGAACAGGATCCGGGTGACCCGTGGCCTGCCAATGAAAATGCATTCGTCCGCGAAGGTGATGTCGAGCTTGCGCCAGCTTGTACCGCCATCGTCGGAGCGGTAGAGCCCCGCTGGGTGGGTGCCGGCCAGGATTACCAAGGGGTCGTCAGGCGCCTGCGCCAAGGCCCAGATGCCGAGACCATCCATGGGTGACGGCATGTGCGTCCAATACTGGTTTGCCTCGTCCCAGCGATGAAGTCCGCGGTCGGTGCCGGCATAGACCTGACCCGGCGCGCCGGCGTGACCGGACAACGCCCAGACGCGGGACTCCAGGTATAGCCCGGACTCGCTGTAGGGCCGTTTCCAGGTCTCGCCGAGATCGCGGCTGAACCAGACCGACAGGCCGGATGTTCCGACGTAGAGATTGACCGACATGTTTGTTGCTCTACCGCTTTGCTACCTGAGGGCGGGGTGGCTTATTCTCCATTGGGGTTCTGGTTAAGTGCCCCACCGGGCATCACACCGCTCAACCATTCGGGCGCTCAAGGCCTATAGGCGGCATCTGCCGCTTCTCCCATTTATCCGAATAATGCCGAGGAGACCTCTTCCATCGTTTTTAGTTCGCTGAACTGGCCCTTGTTAAGGAGTCGAATATTCGGCCGTTCAGCCTTGCGACCTGAACTATCACCTTTGCTGTGCCTACCAACCCGATCACCTAATGGCGGCAGCGGCTCGCCAGGCGAACCTCCAAACCAAAGAAAGGGTCCCAGATCCAAATTCACGGGGTTGAATTGTATCCATATCACACAGCCGCCCGGTTTTTTGGCAAGCCCGATATTGACCTTTTGGCGCGAAGTTCTGGCGCCGCGGTAGCTGGCCTTCAATTGGACGTGTCGCATAGTGCCGTTGGCTTCAATCACCACGTCGTAGCCGGCGCTATCTACTTCCGGCTGTAAAATTTCAATGTCCCTGCAGCCTTGACGCCAAAGGCAGCGAAGCAGGTCGCCGACGAACAGGTGCTCAAGAACCTTTTCGCGCAGGCTTGAATCAATGAAATGGCTGGCATCTATCATCTGACCTGCTCAATCAAATTGGGCGATAGGCTAGTCCTTCTTGGCGCCGCCCCAGCCGGTCTTCGAGACATCAAAAACGATGCCGTCCGGCGTGTAGTATTTCTTCTCAAAGAAGAGGGTGTCGTTCTCGGGTTCTTCCTGGTCGAGAAAGGCCTCGCCACCGGCGGCGGTGATCTGCTCGTCGATCTCCGCCAGGTCTTCCACCCAGAAGCCGATATGGTTGATGCCAACCCAGTCCTTGCCCTGGGGCGTGCCCGCGGCCGCGTCGGTCTTGTAGTGCAGGATGGCCATATTGATGGTGCCGTCCGACAAATAAATGCCGCTGGAGATATCCGCCTCCGTGCGGCCGACGCGCTTCATCTCGAACGCCTGCTCGAAGAACTGCGCGGTCGCCTCCGGGTCTTTCACCTGCAATGCCACATGTCTCAACTTGGCCATTCTCACCTCCCTCAGGTTTGCGCCAGTCTAGCAGGCGGTGGCCGACCTGTCCTCAGCGCCGCATACCGATCAGCGCGCCCAGCATTGGCATCACCATTACCCCCCAGAAGATCAGCAGAAAGAACATCGACAGCACCGGGCTCTTGGCGTCGTCCATCCATTTGGCGCTGAGGTCGATCAGGGTGTAGGGCGAGATCGCCAGCCAGGCTGCGAGATGAATCAGCCCGGCAAGCGCGGCCCATGCCACCGCGCGCAGGCAGCCCGCCACCAGCCCGACAATGCCGGTGACCAGCGCCAGCGTCAGGGCGATCACCAGCCAGCCGACAAAGGCGAAGAACAGGCTGACCGGATCCTGCTGCGCCAGTTCCGCCTCGACCGGCTGGTCGAACCGCAGGCGAAGGAGCAGAGCGTAGAGCGCAGAGGCCGCGGCCAACACCATCGCAGCGATGCCGACACCGCGGCCCGGACGCTTTCTGCTTGTTTCTTGGCTGCTGGACATTTCGCCGCTCGTTTTTTTTCCCGGCCCCCGGCCCTTGCCGGACAGGGTCACGCCGGATATCTCACCCTAACAGAGTTGCCGAATGCAACCGACACCTACACCTAAATCTACATGACCACGCGAGGGAATTGACTATGCCTGACGCCGCTGAGCAGATATCGCCGCCTGATTTTGGCTATGGCCGCCGCGAGCCCGCGGAGGGGCTGAACGGCGCCGAAGCGGCGATCACCACGCGCCGCTCTGTCCGCGCCTTCCTGAAGGACAAGCCGGTCGACCGCGCTTTGGTGGAGCGCATTCTCAACGTCGCCGCCCGGGCGCCCAGCGGCACCAATGTGCAGCCCTGGCACGTCACTGTGGTCACCGGCGAGACGAAGGAGAAGGTTTCGGCCGCAGTCCACGCCAAGCGGGACGGCGGCGGCAAGCCCGAGATGGGCTACAATTATTACCCCGTACAGTGGTTCGAGCCCTACCTTGGCCGCCGGCGCAAGCTCGGCTGGGACATGTATGGCCTGCTCGACATCGCCAAAGGCGAACGGGAGAAGACCTACAAACAGCACGGCCGCAATTTCGAGCTCTTCGACGCGCCGGTGGGCCTGTTCTTCCACATGGACAAGCGGCTGGAAGTGGGCTCGTTCCTGGACATGGGTCTGTTCGTCCAGAGCGTTATGATCGCCGCGCGCAGCCACGGCCTGGATACCTGCCCTCAGGCGGCCTGGGTGGACTATGGCGATCTGGTCGGCAGCGTCATTGGCATGCCGGAAGATCATATGCTGATCTGCGGCCTGTGCCTCGGTTACGAAGATACGACCGAGGCGGTGAATGACCTCTATTCCGAGCGCGAGGCTGCGTCGAACTTCACCAAGTTCATTGGATTTTAGGTCCGATACCCTGAGCCTTCTTTCATTTTCGGATGGTATCGATCAAACCACCCGGCCAATCGAACGAAGCAGATGACCACAGGTCACGTATTCATTGCTGCCAGTCTGGACGGCTACATTGCGCGGCCAGACGGTGGTCTTGATTGGCTGATGAAGCAAGACGTCGATGGTGAGGACCACGGCTACAAAGCGTTCATGGATAGCGTTGACGGTTTGATCATGGGCCGGGCAACGTTCGAGACGGTTCTGACATTTGATGAGTGGTCCTACGACAAGGAAGTCATTGTCATGAGCCGGAGCTTGGGGCCGGAAAACATCCCAGGCACGCTTAAAAGTAAAGTGCGGCTCAGCAGTCAATCTCCCGCTGAGGTCATGAAGTCTCTGGATAAAGAGGGATGGCGTCGCGCCTATGTTGATGGCGGAGAACTGGTCCAGTCTTTCCTCCGAGACGGCTTGATTGCCGACATTATTTTGACCCGTATTCCCATCCTCCTGGGAAGCGGGCGCGCGCTATTCGGGAAAATCAGTGAGGATATCGATCTGGTTCACGATGAAACCGTTAGCTATCCATCCGGGTTGGTTACGTCAAAATATTCTGTTTCTGGGCCACGCGGCTGAGCAAAAAGTTCCCGACCAGCTCGCCTGTCTGGGATAAGAATTTGAGGAACGGGCTCGGGTGATATTTCACTGATAAGTGATTCGCACGTGCGCGACTCGGTTCCCTATGTTGAAGCTATGATGGCACTCATAAGAATTGGCCTCGGCGCGCTTGTGCTCGCGGCCCTGCCTGTTGGCGTCCAGGCGGAGACGGCAAAGTCCGCTTCCAGGCCGCCGCTGGTGATCGAACTCTTCACGTCGCAGAGCTGTAGTTCCTGCCCGCCGGCAGACAAGTTCCTGGGTGAATTGGCCACGGTGAAGGGCGTCATCGCGCTCTCCCTACACGTGACCTATTGGAACTATCTCGGCTGGAAAGACAACTTCTCTTCCCGGGCGGCAACCAACCGGCAGAAGGCCTATCGCTGGTCGTTGCGCCAGTCGATGATCTGGACGCCGCAAATCGTGGTGCATGGACGCTTTCCGACCGTCGGCTCCAACCGGGCCAAAATCGGTTACTACATGAACCAAGTGATCAAGGACAATCATCCGCACGTGGCGGTCGCCCTGGCGCGGGCTGATGGGCGCAACCTCAAGGTGACCATCGGTGCGGCACTGGAAAAGGCTCCCCGGGCGGGTGAAGTTTACCTCTTCCTCTACGACAACAAACACACCCGCAAGATCCGCGCGGGCGAGAATGCCGGGCGCACCATCACCTACACAAATGTGGTGCGCGAGATTCGCCGCCTGGGCGACTATAAGGGCATGGATATGGCGGTGACCGTTTCCACTGCCGGCGCAAAAGGCGCCCAGCGCGATGGCGCGGTTGTCCTGGTCCAGCAGCGGCGGGTGGGCGCCATCTTTGGCGCGGCGCAGCTGAAACTCCGATAATCCATAAAAACCGCCGGTTGTTCGCTCTTGACGGAACGGATTGTTCTTATTATGTTCCTTTAGTTCATTGTTTGTTTTAAAGGGCATTGTGATGTTTGATGTTGTTCGCCTGTCCCGCCCCGTGGGTCGCCGCGGCGCTTGTTTGCCGGAAGATGTGCTGCCCCTGAAGCTGGCGCTGCACCGCCTCGGATATTATGCGCCAGAGCCCACGACCGGCTGGCACCCACGCTTTGATGGCCCTCTGGCGGTGGCGATAGACGCCTTCCAAAAAGCGGAAAATCTGCCCAACGATGGCGATTGCCGGCCGGATGGCCCAACCCTCGCCCGCCTGAACCAGCGTCTTGGCGGTGGACGTCCCGCAGTGGTTGAGACCGACGGCATCGCCGCTTTCGCCGAAGCGGCCTAGACCCGCGGCACACAAAACTGGACCCCGGCTCTGCCTTTGAAAGGCGGCCCCGGCGTGGTGTGGCGTTTGAACCTGCGCCGTCCCCCCATGCACCACTCCGGCTCCCGCCGAACCCGCACCTGAACGTATATTCGAACATATATTCGACGGTGCGGAGGGCGAGCCGGGGACCAGCCACCCGAATACCGATGGCTGGCGTTTGGCCTGACGCGCCAAATTCGACTTCTCCCGAGTTTATTCAGGTATCTGCAAGGCGCCCCGCCTGCATCACGCATTCGTCCCTTGAAATCACATGGCCAAAAGCGGATTGTCGTCCCATGGCCGCTGACCGTTCTTCAGCCCGGCGGGGGCGTCACTATCCGGCCCGCGCGAGCGATATTGAGCCTTCCGGGCCGCCGCCGGCAGAGAGCGGGCGCATCACCGCGGTTCTGGGGCCCACCAACACCGGCAAGACCCATTTCGCCATGGACCGGCTGCTCGGTCACGATTCGGGCATCATCGGTTTTCCCCTGCGTCTGCTTGCCCGGGAAAATTACGACCGCGCGGTCAAGGTAAAGGGCCCACACGCCGTGGCGCTGGTCACCGGCGAGGAGAAAATCATCCCGCCCGGCGCCAGCCACTTCATCTGCACAGTGGAGGCCATGCCGCTTCAGCGCGAAGCCGCCTTCGTCGCTGTCGACGAAGTGCAGCTGATGGCGGATCCGGCCCGGGGCCACAGTTTCACCGACCGGGTGCTGAACCTGCGTGGCGCCCGCGAAACCATGTTCATTGGCGCCGAGACCGCCCGGCCGATCCTGAAACGCCTTGTTCCAGAGATTGAAATTATCTCCCGCACCCGTTTCTCACGGCTCACCTGGGGGGGCCCTAAGAAAATCACCCGCCTGCCGCCACGCAGCGCGGTGGTCGCCTTCACCGCTGCGGATGTCTACGAGCTGGCGGAGACCGTCCGCCGCCGCCGCGGTGGCACGGCAGTTGTGCTCGGCGCGCTCAGCCCGCGCACCCGCAATGCCCAGGTGGCTCTCTACCAGGAAGGCGATGTGGACTATCTGGTGGCCACCGACGCCATCGGCATGGGCCTCAACATGGACATCGACCATGTGGCCTTTTCCCGGTTCAGCAAGTTTGACGGCCGTATGAAGCGGCGGTTGATCCCGGCGGAAATCGGCCAGATCGCAGGACGCGCCGGCCGGCATATGAATGACGGCACCTTTGGCGTGACCGACGGCCTGGCGCCGCTCGAGCCGGAGGAGATCGAGGCCGTTGAGAACCACCAGTTTCCCCCGCTGCGGCTCGCCTATTGGCGGAATGGCCATCTGGATCTCTCGGCGATTGATGCATTGCTGGCCAGTCTGACAGCGCCGCCGCCGGTGGATGTGCTTCAGCCGGCAGAAGCCGCCGACGACTATCGCGCACTGGCTGCTCTCGCTCACGACCCTGATATCCAGCGCCTGGCGACCACGCCGGATCAGGTGGCGTTGCTGTGGGATGTCTGCCAGATCCCCGACTTCCGCAACCAGCTCTCTGACGCCCATATCCGTCTGGTGCGACGCATCTATATGGGACTCGCCAACCAGGGACGCATCCACGAGGACTGGATGGCGCAGGAGGTCAGACATATCGACCGCACCGACGGCGAGATTGGCACCCTGGTAGGCCGTATCGCCGAAATCCGCACCTGGACCTATGTGTCCTATCGGGCCGACTGGCTGGCGGATGCTGCCCACTGGCAGGAAACCACGCGCAACATTGAGGACAAGCTCTCAGACAGTCTGCACGAGCGGCTGACCGAACGCTTCGTCGACCGACGCACCGCCGTGCTGATCAAGCGCCTGCGCGAGAAAGGCGACCTGATCGGCGCGGTCAAGGCCGATGGCGAAGTGCTGGTGGAAGGGGTGTCCGTGGGCCGGCTGGAGGGATTCCGTTTCCGCCGGGATGACACGGTCCGCGGCGACGACGCCCGCGCAATCCTGGCCGCCGCCCGACGGGCGCTCGGTCAGGACCTGGCGCAGCGCGTGGCCGCATTTGAAGCTGCCGAGGATCACACCCTGGAACTAACCATCACCGGCGATTTGCGGTGGCAGGACGCACGGATTGGGCGTTTGACCAGGGGCCAGCATGTGCTGGCGCCCCGGGCGGAGGCGGTGGCGGAAGAACTGCTGACGCCGGATCTGCGCGCGCGGATCGACACGCGGCTGCAGGCCTGGGTCGACAGCACATTTGCGGATGCTGCCGCGCTGGCCGGCCCGCCGCCGGAGGGCGCCAGCGGCGCGGCCCGGGGCCTGCTCTACCAGCTGGGCGAGGCACTGGGCACTTTGCCCCGTCGCCGGGTGGCCGATCTGATCGCCGGGCTCAGCAAGGCTGACCGCCGCCTGTTGCGCGATGCGGGCGTCCGGCTCGGGCGTGAATCCGTCTTCCTGCCGGCGCTGCATGCCGGCGCTTGGCCCGGGTGGCGTGCCCAGTTGTGGGCGCTCTGGCAGGACAAACCGTCTCTCCCCGTGCCCACCGACCGGCGCGGGCGGTTGAAGCCGGCGCTGGTGCTGCCCGCGGACGCACCGGCGGCGGCATTTGAGGCCTGCGGCTATCGCATCTTCAAGCGCCAGGCGATTGCGCCGGATCGGCTGGAACGGCTGGCGGCGGAGGCTTTCAAGCTAAATGCCCAGGCGGGCGAAGGCGGCGGCTTCGGCATGACGCCCGCCCTCACCACCCTGGCCGGCTGCGCCGAAGACGGCCTCCGTCAGGTGCTTGCGGGCATCGGCTACCGTTGGGCCGACGATGGCGCCGGCGGGGTCTTCAGGCGCGGTGGCGGCAAGCGCGGCAAGAAGCCGTCCAAGGGCAAACAATCCGGCAAAGGCAAGCCGCAGCGCGGCCGCCGCGGTGGCCAGCCAAATCCGGATTCGCCCTTCGCCACCCTGAAGGACCTGACGGCCCGCCGATGAGCGACGGTGCGCCCCTGCAACCCGAAGATCCGGACGTGGGTACGGGCACTGCCGGCCTGCGGCTGGACAAATGGCTGTGGCACGCGCGTTTCTTCAAGAGCCGCACCCTGGCGGCCAAGCACTGCGCCGCGGGCCGCGTGCGCATCAACCGCCTGGCTTCGGACAAGGCCCATCAGCAGGTCCGGCCCGGTGATGTGTTGACCTTTCCCCAGGGCGACGACGTGCGCGTGGTAAAGGTCGTGGCGCTGGGAGAGCGCCGGGGCCCTGCGCCGGAGGCCCGCACACTTTATGACGACCTCGCGCCGCCGGAGCCCCGTCAGCCCGCAGCCAAGCGGCCACCGCCGCCGGGCCAGCGTGAAAAGGGTGCGGGACGTCCGACCAAATCGGAACGTCGTGAAATCGACCGACTGAAAGACACCTGACCTGAAGGACGCATAAATATGGAATGGCTCGCCAACCCGGATATCTGGATCAGCCTCGCCACCCTTACGGTGCTGGAGATTGTGCTCGGCATCGACAATCTGATCTTCATCGCCATTCTGGTGCGCCGGTTGCCGGAACGTCAGCAGGCCTTTGGGCGGATCTTCGGCTTGAGCCTGGCCATGATCACCCGTATCGGCTTGCTCTTCTCGATAGCCTGGCTGATTGGCCTGACCGCGCCGATTTTCAGCGCGTTGGGGCATGCCTTCTCATGGCGCGATCTGATCCTGATTGGCGGCGGCCTGTTCCTGATGGGCAAGGCAGTGACCGAAATCCATCACAAGGTGGAGGGTCATGAGGAGGCGTCGCAAACCTCAGCCGTCCAGGCGGGACTGATGGCAACCGTCATCCAGATTGGCCTGATCGACATCATCTTCTCCCTGGACTCGGTGATCACGGCCGTGGGCATGACCGACCAAATCTGGGTCATGGTCGCGGCCATTGTGATTTCCATGGCGGTCATGCTGTTCGCCTCTGGCGCTGTCACGCGCTTCATCGACCGGCACCCGACCATCACCATGCTCGCGCTCGCCTTCCTGATCCTTATCGGCATGATGCTGGTCGCGGACGGCCTCGGTCAGAAGATTCCGAAGGGCTATATCTACTTCGCGATGGCCTTCGCGATTCTGGTGGAAGCGCTCAACATGATGGCCCGCAAGCGGCGCCAGGAGGCTGCAGGCGACGCCTAGCCCTTCTGGAAGACCAGGGTCAGGTTATTGGCAGGCATGTCCCGTGCCTCTCGCAGTGACAGTCCTGCACTGGCTGCCAGTTGGGTGATCTCTTCCAGGTCGCGGATGCCCCATGCCGGGTTCCGCTGCCGCAAGCTGCGGTCGAAGGCGTCATTGGACGGCGCTGTATGCTGCCCATCCCGTTTGAAAGGGCCGTAGAGAAACAGTAGCCCGCCCGAGGTCAGCACCCTGCCTGCGCCTGCGATCAGGCCTTCAGCCGCCGCCCAGGGCGCGATGTGGATCATATTGCAGCAGACGACTGCATCCGCCTCGGTCACCGGCCAGTCGGCGTCGGTGACATCCATGTTCAGAGCAGGGCGTATGTTTGAAATATCCGCGGTCCACAGGGGAATAATGCGGAGCGCGTCCGGGTCGATGTCGGTGGGCTGCCAGGTGATGCCGGGAAAGCGGGCGGCGAACCATGCCGCGTGCTGCCCCGTGCCGCTGGCGATTTCCAGCACCAAGCCGGATTCCGGCAGGAAGTCGGCAAGCGCATCGGCGATGGGCTGCTTGTTGCGCTCGGTATGGGGCGCAGAAGGCGGGGCTGAGTTCATCAACGGAATTTAGGCATGGCGACCGCCACCTGCAACGCACTGCGGCGCACGTCTGGCATCCGCCCGCCGCACGCCCTAGATTGAAACCATGCTTGACCGACTGTTCGGCGCCCGCAATCGCGCCACCGCCAAAATCTCCGCTGATGACATTCCGATCGCCGCCGCCGCGCTGATGGTGGAGGCGGCGCTGATGGATGGCAGCTTCGACCCGCTGGAGCGGGAAGCGATCCGCGACATGCTGGTGGACCGCCTGGGCGTTGCCGCAAGCGAGGCGGATCTGACCATCGCCGAGGCGGAGACGCGGGTGGCGCAGGCCGCAGATCACTGGTCATTCGCCCGCGTCCTGAAGGACCGCCTGGACGAACCGGCGCGCATTGGCATCCTGGAAATGTTGTGGGAAGTCGCCTACGCCGACGGACGTCTGGATCACATGGAATCAGCGCTCATCCGTCGTGTGGCCGGGTTGCTCTACGTGCCTGACCAGGACAGCGGCGCAGCGCGGCGTAGGGTGCGCGAGCGGCTTGGAATAGACGCGCCTTAAGTTGATTCTGCCTGCGCCAAATTTAGCCGCCTTTGGTCTGGACCGGTGCGTCGCGGGATACTATAGACAAGACAGACTTGCCTGCGCCTCTCGGCGCGCCTTCCCCGGGGGAAACTAGAATGACCTACGCCGTAATCGACGCCTGCATTAAGTGCAAATATCAGGATTGCGTCGAAGTTTGTCCGGTCGACTGCTTTTATGAAGGTGATAATATGCTCATCATTCATCCGGACGAATGCATTGACTGTGGCGTCTGCGAGCCGGAGTGCCCGGCGGAAGCCATCGTGCCGGATACCGAGCCCGACGTGGAAAAATGGGTTGAGCTCGCCCGCAAATACATGGATGCCTGGCCGAACATCACCCGCAAAGGCGAATCCCCGGCGGATGCGGATGAGTGGAAAGACATCAAAAACAAATTCGACGAACACTTCAGCGACAAGCCAGGTGCCGGCAACTAGTCTGCCGAGTAATCCGCTGGCGCGCCGCGAGGGGCGGGCGCCATTAGACAGGCGGTTAACCATGCTTGCAGAAATTAGGCCGTGCCGGCGATCCAATTGCCGCACGGCCTATGATATTTCTTAAGAATCTGTTATATTTAGGGCTCTGAATGCGCCTGTCCGGCGCACGCGCCCCGGCCATTATTATGGCGTGATCGTGTGGGACCATTCCCAAAATGATCCACACATAGATCCACTGGCGGCGCGACAGGACAGGCCTTTTGGAAGGCGCCCGCTGGCGCCACGCGAATTTAGCCGCCGCCTGCAGTTGGCAATCAGCCGCCAGGCACCGAAATTCCACCACCGGAGACATGGTCCCGGTGACGGCGCTTCCGACAGGCGGTTTTCAAGGGATGGGAGAGCGACACCGGCTGTTTCTCAGCATCGGCCGGGCGTGATCGTCGCGTCTCAGTTCAATCGCCTTCAGCGCATTTGCGGCGCCTGAAGCACGAAAACCAAGACTAGGAGTACCGATGGCTACCAAGAGCGAGTTCAAGACGGGGGACTTCGTGGTGTACCCGACCCATGGTGTCGGAAAAATCACCGGTGTCGAGACCCAGGAAATCGCCGGGCAATCGCTGAAGCTGTTCATCATCGAATTCGACAAAGAGAAGATGACGCTGCGCGTACCGGTGATGAAGGCCAACACGTCCGGTTTGCGCCGGCTGTCTTCCCGCAAGATCATGGACAATGCCATGAAGACCCTGCGGGGCCGCAGCCGTGTGAAGCGCACCATGTGGAGCCGCCGGGCACAGGAGTACGAAGCCAAGATCAATTCCGGCGACCCGGTGTCGATCGCCGAAGTGGTGCGCGACCTGCACCGCAATGCCGGCCAGCCGGACCAGTCCTATTCCGAACGCCAGATCTATCAGGCGGCGTTTGAGCGGCTGGTACGCGAGCTTGCCGCCGTTGAGAAGATCGACGAGGACCTGGCGATTGAGAAACTGGAAAAGGTACTGGAAGTCGAATAATTGGTAACTGGCAGCATTTCTGCCAATCCATCAAGAAAAGAGGCCGTGCCCTGGATCGCGATCAGGGGCGCGGCTTTTTCTTTGGGCGCACTTGCGTCGGGCTTGGGGGGCTGACTGCGCGCGCGCCCGGATGGCCGGTGGCGGTCCTTCCGATACTCTAATCCAGGACTTCGATCTGCGCCGGGTGGGTGGCCTCGATCATTGGTCCATTTCGGCGGAATATCCAGCCGCGCACCCGCACCCGCTTGCCTTCGAGGCTCGCGACGCGCACGCCCGCCTTGCGAAAGCGCCGGCGCGCCCGCCGATCCAGGCTGATTGTGAAGTCCCACCGCCAGTTGGCACCAAAGTTCAGGTAGGTCCAGCGCCGGGTGTGGGCGACGCGCTCCACCCGCCCTTCAACAATCTGGAAGGTGTCGAGCAGGCCACGAAGTCGGCGATGGAAGCGCACGCGGTAGAAGTCGAGCGACCAGATTCCTCGGCGGGCGGCCCGCGCCCCACGCTCAGCAGCAAGCATCCGGCTCGCGAAATGGGCATTGCCCGCATAAGTGCGGACCCGAGCCATCCCCAGCGTCAGCAGGCGGCCCTGCACCCAGACGCCTGGAGGCGCGCCCACATGCGCATGAGCAATCAGCCGGCCATAGCGGTCAACCTGACGCCCTTCCCGCGCAAGGCGAATGGTCGTGCCCACCACCAGTTTCGCCAGCGCAGCCTTGGCTTCGACCGCAAGGGGCCAGCCCTTCCGGCCGGGATTGCGCGCCAATCTCGGCGCCTGGATGCCGGCCAGGCGCAGCCGCCGTCCCCCCTTGAGCACCAGTGTATTGCCGTTGATTGCCCGCACAACCTGCACCTGTCCCGCCTCCGGGATGCCCCGCCAGGGGTCGTCGGCTGCGGCAGAGATGGCGCTGGCAGCCAGCACCAGGGTCATGAGCAAGGGCATGAGCAACACGGCGAAGGCAGCCCGGGCGACATCGGCTGGGTTGGCGGCGAGGCGCATCCTGTTATATGACGCGGCAGACATTCCGTTTTCCGGCTTGTTGTCTGGACCTGTCGTTCGCACAATTGTATCTGCAGCCTATCACCATTGGCCGACATTTCACCAAGGCCCACCCACCATGGCCTCCCGAAGGAATCATATGAGCCGCGCCAACCTCTATCCGGCCATCGAGCCAAACCGCACCGGCATGTTGGACCTGGGTGGCGGCCACACCATGTATTGGGAGGAATCCGGCAAGCGTGATGGCGTGCCGATGGTATTTCTGCATGGCGGTCCGGGGGCGGGGTCGTCCGCGGCTCACCGGCGCTATTTCGATCCGAAACATTATCGCATCGTGGTGTTTGACCAGAGGGGTGCGGGACGGTCCCGGCCGGCGTTTGCGCTCGAGAATAACACCACCCCCCATCTGATCGAGGATATGGACCTGTTGCGCCGCCATCTGGGGATTGACCGGTGGTTTCTGTTTGGCGGGTCGTGGGGCAGTTCCCTGGCGCTGGCCTATGGCCAGGCCTATCCCGACCGTTGCCGCGGTTTTGTCCTGCGCGGCATCTTCCTCTGCCGTCAGGCGGAGATAGACTGGTTCCTGCACGGCATGGCGCGGATTTTCCCGGAAGCTCACCGCCAGTTCATCGAGTTCCTGCCGCCGGCAGAGCGGGACGACCCGATGACCCATTATCACCGCCGGCTGACCGACCCGGACCCGGACATCCACCTGGCCGCCGCCCGCAACTGGAGCGCCTACGAGGGCGCCTGTTCCACGCTGCTGCCGAGCCCGGCGACGGTCTCCGCTTTCCAGCGGGATTCCATGGCGCTGGGCCTTGCGCGCATCGAGGCGCATTATTTCGTCAACGACATGTTTGTCGGCGATGACCAGTTGATTGCCAACATGGACCGCATCCGCCATCTGCCGGGCCAGATCATCCAGGGCCGCTATGACATAGTCTGTCCGTGCTCGGCCGCGGACGAACTCGCCCGTGCGTGGCCCAATGCCGACTATACTGTTGTGCCAGACGCCGGCCATTCCGCCATGGAGCCAGGCATTCGCGCCGCCCTGCTGGCCGCCACCGACAACTTCCGCAAGCTGACCTGAGCGCCGGTCTGTTAATTGAACCGGTCTGCCAAGCCTAGCTGATTTACCTAAAGCGAGCGCAAAAAGGCGATCAGCGCGTCGCGTGCGGCTTTGGGCAACTGGCGGAACCGTTGCTTGGCCCGCTCCGCCTCGCCGCCATGCCACAGGATTGCTTCCGCCAGCCCGCGCGCCCGTCCGTCATGAAGATAGAGCCGGTGGCCATTGACAGCGGGTACCAGACCAATGCCCCACAGGGGCGGCGTGCGCCATTCCCGCCCTGTGGCGCGAAATTCAGGCCGCGCGTCCGCCAGCCCCGGCCCCATGTCATGCAACAGAAAGTCGGAGAAGGGGTGGATCACCTGATTTGACAGGCCAGGAATTGTCGGATGCTTGCCTGTCCTGAAGGTCGGCACGTGGCAGGCGGCACAGCCAATCTTCGTAAACAGCGCTTCGCCCCGGCGCACCGTCCCGTCTTTGGCCTTGCGACGGAGGGGCACCGCCAGAGAGGAGATATAGAAGGTCACGTCGGCGAGGATACGGTCACTGACTTCCGGTTGGCCGCCGTTCGGGGCGGCAGCGCAGGCGGTTTGAACCGGCGGACAGTTTTCGCGCGGATAAAGACGGTTGGTGATTCCCATATCCTGGCGGTAGGCGTCCGCGATCTGCTGCTCGAGGGTGGGGTGCCCGGCTTTCCAGCCATAGCGTCCGGGGCGCAGGCGTTTGGCGGTTCGGTCCCACACCACATTGACCCGTCCCGAGATGCCGTCCCGATTGCGGTCACCCGGGTCGGCGCGGCGGCGGATGGCGTCGTCGGGGATGGCGTCGATCAGGCCCATACCGACAAGCTGCGGCGCGACGCGCGGTGACGTCAGGATTTTTGCGCCGAGCGGGCCGAATGCCAGCTTGCCGAACCGAAGCACCGGGCGGCGGAGGGCGTAGGGAGCGCCGTCGCCATACCGGCCCGTCACCGTCTTCCAGTCGATGAAGGCGCGGCCTTCGGGCGGAATGCCGGGATTGGCCCGTTCCTGCAACTGGCCGCCATAGGCCGGGTGCGGCTTCGGCCCTCCCCGCGGGCCTGCCCCCGGCACGGACAGACGCACCAGCATGGAATTCATGGCGCCGCCGGATTCCGCAGGCGGCCGGCCGCGGCCGTCCTTGAAGTGGCAACCGGAGCAGCTGGGCCGGTTGAAGGTAGGCCCACGGCCGTCGAGCTGGCCGATGGTCGAAGGCGCGACCACCCAGGTGAGGTTGAACAGGCGCTGGCCTTCAAAAAACCGCGTGTTCAGTGCTTTCGGCAGGTTGGCGGCAGGCAGGGCGAAGGCGTCCTCGCCGGCGCCCGCC
>JAJFFJ010000013.1 GCA_021776685.1 Alphaproteobacteria bacterium
CGTGAACAGGCGCTCCTCCTCAAATGCCGGGGTGATCAGGTGGAGGCCGAGCGGCAGGCCATCCGCAGAGAGTCCTGCAGGCACAGAAATCGCCGGCAGACCCGCCAGGCTGGCAGGCACGGTGAAGACGTCATTCAGGTACATCGCGATGGGATCATCCATTTTCTCGCCGATGGGAAAGGCGTCACTGGGCGCGGTGGGCGTCAGGATCACGTCGCATTGCTGCCACGCGTCCTTGAAGTCCTGGGCAATCAGCGTGCGCATCTTTTGCGCCTTCAGATAATAGGCGTCGTAATAGCCGGCGGAGAGCACATAGGCGCCGATCAACACACGCCGACGCACCTCTGTGCCGAAGCCGGCGCCACGGGTTTCCTCATAGGTGTCGGTCAGATTCTCGCCATCCACCCGCAGGCCATAGCGCATGCCGTCGTAGCGCGAGAGGTTTGACGACGCCTCTGCCGGCGCCACGATATAGTAGGTGGGCAGCGCATATTTGGTATGGGGCAGGCTGATCTCTACCGGTTCCATGCCGGCGTCGCGCAGCCAGGCGACGCCCTGTTCCCACAGGGTATCGATTTCACCCGGCATATCGTCGACCCGATATTCCTTCGGAATGCCGACCCGGAGGCCTTTTACCGACTGGCCAATGGCCGCCTCATAGTCCGGCACGACGCGCGGCACGCTGGTGCTGTCCTTGGGGTCGTGTCCGGCCATGGCGCGCAGCATCAGGGCCGCATCCTGCACGGTCCGGGTCATCGGCCCCGCCTGATCGAGGGAGCTGGCGAAAGCCACGGTGCCCCATCGGGAACAGCGGCCATATGTGGGCTTCATGCCGACGATGCCGCAGAAGGCGGCGGGCTGGCGGATCGAGCCGCCAGTATCGGTGCCCGTAGCACCCAGCGCCGCCCGCGCTGCAACGATGGCCGCCGACCCGCCGGATGAACCGCCCGGCACCAGTTTCCGGTTGTCGCCGTCTTTCCGCCAAGGGTTCTCGACCTCACCGAAATGGCTGGTGACATTCGCCGAACCCATGGCGAATTCATCCATGTTTGTCTTGCCCAGCATGACGGCGCCAGCCGCCCACAGGTTCGATGTGATCGTGGAATCGTAGGCCGGTGTGAATCCCTCCAGGATATGGGAGCCAGCGGTAGTCTGAACGCCTTCTGTGCAGAACAGATCCTTGATCGCCAGCGGAATCCCGTCGAGCAAACCGGCATCGCCCTTGGCCCGCCGCGCGTCCGACGCGGCCGCCATCTCCCTCGCCCGGTCCGGCGTCTCAACCACAAAGGCGTTGAGATCACGCGCGGCCTCGACCGCTGCCACATGGGCTTCTGTCAGCTCCACGGACGTGAAGTCGCCCGCCGCAAGGCCATCGCGGGCGCCTGCTAGCGTCTGGGAGGTCAGGTCACCCGACATCTATTCCACCACTTTCGGCACGGTGAAGTAGCCGCGGTCGGCGTCCGGCGCGTTGGCGAGCACTTTTTCCGGATAGCCGCCGTCGGTGACCACGTCGTCCCGTCGCGGCAGGTCCATTTCGACCACGCTCGTCATGGGCGCCACGTCAGCGGTATCCACTTCGTTGAGCTGCTCAATCCAGCCGAGAATATTGTCGAGCTCACCAGCGAGGCTTTCGAGCTCGGTTTCCGGCACTTTGATGCGCGCGAGCCGGGCGATGCGCTGCACGGTGTCCTTATCCAGCGCCATGGGCAGATCCGTCATGATTTGGGGGGTGATCGAAGGCAGACACATTACCACCGCCATCACGCCGCCTTCAACGGGGCGGATTGCCCCGCGTTCGCGCTTCGTGCGCCCTCGCCTCGCGCGCCTGGTCAGGCTATTCAGGGGCATGGCGGAAACATCCCTCACCGAACTGGACGCCGCGGTTGGCCGCCGACAGCGGCTCATGGGGCTCGACCTGGGCACCAAGACCATTGGACTGGCGCTGTCCGATCCAACCCGGAGCATCGCCAGCCCGTGGGAAACCCTCCGCCGCGCCAAGTTCACGGCGGATGCAGAAAAGCTGGTGGCGATGACCGCCGCGCAGGATGTCGGCGGGCTGGTCTATGGCTTGCCGGTCAATATGGACGGCACGGAAGGACCGCGCTGTCAGTCCACCCGCCAGTTCGCGCGAAATCTGGCGGCAATTCTCCCCCTGCCCTACGCCTTTCAGGACGAGCGCATGTCAACCCAGGCCGTAGAGCGGGTGCTGATTGGTGAAGCGGACATGACCCGCAAGCGGCGCGCCGAGGTCGTGGACAAGGCCGCCGCCGCCTGGATCCTTCAGGGCGCACTGGATTCACTTTAGGGGATTTAGGGGATCAGCTCCCCGGCAGGCGCGCGTCACCGGCAGCGCGCCCGAAATAGTCCACCGCCACCATCAGCATGTTGACGGTCGCGCCATCTTCGGCCAGCGGCAATAATACGGCCTCCGGCGTCACGATATCTTTCTTGGGACCCACATAGGGCGCATCGTCGTAGACCGGCGCGCACTCATTTACGGCGCGCTCGCAATTGCGCCAGATGGTGCTGGGCGGCGCCTGATGGGGTATTTCCGACAGGCGACGACCGGTATAGGGCGACGCCATGAATTCCTCGATTCGCGTCCCGATCAGCCGATAGCAGAAATCCAGGGGATCACGCTCCACATCCAGCAGGAGGAGGTTGGGAAGAATCCCTACCATATCCTCCAGCGCGAGATCCCGTCTGGCCGGCATCGGCCGGTCCCGGCAAACCTCGGTCCAATAGTCCAGTGCGGCTTTGGTGATCGGTGATTTGAGGATGCCCCGACCGGCATTCATGCGCGATACTCCGAAGACATTGTTCGTCAGAGGCGATTGCTGCCCGCCTTCGCAAAATTCTGCAAGTCACAAAATCGTAGGCGCCGGCCCATGCACAGGCTGCGCACCTTGGCCGGTTGATTGTGGAATTTTCTCTGGGCAGGATCAGCACATCGCCATTCGCTGATCGGTATCGCCTTGCGCGCTTCCTCGCCCTTCGTCTTCTGCAACATGCGCGCCGCATATGCGCCGGCACCCGCCCTGCGATGGCGTGATGCTTGACGCCGTTCTGCCGCTAGCGCCGGTTTTCGCCACGATTGCGCTTGGCTATGGTTTGCGGCAGATCGATATTATCGATGCCAGCGTCTGGCCGGCGCTGGAGCGGCTGACCTATTACCTTTTCCTGCCGGCGCTACTGATACACAGCATTGCCTCCGCCGACCTGAACGACCTGCCGATTGACGAAGTACTGATTGTGGTTTGGTTGGTGCTGATAATCGCCATCGTCATGCTGCTGAGCATGCGGCGCACCTTTGGCTTCGGCGACCCCAGCTTCGCCGCGGTATTGCAGGGCGCAATCCGGCCCAACACCTATGTGGCGCTGGCAGCTGCCTTCGCCCTTCATGCGGAAGACGCTTTGCCGTCCGTCGCGCTTGGCATCGTTGCATTCGTCCCGATGGTCAATCTGTTCGGCGTGCTGGCCCATGCCCGGTTCGGCAAGGCAAAGATCAGGAGCGTCGCGCGCCTGCTGCTGGATGTGTTCACCAATCCGTTGATCCTGGCCTGCGCGGCGGGCATCGCGCTCAACCGGTCGAATGTTGAACTGCCACCGGGTGTCGATTCGCTGTTGGAAATGCTGGGCCGGGCGGCACTGCCACTGGGGCTGGTCACGGTGGGCGCAGCGCTCGAATTCGGCAAACTGCGCGGCAAATTCGGTGCCGTCTTAACCTCCAGCCTGTTCAAGTTGCTGCTACTGCCAGGAATGGTGCTTATCGGGCTGAACATCGCCCGGGTAGAGGGGGTGCCTGCGGACGTGGCACTGCTGTTTGCCGCCGCCCCGGCGTCCATCTCCTGCTACATCATCTCGCGGCAGATGGGCGGCGATGCCCCCCTGATGGCCGGTATCATCACCCTGCAGAGCCTCGCCGCGGTACTCACCCTGCCCCTCTGGCTCTATCTGCGCACCTGGTTTATCTGACTGGTCTTATCTGTTGGGCAGGCGGCTGAAGAACTTCCAGATGACGCGCGAGCCATCAATATCTCGATTGGTCCAGCCGATGAAGGCAATGGGCATATATTGCAGCTTGCCCGGCCATGTGTGGCCGCCGTTGATGACCTTGTAGAGCTCGACCCGGGCACCGCTCCTGCACCGGGTCCAAACAGTTCGCTCGATACGGCTGAAGTCGGTGCGGCGCAGATTTGGCAATGCGCGTGTGACGGGCGCCCGCCGGCAGCCGTTGTGGCCGACCCAGTGGGCAACGGTATCCCGGGTGCTGGCAGCAACCCCCCGGCCACCGAACTGGGGCGCGATTATTCCGCCGTCATAGGGCACCAGCGGATCGCGGGTGCCGTTCATGAATAGGACCGAGATCGGCCTGCTGGCGCGGCAGCGGGGCTTCAGCCAGGTCGTGAACTGCGCCGTGACCGCGGCCACCGCCAGGAACGTATCTGTCGCCTGGCAGGCCAACCGCATGCTCATAAAGCCGCCGTTTGAGATACCGGCGGCGAAGACCCGGCGACGGTCCACTTTACCGGTGCGTTCCGCTATGTGCCCGACAAGCCCTTTGAGAAAGCCCACATCGTCCGCGCTGCTTTTGCCCACCCGGCCATCATTCCAGCGGCGCTTGAGGCCTTGTGGGTAAACCACGATAAATCCGAACTCGTCGGCCAGGCGATTGAACCCTGTGAATCGGGGCATCCGCCGGGCCCGACCGGCGCCGCCGTGCAGCACCAGAACCAGGGGGGCCTTGCGACCGCTTGCGGCAACGGCCTTTGGGATATGAAGGTGGTAAGTCCGTTCGACACCGCCGATCACCACTTTATGCCGCTTCGGTCCAAACAGTTGGGCCGAGGCAGGTGAGCCGGCCGCAGTCCATCCGGCGCAAACCGCCAGGCCGGCCGCAACCAGGGCAACGTGTATTCTGGTCAATTCACAGACTCCTGTGTCCATGCGCCCGCTTGCTGATAGCCGCAGGCGTCTCCTATACACCGCAGAAGATCGCAACTCCCACTATTCATACGCACAACACCGGGGATTCCATCGCCATGGCCGGTCCGCTGGAAGGCATCCGCATTTTCGACATGACCCGGATTCTGGCCGGGCCCACCGCAACCCAGATCCTGGCGGACCTGGGCGCCGACGTCATCAAGGTCGAACGGCCTGGCACCGGCGACGACGTGCGCGGATGGGGACCGCCATTCCTGAAGACTCCGGATGGCGAGGAGGCCAGGCTCGACAGCGTTTATTTTAACGCCGCCAACCGCAACAAGCGGTCGATCACCCTCAATCTCGCCGATCCCGAGGGACAGCAGATCGCCAAACGGTTGCTGGCGCGCTGCGACGTGTTTTTCGAGAACTACAAGACCGGAGACCTCGCCAAATACGGTCTCGACTACGAGCAGATCAAGGATGAGTTTCCGGGGCTGATCTATTGTTCTCTCTCGGGATTTGGCCACACTGGGCCCTACGCGCCCCGTCCCGGGTTTGACCTGGTGGTACAGGCGATGGGGGGCCTCATGTCGATCACTGGCACCGAAGACCAGCAGCCCGTGAAGGTAGGCGTGGCCGCCGCGGATCTGATGGCGGGTATGTATTGCAACGTCGGCATCCTGGCAGCGCTCCGCCATCGGGACAAAACCGGCGAGGGCCAGCACCTGGATATGTCGCTGCTCGAGACCCAGGTGGCGTGGCTGGTGAATGAGGGTATGAATACATTGCACACCGGCAAGCCGTCACGGGCATGGGGCACCGCCCATGTCTCGATCTGTCCCTATCAGGCCATGCCGGCGGCGGACGGCCATTTCATTCTGGCGGTCGGGACCGAGCGCCAATATCGCGATCTCTGCGCATTTCTGGATCGGCCTGATCTGGCGGAAGATCCGCGCTTCAAGACCAATGCCGACAGGGTTGCGCACCGGGCCGAATGTGTCGCCGCTTTCAGCGAAATCACCCAAACCCAGACAATCGACTGGTGGATCGAAAATCTGGCGACAGCAGGTGTCCCGGCAGCGCCCGTGAATACCATCGACAAGGTCTTCGAGGACCCGCAGGTTAAAGCCCGTGAGATGGTGGTGGAGATGGACCACCCGGTCTCAGGGAAAGCGGAGAAATTTATCGCCAGCCCGTTAAACCTCTCCAAGACGCCGCCGGAATATCACCGCCCGGCGCCAACGCTCGGCCAGCACAACGAAGACGTGCTCGGTGAATTGCTGGAGATGGACGCGGGAGAGGTCGCCGGATTGGCCGACCGCGGCGTGATCTAGGGCGCCGCCTGGTTCAGCTCAATCACGTTGCCATCGGGGTCGCGGACAAATACGGCGCGTGCGCCGGTTGGAAAATCGATTGGTCCCCCTGAGAGCGCAACACCTGCAGTGTCGAGCATCAAGCAGGTGGCATCGAGATCGCTCACCGACAAGGCTGCATGGGTGTAGCCCGCATGCTTTGCGTCCCCATCCATCAGGATGTTGGGCGCAGTTTCGGCATCGCCATTCAGGATGAGATTGATTTCGACACCACCCGGATGATGGAGGATCGCTACCGGCTCAGGACCAATCGGGCCAATGACAAACTCGAACCCGAGCTTTTCATAGAACGTCCGCGACCGGTCCAGATCGAAGACCCGGATTCCCACATGAGCGACGCCGGTCACATCTAACGACATTGGATAATCCTTCTACGACCGGACCTTCTGCGACAGGACCATTTGCAACGGGCGGGCTAGCTCGGAATTACGCGCCCGGATACAGTCGAATAGACCTTGTAGACCCGCACGGCCTCGCGGATGTTTTTGACTTCTTTCTCGCCCAGGTCATCGTAGCCGAGGTCGAGCTTGTTCTTGATCTGGTCATAGACCGAACCGCTGATGCACAGGCCACCTGCTTCCGACAGGCTTTCCAGACGCGCCGCGATATTGACGCCATCACCATAGATGTCGTCGCCGTCCACGATAACGTCGCCGATGTTGATGCCCATGCGGAAGATCAGCCGGATCCCAGCCTCGGTGAATTTGGCGCCGATCATCTTGGTCTGAATGTCGAGCGCACAGCGCACAGCGTCGACGACGCTGCTGAACTCGCACAGAATGCCATCGCCGATGACCTTGAAGACCCGGCCGCGAAAACGCTCCACCGCGTTGTCGAAGATGGCCGCGCGGCACTCCTTCAGGGCATCCAGGGTGGCCTGCTCGTTCTCGCCCATAAGCCGGCTATAACCGACCACATCGGCCACCAGAATGGCCGCGAGCTTGCGGATGGTGCTGGCGCCCTCCGAGGTTTTCTGGCGCGAACCGAGGCTCTTGATGGTGACGCCCGATTTGCGGATCAGGTTGGCCGCCGTGGTCCGGTAGCTTCCGAGCATGAGATGCTCTTCCGCCTTCACCACGGTATTGGAAACCCGCTCCCACTCACCATTGCGTTTGACATAGGTGCCGTAGCTCGATTCCAGGTCGACGACGTCATAGTCGCCGTCGTCGCGGTGGATAATTTCGGCATGATCGCGCGAAACGGAGCCCTCGCTGATCACGATGTCCGATTGGGGACTTCTGCCGATCTTGAGTGACGTCATGCGCAATCCTTGTGGCCGGCGGCGCGGCCCCGCTGCTCCCTGGCCGGTTGGCGTATCCGGAGCGTCCGACACTATAGCCTGTCCTGCGCTTTGCCGGAATGTCAGGCGTATAGGTCAAATGGCCACCGTGATTGTCAAGGCTCGCGACGCGTGTTCTACGGGAAAAACCACGTTCTTCCCGCCAGCCGGCCGACCGGGCGATGGCAGGGGATAACGCCGGCGGCGCGGCATTCGTTGCAGTTGCCGGGCAGGATGGCCCTGCCTATAGTCTTTTTCTTAATGAACGCACCGCCCGCCTCAACCGACACGGTCTTCCGCCACCGGCATCTGCTGGGCATTCAGGGCCTGTCGCCGGCAGAGATCACGCTGCTGCTGGACCGGTCTGAAACCTATGTGGATCAGAACCGGCAAGCGAACAAGAAGAAGTCCCTGCTGAAGGGGCGGACGATCATCAACATATTTTTTGAAAGCTCGACGCGCACGCGCACCAGCTTCGAGCTGGCCGGCAAGCGGCTGGGTGCAGACGTGATCAACATGTCCGTCAGTTCCAGCGCCATCAAGAAGGGCGAAACGCTGCTGGACACGGCGATCACGCTCAATGCGATGCACCCTGACGTGCTGGTGGTGCGCCATCCGGAAAGCGGCGCGGTCAAATTGCTGGCAGAAAAGGTCAACGGCTCGGTCATCAATGCCGGCGACGGCCGCCACGAACACCCGACCCAGGCCCTGCTGGATGCAGTGACGATCAGGCGGCGCAAGGGTCATCTGCAGGGCCTGCTGGTAGCGATTTGCGGCGACGTCCTGCACAGCCGCGTTGCCCGCTCAAACATCTACCTGTTGCAGACCATGGGCGCGCGGGTGCGCGTGGTTGGCCCGCCCACGCTGTTGCCCGACCCCGTGGCCCGGCTGGGGGTCGAAGTGTTCCATGACATGGAGCAGGGTCTCAAAGGTTGCGACATCGTCATGATGCTGCGCCTGCAGACCGAGCGTATGCAGGGCAGTTTCGTACCCTCGATCCGCGAGTATTTTCACTTCTTCGGTCTGACTTACGAGAAGCTGGCGGCAGCCAAGGACGATGCGCTGATCATGCACCCGGGGCCGATGAACCGCGGCGTCGAAATCGACAGCGAGGTTGCAGACGATTTCGGCCGCAGCGTCATTCAGGAACAGGTGGAAATGGGCGTCGCCGTGCGCATGGCCTGTCTGGACATCCTGACCCGCAATATGGCGACCACCGAAGCAGAGTGACCGAACAGATGCCGGGAACCACCAAAGCCAACGCCACAACCGGTCCGGTGGCCTACATCAACGCGCGGCTGCTTGACCCGGCGACGGGTCTGGATGCCCATGGCGCGTTGGTAACGGACGGCGAACTGATCGCTGACGTGGGCGCCAAACTGTTCACCGAGAGCCCGCCTGCCGGCGTGGATATTGTCGACTGCCAGGGAAAATGCCTGGCGCCCGGCCTGGTCGACATGCGGGTGCAGCTGCGGGAGCCTGGCGAGGAGCACAAGGAAACCATCGCATCCGGCAGCCGGGCGGCGTCGGCAGGCGGCGTCACCGCCATGATCTGTCTGCCCAATACGGACCCGGTGATCGACGATGTTTCCGGGCTCGAGTTCATCGCCCGCCGCGCGCGGGAAGTGAAACTGACCAAGGTTTTCTGCTACGCGGCGGCAACCAAATCCCTGAAAGGCAAGGAACTGACAGAGGTGGGGCTGCTGTCCGGGATGGGCGCGGTAGGCTTCACAGATGGCACCCGGCCGCTGAGCGACCCGGTGGTGCTGCGCCGCGCGCTGAGCTACGCGCGAACCTTTGGCACCGTGTTCATTCAACATCCGGAAGACAGCACCCTCGCGCGCGATGGCGCAATGACCGAGGGTGAAACCTCCATGCGTCTGGGACTGAGCGGCATACCCGCCGTGGCGGAAGTCATCCAGATCGATCGAGACCTGCACCTCGTGGAGCTGACCGGCGGGCGATACCACGTCGCCCATATCTCAACCGCGGCCGGGATAGACTCAATCCGTCGCGCCAAAGTCCGCGGCCTCAATGTCACCTGCGATACCGCGCCGCCCTATTTTGCCCTCAACGAAAACGCTATCGGTGATTTCCGGACCTTTGCCAAACTGTCCCCGCCCCTGCGTGTGGAAGAAGACCGCCTGGCGGTAATTGAAGGATTGGCCGATGGCACTATCGACGCCATCGCCAGCGACCACGCCCCCCAGGACCAGGATGCCAAGCGCGTGCCGTTCGCCCAGGCGGAGCCCGGTGCGTCGGCCCTGGAGACCCTTCTACCGGTTTCGCTGTCGCTTTATCAGAACGGGCACATGTCTCTTCTGGATGTGATGAAGCGGCTGACCTGCGCGCCGGCCGACGTGGTGGGCCTGCCTCTTGGGCGACTTGCCAAGGCTGCGCCGGCGGATCTGGTGCTGTTCGATCCGGACGCACCTGGCGTTATCGACGCGGATGCACTGGTCAGCAAATCCAAGAACACGCCGTTCGACGGCCTTCCGGTTCAGGGCAAGGTGTTGCGCACCGTCGTCGCCGGCCGCACGGTGTTTGAGGCTGCCTAGCCCCCTAGCGGCTCGGGTTTCGCCGTGTCTCGGCGTCGGAGCCAGGCCTTATTGGTGTCACGCCCACTGCCATCAGAAGCGTCGTGACCGAGGTATCGTGGTTGCCGATGCGCACCAGGGCATCGGCGTCCAGCTCAGCGCTGATGACCTGCTGCCATCCGGAATCGCCGAGGCACCAGGTTCCGTTGCTGCTTCCGGAATCCACTAGCTTGTAGACACCGCCGCCTACATCAATCAATTCCGCGTGGCGGCGCGAAACAGAGACATCGTTGATAATGACGTCGTTGCCTTCGTCACGACCAATTGAATAACGCTGCATGACAGCTCCTCCGTGCCCGTCATTCTGCCGGCCATCCTAAAGGAGTTTTTTTCCGGAGTCGCCTTTGGCGGTGGATTTTCGGCGCATTCCAGCCAACTATGTTGCCGCCAATCCTGGTGTGCCACCCCACGCGACGGCCCACTCATCATGTCAATTCTTGTCCTGCTTGCTCTTGTTCTCGGCTACCTGATTGGCTCTGTGCCGTTCGGGCTGGTGCTGACGCGGCTGGCAGGTGCGGGAGATATTCGCAAGATTGGCTCCGGCAACATCGGCGCCACCAACGTCCTGCGCACGGGGCACAAGGGGTTGGCGCTGGCCACGTTGGTTCTCGACAGCGGCAAGGGCGCGCTCGCCCTCTTCGCAGCTTATTGGATCTGGGGCACGGATGCCGCGGTCTGGGCAGGCGGTGGCGCCATATTGGGGCATTGTTTCTCGATTTTTCTGGGTGGCGCCGGCGGCAAAGGCGTCGCCACTGCGCTCGGCACCCTGTTGGCGGCCGCCTGGCCGGTGGGCCTGATCGCCTGCCTCACCTGGCTGTTGGTGGCGCTGATATTCCGCATCTCATCCCTGGCCGCCCTTGTCGCATTGGCCAGCGCGCCGGTCTGGACCTGGCTGTTTGGATGGCGACTGGACGGGTGGGAAGTAGAGAAATTCACTGAAAAGTCGCCGGAACCCGACATTCTTGTCTGGTTTGCGGACCTGCATAGCGGCTCGCCGGTCACGTATCATCAGTTGGTTATGCTGGCGATTGCCATTGCGGTCCTGGTGTGGATTCGCCATGCCGCCAACATAAAGCGGCTGTTGAAAGGCCAGGAACCGCGCATTGGTAAACGGAAGATTACCGAGAACACCCGGTCAGAAACGGAAAGTTAACCAGTTAATTCTTCTTCACCTTCACGCCCTGTAGATGCCCCATTTTCGCCACAGGCCTGGGGCTAAATCCCGGTCATCGAATTCGCGGCGCCTACCCCCCTCCAAGGCCAGAGCGAATACGGTCTGAAGTTGAGAAAGCGATTGAGCAAGAAAAAGTCCTCAACCCTCCTCGCAGCCGGCGCCGCAGCCCTCCTGGCGGCGCCGGCCGCTTTTGGGACCCTGGCGTTCCCCGCCTCAAGCGAGGCGCGCATCGTCCCGGCCCGAATCAACCACTATATCCGCCAGACGCGGTTGCCCGGCGCAGAGCCCGGCACGTATCGATCCGGCCTGTGGATCCTGAATCCACGAACCGGTCGCGTGCGATTGTGCGTGCTAGCTGAAAAACCCGGTGCATCCGACGATGTCCTGCGCTGTTCGCCCTGGTCGGAAGGTGGCACCGCCACGGGCCGCTATCAGGTTACTGATATTCGCGGCCACATCACGACCAGTACCGGCCGCAAGGTCTGGGCAGTGATCGGCGTTTGGGTTCTGAACTACCAAACAGGCCGCGTGCGCGCGTGTCTGATCCAGGATCGGGCCAAGCCTGCAACCTCCCTGCGCTGCTCCACCCAAAAATAATCTCACAATAATCTCAGGCCGCCCACGCAACCTCACCGTTGACGCGGGCGCTATTTTGAGAACAAAATATAAACATGGATGGATTTGCGCCCAGATCCCTGACTGATGCTGAGCGGCTGGCCTGGCTGCGGCTGATCCGCAGCGACAATGTGGGACCGGCGACCTTCTATCACCTGCTGCGCCATTTCGGCAGCGTGGAGGCGGCGATTGACGGTCTGCCAGGGCTCGCACGCCAAGGCGGCCGCCGGGACATCCGCCTCTGCACCCCTGACGAAGCGGCAGCTGAGATGGACCGAACCATAGCGTCCGGCGCACGGTTGCTGGCCGCTATCGAGCCAGACTATCCAAAACCCCTGGCCGCCGTGGAGGATGCACCGCCAATTCTGGCCGTGTTGGGCGATACATCTCTGTTCGAACGACCCACTGTGGCAATTGTCGGCGCGCGCAACGCCTCAACCAACGGCAAACGGTTTGCTGAACAGCTTGCCGCCGATTTGGGCGAGAGTGGCCTGGTGATCGCGTCCGGTCTGGCGCGGGGCGTCGATGGCGCTGCCCATACGGGCGCGCTCGGCACCGGCACCATCGCAGCGCTGGCCGGCGGCGTGGACCATTGCTATCCGCCGGAACATGCGCGGCTGTATGACGAGATTGTCCAGCAAGGCGCGTTGATCTCAGAGCAACCCGCCGGGTTGCAACCTCAGGGCCGGCACTTTCCCCGCCGTAACCGGCTGATCTCCGGCTTGTCCCTAGGTGTGGTGGTGGTGGAAGCCGCGCTCCGTTCCGGCTCCCTGATTACCGCGCGCATGGCCCTGGAACAGGGGCGCGAAGTCTTTGCCGTTCCCGGCTCGCCTCTCGATCCGCGCTGCCGCGGCACCAATAATTTGTTGCGCCAGGGTGCGGCTTTGACCGAGAGCGCGGCAGATGTGTTCGCTGCGCTGGACGGCGCCACAGGCAGGCAAGGCCAAGGCTTTGCCGAGCATTACGGTGACCTGTTCGAGTCGCCATCTCCCGCGGAAAAGGCAACTCCGGACCTTGAACAGGCCCGCCGAACGATCACGGAAAATCTCTCTCCGTCACCGACAATGGTTGACGAATTGATCCGGGACAGCCAAATGTCCCCCGCTTCGGTGGCCACGGTGCTGCTGGAGTTGGAACTTGCCGGCCGTCTTGAGCGGCTGCCCGGCAACCGGGTTGCCCTTCTCACATGATTGGCGCCCTGACTGACCGCCTAAATTGCCATCGCAGTTAACACTGCGTTAACGGGCGCGGCGGCAGGTTCCAGCACGTAAGACTGAGTCTGGAGTTCGGCCAGCCCCTTGGCCGCCCCCACCACGACCACAGGACGGCCGGTTCACTCATGGACGTTGTCATCGTCGAATCGCCTGCAAAGGCGAAGACCATCAACAAATATCTGGGCGACGGCTTTACCGTCCTCGCCAGCTACGGCCATGTGCGCGACTTGCGCAACAAGGACGGGTCCGTGCGCCCTGACGAAGACTTCGCCATGGAATGGGATGTCGACGCCAAGGCGAACAAACGCCTGAGCGAGATCGCCGCCGCCGTCAAAGGCGCCGATCATCTCTACCTCGCAACCGATCCGGATCGGGAAGGCGAGGCGATTTCCTGGCATGTCCGCGAAGTGCTTGAGAAAAAGAAGGTTCTCAAGAATGTGGACGTACAGCGGGTGGTGTTCCACGAGATCACCAAGAAAGCCGTGCTCGACGCCATTGCAAACCCCCGCGAGATTGACTCGCACCTGGTCGATGCCTACCTGGCGCGCCGGGCGCTGGATTACCTGGTCGGATTTACCCTCTCGCCAGTGCTGTGGCGCAAACTGCCGGGCAGCCGGTCCGCCGGCCGGGTCCAGTCCGTCGCGCTCCGCCTGATATGCGAGCGGGAATCCGAGATCGAAATCTTCAAGCCGGTGGAATACTGGTCGGTAGAGACCGACTTTGAAACGCCGCGGCAGGAAAAATTCACCTCCCGTCTCGTGCGCCTTGATGGCGAAAAGCTGGATAGGCATTCCCTTGGCAACCAGGCCGATGCGGACCGGGCAGTTGCCGCGATCAACGCCGCCGACTTCAAGGTCACATCGGTCGAACGCAAGGAAACCAGGCGCAATCCATCACCGCCGTTCACCACATCCACCTTGCAACAGGAAGCTTCCCGCAAACTCGGCCTTGGCGCCTCCCGCACCATGCGGCTTGCCCAGGAACTCTACGAAGGCGCCACCATCGGCGGCGAGACTGTTGGCCTGATTACCTACATGCGGACGGACAGCGTCACCCTTTCCGGCGACGCAATTGCCGGCTGCAGGCGGCTGATCGAGCAGGAATTCGGTGCGCCCTACCTGCCGGAGAGCCCTCGGGTCTACAAAACCAAAGCCAAGAACGCGCAAGAGGCCCATGAGGCGATCCGGCCGACGGATCTATTCCGCACACCCAAGGAGATGGCCGCCTACCTGGACAAGGATCTGCTCCGTCTCTACGAGCTGATTTGGAAGCGCACGGTGGCTTGCGAGATGGAAAGCGCCGTCCTGGATCAGGTGGCTGTGAGCATTGAGAGCCCGGATGGCAAGACCGGCCTCCGCGCCAACGGATCAGTGATCAAATTCGACGGTTTCCTCAAGTTATACCGCGAAGACAAGGACGACGCCCCCGGCGACGCCAAGGAAGAAGACAACAAACTTCTCCCGGCAATGAACGAGGGCGACGCTCTCAACCGCGGCGAAGTCCGGCCCGAGCAGCATTTCACCCAGCCCCCGCCGCGCTATACCGAAGCAAGTCTGGTCAAACGACTGGAAGAGCTGGGCATCGGCCGGCCCTCCACCTATGCCTCCATCATTCAGGTGCTGCAGGACCGAGATTACGTAACCCTCGAGCAACGGCGATTCACGCCCCATGACCGGGGGCGCGTGGTCACATCATTCCTGTCGCATTTCTTCCCGCGCTACGTGGAGTATGACTTCACCGCGAACCTGGAAGACCAACTCGACGAAATTTCCGGCGGCCGCGAGGACTGGAAAGCGGTGCTGCGTGAGTTCTGGACTCACTTCTTTGCCGCCGTGGAGCAGACCAAGGACCTGAAGATCCGCGACGTCATCGACGCGCTGGACGAGGCCCTGGGCCCGCACTTCTTCCCGATTGGCGAAGATGGGACCGATCCCCGTGTTTGCCCCAAATGCGGTGATGGCCGTCTGGGCCTGAAACTCGGCAAATTCGGTGGCTTCATCGGCTGCTCAAGCCACCCGGAATGCAAGCACACCCGCCAGCTTTCCGTCGCCAACGGCGACGACCCTGCTGCCGGCGCCGTGGACCAGGAATTAGGCCTCGATCCGGAAAGCGGCCTGATGGTCTGGACCAAGGTTGGCCCCTATGGCCCCTATGTCCAGCTCGGCGAAGCTGAAGAGGGCAACAAACCCAAACGCATGGGTTTGCCCAAAGGACTTACACCAGACCTTGTGGACCTGGACCTGGCGCTCAAACTGCTGGGCCTGCCCCGCGAGGTCGGCGCCCATCCTGAAACCGGCGACATGATGAAGGCCAGTCTTGGCCGCTATGGCCCTTATGTTCAGCATGGCCGGATCTATGCCAGCCTGCCCAACTGGGAAGAGGTCTTCGAGGTTGGCGTCAACCGCGCCGTCGATCTGATCGCCGAAAAGCAGAAAAAGGGCGGCGGGCCCGGCGCCGGCCGCCACGTGGGCGACCATCCGGACGACGGCAAGAAGATCACCGCCGCCGTTGGCCGCTACGGTCCCTACGTCAAATATGGCCGCACCTATGCCAGCTTGCCGAAAGACATTTCGGTTGATGAAGTGACGCTCGACCAGGCTGTCGTCCTGATCAACGAAAAGCTCGCCAAGAAGGGCGCCAAGGCAAAACCGGCCGCTAAGAAGAAAGCTCCTGCGAAAAAGAAGCCGGCTAAAAAGAAGCCCGCGGCCAAGAAGAAGGCCGCCGCAAAACCCAAGGCCGCCGTAACCGACAGCGAAGCGGAACAGAGTTAAGCATTGCCAAAGCGCAAGGCGCCGGCCCGCAAATCCCCTGCCCCGTTCCCGACCCGCCAGCAGGTCATAGATTTCATCGCCGAGAGTCCGACGCCTGTAGGCAAACGGGAGATTTCCCGCGCCTTCCACCTGAATGCGGCTGACAAGGTGCGTCTCCGCGACCTGCTGCGCGACCTTCGTGAGGACGGGCTGCTCGAAAAGGACCGCAAACGCGTGCGCCCGTCGGGCAGTCTTCCCAATGTCACGGTCGTGAAAATCACCACGATCGACGCCGACGGCGACATAAAGGCAAGGCCCGCCGCCTGGGATAATGAGGATGAACCGCCGGCAATCCATATCTCACGCAACCAGGGCCGCCGCGCCGGGCACGACCCTGCTGTGGGCGACCGTATCCTGGCGCGTCTCACCCGCGCGCCTGATGGCGTCTACCGGGCCAGCGTCCTCAAACATCTAAAGGCCGCGCCGCTCAGCACCATCGGCATTTTCGAGGCAGACGACCGCGGCGGCGTCATCCGGTCCACAAGCCGGAAACAACGGCATGACATGGTGGTCGCGCGAGGCGACACCGGCAGCGCGGCCACTGGCGACCTGGTGCGGGCGGAGGTTATGCCCGGCCGGGGCCTGGACGCCCGCAATGCCCGGGTTATCGAGGTATTGGGGGACGCAAAGGGCGCCGGGGCCATCAGCCTGATTTGCATTCATCAGCATGACATTCCCGTGGACTTCAGCGCTGCCGCGCTGGACGCCGCGCGGGCGGCCCAGCCGGTTGCGCTGGGTGGCCGGAAAGACCTTCGTGACATGCCGCTCGTGACCATCGATGGCGCCGACGCCCGGGACTTCGACGATGCTGTCTGGGCCGCACCCGACGACGACCCCGCCAATCCGGGCGGGTGGCAACTGGTCGTTGCGATTGCCGATGTGGCCCACTATGTGCGGCCTGGCTCAGCCCTCGACGACGCGGCCTACCTGCGGGGGAATTCGGTCTATTTTCCGGACCGGGTGGTGCCGATGCTGCCGCCGGAATTATCGAATGATCTGTGCTCGCTCCGCCCCAAAGAAGACCGCGCCTGCCTCGCGGCATTCATGTGGATTGACGCGGAAGGCGAGCTGGTTCGGCACGAATTTGTGCGCGGCCTGATGCGTTCTGCCGCCCGCCTGACCTATGAGCAGGTGCAGGAGGCCAAAGACGGCGCGCCCGACGACATGGCCGGGCCATTGATTGATCCAGTCATCAAACCTCTATATGGCGCGTTCAAGCTCCTGGAAGCGGCGCGGGTACGGCGCCAGGCGCTGGAAATCGACTTGCCCGAACGCAAGATCGAATTGAACGACGAGGGCGTCGTCAGCAACATCGGCGAGCGGCAGCGGCTGGACAGCCATCGGCTGATCGAGGAATTCATGATCTGCGCCAACGTTGCTGCCGCGGAAACCCTCGAAGCCCGGCGTCAGCCGTGCATGTACCGGATGCATGAACCGCCCGACGCCGCCAAGCTGGAAGCGCTGCGTCCTATACTGCGCGATCTGGGCTACAGCCTGCCCAAGGGTCAAACAATTCGCGCCGGCAATCTAAACCCAATTCTTAAGGCGGCTCAGGGCAAGGACCACGAGACGATGGTCAACGAGGCCGTGCTGCGCGCCCAGAGCCAAGCGCGCTATTCCCCGGAAAATCGGGGGCACTTTGGCCTCGCTCTCCGCCGCTACGCCCATTTCACCTCCCCTATTCGCCGCTATGCCGATCTGCTTGTGCACCGCGCGCTGATCGGCGCCAGGGAGCGCGACGGCATTGGGCCCGAAGCCATGGAAAAGTTCGAGACTTGGGGCGATCACATATCCACGACCGAGCGGCGCGCCATGGAAGCGGAGCGCGGCGCCATGGACCGGTACGTCGCTGGCTTCATGGCGGACAAGGTGGGCGCAACATTCGAAGGGACCATCGCCAGCGTCACTCGATTTGGCCTGTTTGTCCGACTGGACGAGACCGGTGCAGACGGCCTCTTGCCAATGCGGTCCCTGGAGGACGACTGGTTTGAGCTGGATTCTTCCGGGACCAAGCTCACGGGCCGGTCCAGCGGCAAAGTCTATTCTCTCGGCGAGAGCCTGCGCGTACGGTTGATCGAGGCCACGCCGATGACCGGCGGGTTACTCTTCGGCCTCACAAACGGCGGTCCAAAAAAAGCGCAATACCGAGATCGAAGAAGAAAAAACCGCAAATAACAACAAGTTGACTGCAGATTAACTATAATTAACCGGTAATCAGTGCAGTCTTCACCACGTAAACAATTAGAGAGGCCCGGACATCCGGGTTTGAACTCAAGTCAACGGGCGGCTAGGCTGCGCCAACATCGGTCATCGAAGCCGCCTTTGCCGCAGTAGGACTATGAGAATTCGCCAGACGATGACAAAAACACCGGTAAACCAAAGCAGCGCGCCTCAGCCGCACCGTTGCCGGCAGCGAAAAGGGATCATCACCCATATGGCACGCTGGACCCTCGCGCCTGCCGGCGCCCTTCTGTTCGTCAGTGCTGCCTGCGCAACACCGCCCGTGGTAGAACGCGAAGTGGCGGAACGCCCAATTTCGCAGGGCGGCCTGGAAGTTATCTACGAAGCCTACCGGCACATGCGTGAGCGCTATGTGCAGCCGGTTGCGATCTCCAAGATTGCAAACAACTCCCTCAAGGGCCTGAGCGCGCTCGACAAATCAATACGCGCTACCGTGACCCGGACACGCATCCAGCTGGCCTACAATGGCCGTACCGTGCGCAGCGTCTCGCGGCCATTGGGAGGCAAGACATATGAATGGGCGCGCCGAACCCATGAAATCATCCTGGCGGCCGAACGCGTGTCGCCCAAAGTACGCAAAGCCGGGTCGGAGAAAATTTATCAAGTCATGTTCCGCAGCGCGACCAAGGGGCTGGACCGCTATTCCCGCTACGCCACGGCAGCAGAAGCGCGCAACCGACGCGCCATCCAGGAAGGCTACACCGGGATTGGCATCAGCGTGCGCAGCGAGAAGGGCATGACGAAAGTGGTCATGGTCATGCCCGGCACGCCGGCAGAACGTGCGGGAATGAAGTCTGACGATTCCATTGTCGGGATCGAAGGCCAAAATATTGTCGGCTGGGAATTGAGCGATGTGGTGCGCAAACTGCGCGGGCCGCGGGGCTCGCGTGTCCGCGTCACGCTGGAACGCGGCGAAAAGGCGAAAAAGCGCCTGCGCGTGTCGGTGCAGCGTGGCCGCATAAATCCGCACACCATCGTCTACAAGCGCCTGGGACGGATCGCACACATCCGTGTCCTGCGATTCAGCGCAAATACCACCACCGACCTGGTGAAAGCGGTCAATCGGGCGCGTGCCGAAATCGGATCGCGTCTGGCGGGCTACATCCTTGATATGCGCAACAATCCGGGCGGCTATCTGGACCAGGCGAATTCGGTGTCCGACATTTTTCTGACCGGCGGGCGGATCATTTCCACCCGGGGCCGTCACCCGCGCAGCCGCCGCGTTTATTGGGCCCGACCGGGCGACACTGCCCGGAACGCGCCGATCGTCGTACTGGTCAACGGCAATTCCGCATCTTCCGCGGAAATTGTCGCCAGCGCCCTGCAGGACAATAGCCGCGCGATCATCGTCGGCAGCAACTCCTACGGCAAAGGCACCGTACAGAGCGTCGCGCCCCTGCCAAATGGCGGTGAAATCATCATTACCTGGTCGCGCTTTCATGCGCCCTCCGGCTATGCGTTAGAGCAGCTGGGACTGCTGCCGAACGTCTGCACCAGCCGGCGCACACCCAATGCTCAGGCAGCCATTAACCGGCTGAGCCGTGGCAAGACGCTGACCCGGTATGTCTTCCGCACCTGGCGTCAGCGGATACGCCCGGTCAAATGGGCGGAAAAGCTGCGGCGCACCTGCCCCGGCCGGCGTAGCATTGCGCAGAATGGCAAAGACATCGATGTCGCCGTAGCAACGCGAATTTTGCTGAACCCGAGCCTTTATAATGCCGCTCGGCGACTCGGTCAGGCCCAGTCAGCCAAGTTGCGGTAGCGGCAAGATGCGCCGTGGGGAGCACCGCGGCGCCGGTTGACATGCCCGGCGTGGACAGTATGTTCGCCGCTCGAAATTGAACCATTCGCGACCGGCCTATTTTGCCCGGCGCCGCAGGCCCAAGGACACGGCAAATGCCGAAACGACCGAACACGATCCAGGTGAAGCTCGAAAGCACCGCTGACACGGGCTATTTCTACGTCGCCTTCAAGAATCCGAAAAAGATGACGGAAAAGCTGGAGCTGATGAAATACGATCCGAAGGTGCGCAAGCACGTCATGTTCAAGGAAACCAAGATCAAGTAGCCCAAAATAAAGACCGCGCCGCCTGTTAACAGACGACGCGATCTCCCCGGCCCCCAGCAATCTTTCGCCCGCCCCTCTCGGAGCGGGCGTATTCATTCCCTAGTTCAGGTAGCGCTCGACCGTCTCAAGAAAGTTGGTCAGCGAAATCGGTTTGGCGAGATAAGCTTCGCAGCCGCCGGCCCGGATTTTCTCCTCGTCACCCTTCATGGCGAAGGCGGTGACGGCGATAATCGGGATATCGCGCAGCTCCTCGTCCTCCTTGATCCACTTGGCGACCTCCAGCCCCGACACCTCAGGCAGCTGAATGTCCATCAGGATCAGATCGGGACGCTCGGCACGGGCCATCTTCAGCGCATCCAGTCCGTCGCGGGACTCGATGGTTGCATAGCCATGCGCCTGTAGCAGGTCGCGAAACAGTTTCATGTTGAGTTCATTATCCTCAACAATCAGCACCCGTTTCGTGCCTACGGCGTCGTATGATTGTGTCTCTGTCGCGTTCATTGCGTCGGCTCCGTTGTAGCCGCCCCGCCAGTCGTCCATGGCGCTCATGCCAAATCCCTTATGCCTGCGCTCTGTAATTGCAGCTATTCTGGGTTCGGCTTGTTAATAAATACTTAGCGGCATTAACGATTGGGCCAAAAATTTGACGATTTCTGTGAACAACCCCTGGCGCCAATACCAATAGGAGCCGCCGTGGCCACGTCGGATGACAAGCTCTGCCGCGACTGCGCCGAACGGTATGACCCGGCTGACGACCGTTGTCCATCATGCAGTTCGCAGCGCGCTGTTCAGCATCCCGAACTATTTGACTTGTCGACCGCTCATATTGATTGCGATGCTTTCTACGCCAGTGTCGAAAAACGCGACAATCCCTCGATTCGAGACAAGCCAGTGGTGGTTGGCGGCGGCAGACGGGGTGTCGTCTCCGCTGCCTGCTATGTGGCGCGGATTTATGGCGTCCACAGTGCCATGCCCATGTTCAAAGCGCTGAAGGCATGCCCCGACGCTGTGGTCATCCGGCCGAACATGTCCAAATATGTGGAAGTCGGCCGCCAGATCCGCAGCATGATGGAAGATCTGACTCCCGCCGTGGAGCCAATCTCGATCGATGAGGCGTTCCTTGACCTTGCCGGCACCGATCGGCTGCACGACGCGCCCCCGGCGGTTAGCCTGGCGCGCCTGATCCGCCGAATAGAAGAAGAAGTCGGTGTCACTGCATCGGTTGGGCTCAGCTACAACAAATTCCTCGCCAAGGTCGCCTCCGACCTGGACAAACCACGTGGATTTGCCGTGGTCGGCCGGCATGAGGCCTATGATTTCCTCGGCAAACAACCGGTCAGTTTGATCTGGGGCGTCGGCAAGGCCCTTCAGCGCAAACTGTCCCGGGACGGCATCACCCGGATCAGCCAACTGCAGGAAATGGAAGAACGGGATCTGATCGCCCGCTATGGCTCCATCGGCGGACGGCTTTACCGCTTCTCACGGGGAGAAGACAGCCGGACGATCTCCACCTCACGGCCTGCCAAGAATGTGTCGTCGGAGACCACCTTCAACGAAGATCTGACCGATGCAGAAGCGCTGCGCGCGCGCCTGTGGCCGCTTTGTGAAAAGGTGGCCAGGCGAATGAAACGCGCCGATCTGGCTGGCCGGACGGTGACCCTCAAACTCAAGACCAACAGCTTCAGGATCCTGACCCGGAATCACCAATTGCCCGCACCCACCCAACTGGCTGAAGTCATCTATCAAACCGCCGCTCCACTGCTGGACCGGGAAGCGACCGGGGAGGCTTTCCGGCTCATCGGCGTCGGGCTCAGCGACCTCTCCACCGGCGAATTTGCCGATCCAATTGATCTACTGGACGCGAGCAGTGGACGGGTCGCAAAGGTGGAGCGCGCAATGGACGATGTCCGTGCCCGCATGGGCGACGAAGCCATTGCCAAGGGGCGGTCCCTGCCCTCGCAGCGCAAAAAATAGCCGATGCCGGGGGCTAGGCCGGTTTGGCAGCGCCCCCCCGAAATCCCGTAGCGACCACATAGGTTTCCGAGGAATCTGACCGGCTCGCCGGCGGCTTGATGTGGCGGACGCGGGTGAACTGCTTTTTCATCTCCGCCAACAGCGCGGCTTCCGTCCCCCCTTGCAACACCTTGGCCACCAAGGTGCCGCCGGGAGCCAGAACCTGCAGTGCAAAGTCCAGCGCAAGCTCCACCATGGCGACGATCCGTAAATGATCGGTGGGCGGGTGACCGGTCGTGTTGGGAGCCAGGTCGCTCAGCACCACGTCCGCGGGTCCGTCAAGCGCATCAAGCAGCGCAGATACGGCAACATCCTCGGTGAAATCCGCCTTCAAAATCGTTGCGCCGGGAATGGAGTCGATATCCAGAATATCCAGGGCCACCACCTGGCCGTTGCCCTCCTCCGCATCGGTCTGGGTAACCGCAACCTGGGTCCAGCCGCCGGGCGCCGCGCCCAGATCCACCACGCGCATGCCACGGCGTAGGAGCCCAGCCTTTTCATCCAGTCCGATCAGCTTGAAGGCGGCGCGGGAGCGGTAGCCGAGCCGCTGCGCCTCCGCCACGTAGGGATCGTTCAGTTGCCGCTCCAGCCATCGCGTAGACGCCAACTTGCGCCCGCGCGCGGTCTTCACCCGTGTAGTTGATTGCCGCCGGCTTTTGTTGAAGCCGCCGCCGCCGGATTTTCCGCCCTTCCCCGCCATGGTCTATTCTGCAGCGGCCGCAGGGGTTGAGAGATGGCCGTCTGCCGCCATCAGCAGCAGCAGGATGCCTTCACGCAGTCCCCGGTCCGCCACCCGCAGACGCGGCACCGGCCAAAGCCGGCAGATGGCGTCCAGTATCGCCGCGCCGCCCACAACCAGATCCGCACGCTGCAACCCGATACAACCGATATCCGCGCGCTCGGCATAGCTTTGGCGGGCCAGGCTCTGGGTTGTCGCTTTGATGTCTTCCAGGTCCATATAGCAGCCGTCAATTTTTGACCGGTCGTAGTGGCGCAGTCCCTTATGCACGCTGGCCAGCGTCGTGACCGTGCCGGACGTGCCAAGCATCTGCACCTGTCCCGCGGCCACCTGCGCGGCAATGCCGTGCTTCTGCTCAAATTCGCTCAGCAGTGCCGTGGCGTCTGCCACCATGGCTTCATATTCATCGGTCTCGAAGATATCGCCGCCATATCGCTCGGCGAAATTCACCACACCGGCAGGAATCGACAGGCAGTCCGCCGCCGCTGCGTCGAGCGTGCCGTCGGCGCCACCCTGCACCCAAATGACCTCGGTGCTGCCCCCACCAATATCGAAGACAACGGCATTCGGCTCCGGCCCATCGAGCAACGGCGCGCAGCCTGCGAGCGCCAACCGCGCTTCCTCGTCAGCTGAGATGATCTCGAGCTCGAGGCCGGTTTCCACGGCCACACGCTTGATGAAATTTGGACAGTTCTCGGCGAGCCGGCATGCCTCGGTTGCAATCAGGCGTGCCCGCGCTGTCCGGTGACGGCGCAATTTTCGCGCACAGATGCGCAGGGCGTCGATGGTTCGGCCAATGGCGCGGTCAGAAAGACGGCCCGTGGCAGTCAGTCCTTCCCCAAGGCGTACGATTCGGGAAAAGGCGTCGACAACCTCAAAGCCGTCAGATGTGGGCTGCGCCACCAACAGCCTGCAGTTGTTGGTTCCCAGATCGAGCGCGCCATAAGTCGGCCCGTCAACGCGGACTGGCGGTCGGCGGCGCCGTGTCTGGCGGCGCGCCGGATGGTCGTTCGGCGGCACGAAATGTGCGCTCCTGTATCCCGTCCATGGCCGGATCGGCCAACGTTGGCGCAGTATGGCGCGGCCGGGCTTCAGGGTTCAACCATCTCGGTGCTGTGGGGGCCCCGGCAGGCGCCACGGGCGAGCCCACACATCCGAGAAAAGGCAGGCCAGCGTTCAAGTATTAAGTCGTGACGGAACTTAACCAGTTAACAAAATAGTAATTGCACTTTATGTGGCGGTATTTAATTAATTCCTCAGATTACAAATAAACGCAAAATTAACTATAATAAAGAGGAGAGACAATATGCTCACTCGTCTTCTGCACAATGAAGATGGCCTTGCGATTGCCGAAACCGCCTTGTGGATGGGCGTATTTGGCGCCTTTTTGGTAGTGGCTGCGGAATTTACTGCCGATGGCATTGCCGATTTTGCTGACGGACTGGTTGATCTGGCCGAACGTTAGGCGGGACTGCGTCCCCTCGCCCCCCCTTGCCCCCCGGCGGCTTGATTGACAGGCCCGGCGCGCCACCATATGTAACCCGCAGCCAACGGCCCGCGGGCCGTGCCGCTGGGGAATAGTATAACGGTAGTACAGCGGACTCTGACTCCGTCGGTCCAGGTTCGAATCCTGGTTCCCCAGCCAACTTTCCGCAAAATTTCTGCGACTAATCCACAAATAGCTGGTCCCATGGTTAACCCCGGTAACACTTTGTTACGGGAGTGCGCCTTACCTTTGATGTCCGGCGGGGCAGTTCAGCACCCCCGCGGCTGAAATAGGACATTCAAGGCGCCTGATGTTCGACTACCGGCTAAACCGCAATCGCCGCGGCTCACTGATGAACAACTACGCCACCCAGCTCGGTCACCTGATGGAGCGGAACCGGGCGGAGTATGCGCTGGTCGCGGCGAAAGAACGGGCCGAGAAATCCGCCATAGAGGCGCATTCCGCCAACATCGCCAAATCAGAGTTTCTGGCGCAGATGAGCCACGAGCTCCGCACCCCTCTGAACGCAATCATCGGCTTTTCGGAGCTTATCAGCGCCGGTCCCGGCCAAATCGACGAGCGAAACCGCGAATACGCGACCGACATTCACCAGGCCGGCACGCATCTCCTGAATATCGTCAACGACATCCTCGATATCTGCAAGATCGAGGCGGGCAAGTTCGAGCTTGATGACGAACCGGTGTCGCTGACCGAAGTCACCGCCGCTGCCACGCGGATGGTTGAAGGCAAGGCGGAAGAAAAATCGATCCGCCTGACTGCACACGTGCCGGAGAATCTGCCGTTGATTACGGCCGATGAACGCTGTGTCACCCAGGTGCTGATCAACCTCATGAACAACGCGGTCAAGTTCACCCCTGAAAACGGCGATGTATTCGTCTGCGCCCAGGTCCGGCCGGACGGCGCGCTGATGATCATTGTGGCCGACACGGGCGTCGGGATCCCGAAGGAAGACGTGCAACGGATCCTGGAGCCCTTCGAGCAGGTGGGCGGCGCCTACACAAACAACCAGGGCGGGACCGGCCTTGGCCTACCCATCGCCTTTTCCCTGATGAAGCTGCACGAAGGAACGCTGAACATCGTCAGCGAGAACGGCAAAGGCACCGCAGTAACACTGGTTTTCCCGGCATCACGGGTACGCACGGCAGTGGCCGCCGCACCCGCATCTGCCTGACCAAAGGATTTGAAGAATGGACGGATTCGACGCCGAAATCCTCAGCACCGTACGCATCGGCGAGGTCGTATCAGTCAACGGCTCGCAGGTCGTGATCCTGATCGACCAGGCATCAGGAGGCGTGCCGCGCGGATCGTTCGGTGACCTGCAGATGGGTACGCTGGTGAAGATTCCGAAGACCCATTCCATTGCCTATGGAATTATCACCGGGCTTACCGTGCCGTTTCCGTCCCACGAGGATACGTCACAGTTGGAAATCCTGGAACTGACGATGACCGGCGAGAGCGTCACCGAGGCGACGCCGGACGATGTGGATTCCGACCCGTTCCGGCGGGGTATCCGCGCCATGCCTACCCTGGGCGACCCGGTGTTCAAGGCATCGCGCGAGGATCTGGCGCGGGTCTATGCGCCGCCGGAAACCCTGAGCGTTCAAATCGGCACAATCCATCAGGACAACCAGGTCGCCGCGCACGTTCTGATCGATGAGTTGCTCGGCAAACATTTCGCCATTCTGGGGACCACCGGGGCCGGGAAGTCCTGTGCCTCAGCGCGCATCCTGCACGCAATGTTGGAAGCGCGAAGCAACGCGCATATGCTGATTCTGGATCCGCACGGTGAATATGCACCGGCATTCGGTGACCGGGCGGAAGTACTGACACCGCAGAATTTCGAGCTCCCCTACTGGCTGCTGAATTTCGAAGAGTTGCTCGAGGTGCTGTTCGGCGCGGGCTACGACCCCGGCAGTCTCGAAGCATCGATCCTGGCTGATTTGATTCCGCAGGCGAAGGCGGACTTCCCGTCCCCTGCCAATCAGGCCATCTCGCCCACTGCAGACACGCCCATACCCTACAAGCTGTCAGATCTGATCAAGCAGATCGACAATGCCATGGGCAGCCTGGACAAGCCCGAGAGCCTGCAGCCCTATCGCCGGGTAAAGTCGCGGCTCACCGCCGTCCATCGCGATCCGCGCTATTCCTTCATGTTCGGCGGCATCGTCGTGCGAGACAACATCGCCCAGATATTCTCGCAAATCCTGCGCATTCCCGTGGACGACAAGCCAGCGACGATCATCGACCTGTCCGGCGTGCCGTCGGAAATCGTCAATGCGGTTGTGGCAGTGCTGTGCCGCCTCGTGTTCGATTTCGCGGTATGGAGTGAACGTGCGGTGCCCATCCTGGTGGTCTGCGAAGAAGCTCACAGATATGCGCCAAATTCCGACGATCCCGCCTTTGCCCTGAGCAAGGGCGCCCTGTCACGGATTGCCAAGGAAGGCCGCAAATATGGCGTTTCCCTGTGCGTTATTTCCCAGCGTGCATCGAAGGTGTCAACGGATCTGATTTCCCAGTGCAACACCATCTTCGGCATGCGCATGACCAACAATGATGACCAGAACTTCCTGCGCGGCGCGCTGTCAGAAGCCTCAACTGGTCTGTTCAGCTGCCTGCCCGCTCTGCGCAATGGCGAGGCAGTGGCGGTTGGCCAGGGGGTGCCGATCCCCATGCGCCTCAACTTCGACCGTCTGCCGGACAATATGCGGCCCCATAGCCGCACGGCGTCTTTCTCCGCCGGATGGACAGAAGACAGTCACGATTTGGG
>JAJFFJ010000121.1 GCA_021776685.1 Alphaproteobacteria bacterium
ACCCATGGTAACGGCGAGAAAGTTCGTCGTGGCGCCACCCCAGCAGAATCCCGTGGCGCCCAGCTTGCCCGTGGACAGGCGGTGGCCTTTCAGGAATTTGGCGCTGTTCAGGATGTCGGTCCTGAGCTTCGGCTGGCTCAGCCCGCGCTGCAGGGTGCGGCCATCGTCGTCGTTGCCGGGATAGCCGCCGGCGGGGCTCAGGCCATCGGGCGCCAGCGCCAGGAAGCCCGCAACCGCGGCGCGGCGTGCCACATCCTCAACATAGGGGTTCAGGCCACGGTTTTCGTGAATCACCAGCACGGCGGGAAAGGGCCCCTCACCGGAAGGCTGCACCAGATAGCCGCGCATCTTTCCCGAGGTGCCGCCGGGGGAGGCGTAGGTGACGTAGCGGGCCCTGATGCGGTTGTCCGTAAACTGGATTTCCTGGGCGTCGGCATAGTTAGGGATCAGCGCCTCCGCCATGGCCAACCCGGAGATGCCGCCCACCGTGATCACGCTGGCGCGGGTCATGAAGGTGCGCCGGTCAATCCGGTCATGGCAGTAATCGTCATACAGGTCGAAGATACGGGGGTCGATCTGGCTTTGGTCGAGGGGTTTTTTGGCCATGGGTGTGTGCTCCGTGGAGAGGCGCGCTGTTTCGGCCGCCGTGATGTGATCGCCGAAAGTTAGCATTTACCGACGGTGATCCAGATACCATCAGAACGGGGCGAAAATTCGACAGCGGCCTGTGTGATCGACGGAGGGTGCCGGCAGGCCTGCACATCGCCGACGCGCTCATCTACCGCCGCACCGCGCCGGAGGCGTCGCTATTCCTTCAGCCGTGCCGCGGCGGCCTCCAGCAGGGCGGCGGCTTCTGCTTTTTCCGCCGGGCTCATATCCTGCTGGTCGATGACAAGGCGCAGGCCGTTGCTGTCATGGCGGATCGACGCTGAATTCGTCTCGCCGGTCTCGCGCAGACCCTGGACCCGGAAGGTGCGGACCGGGCGGTTGAAGCCCTTGACGGTGATCGCCTCGCCTTCCTCTGCCGCGACCCAGTCCTTGACCAGGGAATAGGTCTCGTTGGCCAGCAGAATGCCGCCGACCTCCGCCGCCGATTCCAGCCGCGCTGCCAAATTCACTTCGCTGCCGATGATGGTGTGGTCCATGCGGTCGTCGCTGCCGAAATTGCCCACAGTGCAATAGCCGGTGTTGATGCCCATGCGGAGCGCAAATGTGCGTTCGAGGCCCAGATCCGTCCATTCGTCTGCCAGTTCGGTCACGCGGCTCTGCATCGCCATGGCCATGCGCACGCAGGCGGCCGCATCCTCCTTGACGCCGCCGCTCTCCGGGTCGCCGAAATAGACCACGATGGCATCGCCGATGAACTTGTCGATTGTCGCGCCATGGTCCAGCGCGATCCGGGACATCTCGGTCAGGTAGCGGTTCAGCAACGCCGTCAGCTCCTCAGACTCAAGCTGGTCCGTGATCTCGGTAAAGTCTGCGATGTCGGAGAAGAAGACTGTCAGCTTCTTGCGTTTTGACGCGATCTCAACCTTCTGCTCGCCGCGGAAGATCGACTGGTAGAGTTGGGGCGACATGTACTTGCCGAGCTGGGATGACACCGCTTCCAGCACCCGGCCACGCTCTGCCTCCACCTCCAGGCTTTCCAAATTCTGCCGCACCATCTCTTCGGTTTGGCGCCAGTTGAGCCAGATCATTCGCGTGAGGGACGAGAAGCCGGCGGCGCACAACAAAACCAATAGCCATACCGGCAATGTTTCGTACACCAGGGCGCCAGCCAGATTGGCAAGAGCAACCGGTATGGCAAAAGCCGCGGCGCCACGGATTGTGCTGGATATCAGAAAGGCACCAGTGAAACAGAGAATGTAGCCGTTCCACAGCCACAGTACGCCGTCGAGCGGGCTCAGCGCCGACATGAACAGCATGATCGCGACAGCCCAGATCAGGCCCATGACGAGGGAGGAAATTTCCAGCCGTCTGATCCGGCGGCGACTTACGTGCGCCGGGCGGGGCTTGTTCCGCAACTGCCACCAGCTGCGCATCATGGGCACGAAAATCAACAGTTCCAGGACCAGAACCCAGGCGGCGTAGGTGTCAATCGCCGCCCGCCAGTCAATGGCGAAGACAATTCCCACGATCGCGCCATTGCCGGCGACGATCACCGGCATATTCGTCTGCACCTGCACCGACTGGACAATGCGAATTTCGTTGTCGAGGTCCGTGCCGGGGACGGTCTCCGATGCTGAAGTATTTTTTGTGTCGGTTTGGGGGTGCGCGGTCATGGGCGGTCCCGTGGGCGTGACGTGCGGTGTCGGGCAACGGTAGGCCCCAGTCTGGGGGAAGCAGGTGGCCCCAGGCAACGGCCTATCCGGTTTCCTTGCCGCCTGATTCCCGCTACCGTTTCTGAAACCCGCTTCCGTGTGAGGATGCCCCGATGATTCCCGTCAAGCCGCTGGCCGACCTGCCGACCCATGAAGTCACCAACATGCCGCCCCATCTGGGCGACCAGAACCTGTGGGCGAGCGACACGGCACTGACCGAGGCGGTGACGCGGGAGGGCGGTGGCGGCGCAGAAGCGCATCTGGCCTCCTTTGGCAAGAAGGCGGGCGCTGCCGATACCTTCGACCTGGCGGATCAGGCCAACCGGCATACGCCGGAGCTCAAGGCCTATGACCGCTATGGCATGCGCATCAACCAGGTGGAGTTCCATCCTGCCTGGCATGACCTGATGGATTTGGCGATCTCGAACCAGGTGCCGAACTACGCCTGGAACAACCCCGGCCCGGGCGCCCATGTGGCGCACATGGCGCTGACCTACATGCTCAGCCAGCCGGAAGGCGGCGTCATGTGCCCGATGGCGATGACCTATTCCGTGGTCCCGGCATTGCTGGCCGCGCCC
>JAJFFJ010000122.1 GCA_021776685.1 Alphaproteobacteria bacterium
AAGCTGTTCCTCAGTGCGATAGTAAAGTTCACGCAAAAGCGCCGCTTTATAGCCGTTCCAGACGTTCGGGCCGGTGGCGCGCATGTCGACCACGGTCAATACCAGCAGCATCCGCAGCCGCTCGGGCGATTGCACCAGCTCCGCAAAATCGTGGATCGTCTGCGGATCGCTGACATCCCGCTTCTGCGCCGCATTGCTCATCGCCAGGTGCTGGCGCACCAGCCAGGCCACGGACTCGGTTTCCTCGTCCGTTAGACCAAAGCGGGGACACAGGATGTCAGCAATCTCCGCGCCCAGAACCGAGTGGTCGCCACCGCGGCCCTTGGCGATATCGTGGAGCAGGACAGAGACATACAACGCCCGGCGCGAAGCGATCTTATGAATGATCTCAGATGCCAGCGGGTGATCTTCTGACAGATCCCCTTGCTCCACCCTGTGAAGCAATCCGATTGCCCGGATGGTGTGTTCGTCGACCGTGAACACATGGTACATGTCATACTGCATCTGGGCGACGACCCGTCCGAAGTCGGGGATGAAGCGGCCGAGCACACCGGCCTCGTTCAGTCGGCCGAGCACGACGTGTGGGTCCTTTTCCGACGTCATCATCTCCAGAAACAGCCGGTTCGCTTCCGGGTCGGCGCGCAACGCGTGGTCGATCAGCTTCAGGCGTTGGGTAACCCGCCGCAACGCTGCTGGATGCAGGTCCAGTTCTTCGGCTTGCGCCGTATGGAACAGACGCAACAGATTCACCGGGTCGGAATCGAAGACATCATCATTCTGGATGTTGAGCCAGCCGCGGTCGGTGACGAAATCGCCAATTTCCCGCTGGCTCGGACCGAAGAACAGGAACCGCCGGGAGGGTCGGCGCTTCTGCTCCGCCTCCAGCGCGGCGCAGAAGATCCGCGTCAGGTCACCCACATCCTTCGCGATCAGATAGTAGTGCTTCATGAAGCGTTCGACCGCCGTGGTGCCGGTATGGTCGGTATAGTTCATCAGCTTGCTGATCTCTGACTGCATGTCGAAGGTCAGCCGGTCCTCCGCCCGATCCTGCAGATAGTGCATATGGCAGCGCACCGTGGTCAGAAATGCATGCGCCTTGTCGAACTTGTCCGCTTCCTTGCGGGTGAAGACGCCGCGTTCCACCAGCTCCGCCGCCGAGCCGGTCTGATAAATATATTTCGCAATCCAGTAGAGCGTCTGCAGATCACGGAGCCCGCCCTTGCCTTCTTTGATGTTCGGCTCCAGCACATAGCGGGAGTCGCCAAGCCGCTGGTGCCGCGCATCGCGCTCCTCAAGCTTCGCTTCGACAAAGTCGATGCCGGTATCCGCCGCATGTGCCAGGAAGCGCTGCTGCAGATCATCGAAAATCGGCTGTGCGCCCCAGAGATAGCGCATTTCGAGCAAGCCGGTACGGATGGTCAGGTCACTCTTGGCCAGGCGCAGGCACTCGTCCACGGTGCGGGTTGCGTGGCCAACTTTGAGCCCCAGATCCCACAGCAGATACAGCACATACTCGACCACCTGCTCGCCATGGGGGGTAATCTTCCAGGGCAGCAGGAAGAGCAGATCAACATCTGAGTGGGGCGCCAACTCGCCCCGGCCATAGCCGCCGACCGCCACAACCGCCTGTTTTTCCCCCTCCGTAGGGTTGGACAGGGGATAGGCGCGCTCGGTTGCGAAGTCGTAGACAATGCGAATGATCTGGTCGATCAGGAAGCTATAGGCGACCGATACCTCGATGCCCCTGTCCGTGGCGCGGGCCCGGGCGTCAAACCTGCGGCGAATCTCCGACCGGCCCTCGGCCAGCGCCTGTTTGAGCTGTTCCAGGACTGCCTGGCGATTGTCCGCAGCCAGGTCGTCAAGCGTGGCCATAACCTCACGGCGGTCGATGATGGCCCGCTGGTCCGGCACGGCGGTCTTCGCAATTTGCTGCATTGGTACAGGAAGGCCCGTGGCGCCGCGTATTTCAAGACTCAATTGGCGGAGGCAGTCGTACGCCGCCACTTTCTTGCCGCGTTACGGGCACGGCATTGCCAGCATTATGGTATATGTACAGGCATTGCTGGACGTTTTGATGGTCCGCACCTTTGCGTAACCGACAGGGGCTCCCGTTGGCCCATTGTACCTCCACCGAAAAAAGAGAGTGTGTCGATGAACCGTAATGTTCTGATTGGTGGCGGCGCCGCCGTCGTCGTGGCCGGCGCAGCAGCGCTGATCTACTTCTTCGCCCTGGGTGGCGCGGGCACAGGGTCGGGCGGAAGCACCACCGCCGTCGCGCAGGAACGTGCAGCGATCTTCTGGAAAGGCACGAAGGAAGTGCCAGGCGCTGTCCTCAAACCCGGGACCGCCACCAGCGGCAGCGGCAAGGAATCGCTGGTCATGCGCAATTACGAGCTGACCGTCGACACCGCCAAGATGGGTGGCAAGGCCGGCAAGATCACCGTGCGTTTCGGTGAAATCAATATCCGTAAGTTCGACTGGGCCTCTCGAAAGGCCGGCAAGTCGGCACAGTGGGCCAACCTCAGTTTCAGCAATATCACCGTTCCGAAAGAAAGCCTGCCGCCACAGGCGCAGATGGGCCTGACCATGGTCGGCATCGCAGAGATCAACATTGGCGGCACTTACATCTATACCTTCGATCCCAAGACCCGGTCCCTGGACGTCGGCAAGGTCGTGCTGGAGCTCAAAAAGCTCGCTTCGATCACCTTCCAGAGCAAACTGACAAACTTCGATATCGAGGCGATAGGCCGGGCGCAGGGAACGGATCCTGAGAAACGGAGCCGGGCCCTGCAAGCAGCCTTGAGCGGGGCGTCAATCGGTAAGGTCAAGCTGGTGCTGGTGAACAAGGGTCTGGTGGAGAAAATTCTGGCAACAATTGCCACCTTCCGTGGCGGCAATATTGAGAAACTCAAGGCCGGTCTGATCAAACAGATGGAAGCTGCCCTTGCCACTGCGCCGAATCAGTTGGCAAAGGATGCAATGACAGCCGCAATCGCCTTCATCAAGAAACCAAAAACCCTGACGGTTGAAGCTGCGCCTGATGCGCCGGTGCCATTTTCCCTGTTGTTTGGCGCGTCACCCGACCAAATTCGCGATAAGTTGAAGCTGCGATTTACTGCAAAATAGGCGATTTCGGTAAGATTTTCGGGGTCAACAGCATGACCGACCTCGCCACTTACCGCGTGCGGCGAATACAAAATTGTCCTAAGCTGAAGCTATGGTTCGATTGATCGGCATTTTTCCTGCCGCGGGTCGATGAGTGTTCGTGGCGTAATCGGCGGGCTCGTCGGGATGGCGGTGATGGCGGCTGCAATTGCGGCCGCTGTAGTCGTTTTCGCCAACAGCCTCGTGGTTGAACAGGTCGACTCGCTGATGGCGCGGCTACGCAGTTCAGGCGCGATCAAGGCGACCTATGCGACGGCCGAAGCGGATCTACTGTCCCGGACCATCACGATTACCGGCATCGATATCCAGGGTCGCGACAAAGACATCTTCCGCATTGCACGGATCGATGTTGACCGGTTCGATTTTTTTAATGCACGCCAGCCCAAATACGCAGATGTAAGGCTCACCGGCGGGGCGATCATCGCCGGCGACGGGAGCCCCCTGTCCGCGCTGTTTCGCCAGGTGGGCCTAACCCGGCTGACCGGCACGCTTCGGTTGGGCTTCACCGCAGAGCACGATAAGCGCCTGTTCACCCTCACCCGCCTGCGCATCGCCACACCGGATCTGGGAGAGCTTTCGCTGTCCGGGCGGTTCGGAAACTGGAACCGACAGGTGCTGACGTCGCTGCAGAGGGCGATTGCCGGCAGTGGGCCTGACGCCTTCCGCCGCTCACGCCTTGTGATCTACGAGGCGAAACTGGACTATCGCGACCGGGGCCTGGTGAACCGCTACCTGAAATTCCTGGCCGACCGTCAGGATACATCTCTTTCCAAATACAAGGGCGGGATCCGTCGGGATTTGCGCAAAATCAAAAAAGCGCTAAAGGGGCGGAAACTCGCGCCCGTCCGGAAAATGATTGATGTCCTGGCGAACTTTATTCGTAAACCGCGCGTCTTGCTGATTGCAGCCGAACCAGGCAGCCCGGCCCGGCTGTCGGAATTGGTGAAGCTTGATCTGGCCGCGCTCAGAACACGCCTGCAATTGTCAATAA
>JAJFFJ010000123.1 GCA_021776685.1 Alphaproteobacteria bacterium
CTTGTCCCCTGCTGTGCGCGGAATAGTACAACGCCTGAAAGTGGGCCAGAAATCCAGAATACTTCAAACGCCACAGGCCGTTGTCGTCTTCATGCGTTGCAAGGAAGTCGGCCGCAATCTGCCGACCCGGGCAGCAATCCGCCGCAGCCGGCTGATCCAGAACATCAAGACCCGGTCGCAGAACTACCTGCGCGACCTGCGCCGCGCGGCCATCATCGAAATCCGCGTATAGCGACCCCCAGGCATCAGGGAGGCGGCAACGTCAACGCCACGGCCCCTTGCCGTTACAATGGGCGATCCCGCCGGAATCGGCGGCGAACTGACCATCAAGGCCTGGCTGGCGCGGACGCAGGACTCGCCGGCTTTTGCTGCCGTGGATGATCCGGACCGGCTGACAGCTATCGCGGAATCACTGGGCGTGACCCTGACAATGGAGATCGTCGAGAACCTCTCACAGGCCGCAACTGCCTTCGAAAGCGCGCTACCTGTTCTGCCTTGTCCATTGAGCGCCCCGGCAACGCCGGGAAAGACCGACAGCAAGCATGCGGACGCCGTCATCAGATCAATTCGCCAGGCTGTAGGCCTTGCGCTCGACGGTGAGGCGGCCGGGGTGGTCACCAATCCGATCCAGAAATCTGCCCTTGTGGCTGCAGGTTTCCATCATCCTGGTCATACAGAATTTCTGGGGGAGCTGGCAGGGTCTGGCACGCAGCCTGTCATGATGCTGGTCGTGGAAGGCCTCAAGGTAGTGCCAGTTACCATCCATACGTCGCTGGCGCGTGTTCCCACATTGCTGACGACGGAAAAGATTGTCCATGCCGGGCGCACCGCAGCAGCAGAGCTGCAATCCCGCTTCGGCATCGCAGCGCCACGTCTGGCGGTGGCAGCCCTGAACCCCCATGCAGGGGAAGATGGCCTGATGGGCGACGAAGAATTGCGGATTATCCAGCCTGCGGTAACGGCCCTGTCTGACGACGGCCTGACGGTTACCGGGCCGCATCCGGCGGATTCACTGTTCCACGCCGACGCGCGCAAATCCTATGACGTGGCCATCTGCATGTATCACGATCAGGCACTGATCCCGCTCAAGGCTCTGGATTTCTACCGGGGCGTCAATGTCACCCTTGGGCTGCCCTTCATCCGCACATCGCCGGATCACGGCACCGCCCTGGATATCGCGGGGACCGGCCGTGCTGATCCGTCGAGTTTTATGGCTGCGCTCCACATGGCCGCCAACATGGCCGCCAGCATGGCAGAAGCGTCCACAACCTCGTGAACGACGGCAAAACGGACCTGGAAGGCCTGCCGCCGCTGCGGGACGTGATCGCCCGGCACAATCTCAGCGCCAGGCGAAAGCTGGGGCAGCATTTCCTTCTCGACCTCAACCTGACCCAGCGTGTTGCCCGCGCCGCGGGTGACCTTTCCAAAACCACGGTCGTTGAAATCGGACCCGGGCCCGGCGGTCTGACCCGGGCCCTGCTGCTGGAAGGCGCGGCGCACGTGGTGGCGGTCGAAGTGGACACGCGCGCGGTGACGGCGCTGGATGCTGTCGCAGCTGCCGCGCCCGGACGGCTTACGTTGGTCGAAGGCAATGCGCTCGACATGGACCTGCCCGCGCTGCTTGCCCAACACGGCCGCCCGCCACCATATGCCATCGTCGCCAACCTGCCCTACAATGTGGGCACACCGCTGTTGCTCCGCTGGCTGGCGGAAGGAACCGCCTGGGCCTGCCTGGTGCTGATGTTTCAGCGCGAAGTAGCGGACCGGTTGCTGGCCGATCCAGGGAACAAGACCTACGGGCGGCTGTCGGTCATGGCGCAATGGGCCCACCAGGTGGAGCGATGCTTCAATCTCCCGGCCACCGCCTTCACGCCGCCGCCAAAGGTCGCCTCCACCGTGGTCCGCCTGACGCCACGTGCAACACCGCTCGCGCCAACCACGCGGGAAGACCTGGAGACTGTTACCACAGCCGCCTTCGGCCAGCGTAGAAAGATGCTGCGGCAAAGCCTGAAAGCCCTGACACCCACGCCCGAATCCTTGTTCCAAGCCGCCAGTATCGAGGGCACCCTTCGCGCGGAGGATCTGTCGGTCGAGGATTTCGCCAGGCTGGCAAGGGCCTTCGCCGCCAACCGGGGGGACTGAGCCACAACCCGGCAGTCTAAGAGGACTGAAGCGTGCGAACGAAAGCGTCCAGCCCGGTTTGCCGGTCACGCCTCAGCCGCTCCGCCGCCAGGATCGACCGGGCTTCGGCGACGCTTTCATCGATATTCTCATTCACGATGATGTAGTCATATTCCGCCCAGTGGCTCATCTCGTCGGCCGCCTTTCCCATGCGGCCCCGCACAACGTCGTCGCTGTCCTGGGCGCGGCTGCGCAGCCGCCGCTCCAACTCCCCAGTCGACGGTGGCAGGATGAAAACGGAGACAAGATCGTCCCGCACCTTCTGGCGCAGCTGCTGTGTGCCCTGCCAGTCAATGTCGAACAGCACGTCCTGGCCGGCGGCGAGCGCAGATTCCACCGCCGCGCGGGGCGTTCCATAGCGATGATCAAAGACATCTGCATGCTCTAGCAGGCCATCCTCCGCCACCAACCGGGAAAATTCCGCGTCGGAAATGAAATGATAGTCGACGCCGTCTTCCTCAGACGGCCGCGGCGGCCGCGTCGTCACGGATACCGACATGATCAGATTATCGTCAGACTGGAGCAATTCGCGGGAGATCGTTGTTTTGCCCGCACCCGACGGTGAGGACAGGACGAACATGAGCCCCCGCCGATGGATCGTCCCGGGCATTGCGGGTCCATCACTCGACATTCTGCACCTGCTCGCGGAACTGCTCGATCGCCGCTTTCAGCGCCAGGCCGACATTGGTCAACTCCAGGTCCGCTGCCTTTGAACAAAGCGTGTTGGCCTCGCGATTGAATTCCTGACACAAAAAGTCGAGCCGCCGGCCCACTGGCTCTGGCGCCGCCAGAAGATCCCGCGCCGCCGCCACATGGGCCACCAGCCGGTCCGTTTCCTCCCGAACATCGGCACGGGTTGCGAGCACAGCCAACTCTTGCGCCATGCGTTCTTCGGACAGGGGAGGATTGGCGTCAATCAGCAGCGCCACCTGGTCGGCGACCTTCCGTTTCAGCCGCGCCGGCTGCGCTTCGGCCGTCCCCTGGGCATCGGCAATCAGCTTGTCGATATCGTCAATCTGCGGACCGAGAATGGCCGCAAGCCGCCCGCCTTCTTCATCGCGTGAAGTGGCGAGCGCGCCAAGAGCTTCTTCCAGGGACACCGCCACAGCCGCCTGCAACGCCTTGTGGACAGCGTCATCGGCCTCTTCCTCGGCCACTTCCACCACGCCGCGAATGGTCAAAAGGCCTTCCAGGCGCGGTGGTGCAGGGTCGACCTTGCCGGACAACTCCGCTTGCAACGCCAGTACCTGATCCAATGCTTCCCTGTTGATGGCAATTGCACCGCCGGCGCTGGCCCGGTCCAACCGCAAATTGGCGCTGATCGACCCGCGCTTGAACTTCTTGGCAATCAGGCTCCGGCTGGGTTGCTCCAGGCCATCCAGGCTTGGCGGCAGACGCAGACGCACATCCAGACCTTTGTTGTTAACGCTGCGTATTTCCCACGCCCAGCGCCAGGGATCAAGCTCGCCTTCGTGACGGGCAAATCCGGTCATGCTCGAAATCGGCAAGGCGAAAATCCTGTGCTATTAGTTAAATGTTTCGGCCGGCAAGCCATCGCCATATTGCGGTCGCCGTGCACCTGGGTGCAACGCCGATAAGGGCGCAGACGGGGATCAATCCACACAAGGTCCTCCAGAATGAGAAATCCAGCCTCTGTTCTGATCACCGGCGCTTCAAGCGGCATCGGCCTGGCCCTGGCCGAGGTCTATGCGGCCAGCGGCTGCCGGCTGGAGCTGACTGGGCGTCACATGGCCCGCCTGGAGCCAGTTGCCGCCGCCTGCCGCGCGCTAGGCGGCGCGCCGACCTGTCATGAAGTGGATGTGGATGATCGCGCCGCCATGCAGGCACTGTTCGACCGGATCAGCCCGCCCGATCTGACCATCGCCAATGCCGGCATTTCTATAGGCACCAGTGGCGGCCGCAACCGGGAGGAAATCGACCGAAAGATACTCCGAACCAACCTGGACGGCGTCGTCAATACGATCTACCCGGCCATCGCCGCGCTCACCGCCAGACCCCGTAGAGAGCCCGAACCACGGGGCCAAATCGCCATCATGTCATCCCTTGCCACGTTTAATGGCTATCCCGGTGCAGCGGCCTATGGTGCCAGCAAGGCGGCGGTTCGGTCACTTGGGGAAGCCTTACGGGCGGAGCGCTACAGGGACGGGATCGAAATATGCGTGATTTGCCCCGGATTCATACGCAGCAAGATTACGGATACCAACGACTTCCGGATGCCATTTTTTATGGAAGCGAGCCGTGCAGCACGGATCATTCAGAAGGGTTTGGCGCGCAACCGCGGGCGCATTGCCTTCCCATGGCCAACCTACTGGATGGCCCGCCTGGCGGGAGTTTTACCCAGCGGGTTACGCGACGCACTGGTTCGTCGTATGAAATCGTAATTGGCAACCCTTGGCGCGGACGCACGGTGTTTACACAAACTTAACCACCGTCGTTAATTCTCTGCTTGCCCGCGGTCAAATCCGCATTAAAAATATCGAACTACTATCTTTATCCTCTTCCACTACCGGGGCGAATCACCTTGGATCTGCTAGCTGAATGGGTCTGGCAAGCTCTGTCGCTGTTCGCCGGAACCTTTATCCATGAAGATGCCGCCGTCCTGGCTGGCGCCTATCTCGTCGTCAACAAGGGCCTGCCGGCGGGCCTCGCCTTTGCTGCGCTGGTTGTCGGCGTTATCTGTGGCGATCTGCTGTTTTACGCCATGGGCCGCGTCGCGCGCCGGGTGAAATGGTTGAACGGCGTTTCACGCCGGGTGGAGCAATCCCGATTCGGCGACGTGCTTGACCGCCGTCTGGTCCTGGCCATTGCGGCCGCCCGCATCATGCCAGCCATGGCATTTCCGCTCTTTGCGGCCTGTGGTGTTTCGCGGATCGGCATTGGGCGCTTCCTGCTGGCGTCAATCGCTACCGCAATCCTTTATGTGGCGCTTGTCTTCGGCCTGATGCTGGCCTTCGGCAAATCGATGCCAAACTGGGCCAGCAACTATGGCTGGGTCGGTATTGGTGTCCTGGTTCTGGGCGTCTGGGTGCTGCGCCGCTGGTGGGCGAGTTCGAAGGACAAGGCAGAGGATATCGCCGCGAACCGAAAATACCTTACCGTGCACAAGGGCATGCCTGCATTGCCGTCCGACCGGATGCGCGTATCCTTGCAGGAGCGAATCCCGACCTACATTTTCTACATGCCACAATTTACCCAGTGGTTTCTGCTGGCATTGCGGCACGGCGGGCTGACGGTGCCCACGCTGGCCAATCCCCATATTCCAACCGGTGGCCTGACGGGCGAGTCCAAGACCGACTGCATGGAAATGGTCGACGGTTCCATGCGGCAGTATCTTTCCCGGACAGCAGGTGTGGAGGGCCGCGCGCACGATGAAGACCCGGACGTGCTGTTCACCCGCGCACGCCTGGCCGCAGCGAACGCAGGCATCGAATATCCCCTGGTGGTCAAACCCGACATGGGCTGGCGCGGCTGGGGCGTCCGCCGGATTGAGAATGACGACGAGTTGCGCGACTATACTCGCGACTATCCTGCGGACGTGCGCATGCTGGTGCAGGATTACTCCGACTGGCATGGCGAAGCTGCGATTTTCTATGCGCGGCATCCCGGTCAGGCGACCGGCGAAATCTTCTCCCTGACCTTCCGCTATTTCCCCTTCGTTATCGGCGACGGGGAAAGCACGCTGGAAGATCTTATCCTGGCCAACAGCCGCATGCGCTGGAAGAAAAAGGTCCTGATGGACCAGCATCGCGAGCGGCTTGATTGGGTTCCCGCTGAAGGCGAGGAATTCCGCCTTGCGACCGTGGGCAGCAACCGGGTCGGAGGCCTCTATATCGATGGCGGCAGCTATGTCACACCCGCATTGACTGATCGGATCGAAAGCCTCGCCAAAGCGATGCCGGAGTTTCATTTTGGCCGTTTCGATGTGCGATTTCGCACCATTGGTGCGCTTCAGGCAGGCGAGGATTTCACCGTGGTGGAGATCAACGGCGCTGGCTCGGAAGCCGTGCACATATGGGACCCAGACGTGCCGTTGACGGAAGTGTTCCGGGTTTTGCTCCAGCAACAGTCGATTATGTTCCGGATTGGTGCGGCCAACCGCAAACGCGGATTCAAGGCCATGAGCACGTGGGAATTGCTCAGATACGGTCACCGGCAGAACAGCCTGGTGGAAAACTTTCCGCCATCCAGCTGACTTTGTCCTGAGGGCATTTTCCGGGCGACCGTCGAGTTCTTTTCGTCTGGCCCTGACCCTCAGGTTGCGCCGCCGGCTTTGACTACTTTTTCTTCCGGTCCAGTTCCCGCCTGATCTTCCGCCACCGGCGTACGTTGCGGTCATGCTCTCTCTTGGTCTTGGCGAAGGCGTGCCCACCTGTGCCGTCGGCCACGAAATAAAACTCGCTCGTCTTGAGGGGCGTGACCGCCGCGAGGAGCGCAGCCCGCCCCGGATTCGCAATGGGGCCTGGCGGCAGACCTTTGTATTTATAGGTGTTGTAGGGATCGTCGACCTTGAGATCCCGGCGAAGCAACCGCCGTCCGAGCGGCCCCTTGCCCTTGGTGATTGCGTAAATCACCGTCGGATCGGTCTGCAGCAGCATACCCTTGCGCAGCCGATTGATAAAAACGGCAGACACGCGCCGGCGTTCACCCTTCTTGGAGGTTTCTTTCTCGATGATCGACGCCAGTATCAACGCTTCGCGCTTGGTCGTGATCGGAATGTCCGTGTGACGCTTGGCCCAGGCCGCTTCAATGGATTTGGTCATTGCGCGGGTCATGCGGGCAATCACCGAATCCCGAGCCTCGCCGCGGACAAAGAAATATGTATCTGGCAGCAATGTGCCTTCGGCTGGAATTTTTGAAACTTCGCCGGTGAGATAGCGAACCCGCTTCAACCTCTCGACTACCTGCTGACTGGTGAATCCTTCCGGAATCGTGAAGCGCCGCAAAACCTGCTTGCCGGAAACGATGACCTTCATCGCCTGCTTCTGGCTGACGCCGCGAGGAAAGCGGAACTCTCCGGCGCGCAAGCGGCTATGCGCACCGTGGAGGCGGACCCAGATTTTGAAGATGAATGTACCGTCGATGACGCCGCGCTTCTCCAGCCGGTCGGAAATCATGCCCAGGCTGGCATTCTTCGGGATCACGACACTTACCGAGCGGGTCAGCGGCCCCTGTTTCGTAAACTGCCAATATCCATAGCCAACGATCCCCGCACCGACGACCACCAAAATGGCGATGATCGCCAGGGTCCACCGGAAGAAACGGCCAACGCCACCGCGTTTCTTCTTGCGGGCCGGAGGATCAGAATCGGAAGAAGGATCGTTTTCGGTCTGCATGCGTCAAGTCAATCGGTTCGCACAGGCCATAACAACCGGAAAATTGGTCAGTTTAATGGCCCTGCAAGCCCTAGGGCGCGGGGCCGAAGACGAGCGAGGCGTTGGTGCCACCGAATCCGAATGAATTCGACAGTACATAATTGATCTCACGCTCCTGCGCCTCGTGGGGCACAAGGTTGATGTCGCAGCCCTCTGACGGGTTATCGAGATTGATGGTCGGCGGCGCGACGTTGTTCTGCATGGCCATGATCGAGTAGATCGCTTCCACCGTCCCGGCAGCGCCCAACAGATGGCCGGTCATCGATTTGGACGACGACATGGCGAGGGAATAGGCGTGATCGCCAAACAGGCGCTTGACCGCGTTCAACTCGATCTCATCGCCCAGTTGCGTGGATGTGCCATGAGCGTTGACGTAATCGATCTGTTCTTTGTTGATGCCGGCACGTTTGATCGCCGCCTCCATGGAGCGGAAGCCACCATTGCCGTCTGCTGCTGGCGCGGTGATATGATAGGCGTCGCCGGAAAGGCCGTATCCGATTACCTCGGCATAGATACGCGCGCCGCGCGCCTTGGCATGCTCAAGCTCTTCCAACACGACGGCGCCGGAGCCTTCACCCATGACAAAGCCATCGCGGTCTTTGTCCCAGGGCCGGGACGCGGCGGTGGGATTGTCGTTGAAGCCTGTGGACAGCGCCCGGGCTGATGCAAAACCGGCAATGCCGATGCGGCAGATCGGATCCTCGGTTCCACCGGCAACCATCACATCCGCATCGTCGAACATAATCAGGCGGGCTGCATCGCCGATGGCATGGGCACCGGTAGAACACGCCGTCACCACAGAATGGTTTGGACCCTGAAAACCGAACTGAATGGATATCTGGCCCGAAGCCAGATTGATCAACGAGGCCGGAATGAAAAACGGCGACAGCTTCCGGGGGCCCTTTTCGTGCACGGTAATCGAACCGTCGTAGATTCCACGCAAGCCACCTATGCCGGACCCGATCATCACGCCAGAACGATGACGCTGCTTTTCGGTCTTGGCCTCCCAGCCGGCATTCTCGATAGCCTGAGCCGACGCGGCCATGGCGAACACGATGAACTCGCCAACCTTGCGAATGTCCTTGGGCAACATCCAGTTGGTCGGGTCAAATATTGGCTTTTTATCGGTGGCGAGGCCATTTGCCTCGGATGGGATCTGGCCGGCGACCTTGCACGTCATGTCCGACACATCGATTGTCTCGATGGCCGCGAGACCCGACCTCCCGTTAACGAGGTTGTCCCAGTTTGTCTCTAGCCCCACACCAAGTGGCGTGACGAGCCCGAGGCCGGTCACAACAACCCGTCTCATGCGTTTATGCTCTGTTGGTCGTCTGGTTGCATAAGGTCAGCCTCAGGGTAAACAGAGGCTGCGCGATACATCGACTATGACTTCATCTCGTCGATATATTTGACTGCATCGGACACGGTAACAATCTTCTCGGCGGCCTCGTCGGGGATCTCAATACTGAACTCCTCCTCGAAGGCCATGACAAGTTCGACCGTGTCCAGGCTGTCTGCACCGAGATCATCGATAAAGCTGGCGCCGTCTGCGACTTTGTCTTCTTCGATCCCCAGATGCTCGACGACGATTTTTTTCACGCGCTCAGCGATATCGCTCATATGTCGTTCCTCGGACTTGACTGCAGTTGGATGGTTATTGGTAGGACGGAAACGTCGTTTCCGCAACACCCTCCGGACATTTGATGCACAATCCCGAAACACGAGAGATTTTGGCATCGATGGCGCAGGATGGGTCCGCTCCCTGCCCAGAACGCGCGCCAAGTAACATACTTTCCCAGGCAACGCTAGCGCCGGGTCGGTAACCCGGGGTGCGGCAATTTCGGCGACGGACTCCAGCGGCGCTCTTTGGCTCAGATTGCTCAGATCATCGCCATGCCGCCGTTCACATGCAGGGTCTGCCCGGTGACATAGCCAGCCTCGTCGCTGGCGAGATACACTGCCGCAGTTGCGATCTCGTCTGCCTTGCCCATTCGTTTCGCCGGGATGAACTCAAGCAGGCTCTCATGTTGCTTTTCGTTCAGCACATCGGTCATCGCGGTCTGGATGAAACCAGGCGCGATGCAATTGATGGTCACACCGCGGGACGCAACCTCCGCCGCCATGCTTTTGGACATGCCGATCATGCCGGCCTTGGACGCGGCATAGTTTGCCTGACCCGGGTTTCCGGTGACGCCGACAATGGATGCGATGTTGATAATTCTGCCTGCGCGATTGCGCATCATCGTTTTGAGCACTTCGCGGGACAAGCGGAATGCTGAAGTCAGGTTAACCTCCAGCACATCGCGCCACATCTCATCGTTGATGCGCATGGACAGCATGTCCCGGGTCAATCCCGCATTGTTGACGAGGATATCGACCCGCTCCATTGCTGCCTCTGCCTGCTCGATCAGCTGGCCGACCGCATCCGCATCGCCCAGATCGCAGGGCAGCACGTGACAGCGCTCGCCCAGATCATCTGCCAGCGCCTTGAGTGCGTCCTCGCGGCGGCCAGACAAGCCGACTGTTGCCCCCTGACCGTGAAATGCCCGGGCAATCGCACCACCAATCCCGCCTGTGGCCCCGGTCACCAGGGCCGTCTTTCCGCTCAAGTCAAACACTCTCGTCTCCTGTCTCGTGGCGCCGGTGCCGCCAATCCTATTTCTCTAATTCGGGTTCCATGGCGCGCGATTACAGCGTGCCCAGAAAGGCTTCGATATCATCTGGCCCGTTGATGGCCACGCCGCTCAGATCTTCATGGATGCGCCGGGCCATGCCGGTCAGCACCTTGCCGGCGCCAATTTCCACCAACGTGGCGACGCCCTCGGCCGCCATGTAACGGCAACATTCCCGCCAGCGCACCATGCCCGTCACCTGCTGTACCAGGAGATCGGTGATGGTTGCGGCATCAGAAACCTGAGAGGCCGTGACGTTCGCCACCAGCGGCAGATGCGGCATGACCGGCGGCACGTTCGCCAGTTCCGCCGCCATGGCCTCCGCGGCCGGCTGCATCAGCGGACAATGGAACGGCGCGCTCACCTGCAGGCGCATGGCCCGGCGGGCGCCCATATCAGGCGCAACCTCGACCGCCCTGTCGATCGCCGCGGTATGTCCGCTCAGCACGACCTGTCCGGGCGCATTGTCATTTGCAGGGACACAAACCTCGCCCTCCGCCGCGGCTTCGGCAATCTCCTGCGCCACCGGCAAGTCGACACCCAGCAGGGCCGCCATCGCGCCCTCGCCAACGGGCACCGCCGCCTGCATTGCCTTTCCGCGAGCCTTCAGGAGCCGCGCCGTGTCTGCAATCGTGAAGGCGCCCGCAGCTGCCAATGCCGAATACTCACCGAGGGAATGGCCAGCGACGAACCTGCCCGTCGCCGACAGATCGACATTGCCTTCCTTCTCCATCATCCGAACCACGGCCAAGCTGACAGCCATCAGCGCCGGTTGCGCATTCTCGGTGAGCGTCAATTCTTCCATCGGCCCGTCGAACATCAGCCGTGACAGATGCTGTCCCAACGCTTCATCGACCTCCTCGAAGACTTCGCGCGCCGCGGCGGAAGCGTCAGCCAACGCTTTGCCCATACCTACAGCCTGGCTACCCTGGCCTGGAAAAACGAAGGCCCGATCTGACATGCTTCCTCCTGCCACAAGCGCCATGATGCGGCGCAGCACTGAAACGGCGGCCAGTCATAGCCGGACGGTGAGGCCAGTCAAGCCACTGTGATCCGGAAAGCACCCCCATCGCCGCGACAATGCGCCCGCGGTCGGCAGCAACCAGCCCACGCCTGGATGTTGCACTGCATCCAAAAACCCGTATATTGCGCCGCTTCATACATAACTCCTTGCCGGTCGTACCGTTTTTGCGGAAGGGCCGGCTAGAACCGGGCAGCTCCAACGCAAATGCATCTGGGGCGCCGGTTCGCGAAACAGCCGAAAGGGGTCTGGCAATATGCCACTCTACGAAAGCGTGTTCATCGCGCGTCAAGATATCAATGCCGGCCAGGTGGATGGCCTGACCGAGCAATTTTCCAACATCATCACTGAATCTGGCGGCAAGATCGAAAAGACCGAGTATTGGGGTCTCAAGAATCTCGCCTATCGCATCAAGAAGAACCGCAAGGGCCACTATGTGCTCCTGCATGTTGAAGCGCCCCACGAGGCCATCTCCGAGATGGAGCGCAATATGCGGCTCAACGAAGATGTGCTGCGCTACCTGACGCTGAAGATCGAGGAGATCGAAGAAGGTCCCTCAATCATGATGCAGAACAAGGGCCGCGAAAGAGAACGTGGTGACCGGGATCGGGGCGACCGAGGTGATCGGGGCGACAGAGGTGACCGGGGCGAAGCCAAGAGCGCCGATAGCAATGCGCCGGCTGAAACGCCAGCCGCTGAAACGTCGGAAGAGAAGCCGGCTGCAGCGCCTGCTGACGCGCCCGCCGCTGAGACACCGGCCGCAACGCCTGCTGAAGCGCCGGCCGCTGAGACGGCTGATGAAAAGCCGGCCACCGCGCCTGCCGAGACACCGGCTGAAACGCCCGCAGAGGCAACTGCTGAAACCACGACCGAAGGAGAAAAATAATGGCTGGCGGATTTTCCCGGCGACCCTTCTTCCGGCGTCGCAAAAGCTGCCCGTTCTCCGGCCCGAGTGCGCCGAAGATCGATTACAAGGACACCAAGCTGCTGCTGCGGTTCATTTCCGAGCGCGGCAAGATCGTGCCCAGTCGCATCACGGCCGTATCCGGCAAGAAACAGCGCGAGCTTTCGCGGGCGATCAAGCGCGCCCGTTTCCTGGCGCTGCTGCCATACGTGTCGAAATAGGGAGGCCGCATCATGCAAGTCATCCTGCTCGAAAGAATTGAAAAGCTCGGCCAGATGGGCGACGTGGTCAACGTCAAGTCCGGCTACGCCCGCAACTACCTGCTGCCCAAAAAGAAGGCTCTTCGGGCTACCGGGAGCAATCTTGCCGTCTTCGAAACGCAACGGTCCCAGCTAGAGGCGGAGAACCTGAAGCGCCGCAGCGATGCGGAAGAAGTGTCAGAGAAGATGGACGACGCCTCGATCGTCGTGATTCGCTCTGCGGGCGACAGTGGCCAACTCTACGGTTCCGTTTCCAGCCGCGACATTGCCGAGGGCCTCACCGAAGGCGGCTATACCGTCAACCGCAATCAGGTGCAGATCGACCGGCCGATCAAGGAGATTGGCATCCACGACATTCGCATCGTGCTACATCCCGAAGTCAGCATCACCGCACATGTCAACGTCGCCCGTTCTCAGGAAGAGGCGGACACCCAGGCAGAACGCGCTGCCCGGGGCGAGGATCCGGTGATGACCACGGCCGAACAGGAAGCCGCCGAAGATATGGCCGCGCCGGAAGTGGAAGAGTTGCTGGAAGAGGATCAGGTCGAAGCCTTCCAGACCCGCCTGGATGAGGACGAGGCCGCAGAAGCCCAAGCCGAAGCCGATGCTATCGCCGCGGGAGACGCTCGGGCAGCAAAAGCGGCAGAAGCTGCAGAAGCTGCGGAAAAGGCAGATGCTGAAGCCCCAGCAGAGGGCGCCGATGCGGAAGAAGAAAACAAGGAACCGGACGAGAGTTGACCGGCCGCGCCGGCGCAATCCGGATCGAATTCAGCAAAGGCGCGCCCCCGGGCGCGCCTTTTTTTGTCCGCCAACCTGCACGGTCCCCTTGCCGAAGCCGGGATTTCTCCTACAATTAACATAAGTGCAACAGGAGGCGCCTGCGATGTTGCTGAGCGGCCTGCTCAAAACCATTGTCAAGGCTGGCGGGATCACGTTGATCGACGCCCGTGGCCGCACGCATGTGATCGAAGGCGATCTGTCCGCCGGCCCGAGCGTCACGATAAAGCTGCACGACCGCGCGCTGCACAGAAAACTCCTGCTCAATCCAAAGCTTCAGTTCGGCGAAGCCTATATGAACGGCACGCTGACGGTGGAAGACGGGACGCTCTACGATCTGATCGATGTGCTGTGTATGAGCATCGACACATTCGAGACGACCCGCATCGGCCGCGTGGGCGACTGGCTGAGCGTGCTGACCCGGCGCATCGACCAATACAATCCGGTGCGTCTGGCGAGAAAGCATGTGGCACACCATTACGACCTGTCGGACAAGCTCTACAGCCTGTTTCTGGACGAGGATCGGCAATATTCCTGCGCCTACTTCACCAGCAACAATGAAAGCCTGGAAGAAGCCCAGCAGAACAAGAAGCGGCACATTGCCGGCAAGCTGCTGCTGGAGCCGGGCCAGCGGGTCTTGGATATCGGCTGCGGCTGGGGCGGGCTGGCGCTCTATCTTGCGCGGGCCTCTGACGTCGAGGTCGTCGGCCTGACACTGTCGGAAGAACAATACAAAGTCGCCGTCAGCCGCGCCCGGGAGGCCGGACTGGATGACAAGGTCACCTTCAAGCTGCTCGACTACCGGCTGGAGACCGAACAGTTCGACCGCATCGTTTCCGTGGGCATGTTCGAACATGTGGGCGCGCACCACTTCAAACAGTTTTTCGCCGCCATCAAGCGACTGCTGACCGATGACGGCGTCGCCCTGCTCCACTCAATCGGCCGCCGCTACCCGCCCGGCACCACCAACCCCTGGATCCGGAAATACATTTTCCCCGGCGGCTACACCCCGTCTCTTTCCGAGACCCTGGCGGCGGTGGAAAAGCAGGATATGTGGGTGACGGATATTGAAGTGCTGCGTCTCCACTATGCAGACACCCTGCGGGAGTGGAACCGTCGCTTCCAGGCCAACAGGTCCGAAATAGCGAAGATTTACGACGAGCGATTCTGCCGGATGTGGGAATTCTACCTGCAGGGCAGCGAAATCGCGTTCAGGCGGCTGGGCCAGATGGTCTTCCAGATGCAGCTGTCGAAGAGCGTGGATGTGGTGCCGCCAACCCGCGATTACATGCGGGAATGGGAGACCACGAATCTGGCCGCCTAGCTGTATCCCATACCGACGCCTCCCCCGCCGCCTGCAGCAGTATCCACATTGCCCACCAGCTGACCTCGACCGCGGTCACATATGCACCTCATTCATGCAATTAGTTGTTGATGACACGCCTGTGGGGCCTGTCGCGGCCTTCGGCTATATCCGTCTCGGACGAACAGGCGTAGGTTCCCGATCCCACCACAGGAGAACACCCGCGCATGGAAGGCTCCGGCCCGCAGAACGCTGTTGGCTATCGCAGCCCGCCGCACAATTTCGAGGCGGAGATGGCCTTGCTGGGCGCGATTCTGTCCAACAACCGGGCCTATGACCGGGTTATCGAATTCCTGCGTGCCGAGCATTTCGCCGATGGCCGACATGGGCGGATCTTCGAGGCCGCCGGCCGGCTGATCGAGCTCAACCAGATCGCCGACCCGATCACGCTGAAAAATTATTTCGAGGCGGACGGTTCGCTCGACGATATCGGCGGCGCGGAGTATCTGGTGCGCCTTGCCGGTTCCGTGGTCACGGTGCTGAACGCGGAAGACTACGGCCGTACGATCCTGGACCGATTTCTCCGCCGGGAACTGATCAACATCGGCGAAGATGTGGTCAACCGCGCCCACGAAGTCACCTTCGAAAGCAACGCATCGGACCAGATCGAGCACGCGGAGGAGGAGTTGTTCCGCCTCGCCACTGACGGCGAGCAGGAAGCAGATCTCAAACCCTTCAAGTCCGCGCTGATCGAGGCCGTCAATGTGGCCGAGGCCGCCTACAAGCGGGACGGCAATCTGGCTGGCGTCGCCACCCACCTGACCGACGTGGATAAACAGCTGGGCGGACTGCACACCAGCGACCTGCTGATCCTTGCCGGCCGCCCCAGTATGGGCAAAACCGCACTGGCCACAAATATCGCCTTCAACGTGGCGAAGGCCTACCGCAAGGACGTGGTCAACGGCGAGGACAAGGTCGTCGATGGCGCCACAGTGGGATTCTTCTCGCTCGAAATGTCGGCGGAAGAACTGGCAACCCGAATTCTGGCCGAACAGTCCGGCGTCTCCTCCCATCGCATCCGCCGCGGCGAGGTGTCTAAGGACGAATTCCCCTCAATCGTCGAAGCGGCGCAGCAACTGTCCAGCATCCCCCTCTATATCGACGACACCGCGGGTCTTACGGTCTCAAACCTGCGCACCCGCGCCCGGCGGCTGAAGCGCACCCAGAATCTCGGCCTGATCGTCGTCGATTATTTGCAGCTGATGCGCCCGCCCCATGGCTCCCGGCCGGAAAATCGCGTCCAGGAAATCTCCGAAATCACCCGGTCGTTGAAAGGAATCGCCAAGGAGCTGGAGGTTCCGGTCATCGCCCTCTCCCAGCTCTCGCGTCAGGTCGAGTCCCGGGACGACAAACGACCCCAACTGGCTGACCTGCGGGAATCGGGCTCCATCGAGCAGGACGCCGACGTGGTCATGTTCGTCTTCCGCGAGGAATACTATCTAGAGCGGGCCAAACCTAGGGATGACGACCCGGAAATCATCAAGTGGCAAGAGGACATGGACAAGGTCCACAATCTGGCAGAGTTGATCGTGGCCAAGCAGCGGCATGGCCCCATCGGCAAGGTCACCCTGCATTTCGAGCCCTCGCTCACCAAGTTCAGCACGCTCGCCCGCAACGACGTCTATGGCGATGTCCCCGACTGAGGTCACGCCCAGCGCCGACTTGGCCGGCGCCGTTCTGACGATTGACCTCGACGCCGTGGCGCAAAACTGGCGCGCCCTCGCCACCCGCGGACATGGGGCAGACTGCGCCGCAGTGGTGAAAGCCGATGGCTATGGCTTGGGTGCTGCACAGGTCGGCGCACGGCTTTATGCCGAGGGGTGTCGCAGCTTTTTCGTCGCCCATTGGTCCGAAGGCGTCACCTTGCGCGACCATGTGGGTGATGCCGCAATCTACATTCTGAATGGCCTGATCCCCGGAACCGAGGCTGATTATGCAGCGCACCGGCTGGCGCCGGTGCTCAACGATCCTGGACAGGTAGCGGCCTGGAGCGCCTGGTGCACGGAGCACGGCGCCCATCCCGCAGCGCTCCATATTGACACCGGCATGACCCGGCTGGGCCTTAGCCAGCGAGATGCGCTTGTGCTGGCGCAAAACCCTGCCCCGCTTCGGCCGATTGGCGATCTGCTGGTGATGAGCCATCTGGCCTGCGCCGATGAACCGGATCATCCCCTGAATGGCGAGCAGCTCGACCGATTCTCCGGCATCGCGGCCCGTTTCAGGCAGTGGCCCCAGAGCCTGGCAAATTCATCCGGCATCTTTCTGGGTGAGGCATGGCACTTCGACTTGCTTCGCCCGGGCGTCGCGCTGTTTGGCGGCAATCCGGTCCCGGGTAATGCCAATCCAATGAAGCCTGTGGTGAGTCTTTCCGCCCGAATCCTGCAAATACGAGAAATCGACGGGCCGCTCACAGTCGGCTATGGCGCCACCCATCGCGCCAACCCACCAGCCAAAATTGCCACCATTGCCGCCGGCTATGCGGACGGCATTCTCCGTTCCCTCAGCAATCGCGGCGCCCTGACCCTGGCCGGCCACAAGGCGCCGCTGGTAGGCCGCGTCTCCATGGACTTGATCACGGTCGATGTTTCGGAAGTGCCCGACACTGTTCTGGAACAAGCTACCCACATCGATTTGCTGGACGCGGCGTACACAATCGACGATCTTGCCGCCGACGCCAGAACCATCGGCTACGAGGTTCTGACGTCCCTGGGCCGACGGTACCACCGCGAGTATGTGGGCCTGCCGGCTTGAGGCGCCCCACCCCTTTCGCACCGCCGCACATACATCAGCCATGAACTTTCTTCGTCCTATCGGCCGCGTTGCGATCAGCTTCCTGGAAGCGACCGGGCGGTTGGCGCTGTTTACGTTCCGGGGCGTCAGCCATTGCGTGCGGCCGCCTTTCTTTCCGCGGCTGATCCTGCGCCAGATGATCGACATCGGCTATTTCTCGTTGCCGGTGGTCGGGATGACCGCAATTTTCACCGGCATGGTGCTGGCGCTCCAGAGCTATTCCGGATTTGCCCGCTTCAATGCCGAATCCGCCGTCGCGACCGTGGTCGTGCTGTCGATTACGCGAGAGTTGGGGCCGGTGTTGGCAGGCCTGATGGTCGCCGGGCGCATCGGCGCCTCCATTGCTGCAGAAATCGGAACGATGCGTGTGACAGAGCAGGTGGACGCGCTGACGACGCTTTCCACCAATCCCGTCAAATATCTGGTGGCTCCCCGGCTGATCGCCGGGACACTCATGTTGCCTTGCCTGGTCTTGATCGCCGACATTATCGGCGTCTTTGGCGGTTATCTGATCAGCGTTTTCAAGCTTGATTTCAACGCCACCAACTATCTGCAGCTGACCTGGGAATTCCTGAAGCCCATGGACGTTATTTCCGGGCTGGTGAAAGCGGCCGTGTTCGGCTTCATCGTGACGCTGATGGGCTGCTATCACGGCTACAATTCCCGCGGCGGCGCCCAGGGCGTGGGCCGGGCAACCACGAATGCCGTGGTATCCGCCTCCATGCTCATCCTCGCCGCCAACTATGTCCTCACCTCGATCTTCTTCGGTGACTGACCCGATGACAGGCGCGCAAAAGATCACCCTGAAAGGCGTCGCCAAGGCCTTCGGCGACAAGCACGTGCTTGCCGGCCTGGACCTGGATGTGCCAGCGGGCCAATCAACAGTGATCATTGGCGGCTCCGGCTCCGGCAAGTCCGTTACCCTGAAATGCATTCTGGGCCTGATCCGGCCGGATGCCGGCACAATTACAATCGACGGAGAAGATGTAACCGACCTCAGCCGCAGCCAAAAGGAAGAGGTCAACCGCCGCATCGGCATGTTGTTTCAGAGCGGCGCACTGTTCGATTCCCTGAGCGTGGTGGACAATGTCGCCTTCGGCCTGATTCAGGGCAAACGCATCGCCCGGCGCGAGGCGCAAGCCATCGCGCTGGACAAGCTGGCCCAGGTGGGCCTCGGCCGGGAGGTGGCGGATCTGTCGCCCGACGAGCTTTCCGGTGGCATGCGCAAACGTGTCGGTCTGGCCCGTGCGATTGCGACCGACCCGGAGATTATCTTTTTTGACGAGCCAACCACCGGTCTGGATCCAATCATGGGTGCAGTGATCGACGAGCTGATCGTCAAGACCGTGAAGGAAATGGGCGCCACGGCGCTTTCCATCACCCATGACATGGCCAGCGTCCGGCGCATCGGCGACCGCGTCGCCATGCTGCATGACGGCAAGATCATCTGGAACGGCGCCGTTGCGGAGATCGACCAGTCCGGCAATGAGCATGTGGACCAGTTCATCCATGGTCGGGCGGAAGGTCCAATCAAAATGGGCGTCAGGGCCTAGAAGCCGCGATGGCAAAGGCAAAATCCCGCTTTGTCTGTCAGTCCTGCGGCGCGGTGCACCCGCGCTGGACCGGCAGATGTGAGGGCTGCGGCGGCTGGAACTCAATCACCGAGGAGCAGGTCTCAGACGGCGGCCCGCGCAGTGTGTCGAGCGGCGGCCGGCGCATCGAGATTGCCTCTCTCGCGGGGGAGGCCAGCAAAACCGAGCGACTGGTTTGTGGCATCGGCGAATTCGACCGCGTCACCGGCGGCGGCCTGGTGCCGGGCTCGGCAGTATTGATTGGCGGCGACCCCGGCATCGGCAAGTCGACCCTGCTGCTTCAGGTGACCGCGGCGCTCACCGGCGCGGGGGAAGCCCTCTATGTTTCTGGTGAGGAAGCAGTTGACCAGATTCGCCTGCGGGCGCGTCGAATGGGCCTGGCAGACGCACCGGTCTCTCTGGCGTCGACCACCAATGTGCGGGACATCGTCGCCACCCTGGACGCCACCAACGCCCCCGTGATTGCGGTTATCGATTCCATCCAGACCATGTATGCGGACACACTCGACGCGGCGCCCGGTACGGTCAGCCAGGTTCGTGCCGCCGCCCAGGAACTGATCCGGGCCGCCAAACGCCGGGGGACGGCGCTGCTGCTCGTCGGCCACGTGACCAAAGAAGGCACCATTGCCGGGCCCCGCGTGCTGGAGCATATGGTCGATACGGTGCTGTATTTCGAAGGCGAGCGCAGCCACCAGTTCCGCATTCTGCGGTCGGTCAAGAACCGCTTCGGCGCGACCGACGAAATTGGCGTCTTCGAGATGTCTGACCAAGGCCTGATGCCGGTCACCAATCCGTCGTCGCTGTTTCTGGGCGATTGGGAAGACAGGGAAAGCGCCAGCGGTTCCGCCGTCTTTGCCGGCATGGAAGGGACCCGCCCCATGCTCGTTGAAATTCAGGCGCTTGTTGCACCCAGCGCCTTCGCCTCACCCCGGCGCGCCGTGATCGGCTGGGACAGCGCCCGGCTGCACATGATCCTGGCCGTGCTGGAGGCCCGGTGCGGGGTTGCCCTTGCCGGGCGCGACGTATACCTGAATGTGGCTGGCGGCCTGAGGGTCGCTGAGCCGGCCGTAGATCTGGCCGTGGCGACGGCGCTTTTGTCTTCGCTGTTCGACCAGCCTGCACCAAAGGCGTCTGTCGTATTTGGTGAAATCGGCCTTTCAGGTGAGGTTCGTGCCGTCAGCCAGATGGACAATCGGCTGAAGGAAGCCGCAAAACTAGGGTTTGAGCGGGCGGTTCTCCCCCGCCGCCGAAAAGGCGAAGATAAGCCGGGCGGCAATCTGGAGGTTGCGGAAATCGGGCGATTGTCGGAACTTGTCGCCTTGTTCGGGGAGCCGCCGTCCACCGGCATCTGACGCACGCCGTCGCCGGGGGCACTACGGGAGACAGGACCAGTCCATGACACTTCTGGACATCGTTGTGGTGGCCATAATCGGGCTTTCCGGCCTGGTTGCTGTGCTTCGCGGCATGCTGCAAGAAACCTTTTCGCTGAGCGGCTGGATTCTGGCCGGCGTGGCGGCCTTTTTCGGCCTGCCCTATGTGAGCCCATTCACCCGTGACCTGCTGCCCTGGCCGCTGGTGGCCGATATCGCCGCGGCCGCGGGCATCTTCATCATCGTGCTGATCATCATAACGATCATCACGGCCAACCTGACGGAGCGAATGAAATCGAGTCGGTTCGGCACGCTCGATCGTTCTCTGGGACTGCTCTACGGCCTAGCGCGGGGATACGTTCTGGCAGCGCTTTTCTATTTGATGCTGATTTTTATTTTCAGCGCCAAAAGCCTGCCAAACTGGATTGAAGAAGCCCGAACCCGCCCGGTGCTGGAGTTGGGCGCACGGTTCATGGTGCGTCTGACTCCGAAAAATTTCCTGCCCAAGGAACTTGAAGATCTCAACCGCGGCCGATCCGCGCCGGACAAGAGCTGACAAGAGCTCACAACGGCGGCAGCGTTGTCCCCAGAAAATTGCGCCCCGGCGTCGCAGACGGGACACAATCCGCCTGCGCTGCACCAAGGGATCAGCTATAGTCCTGCCCATACGGAGGATGCGCCGTGAACCGGCGCGCAAGGCGACGGCCCCATATAGCCGCGCAGGTGACGCTGATACATGCTGACCACGCATCCATTCCACAAAGCTGACGATGGCTCCGATGGGGGGCTGGACGGAGACAAACTGCACGAAGAGTGTGGCGTCTTCGGGCTCTACGGCAATCCCGACGCGGCGGCGATGACCGCCCTCGGCCTGCACGCGCTGCAACATCGCGGCCAGGAAGCCGCTGGTATCGTCACCTATGACGGCGAGCATTTTCACACGCACAAAGCCCCCGGCCAGGTCGGCGACACCTTCAACGACCCGAATGTGATGAACCGTCTGCCCGGCTACGCGGCGATCGGTCATGTGCGCTATTCCACCACCGGCGACAGCATCCTGCGGAATGTCCAGCCGCTGTTCGCGGATTTTGCCTTCGGTGGCGTCGCGGTTGCGCAGAACGGCAACCTGACAAACGCCCGCGCCATCCGGAACGACCTGGTGCAGCGGGGCCATCTGTTCCAGTCCACCACGGACACCGAGATCATCATCCAACTGCTGGCCGTCAGCCGGGCCACAAATCTTGTGGGCCGGGTGATCGACGCGCTCAGCCAGGTCCAGGGCGCCTATTCGATGGTGCTGCTGAGCCAGAAGAAGGTGATCGGCGTGCGCGACCCTCTTGGGGTCCGGCCCCTGGTGCTGGGCATGCTGGACGACCGATACATTCTCGCGTCGGAAACCTGCGCGCTGGACATCATCGGTGCAGACTTCGTGCGCGATATCGAGCCGGGCGAAATGGTTGTGATCGATGAAGACGGCGTGGAAAGCCACACGCCCTTTGGCCGTCAGCCCAAGCGTCTTTGCATCTTTGAATATATCTACTTTGCCCGGCCCGACAGCGTGGTCGATGGCACCGGCGTCTATGAAGCGCGAAAGCGCATTGGTGTGGAACTGGCGCGGGAAGCAAGCGTCGAGGCAGATGTGGTGGTGCCCGTGCCTGACTCCGGCGTCCCGGCGGCCATGGGATTTGCCGGCGAATCAGGGCTTCCGTTCGAGCTGGGGATCATCAGGAACCACTATGTGGGCCGCACCTTCATCGAGCCGTCGGACCATATCCGGCACCTGGGTGTCAAACTGAAGCATAATCCCAACCGGAGCCTGCTCAGCGGCAAGCGTGTGGTGTTGGTGGACGACAGCATCGTCCGCGGTACCACGTCGAAGAAAATCGTCGAGATGGTGCGGAATGCCGGCGCAACGGAGGTGCATATGCGCATCTCCAGCCCGCCGACAAATCACTCCTGCTTTTACGGCATCGACACGCCAGAGCGGAGCCAGCTTCTGGCGGCGCGCATGTCGGTCGAGGAAATGGCCACGGAAATCGATGTCGACAGCCTGGCCTACATCTCCATTGATGGCCTGTATCGCGCCATGGGCGAGCCGGGCCGCGATCCGGTCCTGCCCCGCTATTGCGATGCCTGCTTCACCGGCGACTATCCCACGGCGCTGACGGACCATGAGGCCGGCGACGTCAGCCGTCAGCTTTCCTTGCTCGAAGAAGCCGTCTGAGACGTGGCCGGGCGTCTGGAAGGACGGATTGCGCTTGTCACCGGTGCCTCCCGCGGCATCGGCGCCGCGGTCGCCACACGCTTCGCGCGCGAAGGCGCGCAGCTGATCCTGGTGGCCCGCACCGTCGGCGGCCTCGAGGAAGTCGACGATCGCATCAAGGCCGAAGGCGGCAACGCGACCCTGGTGCCGCTGGATCTCACGGAATTCGACAGCATCGACGGCATGGGCCGGGCGCTCTATGAGCGGTTCGGGCGCATCGACGCGCTGGTGGGCAACCATGCCCAGTTGGGTGTGCTGACACCCCTGACCCACCTGGATCCGGATGTCTGGCAGAGCGTCATCGACGCCAATCTATCCTCCCACTGGCGGCTGATCCGCAGCATCGATCCGCTGCTACGCGCCTCGGGTAGCGGCCGGGCGATCTTTGTCACCTCCGGCGTTGCCCGGCATGTGTTTCCCTACTGGGGCGCCTATGCGGTATCCAAGGCCGCTTTGGAGATGCTCGTCAAAACCTATGCGGCGGAAGGTGAATCTACCGGTATTCGCGCCAATATTGTCGACCCTGGCGCCACACGTACCGACATGCGCGCCGCCGCTTTTCCGGGCGAAGATCCACTGACCCTACCGCCGCCCGGGGCAATTACCGATGTGTTCGTTGACCTGGCTGCCGAAGACTGCACGCGCAATGGCGACGTGGTGCCCGTCACAGTGGACACCAGCCTTACCTAATCGCAATTCCCGGGACCAGGCTCAGGAATCCAGGCTCAGGAATCCAGGCTCAGCGAGCCGTCATCATTTTCAGAAAAGCGGGTGCCAAAACGGCGCGACCGGCGCATTAGCCGGGCATTCATGCGCCGGGCTTCGCGGACCGTCGCCCGCCGGATTGGCGGCGAACCGTGGAGACAAATCGGCCAAAGCCGGAGCGTGGCAGGCCGCCCGCCCTCGAATCCCGTCTCAAACAGATACGACCAGTTATTGGAGTAGCCGAGGAAGCGCCAATAGTCGTCCAGCGCGTCACCGGTGTCATAGAGGATCAGCCCGTCGCCATGGCGTTCCACCGGCTGAATCACGTGGGAGGAATGGCCGTGCACCACTGTCACGCCACGATCAATGGCGGCGCGGGCAAATCGCTGGAAACGCCGGGGCGGAATCAGCCGGTAGTTGGGACCCCAGTGCACCGACAACACGATGATTTCGGCGCCGGCCTGCCGCGCCGCCGCCACCCAGGTCTCCAGCCGGCGATAGATGATTGGCCGGTTGTAGAAATTCAGGTGGTTGACGCCGGCGCGCCGGTCGGTGGCGGCAAACCACGGCATATTGTCTGTCGCGGACAGAAGCGCGACCCGCGTGCCTGCGATATCGAACACGGCCGGCGCTGCTGCCGCCTCTGCAGTGAGTCCTGCGCCCGCGCTGGCAATACCGGCGCCAGACAATCCTTCAAGGGTGTCCTGAAGTCCTTCGCGCCGGCGATCCAGCGTGTGGTTGTTGGCGACGGACATGGCGCGGATATTGGCCGTCGTGAGAATTGGCAACGCCGCCGGATCCGCCCGCATCAGCACGGATTTGAAGGTCTCGTCCCAGGGCGCGGTACGCAGGGTCACCGGGCATTCCAGATTGCCGATCACGCCGTCCGGCTCGCGCAGCAGCGGCAGCGTATCGCCCCAAAACCATTCTGGCGGATGCTTGCTGGCCAGGCGTGAGACGTCACCTCCAATATTTACGTCGCCCAGAAACGTCAGGCGAAGGCTCACCCATCGTCCTCCACGTAAGGATTCTTCGGCTTGCGCATGTGCAAGCGCAGCGGCACGCCGTGAAATCCGAAACTTTCGCGCAACTTGTTTGTCAGATACCGCATGTAGGAATCTGGCAGGGCCTGAGGTTTGTTGACGAACAAGGCAAAAGTCGGTGGCCGCGCCTTGGCCTGGGTCATATAGCGAATACGCACGCGGCGGCCGGCGGCCAGCGGCGGGGGAAATGCCTCGGTCACATCCGCCAGCCAGCGATTAAGCTGCCCGGTAGTGACCCTGAGGTTCCACTTGTCATAGGTATCGATGACCGTCGACATCAGCTTTTCCAGGTTGGAGCCCTGGGCCGCTGACATGGTCACCAAGGCCACCCCCTTCAGCTGCGACAGGGACCCTTCCAGGCTTTCCAGGATTTTCCGCCGTGTCCCCTGGGCATCCGTCACCAGATCCCACTTATTGGCGACGATGACCAGCGCACGGCCTTCCTCTTCCACCTGACGGGCGATTGTCAGATCCTGCTTTTCAATGCCGTGCCCAAAATCCTGCACCGTGGTGCAGTCAATCATCAGCGCCACGATGTCGGCGAATCGGATGGCCCGGAACGTGTCCATCACGGACAGCTGCTCCACATCACCCGCGACCCGCGCCCGGCGGCGTACACCGGCTGTGTCGATCAGGCGGATCGGCCGGTCCTTCCAGGCCCAGTCAATGGAAATAGAATCACGGGTCAAACCCGGCTCAGGCCCGGTAATCACCCGTTCCTCGCCAAGCAGGCGGTTCATCAGCGTGGATTTACCCGCATTCGGCCGACCAACAATGGCGAGCGACATGGTCTGCATCGCCTCACTGTCAGTCTCAGCATCGGCCTTCGATTCAGGATCGGGTTCTGGTTCAGGATCGGGTTCCAGTTGGTCATACGACACAGCCGCCGCCGCCACAGCCTCCTGCAGATCCGACATACCCAGGCCGTGTTCGGCAGATACCGCCACCGGGTCTCCCAACCCCAGTTCCCAGGCATCCAATAGGCCAGTCTGGGCGGCCCTCCCCTCACACTTGTTGGCCACCAGGACAATCGGCACTTCGTTGCGGCGCAGCTCGCGGGCGAGTTCTGCGTCTACCGGCGTCACCCCGGCACGGGCGTCGAACAGAAACAGCGCCACGTCCGCCTCCACAACGGCCTGCATGGACTGGCGGCGCATGCGGCCTTCAATGGCGTCCTCATCGGCATCTTCCAGCCCGGCCGTGTCTACGATCGTCAGGGCAAGGTCACCCAGGCGGCCCGGCGCCTCCCGGCGGTCGCGGGTAACGCCAGGCTGGTCATGGACCAGCGCCGCGCGGCGGCCGGCCAGGCGGTTGAACAGGGTCGATTTTCCCACATTCGGCCGCCCGACAATCGCCAGGCGCAAGGGCCGTGTGGACTCGGACGGGGTCACGGGCACCATAAGCGCCTCATTCTCGGTTGGGCCTCAGTCGGTCGGCTGCAGGGCGCGTAATGCGCCCTGTTTCTGCGGCTAGCGAAGGGCCCGCAGCTCTCCGCCTTCAGTCAGGAAATATATCGTGTTGCGGGCCACCAGGGGTTGAATCTTGACCCCCTTGCCCACCGGAATCCAGCCAATTACTTCGCCGGTATAAGGCGAAACGGCCAATGCCTCGCCGTGGGAGCCGGCGATGATCAACCGGTCACCTGCCAGAACAGGCCCGGCCCAGACGATACCACCGCGCACCTGTTTTTCGTCGGCAAACCGCGACAGGCGAACCACCCAACGCACCTGTCCGGTGCGGCGCAGCACGGCGACCAAATGGTTTGATGTGGTCAGCACAAAGACATAGTCACCCGCAACCCAGGGGGTTTGCCGGCTGCCGACATTCAGGTCCCAGATCCGTCGGCCCGTTCGCATGTCTACCGCCACCAGGCGGCCGGCATTGCTGACGGCAAATACCAGACCACGGTCGATGACCGGGTTGCCGATAATGTCAGCGATATTGGTGACCTGACTGCGGGTGCGGAACGCGGCCAGACGCTCGGTCCACAGCTGGCGGCCATTCTGCGTGCGCAGCGCAACGATGTCGCCAGAAGTCAGCGGCACCACAACCACGCCTCCGGAAACTGCCGGACTGGCGCCGCCCAGAATCTTCGACGGGGCGGCAACGCCGGAATAGGCCCAGAGGCGCTTGCCGGTCTTGGCATCAAGCGCGCGTACCTGGTTTTCCACATTGAGGACGAAGACACGCCCATCCACCACCGTGGGGGCCGACCGGCTGGGGGCACTGATGCTGACCCGCCAGATGATCTTGCCTGTTGCAGCATCGAGGGCGAGCGCCTCGGCGGCGCCGGTCGTGACATAGACACGGCCGGCCGCATAGGCCACACCGCCACCCAGGTCGCCGTCACGTTCTTTCTTCGGCAATACCTTCTGGGTCCAAATCTGCCGCCCACCAGAGACCTCATAAGCGCTGACAACCGCGCCCGCATCCATGGCGTAGACGCGGCCACCGCCTACCACCGGCTGCGCAAGGATGCGCTGCTCGCTGGATGAACCCCGGCCGATATCGGCAGTCCAGGCTGTTCGCGGATTGCGGCCCAGCGCCAGGTGATGCATGGCATGGCTGGGATAGCCGCCGGCCATTGGCCAGCCCGCGTTGGCCGACGGTTTCGGTAGCTTGACCTGCAGGGCCGCAAGGCGCCGATCCGGCTGCAGCGTGTTGTCTTCTGGCAATACTGCCGTGCGCCGTCCGGGCAGCGGTGGGTCTTCCTTCTCACCGCCAAGCAGACCGCAACCGGCCAAAAAGACGCCCACCAGGAAGATCGATGCGACGGTCCGCAGCTGTCCGCAGTGCATGGTTTTTCTGCTCATTGCGTGAATTTACCTCAGGATTTTCCCAGGAGAACAAGCATATCGCGGGCACGGCTGCGCATGCTCGGTGGCACGGCGGCATCCTTGGCCAGACTCTCAAAAGCCTGACGGGCCGCTGCCTTATTGCCTGCTTTCTCTTGGTAGTAGCCACTTAGTTCGGTCGCTAGATGGCGCCACGGGCTGGAAGCCGCTGCCAAAGGCTTCAGCTGTCCCAGCATAGCTGCCGGGGTCTCGCCTGCATCCAGACCATGGAATGCCCACATCAGTACCGCAATCTGGCGGAGTGCTTGGGGCGCGTCGTCGTTATCGGCGAGCCGACGGTAGGACGCAATCGCGCCCTTGGCATCACCCTGCTGAGCGCGCAAAGCCCCTTCGCGGAGGCGGGCCATGGCGGCAAATCCGGTACTTCCCTCGCGCCCGACCAGGGCAAAAGCAGCAATCGCCTCTTTGGTCTTGCCTTCCTGCAACAGGCTGACAGCGTTGGAATACTGACGGCTCGACTCGATGCGATGATCCTGGATCGATGACTGCCAGTACTGGTACCCGGCCACCCCCGCGATCATCAGCGCGCCGGCAGTGAATATCAGCGTGCCATATTTCTTCAGAGCCGTCAGCGTCCGTTCGGCGCGAAGCTCCTCGCTGACTTCCTTGAAGAAGTTTTCTTCTTCCTGGATTGTTTCGTCTTCCCGCTCGCGTTTGCGGCGGGCGCGGCCAGACTCCTTCGCAGGCGGACCTCCTGGGGTCCCCGGAGCGCCCTCTTTCGGGTCAGATCCTTGATTTGGCGGCGTTTCAGCCAACGTTTTCCTCCATCCGGCAGCGCCGGGAAACCGGCGTTTGGTATAGTACGGGCCCCGCCGGATAGCAAACCGCCCCCGCGACCATTCCGCCGCAGTCTAAGGGCCATACCCGGCAGTGGAAATCCGGCCGGTTTGGCGGTAGAAACGGCTCCCACTGCAATCTGACGTTGCTACCCAACGTGACAGGGAGCCACGGCGGACCAACTGCGTACAAAACTGATATCACCTCTGGCCCCTGGAGAAATGATGATCAAACAAATGACTGTCGGCTGTGCCCTGCCGATTGCCGTAACAGCCGCCCTCGCGGATGTTGCCGCAGCCCGCTGGCGCGTCGGCAACTGGACCGGCTCGGCCTATACATCAAACGCCAGCGGTCGTTTCGCCTACTGCCAGATGTGGGTGCGCTACAGCAACAACAACTGGCTCTATTTCAGGCAATACTCGAACTACAGCCTCTATGTCGGCATGTACAATCAGGGTTGGCGCATGAAGGCAGGCGCCAACTACGCCATGACCTTTTTGGTTGATGGGCGGATGATACGGCGCGCCAAAGGGATCGTGGAGCCGAAAAACCTTTCCCGCGTCTGGCTGGCGCTGGGCACGGACCGGTATGCGCGCAATCGACTTCAGCGCGGATTCAAACTGACCCTGATCAATAATCACCAGCGATACAGTTTCCGGCTCACCGCGACTGCGGTCGGCCTCGCCGCACTGGAAAGGTGCGTCAACGCCAACCGCCATCGCTGAGAGTCCGGATTTGGAAATGCCGCGCCCAGGTCTGTCGGTCTGGGCCGGTATATCTTCTCTTGGTGGGGTTTCTCCCGGCGATGCGGCGATTGCAATGCGTGTCACGGATGTGTCAAATTTCCCTGTCGGCGCGTCAGGTGTGTCGGCGACAGGGGAGTGTAGTCCGATGAATCAGTGCCGATGACGAGCCTCGTTACGCTCGATTCTTATCGCCGCCACCCGCGCACCCGCGGGCGGCCCGTAATCTTCAGCAAACACGAACTCTTCAAGCTTCTGGGCGTTTACAGCCGCCGGGTCATGAGCGGCGAATGGCGTGATTACGCCATCGACCACAGCCCCCAGGGCGCCACCTTCTCGATTTTCCGCCATACCGCCGAACGGCCGCTCTACGCGATCACCAAGCAGAAGCCGCAGGGCAAAAGCCGCAGTCTCTACCAGCTTTATCAGGGACCCAAAAAGCTTCGCCAGGCGCAGAGCCTGGAAGACGTGATCGAATCGCTTGAACGACAGCTGCGCGTGGTCTGGACCTCCAACTGACCTGACTATCATCCCGTGAATGTCGGGCTGCTGCTTGACATAATCATATTGTTCCTGTTATGTTCTTTCGTCCGTTCAGGCGTTGACGAAAGGTCCCCAATGGGACGGCTGAAGGACAATCATATCGAGGTGGCGGACGGTCGGCGCCGGCCCATGACGCTGGGTCAGGTGGTGGAGCGCGGCATCAACGTCTTCTGCTGGTGCAACCGCTGTACCCACAACGCGGAGGTAGAGGGCCGGCATCTGATGGGCCGGCTGGGCCCGGCGATCCCCGTGCCGGAGCTGGGCGGCTACATGAAATGCTCAAGCTGCGGCGCCAAGGACATCGCCACCCGCCCGGCATGGCCCTCCCTCGGCCAGGTGGCGCGGCATACGTAAACCCAGCGCATTCAATCCAGGGCATTCAGCAAAGCATCTTCACCCCACGAAGGCGGGGTCCAGAAAAGGTGGAAACTGGAATCCCGCCTTCGCGGGAATGACGGGCCTGTGATTCGAGCCGGCGCCCGGCGGACTACCTGCAGCGCACGTAGCTGACCGCGTGGCCATCCTTGTCGATAATCACCAGACGTTTGCCGCCGCCCCGGGTCGCGTAGATATCCTTCCGGGTCCACTTCTGTCCCTCGCCGGCACAGCTCGACGTCACATAGTAGATCCCCGGCCACTTGCCTGGCTCGGACCTGGTGATCTTGCAGGCGCTCTCATAGCCGCGGATCATCTGAATGCTGACCTTGAGCCGCTCATCCGGCGGACCCTTTTGGGTACAGGTCTTTTTGTCGACGCCCCAGATCCCCACATAGCCGGGGCCCCGTGCGGACGCTGGCGCGGCCATAGCGAGTATGACCAGAACGACGAGAAAACTGCGGATCATCAAAGCTACTCCCATTCACTCTATTCCCACTCGCCCTATTCCCACTCAATCGTGCCGGGCGGCTTTGAGGTGATGTCGTAGACCACCCGGTTGACGCCGCGCACCTGGTTGACGATGCGGCTGGACACCCGGGCGAGGAACTCCGGCTCGAAAGGATACCAGTCGGCGGTCATGCCGTCGGTCGACGTCACGGCCCTGAGCCCGCACACGTAGTCATACGTCCGCTCGTCACCCATCACCCCCACGCTGCGCACGGGCAGCAGCACGGCGAAGGCCTGCCAGATCTCGTCGTAGAGGCCGGCGTTGCGGATTTCCTCGAGATAGATTGCATCCACCTTGCGCAGCAGGTCGGCCTTCTCCCGGCTCACCGCACCGGGAATGCGGATCGCCAGGCCGGGTCCGGGGAAAGGATGGCGGGCAATGAAGGCTTCTGGCAGGCCGAGCTCTCGGCCAAGGACACGTACCTCGTCCTTGAACAGCTCGCGCACTGGCTCCACCAAGCCCATGTTCATGCGCTCGGGCAGGCCGCCCACATTGTGGTGAGACTTGATGGTGACGCTGGGTCCGCCATGGAACGAGACGGATTCGATCACGTCCGGATAAAGCGTACCTTGGGCGAGGAAGGACGCACCGCCCAGCTTCGCGGCCTCTTCCTCAAAGACATCGATGAAGGTATTGCCGATGATCTTGCGCTTCCGCTCCGGGTCCTCGACGCCATCCAGCTTGCCCAGGAACAGGTCGGCCGCGTCCCGGTGCACCAGGGGAATGTTGTAATGGCCGCGGAACAGGCTCACCACTTCCTCCGATTCCTGGGCGCGCATCAGGCCATGGTCGACATAGATGCAGGTCAGTTGATCGCCAATCGCCTCGTGCAGCAACACCGCCACCACTGAGGAATCGACACCGCCGGAAAGGCCGCAGATGACCTTTTCCCGGCCGACCTGTGCCCGTACCCGCTCGATGGCCTGTTCCTTGAAGGCCGCCATGGTCCAGTCGCCGCTACAGCCCGCGATGCGGTGGGTCAGGTTGCGCAGCAGCTTTGCGCCGTCGGGCGTGTGCATCACTTCCGGGTGAAACTGCACGCCATAGAACTGCCGCTCTTCGTCGGCGATCGCGGCAAAAGGCGCACCGTCGCTGACGGCGACCGGACGAAACCCCTCCGGCAGATCGACCACCCGGTCGCCGTGGCTCATCCACACCGGGTATTGGCCGCCCGGCGCCCAGACGCCTTCGAACAAGGGGCAGCTGTCCACCACCACCACGTCCGCACGGCCGAATTCCCGATGGTCCGAGGTCTCAACCTTGCCACCCAGCACGTCCACCATGGTCTGCTCGCCATAGCAGATGCCCAGCACCGGCACCCCGGCCTCAAACACCATCGGCGGCGCGCACGGCGTGTCGACACCGGTGACGGAGGCCGGCCCGCCCGAAAGGATGATCGCGCGGGCGCCGAAGGCGGCAATTTTAGCCGGGTCAGTGTTGAAAGGATGGATTTCGCAATAGACACCGCTTTCCCGCACCCGCCGGGCGATCAGCTGGGTGTATTGGGCGCCAAAATCGAGGATCAGAACGCGGTCGGTGGTCGGGGTCATGGCATTCTACTAAACGAGCGCCGGGGCGCGGAAAAGCGGCGTGGCGGCGCAGACGGAAAATCGCGCTGTGTGTTGCGGGGATGGTGCACTCACACCAGATCCCAGCGGTAGCCGATCTCGGCCAATTCCACGCCCCACAGCGGCTCGATTCGCTCCACGGTGCGCTGCCCGCCCATGGCTTCGTAGAAGAAACGCGACGGGTTGGCGGCAACTACCCAGATCAGCGCTTCTGTAAAATCAGCCGTCCGCAGGTGGCTGAACAGAGCCTCCATCAGCTCGCGCCCGGCGCCCTGCCCCTGCCAATCCGGCAGCACATAGAGGGTGTAGACCTCGCCCACCTGCGGACCGGTGCGGCGTGCAGGGCCCGCGCTGCCAAATCCGATGGCGCCCTGCCCCACCGCCTCCGCCGTCAAAACAGTCTCCCGAGCTCCGGGCCGGTCGAGATAGCCGCGCCAACGGCGGGTCTGCTGGTCCACCGACATGCGCAGCAGCACATTGTCCGGCAACATGCCGGCATAGGTGGTGCGCCAGGTCTCCACATAGATTTCCGCCAGCTGCGACGCCTCAGAAGGCGTGCTTGGCCGGACGGCGATATTTGCAGTCATCATCCGGTGCGCTGCATCAGCGCGATATAGAAACCGTCGGTGCCGCTGCGATGGGGTGTCAGCAGCAGTCCAGGCTGGGCGGGATCCATGACCGGCGGCTCTGTGCCTATGCAATCCCGCCAGATTGCGTCCAACGCCAGGGCCTCAAAATCACCGTGTTCTGCGAGGAAATGCTCCACCTGCGCCTGGTTCTCCTGAGGAAACAGGGAGCAGGTAATGTAGGTGAGAACACCGCCTTTTTGAACATGGGTGGCGGCGCGCGCGAGAATCTTCCGTTGCTGGATCAGGTAGCCGTCCAGCCGCTCCTCCGTCAGGCGCCACGGCGCCTCAGGATGCCGCCGCCATGCGCCACTGCCGCTGCACGGAGCATCCACCACCACCCGGTCGAAGACGCCCAATTCGGGCAAATCGGCGGATTCAAGATCGATGCTTTCCACCATGGTCACGCCGGCCCGCTCCGCCCGCTTGGACAGGGAGCCCAGCCGTCGGCGGTCAACATCGGTGGCGACGATCCTGCCCTGGTTCTGCATCATCGCTGCCAACGCCAGGGTCTTGCCACCCGCCCCGGCGCAATAATCCAGTACCGCCTCGCCCGGCGCCGCCCCCGTCAGCAGGGCGCAAATCTGGGAGCCCTCGTCCTGAACTTCCACCAGCCCGTCACGGTAGGCGGCAAGGTTGCCCAGCGGGGTGCGGCCGGCAAGGCGGAGGCCGACAGGGCTGTGCGGGGTCGGCTCCGCGGCCACCTCGGCCGCCACCAGCGCCGCCATCGCGGCAGCGCGATCTCCCTTGAGGGTGTTGACCCGCAGATCCACGGGCGCCGGCGCGTGCAGCGCCTCGGCCTCGGCCCATTCCGACTCGCCAAACGCCGCCGAGAATTGCGACGCCAGCCAGTCCGGCAGGTTTGCCTGTACCGCTGGGGGGCGTGGGCCACGCTCCACTGACATCTCTTCCAGCGCCGCCATCTCTGTCCCGGTCACAGGATCCGGCCTGTAGGGCCCGCCATCAAAGGCCTGGACCAGATCCGTCCCGGTCCAGTCCTTGAGAATCCTGAGGCCCGCGAGCACGCGCAGCCGGGTCGTGGTCGCTGGTCCCGCCAATCGCCAGTCAATCTCGGCGCGGTGGCGCAACACACCATACACAAGGTCCGAAATCGCCCTCCGGTCCTTGGACCCGATATAGCGGCGGCCCCGCATATAGCCGGACACGACGGCATCAGCAGGCACATCGGCCCGCCCGTCCGGCGGATGCTCAATCATCTCCACAAGGTCGATAGCAGTCTGAATACGGGCGCCAGGTGTCATGGCACCCACATAACCGCGGGCGCGCCGCGCTTCAAGGCAAACAGCGCTGACGCTAGGTAGCGCCGGAGATCGCCGCTTTCGCCATAAGGTGTGATAGACTGGCGGCAATGGGAGGTCAGAACCCAGTATGGAGGGAATGATCAGCGCGCATTCGACTACCCTGGCGGTGGCGCAAAGCCCGCTGTCTCTGCTTGAGGATGGGCTGGAGGCACTGGACCTTGGGCTGGGAGTATTCGACGACGACCTGCTGCTCGTTGAATGCAACCGCCTGTTTCAGCGACTCCGCAATTATCCTGCCAATCTTTGCCAACCGGGCGTGCCCCTGGCTGATCTGCTGGCCCACGATCGGGCCCACGATCAGCTTGTTGGCCGCAATGGCGACGACCCCGTCGGCACATGGCTGGACCGGGCAACCAGCGAACAGCGCCACGTGGTCGAGGATGCGCTGACCGACGGACGCGTCATCACGACCGCCATGACACCCATGGGCCATGGCGGATTGCTGCTGACCTTTGCCGATATCACAGAAAAAAGCCTGGCCGAGCGGGAACTCCGCGCCAGCAAGGAATGGTATGACCTGGTCACCGAGGCGTCATCGGAAGGCATCTATGACTGGGATGTAGGAACCAACGCGCTCAAGGTCTCATATCGCCTGACTGCGATGCTCGGCCTATCGCCTGGTGAACTGACCTCGAACGACTGGGCGGATCGTGTCCATCCAGATGATATGGACACCTATCGCACCGCCATCGCAGAGCACTTCAAGGGCACCAGTCCTTATCTGAATTGTGAGTATCGGATCAGGCGAAATTCCGGCGATTACATCTGGATGTCGGACAGCGGCAAATGCGTCCGTGGCGCAGATGGAAAGGCGGTCCGGCTGGTAGGTGCGGTCGCTGACATCACGGCCCGTAGATTGACCGAAGCGTCGCTCAGAAAGAGCGAGGAACGCTACGAGCGAGCCATGGCGGCCATCAACGAGGGCGTCTACGACTGGGATATCACCACCAACAAGACCCATTATTCTGAAGGGGTGCGCGAGGCTCTCGGGTTCACCCCGGAGCAGTTGGCAACGGCCGAGGACTGGGCCAGCCGCGTTCACCCGGACGACCGTCATGCCTGGCAGCAAGGCCTGGTTGACCATTTCAAACGCAAGACCGAGCGTTTCACGTGCGAATTCCGGTTTCGCGGCCCGGACGGCGAATGGCGCTGGGCCCGTCAGAACGGGATCGCCGAGTTTGACGCAGAAGGGCAAGCGGTGCGGATGGTCGGCTCGACCGGCGACATCACGGATCTCAAGGTACAGATCGCCGAAACCGAGCGGGTAAAAGAACAGCTATCGAAGGCAATCGATACTATCTCGGAGGGATTCGCGATTTACGATGCGGACGACCGGCTGGCTGTCTGCAATGACTATTTCCGAGAGCTCTATCCCGGTATCGAGCACCTGATTGTGCCTGGTATTTCTCACGAAGAGATCCTGCGGGCGGCCGTGGAGAACGGCGTAGTCGCCGGGATAGAGGGCGACCCATATGACTGGGTGGCGGCGCGGCTGGAGGCACGCAAGAACCCCCAGGGACCCTTCGATCTAGAGCTCGCCAATGGGCGTTGGACGAAAGTGGCATGGCGGCGCACCCATGACGGAGGCATCGTTGGCGTCCTGACTGACATCACCGACATCAAGCATATCGAAATCGCCCTGCGGGAGAGCGAGCAGCGCTATGCGCTCGCCATGGAAGGCGCCAACGAAGGGTTGTGGGACTGGGACCTGGCCGGGGGCGATATGTATATCTCGCCCAAGCTGTCAAAGGATCTGGCTCTACCGGTGAGCGCGGAAGGCCGGATCACCACCGACGCCTGGCAGGAGCGCATCTACCCGGACGACCTGGAGCGCTATCGCACCGCCATCCGCGCCCATCTTCGTGGCGAAACCGACTTCTATTCCTGCGAGTTCCGCGCCCGGGGCGCAGGCGGCGCCTACGTCTGGCTTTTCCACCGTGGCCTCGGCCTACGGGGAGAAGATGGGCGGGTGTTCCGTATGGCGGGTTCCACCACCGACGTCACCGACCGTATGGAAGCCGAGATGAAAGTGCGCGAAAGCGAAGAACGCTACGCGCTCGCCACTGAAGCTGCCACAGAAGGCATCTATGAGTGGGACGTGACAACGAACGACCTGCGGGTTTCTGATCGCCTGAAAGACATCGTCGGCGTCGGCAGTCTCACGTCGAACAACTGGGCCGCCCGCGTTCATCCGGAAGACATGGACAGCTATCGCGCCGCCATCGTTAGCCACATGAAAGGCAGGACCAGTTATCTGAGCTGTGAATACCGCATCCGCCGGGAAGCCGGTGATTATATCTGGGCAGCGGACAACGCTACGTCTGTTCGAGATGAAAACGGCAAGGTGATGCGATTGGTCGGCGCCATTGCGGATGTAACCGAACGACGCCATGCCGAACAAGAATTGCGCGAAGCGACAGCCCGTGCAGAAGCCGCCAACCAGTTGGCCATGGAAAAAGCGACGACGCTTGAGGCCTTGTCTTCCCAGCTGTCCAAATACCTGTCGCCACAAATCTACAATTCGATCTTTTCTGGCAAACAAAGCGTCGAAATCGCCGCCAAGCGAAAGAAGCTGACGATTTTCTTCTCCGACATTGTGGATTTCACCGCCACCGCCGATCAACTCGAATCCGAGGAGCTGACGGAGCTTCTCAATCAGTATCTGACCGAGATGTCGAATATCGCCCTTGAGCACGGCGCCACCATCGACAAATTCATTGGCGACGCCGTCATGGCCTTTTTCGGCGACCCGGAAAGCAAAGGTACGGCGGAGGATGCGCTTGCCGCCGTCCACATGGCCATCGCCATGCAGAAGCGCATGCGCGACCTGCGCGCTGAGTGGCAGGCCAAGGGCGTCGATCATCCCTTCGAGTTGCGCATCGGAATCAATACCGGTTATTGCACCGTGGGCAATTTCGGCAGCAATGACCGGATGGATTACACGGTCATCGGCAACGAAGTGAACCTCGCGTCGAGGCTCGAAAGCCAGGCGGATGCGGGCGGCATCATGTTGTCCCATGAGACCTGGTCGCTGGTGCGGAATGAGATTCCAGCGAAAGGTGCGGGCGAGGTAACGCTCAAGGGCATCCCAAATCCGGTCAAAGCCTACCGGGTGACCGAAGCGTTGGACGACATGGCGGAAGAAGAAGCCACCATGCTGGAGGCCCATCGGGCGCTGCGGATGTTGCGGGAGGGCAAGGCGCCAGCAGAGGACCTGCCGGCGGCAATCTCCGCCCTGGAAGCGGCCCTTGCCCGCCTGCGCGAAAAGGACAATCCGGACAATACCGCCTGAAGAATGGCGCTCAGGCCCGCGGGTAGTTGGGCGCTTCGCGGGTGATTGCCACGTCATGGACATGGCTTTCGCGCTGTCCTGCGCCGGTGATGCGCACGAACTGGCGATTGGCCTGCAGATCGGCAATGGTGGCGCTGCCGGTGTAGCCCATGGCCGCGCGCAGGCCGCCAATCAGCTGGTGGATGACGTTGCCCACCGGCCCTTTGTAGGGCACCCGGCCCTCGACACCTTCCGGCACCAATTTGAGCTGGTCTGCGACTTCCTCCTGGAAATAGCGATCCGCCGAGCCGCGGGCCATGGCGCCGACGGAGCCCATGCCGCGGTAGGACTTGTAGGAGCGGCCCTCGTAGAGGAAGACCTCACCGGGCGCCTCGTCGGTACCGGCAAAAAGCGAGCCCACCATGGCGCAATCGGCGCCGGCGGCAATCGCCTTGGCCAAGTCGCCTGAGAATTTGATGCCCCCATCCGCAATCACGGGCACATTCTGGTCACGGCAAGCGGCGGCCACGTCCAACACCGCCGTCAGCTGCGGTACGCCAACGCCCGCCACAATCCGTGTGGTGCAGATTGAGCCCGGGCCGATGCCCACCTTGACCGCATCTGCGCCCGCATCGATCAGCGCCCGTGCGGCATCGCCGGTCGCGATGTTGCCGGCAATTACCTGGCTGTAGTTGGAAAGTTTGCGGATCGCCTGCACCGTGCCCATGACGCCGTCGGAATGGCCATGGGCGGTGTCGACCACCAGAATATCCACCTCGGCGTCGAACAGTGCTTCGGCCCGGGCGATGCCTTCTTTGCCCACACCGGTGGCGGCGGCCACCCGCAGGCGGCCCTTCTCGTCTTTGCTGGCGTTGGGGTGTTTCTGGGCCTTTTCGATGTCCTTGACCGTGATCAGACCGGTGCAGCGACCCTCACGATCGACGACCAGAAGCTTCTCGATCCGGTGCTGGTGAAGCAGGCGGCGCGCCTCTTCCCGGCCGACAGATTCGTCCACCGTGATCAGGTTCTCACGGGTCATCAACTCGGCCACGGTCTGGCGGGGATCCTCCGCGAAACGCACGTCGCGATTGGTGACAATACCGACCAGTCGGCCGCCATCGCCTTCCACCACCGGAATACCGGAGATGCGATAGCGCTCCTGCACCGCCTGTACGTCCGCCAGGGTCTTGTCCGGGGTGATCGTGACCGGATTGACCACCATGCCGGCTTCGAACTTCTTGACCGCGCGCACTTCGTCGGCCTGGGCCTCGATGGTCATATTCTTATGTACCACTCCCAAGCCGCCGGCCTGGGCCATGGCAATTGCCATGCCTGATTCCGACACGGTGTCCATGGCAGAGGATATGATCGGGATACCCAGCTCGATGGACCGGGTCAGTCGGGTTTTGGTGCTGGTTTCGTTGGGCAGGACAGCAGAGCGCGCGGGCTTCAGGAGCACGTCATCAAATGTCAGCGCTTCAGGGATGTCATGGCCGTTACTGTTACTTACCGGATCACTCACGGGCCGCCTCGTTCTTCGCCTCACAAGGTGGCGATTAGGTATGACGGATATGGGTCGCCCGCGCCATAACGTAAAGGCCGCATGACGGCCCGGCGCCTGTTGAAAACTTGGGTGGCACTCCCGCTTGCAGCAGGCCCTCAGGCAGGTTCGAAATCCGGCTGATTGTCCGGATAGGCCTTTTGCACCGCGTCCAGTTCCATGTTCGCGTCGTTGATGCGCTGGATGTTGGGGAACTGGCCCATGTCCACGCCAAAGCGGATCGCGTTGTACATCTGGGGCATCAGGAAGATATCGGCGAGGGTGGGCGTGTCGCCGTGGCAGAAGCGGCCGGTCTCACTGCTGTCCGCCAGCATCCGCTCAAGTCCGGTGTAGCCGAGCTCGATCCAGTGTTTGGCCCACTGGCCGGCGGCGGCCATGTCCTGACCGTAGGTCTGCTGGATATGCTTCAGGACGCGCAGGTTGCCGATGGGGTGGATATCACAGCCGGGCACCGCAGCCAGCGCCCGCACCCGGTAGCGGCCCATGGTGTCGGCGGGCAGCAGAGCAGGCTCGGGATGAACTTCCTCTAGATATTCGAGGATCGCCGGTGACTGAACCAGGGGTGTGCCATCGTCGAGCACCAGGGTTGGTACCTGGGCCTGAGGATTGAGCTTCACGTAGTCGGGGTCGAACTGGTTGCCGTCGCGCAGATGCACGGACGTCATGTCGTAGTCCAGGCCCTTCAGGTTGAGCGCGATGCGCACCCGGTAGGCCGCGGATGACCGGTAATAGCCATAGAGATGCATGGTCGCCCTCCCCTGCGTGTTGTCCTGATATGGGTTTTATCCCGCCCTGCCCTTTGGTCAAGACATGGAGGACGGAGACGCCAGGCCGCTAACCGGTGTAACGCACGACTTTCTGCTCGATGACACCGAAGATCGACGCGCCGTCGGTGTCCTGCATGTCCACCCGGACGCTATCGCCAAACTTCATGAATTCCGTACGCACCTCGCCATGCTCAATCATCTCCACGGCGCGGATCTCGGCGATACAAGCATAACCATCCTGACCGCCGCGGTTGGAGACGGTGCCGGAGCCAACGATGGTGCCGGCAGTGAGTGGCCGGGTCTTGGCAGCGTGAGAGATCAGCCGCGGCAGGGTGAAATTCATGTCTACGCCGGCGTTGGGACGGCCGAATTCCTCGCCGTTCCAGTCCACCATGATCGGGCGGTGGATGGTCTGTCCGTCCCAGGCGGCGCCGAGCTCCTCCGGCGTCACCGCCACCGGCGAAAAGGCCGTGGGCGGTTTGCCATGCAAAAAGCCGAAGCCCTTTGCCAGTTCGCTCGGAATCAGCCCGCGCAGGCTGACGTCGTTCAAGATCATCAGCAGCAATATGGCGTCGGCGCAGGTGTTCTCGTCCGCACCCATGGGCACATCGCCGACAACCGCCGCGATCTCCGCCTCGAAGTCGATGCCGTAATCCTCGCTGGCCACCAGGATGTCGTCGCGCGGCCCCAGAAAGGCGTCGGAGCCGCCCTGATACATCAGCGGATCATCCAGGAAGCTGGGCGGCATCTCGCCACCACGCGCCTTGCGCACCAATTCCACGTGATTGAGATAGGCGCTGGCGTCCGCCCACTGGTAGGCCCGCGGCAGGGGCGCGTGCAGGGCGGCGGGATCGAGCGCGAAGGTATCAGGCACGCCGCCGGCATTCAGCGCGTCATAAATCTCACGCAGGCGTGGCGCCACGCCGGCCCAATTGTCGAGGACGGCCTGCAGCGTCGGCGCAATTTCCGGCACGCGCTTCGCCTTGGCCAGATCCCGGGACACGACGATCAACGTGCCGTCCCGGCCGCCTTCCTTGAGGGTTGCAAGTTTCATTTTCCGTGATCTTTCGTCTTGGTCGCCAAGGTATGTAAGAGCGGTACGTAAGGGCGAAGCCCATTCCCGCCAGATAGGCAGGAATGGGCTTCAGATGCAAATTCTGCGTCCTCCCAGACGGCGATTTGCCTCTTCAGTGCTGGAATATAGATCAGGCCTTGAGCACGCCGCGCCTGATCTGGTCCAGCTCAATCGATTCGAACAGTGCCTTGAAGTTGCCCTCGCCGAAGCCGTCATCGCCCTTGCGCTGGATGACTTCGAAGAAGATCGGCCCGATCACCGTATCTGTGAAGATCTGCAGCAGGCGGCCACCGTCTTCCGTGGGGGCGCCATCCATCAGAATCTTCAGCCGCTGCAGGTCCGGCACGGACTCGCCATGTCCCGGCAGGCGGTCGTCCAGCTGTTCGTAATAGGTGTCCGGCGTGTCCATGAAGCCGACGTCTTTATCACGCAGCTTGATCACGGACTCATAGATGTCTGCCGTGGACAGGGCGATGTGTTGGATGCCTTCGCCGTTATAGGCGTCGAGATATTCCGCGATCTGGCTCTTGTCGTCGGAGCTTTCGTTGATCGGGATGCGGATCTTTCCGCAGGGGCTGGTCATGGCCCGGGATTTGAGCCCGGTCAGCTTGCCCTCGATGTCGAAATACTTGATCTCGCGAAAATTGAAGAGCTTCTCGTAAAAGCCGGCCCAGGTGTCCATTCGGCCCATATGCACGTTGTGGGTCAGGTGATCGATGTCCGCGAAACCCACACCCGGATTGTCCAGGTCGTCCACATCAAAATCCACGTCATAGATGGTGCCGGCGGCGCCATAGCGGTCGACCAGGTAGATCAGGCTGCCGCCGATGCCCTTGATCGACGGGATGTTGAGCTCCATCGGCCCTGCCGTCGTCGGCCCCGGCTCTGCACCCAGATCGAGCGCGCGCTGATATGCCTTGGCGGCGTCCTTCACGCGGAAGGCGATCGCGCAGACCGATGGGCCATGCACCTTGGCGAAGGCCTGGGCGAAGCTGTCCGGCTCGGCATTGATGATGAAATTGACGTCGCCCTGGCGATAGAGCGTCACGTCCTTGTGGCGGTGGCGGCCGACGGGTTTGAAGCCCAGTTGCTCGAACAGCGCTGCCAGCGCCTTCGGATCGGGCGCGGTATATTCGACGAACTCGAAGCCGTCGGTGCCCATGGGGTTGTGGCTGTCACCGCCACCATCAGATACGGGCCTTTCGCTCGTGGCCATCACAATCACTCCCGAAAATCAGTTGGAGGCTGGCCCGTTGTTGATCAGCGGCACAATTGCTTTGCTGAACGCTTGATCGGGACGCCGTTGCCCATTAGTATAGTTTCAATTGAAACTAACTCAAGCAAAATTATGGACACCGATCTTTCCGCTGCCGACGAACCCCTGGTGCTGGACCGTTTCCTGCCTTATCGCCTGTCGATCCTGTCCAACACCATCTCTGGCGCGATTGCCCGCCTCTATGAGGAGCGCTTTGGCCTGACCATCCTGGAATGGCGGATCATGGCGGTGCTGGGACTGGACGCGCCGCTTTCCGCCAATGGCGTCTGCGACCGCACGCGGATGGACAAGGTCCAGGTCAGCCGCGCCGTCTCACGCCTGCTGGAAAAGGGCCTGCTGTCGCGCAAGGTGGCCAATGACGACCGCCGCCGCTCGGCGCTGAGCCTGTCGGCCAAGGGCCGCCGGTTCTACGGCGACATCGCGCCCCTGACGGCGGAATGGGAGGCGCGTTTGCTCGCCACGCTCAGCCCTGCCGAACTCCGTACGATCGACAGTCTGGTGACCAAGCTGCAAGGTGAGGCCGACCGGCTGGCGAACGGAGAGCTGGTGAGCAGCTAGATTACCGTCTCGCCCAGTTCCCAGTTGTCTTTGGGATCTTCGATCTCCAGCACCCACACATCCGGGTCATAGCCGAGCTGGCGCTGGATATAGGCGTCGGCGTCTGCTTCCGGCACCATCTCAGGCCCTGTTCCGCGCATCCAGGCGCGGCCGCCATCGGGCGCGAAGGTCGGCGTCAGCACGAAACATCCGGCATCGAAACGATTGATCTTGAGCAGTACGGACCCGGCCGTCTCATCCCCCCGGCGCACAAGATAGGCGTCAATATCCGCACTGCGGCACTGGCGGATCATCGCCGTGACCCAGATTTCTGCCTTGAGGCGGGGAGCCGTCACCGGCGCGGCCTCACATCGCGCTGACGCCGCCGTCGAGCACCATCTCCGCACCGGTCATGAAGGCGGACTCGTCGGAGGCGAGATAGACCACGGCGTAGCCGATATCTTCCGGCTTGCCCACATTGCCGAGGGGCAGTTGCCGGCCCAGCTTCTGCAGCCGCTCGTCCCGGCTGAGGTTCTG
>JAJFFJ010000124.1 GCA_021776685.1 Alphaproteobacteria bacterium
ACCGGTAACCCGCATTACCGGCGCCGATGTGCCGATGCCCTATGCGGCAAATCTCGAAGCGCTCTACCTGCCTCAGGCCGCCCCGGTGGTAGAGGCCGCCAAGGCCGCCCTCTACAGGGAGTAACGAATGCCCATTGAAATTCTGATGCCCGCGCTTTCGCCGACCATGGAGGAGGGCACGCTCGCCAAGTGGCACAAGGCGGAGGGCGATACGGTCGAATCAGGCGACGTTCTGGCCGAGATCGAGACCGACAAGGCGACCATGGAAGTGGAAGCGGTCGACGAGGGCACGCTTGGCAAAATCCTGATTGCGGAAGGCGCCGAAGGGGTCAAGGTCAACACCGTCATTGCGCTGCTGCTGGAAGAGGGCGAGGACAAGGCTGCCCTGGACGGCTATGCGGCGGCGCCCGCGCCCGCTGCTGCCGTTGAAACACCGGCGGCTCCGGCTAAAGCCGCGCCTGCTGCGGCTGCCGCAGATGTGACCACGGCGCCACCGCCGGCTGTCGCGCCGGCCGCACCGCCTGCAGCATCAGCCGCCCCCACGGGCCGCATCATTGCCAGCCCGCTGGCCAAGCGCATGGCCGTACAGGCAGGGCTTGATCTCGGGAACATTTCCGGCTCAGGTCCGAAAGGCCGTATCGTCAAATCAGACATCGAGGCGGCGATCAGCGGCAAGACGGCGGCCCCTGCTCAGGCCCAGCCTGCCGCCGCGGTTGCCGCAGCTGCAGCCCCGTCCGCCGGACCTGTCCTGCGCGGGGCGGAGTCCTGGGACGACATCCCGCACACCAGCGTGCGCAAGATCATCGCCAAGCGCCTCACGGAAAGCTCGCGGGACATCCCGCATATCTACCTGACTGTTGATTGCGAGATCGACGCCATGTTGGCGGCGCGCAAGCAGATCAATGATGCGGCAGATGAGGCCTACAAGGTTTCCGTCAATGACCTGGTCATCAAGGCTTCGGCAATCGCGCTTCGTCGCGTGCCGGGCGTCAATGCCCAGTGGACGGAGACGGCCACACGGATGCTGAACACGGTCGATATCTCTGTCGCCGTCGCCTATGACGGCGGGCTGATTACGCCGATCATCTGGGATGCGGATCGCAAGGGATTGGCGCAGATTTCCGAGGAAATGAAAGATCTTGCCGGCCGCGCCCGTGACGGCAAGCTCATGCCCGAAGAATTCCAGGGCGGCGGCTTCAGCGTCTCCAACCTCGGCATGTATGGCATTTCGAATTTCACCTCGATCATCAACCCGCCCCAGGCCTGCATCCTGGCGGTCGGCGCCGGAGAGCAGCGCGCACTGGTCACCAATGGCGAGGTACGCGTAGCGACGGTCATGTCCGTGACGTTATCCTGCGACCACCGCGTCGTCGACGGCGCCATGGGCGCCCAATGGCTGCAGGCCTTCAAGGGCCTGATCGAAGCGCCGGCGACGATGCTGGCGTGACGGTGAGCGAGACCTTCAATGGCTGACACCAACTTCGACCTGATCGTGCTGGGCGGCGGGCCGGGCGGCTACGTCGCGGCGATCCGTGCGAGCCAGCTGGGCATGAAGACCGCGCTGGTGGAGCGGGAGCATCTGGGGGGCATCTGTCTCAACTGGGGCTGCATCCCCACCAAGGCGCTGCTGCGCACGTCCGAGATATATCACCTGATGCAGCGGGCGGACGAATTTGGCCTCAAGGCCGAGAATGTCAGCTTCGACATCAAGAAGGTGGTCGCCCGCTCGCGCAAGGTCGCCGGGCAGCTCAACAAGGGCGTCGGCTTCCTGATGAAGAAGCACAAGGTGCAGGTGTTCGATGGCCATGGCCGCCTGAACGGCGCCGGCAAAATGACCGTGGAGGCGGACGGCAAGAAGATCGCGGATCTCTCCGCCAAGCACATCATCCTCGCCTCCGGCGCGCGGGCACGCACCATGGACGGGCTGGAGCCGGACGGCAAATTGGTCTGGACCTATAAAGAAGCCATGGTCCCCGAGACATTTCCCAAGCGTCTTTTGGTCATAGGCAGTGGCGCTATCGGCATCGAGTTTGCAAGCTTTTACAAAACACTAGGGGCCGAAGTTACTGTTGTGGAGGTGCTGGATCGGGTGCTGCCGGTCGAGGATTCGGAAATCTCGAAGATGGCCCGGAAGGCGTTCGAGAAGCAGGGCATGAAGATCATGACCGGCGCCAAGGTGACCAAGCTCGACCGCGCCGCCGACTCCGTAAAGGTCTCGGTTGAGGCCGGCGGCAAGACCGATGTCATCGACGTTGACCGCGTCATCCTCGCCATCGGCATCACCGGCAACGTGGAGGATATCGGCCTCGACGGCACCAAGGTGAAGGTCGAGAAAGGCCATGTGGTCGTGGACCAATGGCTAGAAACCGGCGAGAAGGGCGTTTACGCCATCGGCGATCTGGTGGGCGCGCCGTGGCTTGCCCACAAGGCCATGCACGAGGCGGTCATCTGCATCGAGAAAATTGCCGGGCAGAAGGACGTCCATCCGCTCGACACGTCAATGATTCCCGGCTGCACCTACTGCCAGCCGCAGGTGGCCAGCGTCGGCATGACTGAGGACACGGCCAAGGAATCAGGGCGCAAGGTCAAGGTCGGCCGCTTCCCCTTCCAGGGCAACGGCAAGGCCATTGCGCTCGGCGAGGCGGAAGGTCTCATCAAGACCATCTTCGACGCGGAAACCGGGGAGTTGCTGGGCGCACACATGATTGGGGCAGAGGTGACCGAGCTGATCCAGGGCTACGGCATAGCCCGCACGCTCGAGACCACCGAGACCGAGCTCATGCACACGGTCTTCCCTCATCCGACCCTCTCGGAAATGATGCACGAGTCGGTGCTGGATGCCTATGACGGCGCGCTGCATATCTAGCGCCACCCCCAGTGTTGTCGTCGGATTCGCGCTTGCGCTGTCGTTTGTCAGCGCCGCGGCTGCCGACAGCTCATCACCCCTTCTCGCGTCCTACTATCGCCAGCACATGGCCATCATCGGCGGCAACGTCTATGGGTGGCGGCGCGATGACCCGCCGGTGAAGATGCGGGTAAAAGGGGTGCAGGTGGCGGTAGGCAATCGCCGATATTATGTTCTGACGCCTACTGGGACCGTGTTGGTCTTTAAAGGCCTCCACATTGTTCCCAGCAAGACGTTAGCGGGTATCGTGCGTTTCGCGGCCGGCCTGGACGGGGTTCTTGGCGTAGACCGCATCGGGATTCTGTGGGCAAAGGCGCGAGCGCATTACCAGGCGCGCCGCCTGGCTGAAAATGTCAGGACGGCCGCTGTGGGGGATGGCACCAATTATTATGTGACGAGATCAGGCGCGCTTTTCGTTCGGGGAGCGGCACACCGTGGCCAATATGGCAACGGCCAGTTGACCAGAACCAAGACCTTTGTTCAGACCGCCACAAACGTGGCGCAGATTTCGGCCCATACCGGGCACGCGATTCTGCTGAAAAAGAACGGTGATGTCTTTGGCACCGGTGGGAACATCTATGGCCCTGTGGGGTGGCATGGCATTGGCGACAAGGCGGTTCGGTGGAGCCTCATTCTGCGTGGCGCCAAGGCAATCGCGACCGGTGCCTCTCACTCCCACGCCATCATGCGCGATGGAACACTTATGGCGTGGGGCAGGGACTATGGGCTCAAGCCCGTTCCCGTGATGAAAAATGTGAAAGCGGTCGCGGCAGGGTCCTACACGACCATCGCCCTCAAGACCGACGGATCGCTCTGGCAATGGAAGCATGGACGCCCGCCGCGTAAAATCCTGCCGCGCTGAACCTGTGCTTGACCCCACGGGGAGCAATCGCCACATCTAGGCCATGAGTGAGCAGGCAGAGCCCCGTGCCCGGCACCCGGAGAAAGCGCATCGGCCGGACAATCCGATCCAGCGCAAGCCGGACTGGATTCGCGTAAAGGCGCCGAACTCACCTGTCTATCACGAAACCCGCAAGCTGATGCGGGAGCTCAATCTCAACACCGTCTGCGAGGAAGCCGCCTGCCCGAACATCGGCCAGTGCTGGACGCAGAAGCATGCCACGGTGATGATTCTCGGCAGCGTCTGC
>JAJFFJ010000125.1 GCA_021776685.1 Alphaproteobacteria bacterium
ATCACTGCTGCTGCGCATGTGAGCAACACTGCGCCTGTGGGCATCTACCGCGGGGCCGGGCGGCCCGAAGCGGCCCTCCTGATGGAGCGGCTGATGGACAAGGCGGCGGTGGCGCTGAACCTGGACCCGGCTGACCTGCGACGCCGCAATCTGCTCGCAGCGGACCAGTTCCCAGTAACGACGCCAACCGGCGAGACGCTGGATCAGGGGCACTATGGCGCGTTGCTTGATCTGGCGTTGGCGCGGGCGGACATGGCGCGCGCGCGGGACCGTCAGGCCGCGCGGCGTGCCGAGGGGGAATTGGCCGGTATCGGCATCGGCTTCTATATCGAACCTTCTGGCCAGGGGTGGGAAACGGCACGCATTGCCGTGGGCGCAAATGGCGGTGTCACCGCCTGGCTCGGTTCCTGCGCCCAGGGGCAGGGGCGGGAGACCGCGGCCCTGCAGATGCTGACCGAAACCCTGCGCCTGGACCCGGCTGAGATCACCGTCGAATTTGGCGATACGGACAGCGTGGCTGAGGCCACCGGCGCCCTCGCCAGCCGCAGCACCCCGATTGGCGGCAGCGCTCTCTTGAAAGCTGCCCGGCAGGTTCGCGCTCGGCTGGACGCTGGCGAGACGGGCCCATTTGAGGAATCGGTAAAATGGGAAGCCCCGGGCGAGGCGTGGGGCTATGGCTGCGCTATCGCGGAGGTGGCGATTGAGGCGGAGACCGGTGTGTTGACCGTGGAACAGCTCACATGGGTGGACGATTGCGGCCGCATCATCAATCCCATGCTGGTGGAAGGCCAGTTAATGGGGGGCATCGCCCAGGGCCTGGGCGAGGCATTGATGGAGCGCGTGGTCTATGACGATGACGGCCAGCTGATGACCGGGTCGCTCATGGACTATGCCCTGCCGCGGGCCGGAGACATGCCGCCCATCACCTTCGACCGGTTGGAAACACTTACGGACCACAACCTGCTCGGCGCCCGCGGGGTGGGGGAGGCCGGCACCATCGGTACGCCCGCCGCCATCCTGAATGCCGCGCTGGATGCGCTGGCGCCCTTGGGCGTCACCGACCTTGACATGCCGCTCACCAGCGAGACCATCTGGCAGGCGATCCAAAACGCGCCCAAAAACGCGCCAGAGGCCGCCGCGAAAGGAAAGACGACACCATGACCGCCAAATACGCCAAGGCCGACGCCAAGGATTTTGCCCGCGAAAAGCTGCGGGGCATCTACGCCGCCAACCTCACTCCCTTCCATGATGATCTTTCGGTGGACGAGGCCGGGCTCCGCGCCAATCTGCGTCACTGGATTGATGACCTGAAAATCGCCGGCCTGTTCATCAACGGCAAGCAGGCGGAGTTCTTCTCCATGTCGATTGCCGAGCGAAAGCAGCAGTTCGACCTGGTGATGGACGAGGTGGGCGACCGCTGCGGCACGGTCATGTCCTGCTCTGACGAAAACCTCGACACGGTGCTGGAGCTGGGCCATCACGCCCAGAATATCGGTGCGGACTGGATCATCGTCCACGCGCCGCCACTCTACTTCCACCATGACGTGGACGCGGTGCTGAAGGAGTATTACCGACATATCGCCGAGCAGCTCGATATCGGCATCTGTATCTGGCACCAGCCCGACTATGGCTATGTGGTGGAGCCGGAGACCTGCGCGAAGATTGCGGAGCTGCCCAATATCGTCGGCATCAAATACAGCGTTGATCGAGAGCGCTATGCCCGCCTGACGGAAATGGCCGGCGACAAGCTGATCGTCAGCACCTCGTCAGAAGACCTGTGGCTGGAGAATATCGTCGAGCTGGGCTGGCAGGTCTATCTCTGCTCGACACCGCCCTACCTGATGCAGACTGCAACCGACCAGCGCATGAACGACTATACGCGGCTGGCCATGGCCGGTGAGGTCGAACAGGCCCGTGCCATCCGCGACAGCCTTGCGCCCGTGCGCGATGCGCTCAAAGGCACCCGTCCCGGCGACAAGCCCCAGGCGCAGCAGAAATACTGGCAGGAACTGCTCGGCCAGGCCGGCGGCCCCGTACGCCGGCCGCTGCTTAGTCTTTCGGAAGCGGAGAAAGCCGCCGTCCGCAGCGCATTCGAGGCTTGCGGCCTGCAGGTCGCTTCTGCGCAGGCGGCACAATAGACAAGGGGAGCCGTCGGGAGGCGCAAGGTGACCACCAGCGTCTCCGAAACATCGGTTCTGATCGTCGGCGGCGGTCCCGTCGGCCTGACCCTCGCCATGTGTCTGGCGCAGCAGGGTATCGCGGTGACCGTGCTGGAGCAGCGCCCGCCAGGTGAGCCACCCAGCGTCAAATGCAATCACGTTGCAGCCCGCTCGATGGAGATCTTCCGGCGCCTGGGCATCGTTGAGGAAATTCGCGACGCCGGGTTGCCGCCGGACCATGCCAACGACGTCGCTTTTCGGACCACTTTTGCTGGCCGCGAGATCACGCGGATTCCGATTCCCTGCCGCCGCGACCGCTACACGTCCACGGACGGGCCGGACACCTGGTGGCCGACCCCCGAGCCGCCCCACCGGATCAACCAGATCTATCTGGAACCCGTGTTGTTCCGGGCCGCCGCCCGTCATCCAAATATCCGGATCGAAAGCCGGGTTTCCTTCGAGAGAATTGAGAGAAATAGCCAGCAACTTATTATAATTGCGAAAGATATCGAGGGGAATGAAACCCGACGCTACGGGGCCGCCTATGTCATCGGCTGCGATGGTGGCCGCTCGCAAATTCGCGGTCAGATCGGCGCGTCCTTTGTCGGCGACCCGGTGGTACAGCGGGTGCAGTCCAGTTACATCCGGGCTCCCGGACTTCTCCACCGGCTGGAAGTCGATCCTGCCTGGGCGACGATCACCATGAACACGGTGCGGAACGGCAGCGTTTATGCCATCGACGGGCGCGAGACGTTTCTGGTGCACAATTATTTCCGCCCAGACGAGGAGGATTTTGACGCCGTCGACCGGGACCGGTCGATCCGGCAGATCCTCGGCGTCGAGGACGGTTTCACCTGGGACATGCTCGGTCGGGAGGACTGGATTGGCCGCCGCCTGGTCGCTGACCGGTTCCGTGACGATGGTGTCTTTGACCGGCGGGTCTTCCTCTGCGGGGATGCGGCGCATATCTGGGTGCCCTATGCTGGCTATGGCATGAATGCGGGCATCGCCGACGCGGAGAACCTCGCCTGGCTCCTGGCAGCGCATCTGAACGGTTGGGCGCCGGTGTCGATCCTCGACGCCCATGAGGCGGAGCGTCTGCCGATTACCGAGCAGGTCTCGCGATTCGCCATGAGCCATGCGGAGAAGATGATCCGCGCCCGTGGCGCAGTGCCCGCGGAGATTGATGATGAAACGCCCGAGGGTATGGCCGCGCGGGCGAAGGCAGCCCGGTCTGCCTACGATTTGAACGTCCAACAATACGCCGCGGCAGGGCTTAACTTCGGCTACTACTATGAAAACTCGCCGCTGATCGCGTCGGACGGCGCGCCGCCTGATTACACCATGGGCGATTTCACGCCATCCACGGTTCCGGGCTGCCGCACGCCGCATATCTGGCTCGACGACGGTCGCTCGCTCTACGATGCGCACGGGCCGGGGTATACGCTGCTGCGCGGCGATCCCGCCATCGATGTTTCAGCGCTGGAGGCCGCGATGGCGGCGAAAGGGGTGCCGTTCGACGTGCTTGATCTTGATACCGGACAGGACGGTGATTCGGCGGTGGTCTATGACAGAAAGCTGATCCTCTCGCGCCCGGACCGCCATATCGCCTGGCGCGGCGA
>JAJFFJ010000126.1 GCA_021776685.1 Alphaproteobacteria bacterium
TCCGAACGCCCACCAGACCCCAACAGGGTCCCGAAAAGCTAATATCCAGTCAAACTGGCAAATCCGCGTGCCTGACGCTCAATCTCCTGAGGAACCCGATTTACCGACCGAAGAAGCGCGTTATTACACAGCCTGGGTCAGCAGCGGACGAAATCGCAGGCCACCCAGAATGACCGCTCCTGAAGGCGGAACGGACGAAACGTCTGGGATGACCGCTTCACCCCTGAGAGCGGACGAAATCCGCGCCGCGCTGAACGTCCGCTTCTAGCCAGAAACAGACATCCAATTCCTCGTCAATAGCGTTAAGGCAAAATGCACCCGATGTGGCCAGCCTCGTTTAAGTGGTCCATCCCAGGTGACAGAGCTTGGCCGGGTGTGGTTGGCGGGGCCGAAGCCTTTGATGCGCTTAAGCCGAAACATCGATGACACGCATAATCGCCCGCTGGACCATCCTTCCATTGCTTGGCGGTGTCTTCACTAACGACAGCAGCGAAGCGAGTGTGAGCACCCTTTGCGACTAGAGCCGAATCCCGACAATAGTGACGATCCGATGGCCCCGGTCATCACAAGAACTTGACCCAAAAGCCGGGCAGCTTTTGATAAAAACGCGGTCGATGCCAGCCGGGAAACAAGGCGTGAATGGACCTAAACCAGACAAATCCCATGGCTATTATGGGAGCTTGGACCCGGTTTGCTTCAGGGGTATGCAGTGGAAAGAAAGGCTACTGTACTACGCGCTTCGATTGGTCAGGCGACTGCAGGTCATCGGTAGGATTCACCGGATTCTTTGGGCGGGTGCCTCGGAAATATGGCCCAATCCGCCGAATTTGGCTGAGGGTATGAGGTCGGCCGAGGATCTTGTAATCAGCGGCACCCAAAAAGCAAAAATTCAAAAGGAATAAATTTTGAAGAAATCACTCGTCCTTTTCATGTCCATGATTGCACTCGCGGTCATGCTTCTCTTGCCGGCTAGCGCCCTCCTGACAGGTAGTCGGGTGCAGGCGGCTTCATCCGGCTGTCGTTGGGTTCCCGTGACGCGGAAACGGTGTTCGCTCACGGATGGCCGGAAACGTCGCGTATGCCGACTCTATAAATCGAAGCGTCTGGTCTGTGCCAAACGAACGCGCAGTAAACGTCGGCGGTATATCCCCAAGCAGTATTCCACACCGCGCTGACAAACGTCGCAGAAAGCGAGTTCGGCGTTTGTAAGGGAGAACGATCACAGTTGAGGAAACTGCACGTGAAGAAAACTGCACGGTCAGAGCCTGCAAACTCACATAATTTACCGACGCAGAGACGGCCGCGAAACATCGCTTGAATTCAATCTTTCGGCTGGATTGCCGCAAGAATGCAGGATAGCCAGCATGGCAAAATTCGGTATGAAATATCTGATAGCGCTCGCTTTACTTATAACGGCCGGTTCCTGGCCAAGTCTCTCCGCGTCGGAGACCTATCGACACGCATCGGAGAACGCACCGGCATTTTGTTCAAAGGCTGTTGTGCGGGCCACCAAGCTATACGGTGTCAACATGTCGGCGGTACGGCGCGGAAATCAAAAATTTATCAGTCGTGCGTCACTGCAATGCACCAAAAAAGCGCGCGAGTGTTACCGCAAAAGCATGCAACGCACCCCTGGGTCGACAGGCAAATTTGGGGAATGCAGACGATGGATTAGTAGTTACTTCCATGCTCGTTGGTGCAACCTGCTAAGTCACCGAGGTTTCTGCAGAATATTTCAGCGTGGCCACGTCAAGTGGTCGGAGCAGTTGAATATGCAGTCTGCATGCGCCGTCGTTCGCTGCGCGAAATAGGATGGCGTAGCTATTTCAGTTCAGGAATGGGGGCAACGCTAATTTCCTTGAAGCCCTCTGATTTCAATAGGCTTACAATGCCCGCAGCTGGGCGTTAGGGCGAAAAATGACTGCATTATGGGCGCTATTTCTACAGATCTTGCTCCTGGCAGCCAGCTTCACCTTACCGTCTGCGGCCGTCGCCGCGGGAGACAGGGCTTGTTTCGCAGTCACCAGGACGCTCGGAATTCGATGCCTGAGCGAAAGGGGCTGGACCACGCACAATGGAAGTCTTCACATCGCGATGGCGGTCTGCGGCGGGCGGATACATGTTCTGCGGAGCGGCGCCGATCATGAAGAAAAACCGGATATTTTCAGGCCCGACAATCCAAATGGGCCAAAACTTCCGCCACCGCCGCGCCTCGGTGCCCGACATTTCGACAGTGACGGCGATCCGGATAGATATCACCTCTACAACGAGTTGCTCTGTCCTGATAAAGCCAAATCAGACAGCCTCACCCTATGGGTTCGCAGCAATAATCGGCAATTCGCGGTCTGGAACGGGCGACGCTGGCGGGTATTTCGGAAAGGCAAAAGGTGGCCGCTGATTTTTGGGCGCATATTTGAGTCGGACAAATTTCTCGCGATTGGCCGCGATGGAACCGTCTTCGAGAGTCTTGGCTATGCATTTGTCGTTCATCGCGCCGACCAACAGACAACATTTCGCGTTCATTACAAAGATGGCAGATCCGACTTCGGCATCCAAAAGGACCAGGCACTTGACCTCAGACACGTATACGTAGACCGGCAAAACCGCGTGTGGATTCTGTCGGACCAAGGCCGCGTGTTCCAGTACGTCAAAGGCAGGATCAAATCCGTGCCCAACCTAAAGGCCCGCGTGCTCGCTGAGGATCGCCGCGGGCGGATTTGGATAGCATGGCACGGCAGAATATGGCCGCTGGACGGCAAGGGTCCGATATACACCCTTCCCCACATTGTCAGAGGCATGGTGGTAGACAATCGTGGTCGAGTTTGGGCGGTAACGTTGGACGGTGTTTACGTATTAGCAAAAACTGCGCGCCGCGTGCTGTACATGGCGAACTCCGGAATTCATGCCGATGATGTCGACAGCATCGTCGTATCGGGCTGGGGACCGGACCTGCCCCCGCCCACCAGAAATGTCGGCAACCTATGGGTGAGTTTGGGGAGCCGCAGAAATCGACCGTTCGTCATATGCACGATTCCCGAAAAACCCACAAAAACCGATCCTTGCGTGGGCGCCCGATTGAGGTATGCAGGCAAAACGAACGGAGCGGGCGAATTCACGATCAATAACATTCCCGCTGGCCGGTACTATCTTTTTTACTTGGACAGCAAGAATATCTGGAGACGCACGTGCACTTCCAGGAATCAATCGTTTCATCGCCGGAGCGTCACAAAGGACCAACGGTTGCATGCGAAGCCGGGGCCGGTCAGGCGTCGGTCGGTGCTAACAACAAACTGTATGCACTGGCACCGAAAACACGATTGACCTCGAGGGTGATCTTCACGAAGGGCTCGCCTGAGTGCCACCGTCAATAAAACTTGCATCGATGGTTCTGCATTCGCCGTTCCCATATTTTTGCGGCGAACAATAGGCCAAATCGGTTACGCAAATTCTTCGAGTAAGTCTACGCTGGGATTGCCTCTGCGACACGTGTGGAGTGGCGCCAGTTGCGAATAGCTCCGACATTTTTCGCTTCTATCGGTTCCATTTCCTCGAAGCCGCTTCGGTCTGAATCCGCGAGACCGCGATAGAACGAATTACTAACGATTATCTCGCCCGTCTTTGCTTCGCTCATCAAACGCGCGGACATGTTTATCGAGTCGCCGATCAAGCCAAAATGTGCCTGGTCCCGTGGCCGGAGCGGCAACAGGGTGATATCGCCGACGGTAATTCCGATATGAACACCTCCTGAGCCCTGAACCCGGTCGATTGCCCGCTGCCATCGGTCGGTGACCGCCTGTCCAATATCTGCCAAGGCCTTGGCGCAGGCGAAGGCGCCGGTTTCAGTGCCGTGGGATGAATCCGGCAGGCCGAACAGCCCGATGACTTGATCACCGGCAAATTGGTACAGAAATCCACCCGCATCGTGCACTGCGTGTCGTGCCGCTGAATAGAAGGTAAGCAGAGAACGGCGGACAATTTCCTCATTTGGCGTGTCGCGAACGAAGCTTGAAAAAGAGCAAAGGTCAGCAATGACTGTCGCCACGTTGGGATATACGCCTGGCCGAATGAAATCTTCCGGCGTTCGCCCGGTCTTTGAGGTGAGGCTCCGGAGCTTCCAGGGGCTGAAGTGCCACAACAATGTGTCAGCAAGACTGTCTTCAGGCGGATGCCCGCAAAAAGCCCACTTCTTTCGAGCCTGCCTCAAATCTTGCTCGCTGGCAGGAGATTTCGGGTCGATATCTGATGTTAAGTCGATCTGATATTGATGCAGAAGTTGCGAAGCAATATTAGACCCATCCCAAACCTCGAGGTTGACATTGGGTCCGAGTAATCTTCTTAACTCATCAACACCCGCTACCGCTTTTTGATCGCCGCCCGTTGACGCAATTAGCCTCAAATGAATTGGCTCAGGGCTATTCTGTGCAACATCCCGATATTTGTTAGTGATGGCCGAGATAAGTGTCTCTGGGGGCAAGCCGGCTTTTGACTCGATGTAGACCATCCGACCGTCGGCTGTTTCCATGACAATGTCAGCGAACCATCCGCGCCGTGCCAGAGCCGCATCGCGGTGGACCTGCACCACATTCTGATACCCGTCAGCGCCATTGGCCTGCCATACACGGATAAGTTCGGAAACACGCTCTTGAAGAAATAACCGTTCTTCACCGTCGGATAGCCAATCAGTGGTTCTATAGTGCATTGTTTAATGACCGGTCCGCTGCGTTACGGGTGACGATGTGTCGGGCGCCCTTGGGTGTGCTGGCCCCCTGCTGACTGCAAAGGCCTCTGCCAATATTAAAGGGCGCTTCACCCATCCTTTAGCGCCGCCCGACCCGCCGCACATTTGCTCCAGCATCGTATGCGCAACAACGCCTGTTGGATTTTTCTTCTGGCAATTCCATGTAGCCCGCAGCGTATATGTCATGATGTCAGGAATCGACGCTCGAATGAATGCCCGCTATGGATGCGGATCGGTCCAAAACTCTGACCGATCCGGATGACTATCACCATAAAAGCATCTGACGATATGCCAACGATGACTGCTTTAGCGTTGAAAGAGGTCTGACCGTCCAGCAAGCTGAACCTCAGCTGTTAGTCAGGAGGAGATAAAATCTAGCCGCGGGCTAGCACAGCGTGGCCGGAAGTTCGACTTGCATTCGGGGAGCGCCCCGTCGTGCCGAGGAAGCGTTCTATTGCGCAAATTGAGCTCCCGGAAAAAGTACCATTTTGGTAATTCCTGCCGACAAGGCATTTATTGTTCCTGCTGCTTGGCCGCGGCGTTGCCCATAAACCATGTTTCCTGGATGAGCCCGCCACCGCTAACGCGGCTGATCGTGCGATGAACTGCGTTCATGGCGTTGCGCCAATTGTTGAAAAGAAAATAGTCGCTGCGATCGCCGGGTATATACGCATGGACCAGCACGAGAGCTTCTTTGAGCAAAGCTCGCGCACGTTTGTCGTCGCCGCTGTTTGCGGCTTGGAGAGCGGTTTCGATCAGGTCGCCAATTTTCGCATCGTCAGTTTGAGGTGTCTTGTCCATTCTATCCCCCAGTTTGGCAATTACCGACGGCTTCGATTATTGGCGAAGCGCTAGTTGGCATAAGTAAAGACTTGTCGGGGATTGTGATGATTCGGGCTTGTTGGCGCCCTGCCTTGCCATCAGGGCTTAAATCCACACTCGCGATAGCCGCCGGTGCAGCTGGTCCATTTGTATTTGCCTGTCCCGTCACAGACCATGAATCCGTTGTCGCTCTTTCCGGGAGGCATTTTTGCGTACGCGCCACAACTCCAGCTGCCATTTGAACGCTTAATGCAGATCCTGACATAGACTGGAATCCCACAGTTATTTGTAGGCTCGACGCGAACAGATAGGGGATTTCCACAATCTTTGCCTCTGAGCTCCTTGAGCTTGACGCAGTGGCCCGTATCCTCCGCCTGGGCCATCGCACTGGATAAGATCAAAACCGCCGCCGCCGGTAAGAATTTATGTTTCAAGGCCTTCTACTTGGTATGTCACATTAGCGCAGACAGTGACTAAATCGGTTCCGGGGATCCCTTGCCTGTGCAACCGAGCGGTCATTTATTTGAATAGACCTTTTGGTACGGATCGGCCGCCGTTGATCTTGATAATGTGCCTCAGAGCGCGAAAGAAGCGGTGCGCGTCGGCCTTGTGCAGTACGACCGTTAGGAGTTGGATATCATACCATGCCCCTGTCCGTTGCTGATTTCGGAAGCATTTTACACGCCCAGAACGATAGGCGGTGATCACTACGCACGAGCCATTGCTATATTTTTTGGAGACCATGACTTTGTCGGGATTGAGGCGGGAAAATTCCCCTTGGTAGCCATTCAAATACGACCCTCGGGAATTTGTTTGGTAGGTACGGATGTCGATCGCGGCATCGCTGACATTGATCTTGTGATAGCTCCATTTAGTTCCATCACGGAACTCGCAGCGTCCGTGTTTTTGCAGCCAGTCGCCCATGAACAGGGCCGTGGTTTTTTTGTCGGGCGCGGACCACGCGGCCCCAGCCTGTGCAATCACGAGAAATCCAATCGCCAAACAAGTGGCGCCGCCGGTCTTCATTCATGCACTCCTACCTAATTGAACCATTGTATTTGGATCTCGACGCTGCGACCCAATGCCGTGCATTTTGGGCAATTCGGAATGACAACTGTGACACACTCATTGCGTGTTGGGATCGGTGCTTTCCGTTAAACACAATCACTCCGAACTTTTTCTATTGAGAAGGCGGAATTACCCCTTTCATTCTGTTGGCTGCGTACGTTCTGGCCCTGGCTTTGCATGCGTGATCTTTCATTCCGCAAGCCTTCCATACGAAATATCCGGAGCATACTGAACGTGTTGGTGCAAATTTTCCTGGGATGACGAGCGTGTTCCCGCAATGCGCAAGCCCACCGCGTTCGTTGTAAAAACAGTAAGCTACCCATGCATATACTTTGCATCCATTGTAAAAACGCCAGCTTTTCGATCGAAGTTTCACTTTACTGTACTTGTTTAGATGGCACTGGACGTTATGGTGAATTCGTTGTGCCGTTAGGCATGCGCTCGCTTCACCTCCACCACCAAGCGTTAGCAAGGTGGAAGTTACGAATACTATTATCAGGAAGCGAGCCTGGAAATATTTCATGCCTTCCCCTTCGAGTAAGAATCAAACCAACAACAATTACTAGCATGCCAATGCTTATTCTGGCCAAAAATACCCCATGGCTCACAATGAATTGTTTGCCAGTGCACCCTGCGCCTCGAACATCAAGAGCTGGGCTGATCGTCGGTACGCAAGCGGGCAATGCTTCAAAAATGCGACTGAACTCAATTCGATTGCAGGGCATTGCAAGGGGCTGTGTTTGAAGCCCACGCATTAATGTAGGCAACTACCATCACCAACCCAAAGCGGGTGGTCAAAGTGCTTGCCTCTGATACCCGGACCCGATGGATGGGCGCAGCTAGTTCCCAACTTTCAGGATTGAGACTTCGTTGATGATCTTCACAGAAACATCGTTGACGCATTTCTGGCGATTTTGATACCGGCACCGAAGCACACCGATGCTTTTGAACCGCCTCTTGGCGCAGTCCGCGCTCAACCCGAATCTCGCGAAATTGAGTGATTTGGTCATGCTCTTGTAAAGCGACTGGTTCACCGATCGTGTGCCATCCAGTGGCCTGGGCAGGGGCACGATGACAAAGTCCCGCACATCCCGGCCGGTCCGGTTTGCTAGCTTGACCTTGAGGGTGCAACCCGCCTTCTTGCCCTTGTAAATTCTCTGCTGGTGCTGGCCAATCAACTCAATCTTGCCGGTTTGGGCGGAGGCCGGGGTGACGGCCAGCAAACCTGTTAGCATCGCCAGCAGTGTTGCGCGGGTTGGCACTGTACGGATGGCCATTTGTGCGATCCCATTTGTGGCGGCGAACATCTGCCCTCGGCGTAGCGATGAATTGAAGATGAGGCACACCTTGGTCCGAGAATCGCTTGCAGTGCAAGGTACTGCCCGGCTCGACCTTACCGCCAGTGTTGCGCGAGGTCGTTGGAGCCTGGTTTTTGAAATGGCGGCTTTCGCCGAGGAGCTGGACGTCGGGGGGAGCCTTGACTGACCCCGAACCACCGCAAAATAGAGGGTTTTCCAAAGGTATTCGAGCATTCGCCGGAAGCCTTCGCGGCAACAAGATCTGGATTGGCGCCGGGGTAGGTTGCTGGATCATCATCATCGCCGTCGCCGCGATCACCTTTACGACAACAGATGTGGAGACCGCGCTCAGCTGGTTTGTCGTGGTCGCCCTCGTGTTGACGGGCGGCATGCTGGCCTTGCGCATTCGCCTGACGAATAGTGGTCAGGCTGGGTCGCGTGCCGCACCTGGGGAGGTATTGCCTCCCAGCGGGTTGGTCTGCCCGGACTGCAATGCCGCGACGCTCGATATTACCGACAAGATCGAAGTGGGGGTCGATGACAGGTTCGACGAACGCGCCCTTCAGCTAATGCGCTGTTCATCATGCGGCACCAAGGCAATCGGCGAATACGAAGAAACCCGGCACGGCGCCAAAGAACGCGTCCACCACCGCGGGTACCGCATCGACGCCGCGACGACGTCCAGGCTGCGTGCCGTGATGGCCGAAGGATCGACGGACACCGTCAGCGAAGCCTTTCGACCTTACATGGATTGGGCCAAGCAATTCGAGATCAAGTTCCGGTGGAAGGGTGGTTGAATTGGCACGTTTGCACCGAAGGCAATTTAGTCCGGAATGGGTCATAAGCGGAATTGTCGTTGCCACCAGATGTCCGTCGGCTGCACATCCAAAAGCGGACATAGTTCCACATGGGAAATTGCGTGGTGCCGGAATCCTTCGAAGTCCACAAAACGCTTTTCGCCGTAGTTACGGATTGGCGTCGAGCATTCTCGCCCACTCCGACCGCAAACCCTCCTTGTCACGACAGAGCTGTCCGATACCGCTCAGCCTTCGGCGGTGACACGTCCTTGAATGAACGGCCCGAAAGTGCATATCGAATTGTCCACCGGGAGACGCTGAACCTCTTGCAGAGTTCCTTGATGGCACCGTGCTCCGGTTTGAAGGTGCGTCGCATTTCGGAAACCTGTTCAGGCTTCAGCTTGGCATGAGCATGACGTCCGGCCGCAACACACTCCCGCGCGTTCTGAGCATAGGTTCCGTAGGCCAGATTATCCGGCCGCCAGTTCTGCGGGTCGTGGTCGATATGCCGTACCAAACTCCCCGGAGGCGGCTCGCCATGCCAGGCGCGCGCCACCAACTCATGCACCCGCTTCGTCGTGTAGGCTTCACCATTCCAGACGCTTACCATCGGATACCTCGCCGACGGAGGGGTGCCCACCCTGGGCTCAAACCATCCTGACCCGTCCCGCTTCAATGCGCGCAGCCGGCCCTCGTTGCTGATCTCTAAGCGGGGATACCCAGGAACCGCCCGCCAAATTTCGACCTCTACATTTCCATCCATTATTCTGATCTCCTGAAAATTCCGACGCGCCCACAATTGAAGGGACACTGTTTGGTTGATTGGGTTCTCAGGAGGAGGTGGACGTGCTTTCTCTCCGTTCGTTCCTCTCTCGCCTCTTCTGCTGTGTCTGGTCTGGGGTTCTCTCCTGACCATCAGCTACCGCTCCCTGCTATGGGGGGGCGTGATTTATTACTATTGGTGTTCCCTGCGCACACCTTTGCCAGGCGGTAGACTGGAGGGTCATGTAGACCGAGACCGCCGCGGTGAAGACATTCGATCAAGCCCATGTTTTCGAGGAGGTCGCGAGTTGCCCGGAACCGCTTTAGTCCCCACTCAAATGACTCGGCAAAGGCATTGGCGAGATTGAACTCGTCTCCACCCCGCCAGCCATGTTCCACGGTCAGCCGGAGATACAGGATCATCGCGTCGCCTGCCCTCGGCAGGTGCGACGGCCAGCCTTCGACCTCTGTGCGCGTCAGCCCTGCGCGTGCTTCCCCGCCGCACCAGTTGTTGCCGTCTTCGGACCATTCCCAGACGGACTTGGCGGTCTTGAACACCTCCTTTGCAGGCAGAGGATCTGCGAACTCGCCATTTCGGTCGCTCATCACCTCCAGGAAGTCATCGAAGGAACCGCAGTGCTGGTACTGGGGGCGGCTCCAGTCGCGAAGGGTGATGTTCCTGGATCGCTTGCCGTTCGGGGCGATCTTCAGTTCTTCAGGTTCCCAGCCAGGCTTGAGAGGCGGCACGTCTTGAAGGTTTGACAGGCCACCCTCGATGAAGTGATAAGCCCGCCCATTTGGACCAATGCTGGGAGGGGCGGCGATGTGGCCATTCTCGCCCTTCACATCAACCTCAAGACCCTCAATCGGACTGTCTTGGGTTACTTCCCCGCCGGCCCGGTAGAAGAGGTGGAATCCCCTAGTCGCTGACTTGCCCTTGACTGGGGTGTCGCCGAAACGGTCGATGGCCGCGTTGAGATGGTCGCGATTGTCGACATCAATAACGGTCAGATTGGATCGCCTGCCCATAATGACTCCCAGGTTGGAGCCCGGGTGCTCAGCCCGCCACCGCTTGATCGTGTCCGGTCGCTGCCTATCCGGCCACTTGTTGAAGTGCTTTAGCACCGGTTCTTTTCCGTCTTGGCCAGCGAGTGGCATGACGATGTAACCCGCCGCGTGCCAATCCAGCGCGGCTTTTGCAAAGGCCCCCGTCATGACCGGCACTCCCGGCGCAACCGTTCAATCCTGGGATGGACCTCGGGCAGCGCTTCAATGACGGCCAGGGCGCCGGGATCAACATCGCCGCAATAGTCCCGGATGCAGCGCATGAGAGTGCGGCGCTGGGCGCAGAAGCTACGTTGCTGATACCCACTGCTCTTTTTGGTCTTACGCTTCTGCCGCCGCTCTAAAATCCACTGTGCGGGGTCATAGGTGATGCGCCACAGGTCATTCAACCGAGCGACGACTTGCCCCTTTCGATCGAGCGGCGCGCTCATTGTGGCACCGCCTTGCGAAAGTGTTGCGGCCCTCGCGGTTGCCTTGACTGTCTGTATTGACCCAGCCGCTGACGGAGGCCCTCGCAAAAATCGGACTCGCCGGCGGCCCAGGTGGCGGCCAAGATTCTATCGAGCACCACCGGCCCAAATTCGCGGGCCACGAGCTCTGCCAAATTCACGAACCCGCCAAGCGCAGTGGACGTTTTGGCGACAACAGGTTTCCACCTCGCCAGAACGTCTGCCAGATAAGGAGTTTGGTTGCTTTTTGGGGGCCGCCTGTCCCGGCAGCATTTGCCCAGTTTGGAGCGGGCGGCACAAATATCAGGTCCGGCCTTGCGCCAGCACAGGGCATCCATTACATCTGTTGAGAGCATAAAAGTTCCTTTGCGCCTCGGTCGAGCTACGAACTCGCCGAGGCGCTTTTTTTGTGGTTGTTGGGATTAGGTGGCTGGCGCGTAGCTCACGCGAGGGCGGCTGGCGATCCATGCGACCACCTCGTGCTCATGGAACGCGATGCGGCCACCGTTTTGGACAGGGGCAGGAAACTTCCCGGCCCTGATATCTCGATACATTGCTGATCGAGATTTGTTGGCGCGCTTCCGTGCTTCTTCTGGCGAGATCAGCCGACAGGAGGATTGGTTGTCTTGCAGGGGCATTGATTAGGCTCCAGTGGTTTGACTGGAGCCACGATGACACGGTGTGCGCCCAACAGGAACAAAGCAGGAATGGATTTTAGGTCGACAAATTCCGCCGATTATCCATGGTCATTGGGATCATAGTATTCGACCCCTCCCCGCTCGTCATATGACTTGAAGGCAGAAGAAATCATCCCGCCGCTTTCCGGGTGAACCAATCGTCCCAAATTGATCAACGCGCGTCCAAAAGGGCCAGCCTCAGCATCACCTTTCCGGTATCCAGGTTGCGAAGCGCGCGCTTGACCAGTCACACGCGTCGGCTTTTTGCCTGTGATTTCTTGGTACAAAAGTGCAAGAACCAAGACGAACTCATAGGCGGGCGAATCTGAGGCGCTCTTAGGCCCTGCCAGTTCATCCAGCCAGAAACCCGCAACAGTTCGATATTGGGAGACCTTCTCCACCGCTTCCTCAAACTCCCGAGAGGCCTCACCTACTGTCGGGTGATCTGTCTGCGCTGTGGCAATAAATCCGCGTGCCGGGCGGCCCAATCTGTTCGTGGCATCAATCAGCCTATCCACAGCAACAACGAAGCGGTTGATATTGCCTCGCAGGTGGCCCCTAGAACGGCTTTCCTGATAGTCGTTTTTCTCGAACTTCCATTGTTCAATTTCCGAGTGCTGCCGGCATAGCGTCGTGTATGCCCACCGCCACGCCCACCAATGCTCGCCAGATTCAGGTGGGTCGGGTTCTCGTTGTTTTAGTTGACGTGGATCTGTCCAATCTTTTCCGTCGAACTTGACACCAACTTGTGGGGGTGCAGGTTCAGAAATAGATTCCGCCCCATACCGAAGCACATAATTGACGATTCGGAAGGCGTGATCGTCTGTAATCGCCCCCCAATCCTTAACAATCCCTCGAACGATCCCAGCTTGGGCAAGCGTGTCCGTCTCCTCGAAGGTTTCTTTACTTGCCGACACCGTCACCTCTGACACATCCTCGTCAATGCCTCGTTCCATCGAGCTAGGCCGTCGCGCTTTTCCTTGTCGTAAGAATGCCGGTCATAGACCCGCGTCACACCCGCCTCGACGTGATTGAGAATTTTTCCGACCGTTAGACGTTGAACGCCCATCCCGGTCATGTGAGAGGCCGCGGTTCGCCGGAGGTCATGTGGCCGGAAATCGACTTCGGATCGCTTGCGTATCTCAGTGATCGGGTGCCAGAGATTCGCAAGCGGCCTGCCCGTCTTTGGGCTCTCAAAAACAAATCCCTCTTTCATATCGCCCAGGATGTTCTCGGCCAGTGGCGACAAGGGCACCCGATGAGAGAGGCCGTTCTTGGCAATCTCGGCAGGGATGGTCCACCAAAGGCCGTCAGATTCGGACGAGAGCTGATCGCAATGCATATGTTGGATTTCACCGCCACGTTGAGCAGTGACCAGCCTCAGTCTGAATGCCCTTTGAATAACTGTGTCTTCGGCATCCAGCGATGCCCACACTGCTTTGATTTCATCCGGTGAGAGTACCCGGTCCCCTGCCCGTTCTGGCGCGCGCTCAATTCGAGCAGCTGGGTTTGCCATCGTCTCCGGCAGCAAGTCCCGGTCCAGCGCCCAGTTGAATATCCGCCGGACAATTTCATGTGTCCGATTAGCCTGTATATCGGCACCTCTGGCCCTGATTTTTTGCAACGCCTCGCGGATATCGGCTCGCCGGATCTCTGAAGCCACCATGCTTCCAAGAACGGGGTTTAAATCCCGGTCAATCGCGGTACGGTCTTTTCGCCAGGACCGCTTCTCCAGCTTGGCGTAATCGTCGATGTATCGATCAGCCAACGCCGAGAATGTGAGATTTTTATCAATTTTTGATGCGGCCACCGGGTCGCCACCCTTTGCGACTTCTACCTTCCGCGCTTGTGCCTCGATGCGGGCTTCTGCGAGCGACCTGTCAGGATAGCGTCCAATGGTTTCACGACGCTGCTTTCCCGATTTCACGCGGTAACGAACGATCCAGGTCTTTGTGCCTTGGTCGGAGACCCGAAGCGCCAGACCCGAAACCTTTTCGTCCCAATAGTCCACCCGCCCCGATTCAGGGGCTCGGATGGCGTCTACATTCCTGGCTGTCAGATTGAGCGTTGGCAAAATGGGGCACGCATGGGGCACACAATGACAGAGACAATATGGAACGAACTGAAACCATCAGCAACCACTCAAGCCGCCCAAATGCTAACAATCCACAGGAAAACGAGGGTTCTATCAGTCCCAGCCTGTTTCAGCGCGTTTCATGGTAATAGTGGCTGTTAACCACCTTGTCGGGGGTTCGAATCCCTCCACCCGAGCCAAAAAGAACGGGGCCAGTCGCAGCGCGGCTGGCCCCGTTCTGATTCCCGGAGCTTGGAGGGTCGGCCGGGAAAATCATTCGAGAAGGCTTGCAAGCGTGTCCTGTGCATCCTGGGCGCGGCGGCGCGCGGTTGTTGCCTGGCTCCTCGCCTTGGTTGCCGCTGCCTGGGCCTTATTGGCTTTCGCCTGCAGGTTCGCCGCTGTTTTCTGGTTTTTCTTGGTGGGCTTCGCCCGGGCATTGTCGGCGGCCCGGTCGGCTTTGCTCTGGGCGGTATCGGCCTGGCGAGCTTTATTATCGGCTTTTTTTTCTGCCGTATTCGCCGCCCGCTCAGCCTTGGCTGCAGCCTGGCGCGCCTTTTTCATCTGCTTGGCCGTGGGGGCAGGCTTCTTCTCTTCTTCGGGTTTTGCCGCTGCTTCCTTGCCGGCGCCGCTATCCGCTCCAGCGCCGCCCTGATCACCGGCCTTGGCGCCGTCCTGTGCTTTGCCCGGCTGCTGGCCAGCCGACGTCGCGCCGCCTGCCCGCCCACTCGCGGCGACATCCATTTGATTGGCGGCGCTACTCCACAAACCGCTCAAATTGCCGCCCATGGCATCCATCGTCACCACTGCCGACGCGGAGATTATCGCTGCGATCAACGCATACTCGATGCCGGCCGCGCCACTTCTGCAGACCATCACGCGGCGAAACATTCTCAGGAGAACCATCGCGTTTTCCCTCCAGGAGCCAGTTGCCACTAAAGATATTTGACACCGCAAAGGTGCATGAGACCGGTCAACAGCCTCTAAATGATCCGATGAAAGTCACCTATCTCCACAGACGGATGGCAATGGCGCATGTTTGCTCGCGAATTTGATAATCCTTCGGGAGTATCGCTGCCGGGGCAATGGCCAGGCTCGCGCATTTGGATGACCGATCATACAAACGCGAATTAGGGGCGTGCCCCTATGGGCGGGCGCGTTTCAGGCGGCCCGCGGCAGGGTTAGGTGAGCGGCAACCAACATTGCGCCACTATCGCATCGGGCGGTCGGAAAATGTGGAGACAGTTCGTCTTGCTGTCGCTCCCGGACGCTGACAGGGATCACTGATCCTGGCGACGGAATGATGGCAGGGTCACGGCCAATGATTTGGTGCTCCACGCCGGCGTGCTCGGACGGGCGGCTACCGGCTGGCACCTGCGTTGGCTGAAACGCCAGGAGGAATTGTTCAGCACCAGCGCGCACGTGGCGACCCGGCCGCGGATGCAAACAGACTTACCGAGGCCATAGAATTTGCCAAAGTAGCGACACTGGCAATTTGGCCCCGCAGTCGAAGGCGAGCCGGCAGACGCCACCAAGAGCGCCGTCCCCAGGCACAAAATCAACGCTGATATCGTGCGTCTGGCGTATGTCGGAACATGACCCATGCGTTGCCTCGCCGGTCGATTCCACTGCAGGAACACCCTACCCCCTAAACAGACGGAGAACAACCAACGGAAATCAGGCCATCAGCCCAAATCGGGGGTTGCGTCAGGCACCAAGGTCAAATTCTATGGACTCTGGGAGGAGCGTCCGGCGCAGAACAAAGCCAAACTCCAAAGCCGGCCGCCCTAAATACGGAGGATACCCATGAAACGACTCATCACCGTCGGCATCGCAGCCGGTCTTGCCGTGGCAGTCACGGCGGCGGCCAAAGCCGATACCCTTGAGAATATCAAAAAAGCCGGCGTGCTTAAATGCGGCGTCAGCCAAGGCCTGCCCGGGTTTTCGAATCCGGACAACAAGGGCGCCTGGACCGGCATCGACGTCGATTATTGCAAGGCACTGGCTGCAGCCATCCTTGGCGACGCCAAGAAGGTCAAGTATGTGCCCCTGTCGGCCAAAGTCCGCTTCACCGCGCTTCAGTCCGGCGAGATTGACGTGCTGTCGCGCAACACGACCTGGACCTTCACCCGCGATACGGGCCTGGGCCTGAATTTCGTCGGCGTGCTCTACTACGACGGTCAGGGCTTCATGGTTCGCAAGAAGCTGGGCGTAAAATCAGCAAAGCAGCTTTCAGGCGCCGCGGTCTGCACCAACACCGGCACGACCACGGAGCTCAACGTGTCCGACTATTTCCGCTCCAATGGCCTGAAATACAAGGTCGTGGCCTTTGAAAAGGCGGATGAAGTTGTGGCCGCATATGACGCCGGCCGTTGCGACGTCTACACCACTGACCGTTCCGGCCTGGCAGCCCAACGGACCAAGCTGAAAAACCCAGCGGCCCATGTGGTGCTGCCTGAGATCATTTCGAAAGAGCCGCTCGGTCCTCTCGTTCGTCAGGGCGACGACAAGTTCTTCAATATCGCCAAGTGGGTGCTGAATGCACTTCTGACGGCAGAAGAGCTGGGCGTCACGTCAGGGAATGCTGGCGCGATGATGAAGAGCAAGAATCCGGAAATCCGGCGTCTGCTCGGCTCGGAAGGCAACCTGGGCGCCAAGATTGGGCTCGACAAGGAATGGGCCGCTCGCGCGATCAAGGCCGTAGGCAACTACGCCGAGATGTACAAGCGCAATGTCACTCCGCTGGGCCTGGCCCGCGGTGTGAACAAGCTCTGGAGCAATGGCGGACTTCTTTATTCGCCGCCGTTCCGGTAGGAATTAGCAAAGAAGCCGCTGACACCCGTCAGCGGCTTCTTTTTTCCCTACGGCACAAAACATTATGGCAAACGGCATCCCTACGGGAGCAACCCCGGCACGCGCTGTCTGGTGGCGCGATCCCCGATGGCGGTCGCTCATCTACCAGGCGATTGCGCTGGCGGCGGTCGTCGCGGTCGGGTGGTACCTGGTCGACAATACGCTCTCGAACATGGAGCGCCGCGGCATTACCTCGGGCTTCGACTTCCTGAGCAACACGGCCGGCTTCGACATTATCCAGGCCCTGGTGCCCTACAGCGCCACATCCACCTATGGCAGTGTCTTTCTGGTCGGCCTGATCAACACGCTTCTGATCGCCGCGGTGGGCGTTGTCTTCGCCACCATGCTGGGCTTCATCATCGGCGTCGCCCGGCTGTCGTCCAACTGGCTGATCTCGACGCTGGCCACAATCTACATTGAAACATTTCGCAATATCCCGCTGCTGCTGCAGATCCTCTTCTGGTACCACGCTGTTCTGAAGCCGCTGCCTGGCCCCCGGGAAAGCATCAATTTCCTGGACGTCATTTTCGTCAACAACCGTGGTCTGTACCTGCCGTTGCCGGGCTTCAACCAGGCTTTCCTGCCGGTGTTTGTGGTCCTGGTGGCCGGCATCGTCGGCACAATCATGCTACGCCGCTGGTCCCGCAAGCGGCAGGCCGCGACCGGCCAGTTGTTTCCGGTGGTTCGGTGGGGCCTCTTTGCGATCCTTGGCCTGCCCGCCCTCGTCTTCGTGCTGATGAGTTTCATCTCCGGCCCGCCGATGGAGTTCGGCATCGCCAAGCTGACCGGCTTCAATTTCGAAGGCGGCATGGTGGTGATCCCCGAGTTCGTGGCCTTGCTGGTCGCGCTGTCAGTCTATACGGCCGCCTTCATCGCAGAGGCGGTACGCAGTGGTATCCAGGCCGTTAGCCATGGCCAGACCGAGGCGGCCTACGCCCTTGGCGTCCGCCCTGCCCCGACCATGAAACTGATCATCATCCCCCAGGCGATGCGGGTGATCATTCCGCAGCTGACGAACCAGTATCTGAATCTGACCAAGAACTCGTCCCTGGCAGTCTTTATCGCCTACCCGGATCTCGTTGCGGTCTTCATGGGCACATCGCTCAACCAGACCGGTCAGGCGGTTGAAATCGTCGCCATGACAATGGCGATCTATCTGACAATCAGCCTCGTCACTTCGGCTGTCATGAACTGGTACAACGCCAGAATAAGCCTGGTGGAGCGCTGACGATGTCGGATATCCAAGCCGAAGTCGGCGCCTATGATCCCGGCACTCATCCGGACCTGCCGCCGCCGCCCGCCACCGCCGGCATTTTGGGCTGGATCAAGCACAATCTGGTGCCGTCCTTCGAACACGCCGGAATTACCGCGGCAATCGCCATCGCAATAACGGCGGTTCTGGTCTTTGCAGCCGATATGGCGCCTTTGGTTGGGCTGACCGTGGCTGTATTTGGTTTGGCGATCGTCAACGCTATCATCAAGGCCATCGCACCCGACCGGGCAATCATGGGTCAGACGCTCCTGACCTTGTTCGCAATGATCGTATTTTACTTTCTGCTGGCGGGCGTGATTGGGTTCACAATCATCGACGCGGTCTGGGACGCGAAAGACAAAGTAGGCTGCGCCACATCTCCGGACGGCGCCTGTTGGGGATTCATTGGCGCCCGGTTTGAACAGTTCATGTATGGGTTTTTCCCGGAACCGGAACGGTGGCGGGTCGACCTATGGTCGATCATCCTGACGGTGGGAATCGCCGCAATCATTTTCACCGACGGCCCTCGCCGGCAGCCAACAGCATTGGTCCTGTTTGGCGCGACCGTTGTTCTCTATGTCTGGCAATTGGGTCTCGGCAATCCTGACGTTCGCGCGGTCCTGTGGATGGCCGCGCCGGCTGCTCTGGGTGTGCTGCTCTTGCTACCCTCGGAGCAGATGCGCAAGGCGATCGGCCTGCTGATGCTTCTTGCCTATCCACTAGCGTCATTCTGGCTCCTGAGCGGATCCTTCGGCTTCATCGTGCCGTTTATTCTTCCTGTGGCCGGCCTGATCATTGCCTCACTAGGCGGCGACCGGGCCCGCTCGGTCGGCACGCTGATGATGGGCTTGTTCTTCCTCATCATCGCGCTCAGCCTAGTCGGTGCGATCTTTGGATTGCTGGGCAATTGGGGTGTACCCCTTGTCGACAGCATCGCCGATGGCTTTGACGCCGTGCTGGGCATCTACTGGGGTGACTGGGGCCTCGACGGCTTGTCCTTCACCTATGTCGAAACCGACAAGTGGGGCGGCCTGATGTTGACACTGGTGGTTGCGATCACCGGGATCGCGGCATCGCTGCCCCTGGGTGTGTTGCTGGCGCTGGGTCGCCGCTCGAACATGCCCGTCGTCAAAACCATGTGCGTCATGTTCATCGAGTTCTGGCGCGGCGTGCCGCTGATCACGGTGTTGTTCATGGCGTCCGTGATGTTCCCGCTGTTCCTGCCGGAAGGGGTCACATTCAACCAGTTGCTGCGGGCCCTGATTGGCGTGGCGCTGTTCTCTGCCGCCTATATGGCGGAGGTTGTGCGCGGCGGCCTGCAAGCCTTGCCCAAGGGTCAGTTCGAGGCGGCTGATGCGCTGGGCCTCAACTATTTCAAATCGATGCGGCTGATCGTGCTGCCCCAGGCGCTGAAGATCGTCATACCCGGCATCGTCAACACCTTCATCGGCCTCTTCAAGGACACGACCCTTGTGGCCATCATCGGCCTGATCGATTTCCTCGCCCAGGTTGATACCGGCATGCGCGATTCGTCTTGGCTGGCGCCCAACGTTCCCTACACCGGCTATCTGTTTGTCGCCGCGGTGTTCTGGATTTTCTGCTACGGCATGTCCCGCTACAGCCGCGGGGTCGAACGCCGTCTTGAAACCGGACATAAGCGTTAGGAGTCTCAGCAATGAGCACTGAAGTTTCAGAAACCCCACGCGAGTCCATCGCCTCGACCGCCAGCACCAACGTGGCGGTCCAGATGATCGGCGTGCACAAGTGGTATGGCCAGTTCCATGTGCTGAAGGACATCAATCTATCGGTCCACCGGGGTGAGCGCATCGTCATCTGCGGACCGTCGGGCTCCGGCAAGTCGACATTGATCCGCTGCATCAACCGGCTGGAGGAACATCAGCAGGGACAGATCATCGTCGAAGGCAACGAGCTGACCAACGACGTCAAGAAGATCGACGAGATCCGCCGCGAAGTGGGCATGGTCTTCCAGCACTTCAATCTGTTCCCGCACCTGACGGTGCTGGAGAACCTGACCCTGGCGCCGCTGTGGGTACGCAAGGTTCCCAAGGCAGAGGCGGAAGCCACCGCGATGAAATATCTTGAGCGGGTCAAAATTCCGGAACAGGCATTGAAATTCCCGGGCCAGCTCTCCGGCGGACAGCAGCAGCGCGTCGCCATCGCCCGTTCGCTCTGCATGAACCCGCGCATCATGCTGTTCGATGAGCCCACATCCGCGCTTGACCCCGAGATGATCAACGAAGTCCTGGACGTCATGGTGTCACTCGCCGAAGAAGGCATGACCATGATGTGCGTGACCCACGAAATGGGCTTCGCGCGCACGGTCGCCGACCGGGTGATCTTCATGGATGGCGGCGAGATCATCGAGCAGAACGAGCCGGAACCCTTCTTCTCCAATCCGCAACACGAGCGGACGAAGGAATTCCTCGGCCAGATCCTGCACCACTAAAACCCCTCTGTTCGGGGTGTTTGCCGGAAATACCCGCTGATGGTAGACTTGGCCTATGTCCTGGATCCGCCAGACAGGCCTGAGCATGGCCCTGGTCGCCATGCTCCTCCAGGCCGCGATCGCCGGAATTTCGGCTGCGGCGGCCTCTGCTGACTCCAGCGCATGGCTACCCGGCGCCTCTGGCTTTATCGAAATTTGTACCCGCCACGGGCTAAGGCGCGTGCCGGTGAAAGCCGCACCCGGGGCGGAGACGCCAACGCAAAAGAAGCTCAGCTTCAGCTGCGATTGCACCATGTGCCCGGTGCTGGGTGGTGGATTGGCTCCGCCGGCTGCCCCCGCCGTCCTGTGGGCGCCTCAGCAAGCCCCCCTTGTTCTGCACGGCACCGTCCAGATAAGCGCGATTCGCCCGGTACAGACCGGACCACCGCCAACGCGCGCGCCCCCCTTCCCTATCTGACGTCAATTTCCGACAGGCCGCTTTTCCGGCCATCCCGGCGTGCCGCTGCGCGCCGACCCCAGATATGTGAAGGAATAATCTCATGCGAATTCTGACAACCGCACTCACCTGTGCGTTGATGGCCGCAGGCACATCCGCCCACGCCGGTGACGGCAAAAAGAACATGCAGCACAAAGCCGGCATGAAATCTGCCCACGCCAAAGTCGGCATGCTGATGATCAGCGAAGCCTGGGCGATCCCCAAGGCTATGGCGCAAAAGAATTCGGTCGCCTTCCTCAAAATAAGGAATATGGGCAAAACCGCTGACCGTCTGGTGTCGATCTCGGGCAAAGTTGCTGCCAAATTCGAGATTCACACCATGAAGAAGCAAAACGGCCACATGATGATGATGAAGGTCAAAGGCGGTCTGCCGATTCAGGCTGGCAGCACGGCCAGCCTGGACCCGAGCGGCAATCACATCATGATCATGGGTCTGAAGAAGGATTTGATGAAGGGCACCTACCTGGCGCTCAAGCTCACCTTCGCCAAGGCTGGTACTGTCATGGTGATGGTCAAGGTTGGAGCGCCAAAGTCCGGCAAACCCATGAACCACGGCAAACACAAGCACCATTAGGGGCAATCAGCCACGGCGATTTTGAAGCGGTCGTCTGACGCTGACAAATCCTTGGGCCGGGCCTCTCGCTCGGCCCATTTTTTGTTTATTCCGCGGCGGCGGCCTGCTTGTTGCGGAAATAGGGCATCACTTCGTCCGCGAACATCTGGATATTCCGGCGGGTCAGGTCTGCCGGCAGAGTGCCGAACTGCATCATGCCGACCACCTGGCCGAACGGCACCCGCGAATGATAGTGCTCGATCTTCTGGCGCACCGTCTCGGGGCTGCCAATCAGGGCGGTATCCAACGCCAGAATATTCTCCAGGGTCGCCTTCTCCGTCGATACACCCTTCTTGGTCTCGATGATGCGTTGCAGGGACTTGATCGACGTGTAGCCCGGCGGCAGCAGCATCTCCATGGTCATGCGCAGATAGTTATTGAACAGGGCCTCGATATGCGGCCGCGCTTCTTCCTGCGCCTGTTCGTCGGTCTCGGCGAGGTAAATCGGCAGCGCCCAGCCGAGCTGGCTCGACTCCGCGGTGTAGCCATATTCCTCCGCCTGTTCCTGATAGAGCGACAGGAATTTCATCACTGATTCAGCCGGACTGAAGGTGATGATGAAGGGATATTTACGGGACGGATGGGCCGCCCATTCGATCGTCTCCGCGCTGCCCTGCGATGGAATCCAGATTGGCGGATGCGGATCCTGATAGACCCGTGGCCAGGTGTTCACATAGTTGATGTGATAGTGCTTGCCCTCGTAGGTCGTGGGCCCCGGCTCGGTCCAGGCCTGGATGATCAGGTCATGGGCCTCATGAAACCGGTCATGGGACTCCGTCGGGTTGACCGGTGAGGCGTGATATTCAGCACCGATGCCGCGGACAAACCCGCAGATCAGCCGCCCGCGGGTCAGGTTGTCCAGCATCGCGTAGTCTTCGGCCACGCTCAGTGGGTTGTTGAGCAGCGGCAGGGCCCGGCCCAGCACGGCGATCTTTGCATTCGACGTGCGCCGCGCCAGTGCCCCCGCCAACACGTTCGGCGACGGCATCAGGCCATAGGCGGTCTGGTGATGTTCGTTGACGCAGATACCGTCATAGCCAAGCTGATCCGCCAGTTCGAGCTCGTCCAGATAACGGTGATACAGGTCCGCGCCCTTGACCGGATCGTAAAGCTCGTTGGGCAACACGGTCCACGACGAACGATGCGGCGCCGCTGCCTCGAAGTCGAGATCGGCATAGGGCATCAGGTGAAAACAGTAAAATTCCATTGGTAGGCTCCGCGGCTGGGGGCACCCAAAATTCTATCAATCTATTGATTTCCGGACCAGTGGATTGATCCGGGCGGCCCTGGCGACCTATCTCGTCTTCACATACCGGCCTGACATAAACCCTGCAGCGCCGCACCAATACTGGCGCAGGCAGGGAGCCGCCTTGACCAGGGCCTGAGTGCCGTCGACCTTCACCGTCAGGCTGCAGTTTTTCGACCCCTCGTCGGTGGAGGTAAAGGTCAGCATTTTCCCCTTGCGGGTCATCTTTGGCATCTCGAGGGTGCAGGTGTGGGACCCCCGGTTGGTTCGCACGGTCAGAAGCTGACCGCTGACCCGTTCGTCCGGCCATTCCAGCAACAACATCTGGCCACTGATGCCGGGCTGCCGCGCCGCGTACCAGCCTGAGATGAAGGGCACGCCGCGGTTGGGCTTGCCGCCGCGGGTCTGGTGATACAACCGGGCCAAACCGGCGATGCGGCCCTGATAAAAGCCATGCACGCAGCTATATCGCTTGTCGCTGTCAGCCGCTCGGCCGCAAACCTTGTCCCGCCGCTTGAGCCAGGTCACCTGCGTCGCCCGCAGGTCACTTTGGTATTTCGATTCGGGCGGCAACGCCTTGAGGAACATCCGGTAATAGTCGGCCACAAGCCGGTCCAACTGTGCAAGTTCCGGGCTTTTGCAGATGGTTTTTTCGATCTCGGTCCCGGCCTTCTTGCAGTCAAAGCTGGGGCCGGATTTTTCTGCAACGGCCGGGGCGCACACCAAAAGCGAGAGAGCCAGGGCCGGCCAAAATCTCATCACGCGTTCTTCTCCTTGTTGTAGAGGTTCGCCAATCCATCCGTGGACGCGGCGCAAACGCCCCGCTCCGTCACCAGCGCGGTCACGAGCCGCGCGGGGGTGACGTCGAAGGCATAGTTGGCCGCGGCGCTGGCATCCGGCGTCAGTTGCACCGGCGCCGTCGTCCCGTCCGCCAGCCTGCCCTCTATGCAGGACACTTCCGCGGGGTCGCGTTCCTCAATGGGGATCGCGTTCCCGTCCGGCATCTCCCAGTCAATGGTCGGGCCAGGCAGCGCCACATAGAATGGAACCCCATTGTCATGGGCCGCCAGCGCCTTCAGATAGGTGCCGATCTTGTTGCAAACATCGCCGTTGGCCGCCGTGCGGTCGGTGCCGGTGATGCATAAATCGACTTCGCCCTTTTGCATAAGGTGTCCGCCGGCATTGTCGACAATCACCGTGTGCGGCACGCCATGCTTGCCCAGTTCCCAGGCAGTCAGCGCGGCGCCCTGATTGCGCGGCCGGGTCTCATCCACCCAGACATGCACCGGGATGCCCCCGTCGTGGGCCATGTAGATCGGCGCAAGGGCGGTACCCCAGTCCACAGTGGCCAGCCAGCCGGCATTGCAATGGGTCAGCACATTCAGCCGGCCCTGCTGTCCCTTGGCGGTCCATATGTCTTCGAACAGCGCCAGGCCGTTCCGCCCAATGCCTTCGCAGATCGCCACATCCTCGTCGCAGATTTCCACCGCCCGGGCATAGGCCGCAGCCGCCCGTTGGTCCCGCGGCCGGTTGCGAAGGTGCGCCTGCATCTCCGCCAGGGCCCAACCAAGATTGACCGCGGTCGGCCGCGTCGCCAACAGGGTTTCACACGCCTGGTCGAGCGCGTCGTCCGAGGTATCGGCCCGCATTGCGAGCGCCACTCCGTACGCCGCCGTCGCGCCAATCAACGGCGCCCCACGCACCAGCATGGCGCGAATCGCATGGGCCGCATCGTCCAGATTAGTCAGGCGCACGGTTTCGAAGATGTGAGGCAGCCTGGTCTGGTCGATGATCTCCACCTGCCAGCCTGCTCCCTCACCTTCCTGGGCCAGCCAGATCGTCCGGTAGGGAACGCCATCGACCATCATGATCAGGACTCCCGGGGCAGCTTCAGCTCGTCCAGTGGCGGCAGGCCATAGGCGTCCCAGTTGTCCGCAACCTGGTGCATCATTTCGAGCGGCGGCAAAGAGACGGCCGGATAGTCCCACTTCTTGGTGGCGTCGATGATCATCTTGGTGCCGGTGATGTCCGCCTGGGTTTTGCCGGGTTCAAATGAGGACGGGTCCAGTTCCACCGATGCTGTGTTGGGGATCGTCTTGATGTCCTTGTCCGGCCGCACCCGCCAGGCCATTACCCAATCGCGCATGAACGGATCGTTGATGTCGATGTCGTCATCGCAGAGCACGATCCACTTGAAATAGCTCATGCCGAAATGGCCCATGACCCCCATGGCGGTCTGGTCCACATGGCCGGCATACATCTTCTTCATGCTGATCCAGAGGGTCGCCGTGCCGCCACCCGCCTCCAGCGCATGCACATCGGTGATGCCCGGCAGGTTCAGGTCGACGGTCAGGTGCTTCTTCAGGCCCGCTTCCAGCAGTGCCCGTTTGATCATCGACGATTCGGACGGCGGAAATTGGCTGATGACGCCCAGCACAATCGGATCCTTGCGGTGTGTGATGCATGTGACCTGGAAGACCGGCCCCTCCCGGCCGCCGGCCATGAAGCCGGTAAATTCGCCGAACGGACCTTCAGGCTCCACCTCGTCCATCAACACATGGCCTTCGATGACGATCTCTGATTCCGCGGGCACTTCAAGGTCGACGGTCTTGCATTTGACCATGGGGATCGCCTCGCCGCGGATGCCGCCGGCGACCGCCAGTTCATCGGCGCCGTAGCGGGCCGGCGCCACCAGATATTGCACCGGGTCGCCGCCGATGAAGATAGCGGCCGGCATATGCTCGCCGCGGGCCTTGTATTTCGCATGGTGGATGGCCCCACCTCGGTCCGGCGCGCCAAACAGGATGCCAGTGCGGTCCTTGCCCTTGATCTGGCAGCGGCGGATGCCAATGTTGCGCCGTCCGCTGTCCGGGTCCTTGGTCACCCACAGTGGCGTCAGGTACGGCCCGGCATCTTTCTCCGGCGTCCAGATCGGAACCGGCAGTTTGCCGAGATCAACGTCCTCGCCCTCAATCACCACGTCCTGGCACGGGCCGCTGTCCACCATCACCGGTTCGATCGGGTCGTTCATGCCGGCGGTAACGCGCTCGTGAATCGCCTCGAGCGTCGGCTCGCAGCCCAGCACGGTGCCAATCATCTTCCGCGACGACGCAATCACGCCGGCGACAATGCGGCCGCCCTCGTGGCCTTTGACGTTGCGGAATCCGATGCCGTATCGATTGTCCTCTTCCATGGCGCGGAAGATCATCCGGTAGACGGCGCCCACCTCCCATTCCTTGTCCACTTCCTTGTCGACCCATCGGAACAAGCCCTGCTGTTCCAGCACCTGCAAATACGGACGCAAACTGTCGTAGGCCACGATATCCCCCCATTTGACCGCGCGTTGCCGCGGTTGTCTCTGACGGGCAGGTAACGCTAAATGGCTCGCGCGGGCAAGCCCGTGAAACAAGGGGACTGGGAATGAAGCAACTTCAGTTCGGCGACGTGACTATCGACCGTTTGGTGGAGGCAGAGGGACTAGGTTTCCCGCCGGAATTCCTGCTGCCGGGCGCCGACATGGACGCCATCCGTGCCTGCGACCCGTGGCTGTTGCCGCAGTTCTTCGACCCGGAGAGTGGCCGCTTCATCCAGTCCGTCCACGCCTATGTCATCCGCACGCCGCAACACACAATTCTGGTGGACACCTGCGTCGGCAATGATAAGGAGCGGCCATCCACACGCGGCTGGCACAAGATGGACACGCGGTTCCTGCAGGACCTCGCCGCCCTCGGCGTCGAGCCGGAAGGCGTAGACTATGTCATGTGCACGCACCTCCACATCGACCATGTAGGCTGGAACACGCGGCTGGACGATGGCCGCTGGGTGCCGACCTTTCCCAACGCCCAATATCTGTTTCACCGCACCGAATATGAACACTGGCAAGAGCATGGCGATTACGTGCCGGAAGGCGGGGCCGCCAGCGATGGCTTCTTCGAGGACAGCGTGCTGCCGGTCTTCGAGGCCAATCAGGCGCAATTGATCGACTCGGACTTCGACCTCGACCACCTGCTGCACATCCAGCCGACCCCCGGTCACTCACCCGGGCACATCTGCATTCACATGGATACACCACAGCAGCGTGCGATTTTCTCGGGCGACCTGCTGCACCACCCGGTGCAGTGCGCCTGGCCCGGCTGGAACAGCCGCTTCTGCTGGGATCCGGAGATGTCCGCGGCGACGCGGACGAAGTTTGTCGACGACAATGCCGAGCGTGACGTATTGATTTTGCCTGCCCATTTCGCGGCGCCAACGTATGGTCAGATCATGGGCGGCACAAACGGCAGGGCGAGATTTCAGATC